>CAJXZB010000017.1 GCA_913063405.1 uncultured Ulvibacter sp.
CGATGGAGGGACTCGAACCCACGACCTGCTGATTACAAATCAGCTGCTCTAGCCAGCTGAGCTACATCGGCTTTTTTACCAACTTTTCAGCCATAAAAAAGTCCGCTATTTCTAACGGACTGCAAATGTATATAAATTATTTTCTTTAAAAAAATTATCTTAGAAAATTATCTTAGAAAAATGCTCTTTGTTTTTGCTTTCGCTTTTTAAGCTGTCGTTCTAGAGATTGAACACATTCATCTGTACCTTCTTCAAAAGTTCTAGCTTCCTTTTTGACAATCAAATCATCACCTGGTACACTTAATAAAATTTCAATTGTTTTATTTTGCTTTTCACTCGTTTTTTGAACTTTCAGAAAGACGTCAGCGAAAATTATTCGGTCATAAAATTGTTCTAACTTTGAAAGTCTCTTTTCTATAAATACAATAAGTTTATTATCTACCCCAAAATTTGGGGCCTGTACATTTACTTTCATACGCTTTATTACTTTTAAATTAATCTTCTCTAAATTTTGAATAAAAGGATCTATTCATTAAACAGGATAAGAAATAGCTTGGTTCATTGGCTACGTATTTAATATTAGTTATTATTTCTGGGATGCGAATCTTGGTAGACCTCTTTCAGCTTTGCAATACTATTATGCGTATACACTTGTGTTGAAGCAAGACTAGAATGCCCAAGTAACTCTTTTACTGCGTTTAAATCTGCACCCTCATTTAAAAGGTGCGTTGCAAAAGAATGCCTTAATATATGTGGACTTCTTTTAACCTTTTCTGATGCTTTACTAAAGTAAGTATTTATTACTCTGTAAACAAGTGTTTCATAAATTTTAATTCCTTTAGAGGAAAGGAAAAAATAGCTCTCATCCTTGATTATATTCAATCCTCTTCGAACTTCAATATATTGTTGAATAGTTTCTACCACAGTTGGGACTAAGGGTATAATCCTCTCCTTGTTACGCTTTCCTAATACCTTTATGGTTTTTTGAACTACAGAAACATTAGAAAATTGTAAACCAACCAGCTCGGCACGACGAATACCTGTTGAATAAAACAGCTCAACGATAAGCTTGTTGCGAACACCTTTAAAATCACTTGACGCTTGAAGTAATTCTAAAACATTTTCAATTTCGGCTTCGGAAAAAGGCACTTGAATCTTCTTAGCTATTTTTAGAGCCCTGTGCTTTGCCAACGGATTGACTTCAATTTGAGCAGTCTTCAGCAAAAATTTATAATAGGTTTTTAAAGAGGAGATTTTGCGATTTATACTTCTGTTCGAAACATCAGCATCAACTAATGAAACAATCCAACTTCTAATGATTGAATAGTTCACATCCTTGATCGATTGGTAATCATATCCTTCAGAAGCAAAGTTCAAAAAACTTTCTAAATCTTTTTTATAAGCAACAATCGTGTGAGGAGAATACTTCTTCTCCAAAGTTAGGTAATCTATAAAATCCCTGAAGGGCATGTGAATAGGCTCATACATTGATATGCTAAATGTACAAAATTGTAGGGGAAGTTACACCTACGAAAGAACAGGTAAAACAAAAAAAACCACCAAACAACTTAATTGTTTAGTGGTTAAATATTTTTAAAAACATAAGAGAACTAAATTTCTTCAGCGTCTCTAAGTCCTTGAATGTATTGTGCTTTTTGGATTTGAGCTCTACGTACAACAGATGGCTTTGAAAAAGCTTGTCTAGAACGTAATTGTCTCATTGTTCCTGTTCTATCGAATTTACGCTTGAAACGCTTCAATGCTCTATCGATATTTTCTCCGTCTTTTATTGGTATTATTAACATAGTGTCTTAACCTCCTCTCTTTAGGTCGGCAAAGATAGAAAGTATTTTACAATTGACACTAAAGAAAGTTAAAAACTTACTGTTTAAACAAAGAGGCTCTTGTACTTAAATCTTGAATTAGCTTCTCCTCTTCTTCACTTTCTAACAAAACGTTGTAATTTTTCCAAAATGTCTTATTATAAGGTCTTGGTGAAAAAATATCTTCCGACCAATCTTTTTGTAGCGCTTCATTTATTAACTCTGGGTCCTGAACAATTTCCGAAAACAAAATTTCCTGAACCGTATAGTAAAATTGTTCATCTTTCTCTCTTTGAATTTCGTCTTCTTTTTTTGTTTTATCCGATTTCGTTTTATCTGAAGATCGATCCCCTATCTTAACCAGCTTAGGTGTTTCGTAATAAAAATAATTTGGATACATCTTATCTTGATACTCCATATATGTCATCACCATTTTATGGTTAACAAGTGTATCAAACAGCGTCTTACTTCTACTCTTTTGCGCAGCCGAAGCGGCCGTAAGTTGATATTCTATCTTTTTAATAGCGTAGGTGTCCCAATAAATATAAAGCCAACCATTAGCCTCATAACCTTCGTTATAAATTCCCTTAGTATTTAAGCCAACAAAACTTTCACTCTTGGAAATTTTTATTTTATACAACTTTCTTTCATTATCAACCAGAACGGTATCCAGTTCAAACTGATGCTTATCAAGCATATTTTTACCAAACAAAGCTCCTGCTATGTTTGAATTCCTCACTAGGTTAAGCCTTCCTCTAAACAGGTTTTCCAAACCATTAACTCGAGAATCGTTCCATTTAATTGCTTCAACTAAAGACTTGGTCTTGATAGTGTCTCGCCTCAAATTTTTAACTCTAAGCGCTTTATTTCTTGTTCTACTCTTAAGATATGCTGTATAAGCAAAAAGGCTATCTACGTCTCTTAGATCATAACTTTTTCTAACCTCATCAACATTGATTTTTAAATTATCCTCGGCACCAGAGGCATAACTAGAGTCATATAGGGTAAGGGCGCTTTCTATTAGCCATTTGAACTCCTTTTTATTCCGCTCCTTATGTCTCAAAAACCCTTTCTGTAAATAAGGTTGTTCTGGGAGGTTCTCAGGCAACTCCTCAATCGCCCTTAACACAATATCATTCCCTGTTTTGGGTCTCGTAGATGCCACAAGAATAATCTCATCCAACGATGCTATATCTTCTTCCAAAAAGATATCCATTGTAGGATCAAAATCTGGTATGGCTGTTCTGAAGCTTTTATATCCAATCGATGAAATAACTAGCGTGTCATTTTCGAACTCCCTTGGCACCTGTAAGAGAAATTTACCATCGGTGTTACTTATTGTTCCGATTGTAGTATTCTCAATATAAATACTAGCACTCTCGATTGGAGCAAAGGTCGAGAAATCGGCAATCTTGCTTTTAAGCTCCGTTTGACCAAAAGCATTTACACAAAACACACCTAGTAATAAGCTAAAAAAGAAATTTAGATAACGATGTTTCATATGTCGTCTTTTAATTTAAGTTAACAATCAGTGCTTTGCAAATATAAAGCCAAAGACGGCCTCGATTGAATTCAACTAGGTCGCAGGCTTATAATCCTTACCATCAATTACCATTTTAGCGATAATCTCTCTAAGGATTTCAGAAGTCCCTCCTCCAATAGGACCTAAACGACTATCTCGTAACAATCTTGCCAACGGATACTCCTCCATATAACCATAACCTCCTAGTAACTGAAGGCATTCATACATAACATCATCCGCTACTTTGGTTGAAGTCAATTTCGCCACTGTCGCTTCTTTCACCACATATTCCCCGTCGTTCAAACGTTTTGCAGTCACATAATTAAATGTTTTACACACCTCAACTTCTGCTGTTAATTGAGCCACTTTGTGACGCAATGCTTGGAACTTAGAAATCGATTGTCCAAAAGCCATACGGTCTTTCATATACTGTATTGTATATTCCAAAGCAAACTCACTTCGTGCATGAGCATTAATACCCATAACCAATCTTTCTAACGCGAAATGCTGCATTATATATGGAAAACCTTTCCCCTCTTCTCCCATTAGGTTAGAAGCAGGAATGGTAACATTATCAAAAGCGATCTCGCCTGTATCACTGGCTCTCCAGCCTAATTTATCTAATTTGGTTGCCGAAATACCAGGTGTATCGCGATCCATTACAAATATACTTATCCCTTTATTTCCTAATTCTGGAGATGTTTTGGCCGCTACTATTAAATAGTCGCTAAAAACACCATTAGTAATAAATGTCTTAGAGCCATTCAATACATAGGTATCTCCTTCTTTTACAGCCGTGGTTCTCATACCACTTACATCACTTCCACCAAAAGGCTCTGTTATGCAAAGACAGCCTATCAACTCACCTGTAACGCTAGGCGCCAAATATTTCTCTTTCTGCTCATGATTTCCCTCTTTATTTAAGTGGGTCATGGCCAAATAGGCGTGCGCCCACATGGCGGCGGCAAAGCCACCAGAATTTATCTTCTGTAATTCTTCTAAAAATATCACCGTATAAAATAGATCTAGCTCCAAGCCACCATACGCCTCTGGAGTAGCCAATCCAAAATAGCCCATCTCACCAAATTTCTCCCAGATAAAACGATCTATAGTTCCAGTCTTCTCCCATTCTTCAATATGTGGAACTACTTCCTTTTGTAAAAAGTCCTGAAAACTCTTTCTAAAAAAATCGTGTTCTTCTGTAAAGTACATGCTATTCATATGCTATTTCTGATTTATAATAATTCGGAAAGATAATTCCACATCTATTAAGTGAAAGTCGCTCTATTCAACAGACAAATATAGTTGAATTAGCTGTAATTTTCCTTTAGACAAGCCTTCTATTTTCTCTAATTCTGAAAAGCTAACAGCTCCTTCTCGCAGCTTTACAAACTCCCAAACTCGTTTTGCTAGATCAAAGGAGACTCCTGGAATAGTTGCTATATCTGAAGCAGAAACTTTATTAATATTCATCTTTACTATCTCTTTAGGCGTTTTAACAGTAAATAAATTCAAAGTTCGTTCTATGACATCTCGTCGTAAACCCCACACGCTATTTAATTGAATGTCCTTTGAAAAGCCTCCTAGCTTTTCACGGTAATCAACAATACGCTTGCTAAGTGTCACTCCTATCCCACTCACTTCTTGTAATTGTGTTTCAGTCGCGATATTTAAATCTATTTTTTCTGCAAACGGTTTTTCTGAAAAGTTATTGGTATACACCTTTCTTTTGGGTCTAGGGTTAGTTATCCATTCGGGGAACTTAAAAAGAGGACTTATTTCAGCTATCAAGGAATCTGAAACTTTGGTAACCTTCTTAAAATCTGAGGTAGAATTGATCCATTTATTTTTGTTTCGGAAAGCTTTTAAACGATCAAACTCGGCTGGTGACATTCCCAAGGTATACGCCTTAAAATCTGTTATAAAATTAGGGTTGAAAGGGTAACGTTTCGGTTTTCTGGATTCAATTTCTGTAGTTCGCAACGAATCCATTTCTTTTTGAAACGCAATTATTTCCAAAGAACTTACATCCAAAACCACATCCGTATCAAATTCAAAAAAATGATAGAAGCTCAGCAAGCCTAGGGTTAATAAAACCAAAAATAAAATCCCATTTCGTTGACCTCGATTGAAGACGAAATGGGATTTTAATGAATTCATAACTCCTAGCTTTAAAAACTGGGGAGTTATTTGCTACTACTAAAAGTAGTGAAAATAGTTATCTATGCCTCTTTTTTAATTCCTTTTATAGCATCTAAATATCTTGCAAGTTGTTTCTTAACAACAGGGAATAGGAAGAACAATCCAATCATATTAGGGAATACCATTGCAAAAATCATTGCATCAGAGAAGTCCCAGATTGACTTCATACTTGCTGCCGCACCAATAATTACGAAAAGTAAGAACAACATTTTATACGTTAAATCCGCCGCCTTACCTCTTCCAAATAGATATTTCCAGGATTGAAGCCCGTAGTACGACCAAGAGATCATTGTTGATACGGCAAACAATACCACAGCAACGGTAAGAAATACATTTGAAAATGGAATATATTCTGCAAATGCTTTCGAGGTAATTCCAGCACCTTCATAAGACACACCATCAATCATTACAGCCCCTAGACCATCGCCTCCATATACAAATGCTCCAGAGAAATTAAAAATAACAATCACCAATGCCGTCATAGTACAAATCACCACCGTATCAATAAATGGCTCCAGTAAAGCAACTAAACCTTCTGAGGCTGAATATTTTGTTTTTACCGCCGAGTGAGCAATAGATGCAGAACCTGCACCAGCTTCATTCGAAAAAGCAGCACGTTTAAACCCTACCAATAGAACTCCAATAAATCCACCAACACCAATTGCTTTTGGATTAAACGCTTCATTGAAAATTAATCCAAATGCATCATCGATCAATGAGAAATTACTGAAGATAATATACAAACAGGCAACCAAGTAAAGCACCGCCATAAATGGCACAACTTTTTCAGTAACCGAAGCAATTCTTTTAATCCCACCTATGATAATAATTCCAACAAGGATGGCCAAAACTACACCAATCCAAGCTCCGGCACTTGTGCTTTCCAAGCCCATTAATTCTTTTAAAACGATTGTCGCCTGATTCGACTGGGCAGCATTACCGCCACCAAATGATCCACCAATACAGAAAATAGCAAAAAATACTGCGGCTATTTTTCCAAGCATCGTAAAGCCTTTTTCTTTAAGTCCTTTACTAATGTAGTACATAGGTCCTCCATATACGGTTCCATCGGGACCAATATCACGATACTGCACCCCTAGGGTACATTCTACAAACTTGGTTGACATCCCTAAGAGGCCACAAACAATCATCCAGAAGGTTGCACCAGGACCACCTAATGCAATAGCCAAGGCAACACCGGCGATATTACCATTCCCTACCGTACCAGAAACCGCAGTTGCTAGTGCTTGGAAGTGTGTTACTTCTCCTTCTTTACTTTCATCCCTAATGGTGTCCGAGATATCTCCATCAACAGGTAATTCTGTTTTTTCAACGCCATGTCCTTCATCGATCGAATCGTACTTTCCTCTTACAACATTAATAGCTGTTTTAAAATGTCTAATATTTACAAAGCCAAAATAAATAGTGAAGAATGCAGCACTACCAACCAATAAAAGCAGTACAAAAGGAACACCGTCGAATACTTCAAAAAAGATAATACTAGAAACAGTATCCGAAAAAGGCTTGAATCCTTCATCTATTCGTTGGTCAATTCCTTTTTCTGTTGCTTCCTGAGTAAACGATAAAAATGGAATAATAAAAGTAAAAATTGAAAGAAGAAATTTCTTCATGATTGTATATTAAGGTTAGACGTTAGAATTTTTAATGAGGCAAGATGCTAAAAAAAAACAGCGAATTCAAGTTTTAGGTTGTTAAATTGTTAACGATTCCTTAAACATTATATAACTGTTTCAGACTTTCAATTTGATTTGGTCTTCCAATAAGAATCAATTTAGCACCGCTTTTAACAACTAGAGAAGGTTCTGGATTTACAATGTATTCCCCGCTAGGAGATTTATATCCAATAATCGAGCATCCTGTCTTTTTACGAATGTCTAAGTCCACAATGGCCTGCTCCACACCATCTGTACAGACCTTTTCAAAAGGTACCTGTTCAACATTCATGCTATCATTTTCGCCAGAAACGGTTAGGTTATCTAAAAACTCAACCAAATCCGGCACCACCACCAGTGAAGCCATATGATCACCACCAATCTTATCGGGCATAATTACATTATCTGCACCGGCCAATTTCAATTTTTTGTAACTTGTCTCTTCAGTCGCTCGGCTAATAATTTTTAGATTTTTATTAATCTGTCGTGCCGACAACACAATAAAAAGATTATCAGCATCACTCGGTAAAGCAGCTATAAGGGTCGTAGCTTTTTCAATACCCGCTTGAACCAAAATATCATCTTCACTGGCGTCTCCAAGTACAAACAATGTTTCATCATCTGCAAAGCGCTCAACAACTTCTTCATCTCTCTCTATAATAACAAAGGGTATGTTATAGGCCATTAGTTTATGAACAGCTTGAATTCCGTTTCTTCCATACCCACATACGACCACATGTTTTTCTAATGATTGGATTTTTTTCTGCACTTTTTTTTGTCTTAGGTTACCAATATTATTCTGACTTAAAATATACTCTGTAATCACCTTTATTGCATATCCAACTATAAAGATACTTGAAAGTATAAAAATGGATGTAAATATTTTTTCCGAAGGACTTAAAGGGTGAAGCTCTCCAAACCCTACTGTTGTTATAGTAATCACCGTCATGTATGCGGCATCTATCCATTCATAGTCAAACAGAAACTTGAAACCCAAAACCCCTGCAAAAAAAACCAGCCACAGCAGCCCTAGGGACATAAGCATTCTAAACTTATAGATGTTTTTCATCTTCACAAAATATTTAAAAAATAGGACGATGGAATGCCATACTTACTTATTATTGTTCGATTGCAAATCGTTAATGGGTATTTCATAAATCAAAAACAGAGGTTCGCTTGGTAAATACCAAGTCTTTAAGTTTTAAAAGGAAAGCCATTGTTAAATAAATTGCAAATCCAATTCCCATTGTTGCGAAGGAAACATATATAAAAAAAAGACGCACACTCTTGGCTCGCATCCCCAAACGATCTGCAAGTCTGGAACTGACATAAAAACCTCTCTTCTCAAGGTAATGACGCATTTTATAAACGGCTTTTAACATACTACAAATTAAGAATTTTAAATCAATTTTCTTAAGAGAATCTGTAATAGAGTTTAGCTTTTTAAAATCGAATTTCCAATAGCACATTCTAGACATCTCATCTTTGTGCAATACTCGTTTTTTAGCTGAAGCAATGCCTGAGAATCTAATGAGTTTAAGGACATTGATCTAAGTTCGTTGAATTTCTTTACAATTGTATTTTCCTCGCTGCGAATAACAGAGGTGAGATTTAATAAGGCCTCAATATTATCCTTCCCCATTTGCTTGGCATAACAAAATTGTAGCGGAATAATGGTGTTTATTAGCAAGACATCAACAAATTTCTTGGTAAGAACTTTTTTACGCTTCACAGAAGTCACGCCAAAGTTGAAGTGACTGTCCCAGTACTGGCCAGCCGAAACGTTGAATACCGAATAAAGAGCGTCAATAGTTTTTTTTGGTTCATTTACTGAAATATCAAAAATCACTTCTGAAAACAACTGCTTTTTAGAAAAATACAAACTCGCCAGTTGCGACAATCTAATTGTTGGAAAATTAGGAGGCCGAAGTCTGAAAAATTTAGGAGATATGATCCCACCACATTTTAACCCAAACTTATGTTTTTGGTATTGATAATTCTTCTGAAGCGCCTTATAATATCCTTCCTCTTTCTCTTCAGTAAGTAATCCTGCTTGCCCCATTAAAAGGCTCTCAAGTTCAAATTGATCCTGAGTACATTTCTTTACAATCGAAAAATCCAAGGATCTTGCTACACTTAAAAACGCTTCTCTATTGACCATCATCCCAAAGTTCTTGCATAACAAACGAAACAACAATGCTTCCCAATGATTATTACAATCGTATAATTCGCTAAGAATACGTTTCGATTTTCGCTCCAGACGCTCGATGAACAGTCGCTCCAACCAATTTTTAAGAAGGAACTCGTCTACTTGCCCAAAGTTATTCTCACAATTAATCCATTTATGATTTTTAGAGAATAAGTCTCGATACTTTGAAAGCGCTTGTGGTTCAATTAAATGTTTCAGTTCGCAGGTTGGAATACTTGTGTTATTCTTTCTGAAAATATCCGCATCATATTCCCATACTACGTGTAGAATTACATTATCATAATTAACATCATTCTCATGCTTATGAACATACCACTCTGAAGACTTTAGGTGAATCTCTATATTGCCAGCCCATAACTGACCTCCAATTGAAATTTGTGCGTTAAAAAAATCTGGTCCAGAATCTGTGTTGTGCCGCCCAACGGTAGTTATTTCAATAGAATCACCGTTTGTCGTTTCTAAATCCCTCGTATTAAACTTCTGAAACTTCCATACATAGTGTAGAAAATCTTCTTGCATTTATATAAAATTGGAGGGAGTCGAAACGGAAATACGAAGATAAAAAAATCCCGCCATTCGGCAGGATTTAATCATTTAAAAAACTTGTCTCTATAACGCGCCAATGATATCGTGCTTGGTAATTATATGATACTTACCATCACCCAGTTCCACCAATACCGCATTGTTTTCTTTATCCATCAGCTTAGAAACGTCCTCTATGGGGGTTGTTGTTTTTACTATTGGAAAAGGTTTATGCATTACATCTTTTATAGGAAGGTCTGAAATATTCTTGTTCTCCATAAACTCACGAAGTAGATCTGTCTCATCCAATGCGCCTACAAATCCAGAAGTATCTTCAACAGGAATTTGAGAAATTTTATATTGTTTCATACGCTCAATAGCATGACCAACCAGTTCTTCAGTTTTTACAGTAATTAAAGGTTTATCGGCGTGATCCCTGATAAGGTCTTCAGCGATTGTAACTTCATCTTCTATAAAACCCCTATCTCGCATCCATTCATCATTGTACATTTTTCCAACATATCGACTTCCATGATCATGAAATAACACGACAATTACATCATCTTTAGTAAAATGTTCTTTTAGCTGAAGCAAGCCTTTCATTGCAGATCCAGCCGAATTCCCAAGAAACATACCTTCCGTTTTCGATAGCTTTTGTGTATAGATTGCCGCATCTTTATCTGTTACTTTCGTAAAGCCATCTATTACGCTAAAATTGACATTCTCTGGAAGAATATCTTCACCAATTCCTTCGGTTATATACGGATAAATCTCGTTCTCATCGAAAACCCCAGTTTCGTGGTATTTTTTAAAAACACTTCCGTAGGTGTCAATTCCCCAAACTTTAATATTTGGATTTTGCTCTTTTAGGTATTTTCCAACGCCGCTTATCGTTCCTCCTGTACCCACACCCACTACAAAATGAGTCACTTTACCTTCGGTTTGTTTCCAAATTTCTGGACCTGTACTTTCATAATGTGCTCGAGCATTGCTTGGGTTATCATATTGATTCACATACCAGCTATTCGGAGTTTCCTCTGCAAGACGCTTTGAAGTCGAATAGTAAGATCTAGGATCTGTTGGTTCTACATTGGTGGGGCAAACAATTACCTTACTGCCAACGGCACGAAGAATATCCATTTTCTCCTTACTTTGCTTATCGCTAATCACACAGACCATTTTATATCCTTTAACGATGGCAACAAGTGCCAAGCCCATACCTGTATTCCCTGAAGTTCCTTCAATTATAGTACCGCCAGGTTTTAATCGTCCGTCGGCCTCCGCATCTTCCACCATTTTTAACGCCATACGATCCTTAACAGAATTCCCTGGGTTAAAAGTTTCATATTTAGCGAGGACAAGTGCTGGAATTTCTTCTGCTAGTTTATTGATTTTTACCAGAGGTGTATTCCCAATGGTACCTAATATATTTTCTGCGTATTCCATATTTAATTTTAGAAGTGAATCCCTTCGCGTACATGCTTTGGAATTTGCGGACAAAGGTATGATTTACCATTGTATACCACAAAGTTTTGCGTTAAGGAAAGAGGCTTTATTGAAGCTCTCCCGTTAAGGTTTCGGGAAGCGGCTGCCGAATGCCTGATCCGCTTTAGGTGGGAACGCCGCATTACTCAAATCGTATTGCTTTCACCGGAGAAATCTTGGCGATAATATAAGACGGTATTAACAACATAAGCAAACATAGTGCAAATGTTCCGGCATTAAGTATCAATATATAATCAATATCCAAGTGTACCGGTGCCTCAGAAACATAATAAGTATCTGGGTTAAGCGGAAAGAGCTTGAAGTATTTTTGAATCATTAATAACCCTATTCCTATAAAATTACCCCAAAATAGTCCTACTCCAATTAGATACATTGCATTGTACAAAAATACTTTCCGAACGCTCCAATCGCTACTCCCTAGCGCTTTTAGAATTCCAATCATTTGGGTCCTCTCTAAAATTAACACCAGTAAAGCGGTGATCATGTTAATTCCTGCGACCAAAATCATAATACCAATTATAAGTACAATATTGAAATCGAATAAATCCAACCATTCGAAAATAGAGTAGTATTTATCACGAATAGTTTGCGTATCTAAGGTGCTTCCTATTTCATTATAAACTGTATTTCCAATGGTTCCAATTTTGTCAAAATCATCCACAAACAATTCAAAACCTCCTATTTGGTCTTTCGTCCATCTGTTTAAACGCTGAATATGTCGAATATCGGCAACGAGGAATTGTTTGTCAAATTGCTGGAAACCACTGTTATATATACCTACGATAGTGAAACCTCTACTTCTAAAGGAATTCTTACTCTCCTTATCCAGGAAAAAAGTACGAACTGTCTCCCCTATTTTTAGATTCAATCGATTGACGAGATAAGAGGAAAGCAAGACATCATCGTTGAGCTCATTATTAAAATCAGGTAAACTCCCTTCGACCAAATAGTCTTTAAAATATTGCCAATCATAATCATCTCCAACTCCTTTTACGATGATCCCTTCAAAATCGGTTTCGGTTCTAATTACGCCACTTTTAGAGGCAGTTACTTGAATGTGCGTAATACCCTCAGCACTAGTGAAATTGGGATAAAAATCTTGCGTTTTTGAAATTGGAATCTGTGAATCGTTGGAGAAATTAGTATCGAAGTTGGTAATAATAATATCTCCATTAAAGGCAGACACTTTTTCTCTTATCTTTTTCTGAAGACCAACACCCGTGGCAATCGAAATCAACATCATTATCAAACCCAATGCAATTGCCGTGATAGCAATTTTTATTATTGGTGCTGAAATACTACTTTTATAATCCTTAGCAGCAATGATTCGGCGAGCGATAAAAAATTCGAAATTCACTACAGTTTATATGGTTTTAACTTTTTTCAAAAATACATTAATCTTAACGCTTTTTATCTGTTTTTCTTGCGGAAGTGGGAATAAGCCTCCCACCGCTGAAGCTTCGGAAGGCATAGAGACCGAAGTTGGAAGCGAGATGTCGGAAGACGAAAAACTGGAAGTTGAAATTGAAGCACTAGAAGCAATAGTGGTAGGAGCGAATCAAATTTCAGAATATATAGATCTGTTGAAAGACAGGAATGTTGGAGTTGTTGCCAATCAGACATCTAGAATCTATGATCCTCCAAAGGAGGAAATAACGAAGTATTCATCAGAGATTTTTCGAGATGCGCATCTGGTGGATTATCTTTTTGAGAATAACGTTTCGATTAAGAAAGTATTTGCTCCAGAGCACGGTTTTCGAGGCACAGCAGACGCTGGCGAAGTAGTAAAGGATGGTGTTGACACCAAAACGGGACTTCCAATTATTTCGCTCTACGGAAAAAACAAAAAACCTTCAGAAGCACAATTAAAAGATATCGATATTATGGTGTTTGATATCCAAGATGTGGGGGCGCGTTTCTACACCTATATTTCGTCACTTCACTATGTGATGGAGGCCTGTGCTGAGGCAAACATTCCATTGTTGATTCTAGATCGTCCAAATCCTAACGGACATTACATCGACGGACCAATTTTAGAAAAGGAATATAAAAGTTTTGTAGGGATGCATTCTGTTCCCGTGGTGCATGGTATGACCATTGGTGAATATACGCAAATGATTAATGGAGAAGGCTGGTTAGAGAGTGGTGTGAAATGTGATATTACGGTTGTGAAAATGCTGAATTACAATCATCAAATGTCATATTCTTTACCTATAAACCCCTCACCAAACCTACCAAACGATATCTCAATTAACCTCTACCCTAGCCTCTGTTTCTTTGAAGGTACTTTTATAAGCGCAGGACGTGGAACGGATAAGCAATTTCAAATATTTGGCGCGCCTTCTTTGCCCTTAGAACGGTATTCGTTTCAATTTACACCTCAAACTAATAAAGGAGCTAAATATCCTAAGTTTAAAGATGAAGTTTGCTTCGGAAAAGACTTGCGCTCGGTACCCAAGCTCGACAAACTAAATCTAGAATGGTTAATTGAAGCCTATGTTTCCAATGGAAAAAAGAAAGATTTCTTTAATAAATTTTTCACCAAACTTGCGGGTACTAAAAAACTCCAAGGACAAATAGAACAAGGTTATACCTACCGTGAGATTAGAAAAACATGGCTACAAGGATTAGCGGATTATGATAAAATGCGACAAGCGTATTTGTTGTATGAGTAAATCTATTTTAAGAAATCGATTTTCCCATTTCCTCTTTCCGAAGTAATTAATTCACCCCTTATTGAGTACACCTCAACTGACTGGATGATTTCTTGGCTTTCAATAGTGAGCATTTCACGAACTGGATTTGGATAAATTATCGGCTGTAATTGTTCATTATCATTTACTCCTAAAGAGCAATCTTCACTATAAACAACACTATTGCTAAATAACCAATTTCCATAAGGTGCAGCAGCAGCATCGTCAACATCCACGCAATATAAATCTAGGTTTTCAAATCCAAGTATAAGAGTTAAAATTTCATTATTCCCATTTCTTAGATCTAGGGATTCTAAGTCGTTATTCGTGAGAAGCATACTTTCTATATTTGGATTAGAACTTATGTCAAGAGTTATTAGACTATTTTCAAACAAACTGATAGTTCTAATGTTCGGATTAGAACTTAAATTTATCTCTGTGAAATTGTTAGCATTAGCTGACAAATTTTCCAAACTGATTAAAGCCAAAATATCTAATAATTCAAGGGCATTCTGGTTACAAAGAATTGCTGCTAAATCTGGAGCATTACCCATTATTAAACTGGTTAGTGAGACATTATTAAAACAACCGAAGGAAATTAGTTGCACATTATTGGTGAGGTCTAGACTCGAAATCCCTGTCCCATCAACTTCTAATCGAACAATTTCTAGGTGTTGTGATAAATCTAATTCCGAAATATTTGGTCCATCATTAATATACAAGGTCCGAAGTTTGGTATTGGCCGAAACATCCAAATCAACAAGGTTTTCACCTCCAATATCCAAATACCAGAGTTCGGGATTAAGCGTGAGGTCAACTAACCCTAACTGATCATTCACAATTCCTAATCCTTTCAAATTGGGATGATTGGCCCCATCAAATTCAGGCATCTCATGATCTCTTGCCTTGAGAAGATTAAGGCGATGTAATAACTCGATACCTGTAAGATCTGTAATACGCGGCCCTAAAGCTTGGATCTTTAGATAATCCATATTCAATCTACTAAGGTTTTGGTATTTATGAGTAAGAACATTATTGTTATTAGGGATGTCATCGCCAAGACCAATGTATTCAACATAAGCTTCAAAGGTATCATCCGGGACAAAGGTCTTATCTGTTGCAGTATAGGGGTAATCGAAAATATAGTTCCAGAGTCAAAGACGTTCATATAATCACAGACTCCTGTACTAGTATCGAAGATAAAAAGGGTAACATTTAATTCAAAATATGGGTGTCCTGATGGTAGATTTATTAAAAATTCTTGATCATCATAAGTTTCGCTTTGTGTCGAACTCTTAATACATAACAAATAGAAAAATTGATCGTATTTCCAACAATGTCGAGATTTGATTCAATATGACCAGCTCCTTGATTGAAATAAAAGGAGGTATGTAAAATTGCTTCTTCATTGGATGCTCCAGGTTCTAAATAGAAATTATATATCTCTTGTCCGTTAATTAAACCAGATAACAGCAAGAGAAATACTACTAATAACTTCTTCATATTGATGGTTTTTAATAAATCTAGAACATTTTTTAAACCTAGCTGTAAATGTACTTCGGGAAATGCCTAAGTGTTGGTGATTTTTTCATATTCGCTTTTTCATCGCCTCAACAATATTGAAAGCAGCGGGGCAAATGGCAACATTTTGAAGTGTAAGATCAGAAATTTGCTGAAATTTCTTTCTGTTGGTATGAGGAAACTCTCTACATGCCTTTGGACGAATATCATAGATACTACAATAATTATCTGCTCCTAAAAAAGCACAAGGCACCAATTTTAAAACAAAATCATTGTCCTCATCTACTCGCAAATAGGTCTCGATAAATTTCTGCTCCTTAATTCTTAAATGTTTAGAAATTCTAGCTACATCTTTATCGGTGAATAAAGGGCCAGTTGTTTTACAGCAATTGGCACAGGTGAGACAATCTGTTTTTTCAAATTCGGTATCGTGCAATTCTTGCATTATAGTATCGAGATGCTTGGGCGTTTTCTTCTTCAATAAATTGAAGAATTTTTTGTTCTCGTTATGCGTATCTTTGGCAAGTTTTGGGAGATTTTTTAAGACGTCATCCATAACTCAAAAGTAATCAATTTTCAAGATGCAAGACATTTTAGGCAGCGCACTTCTCGATTATTATAACGGAAATTATACAGAAGATTTAATCACCGAAACAAACATTAGTGAGGAGGACGAACTACCACTACCCTATTTTTTTCGTGATTTTTCCGAAATGCCTTCTATCGAGCAGAAGGCCCTTGAACTTTCCAAAGGAAAAGTATTAGATGTTGGCTGTGGCGCTGGAAGCCACGCGTTGTATCTTCAGGGAAAAAGATTAAATGTTACTGCAATCGACACTTCTTCTGGAGCCTGCGAAGTTTCGAGGCTGAGAGGAGTTTCGGATGTGCGAAATTTAGATTTGATTAAACTTGAAAAGGAAACCTTCGACACCATTTTATTACTTATGAATGGTACTGGGATTTTTCAGAAATTAGAATATATATCTGTATTTCTAACCCATTTAAAGTCTTTATTGAAATCCAACGGACAGATATTGATCGATTCTAGCGACTTAAAATATATGTACGATACTGGTGAAGGCGGAGGTATTTGGATTCCAGGCGATGCCTATTATGGCGAACTAGAGTTCATTACCAAATATAAAGGTGCCAAAAGTGAACCTTTTAATTGGTTGTACCTTGGTGAGAATATTTTTGAAAGTGCTTGTATCGCTAACGGCCTAAGTTTTGAGGTGATTTCCCGAGGTGAAAATTTTGATTATTTAGCCCAAATTAGTGCTTTGTAGTATATCCTTTTTTAACCAACAAGCTCATTTTCTCTCCAAATAAATCTCTAGACCAATGACTGGATATCTCTGCAATATCAACAGAAAGATCTTGTCGTTTAGCTTCAATTTTTTTACCTATCTCGCTCTCAAAGAATTCCATGATCTTGTCATTATCTTCATTGGTAAGATCATTGGTTCCTAAAACAAGTTTTCTAGCGGTTTCGGTCTTATAAAAAGTTTCCATCTTAATAATTTCGGCCTCTGTAAAGTGCTTTCTATATGCGAATGTCAAGAATTCGATTACATCTTGTACGCTTTTGTCCTTACCTTTTTTAATCTCGTTCCATACTTCTTCTGGTACATCAACGAATTGCCGATTCAGTACCACAAACATTTGATCGTACGCTTCGTTATACTGAGATTCCGTTCCATTGTTATTTAAATATTCAATAATATTTTGTTGAAAGGAATCCACTTGAGCAGAGACTGAAAAACAAATACAACAAAAAAGCGTTAAAAACAAGGAACGTCTTTTCATAATGGACATATTAAGTTTATGTTTGTTGCCAACAAATTTATAATTAATGAGACATTCTATCGCAAAGATTATCTATATATTATTGACTTTTCTATGCATCGCTTCATGCAAGAAAGATGCCAAAAGTAATACCGTAGATGATCTCAAAGCTGAAAACCGTAAAGTTATTGGTACTTCAGCAGAGGACTTGCTCTCAGATGATATTTACCCGAAACTTAATGTCGAACTAGTTTATTTTGGACTCTACAAACCTTCAGAAGAGTCTATCACCAATTTGCGAACCTTTTTAATCGAAAGATTAAATAAACCAACTAGTATCAACATTATTGAGACCTCCATAGCCGAACCTCAGGGTGCCCCTTTTAATACTGAGGAAATAAAGGCAATTGAAGATGTAAATCGAACAGAATATACCGATGGAGACACCATCTCAATTTATATCTTCTTTTCTAATGGAAAATCGTCCAATGATTCTAATACAACCGTTACCTTGGGCTCTGCCTACTTTAATACTTCTATTGTTATTTATCAGAAAACTATTTTGGACATTGTGAATACAGACCCTGATATAAGTCTGGTTAATTTAGAAACAACGACTATACATCACGAGCTAGGTCATCTATTAGGGCTAGTGAATCTTCAAGATGACGATATTCATATGGACCATGAAGATTTGGGACATAGAAAGCATTGTATCATTGAGGATTGTTTGATGTACTTCGAGAGCAACACCCGCTCTGCGGTCATGCAACGCTTTTCTAACAGAAGCAATATCTCTCAATTGGACCCTCTTTGTATTGCAGATCTACAAACGAAAGGTGGGCTTTAAGTATTATTCTCTTGAATAGACTTTCGCTCCACCAATAAAAGTTGCGAGTACTTTGGTTTTTGGAATGCTGTCCTCTTGTATTGTCATAATATCTCGATCTAAAACCGTAAAATCAGCAAATTTTCCGACTTCAATACTTCCTTTTTCATTCTCTTCGAAATTTGAATAAGCCGCCCAAATAGTCATTCCCTTTAAAGCTTCTTCTCTTGTTAAACCTTCTTCTTTTCTGAAACCTCCTTCTGGATAATTCTCTAAATCCTTACGCGCAACAGCTGCATAAAAAGTATACATTGGGTTAACTTTTTCTACAGGAAAATCGGTTCCTAATACAATAACACCAGCTTTATCTAAAAGTGATCTCATTGCATATGCCCCTTTTATTCTTTCTGAACCTACTCTATCTTCTGCCCAATACATATCGCTAGTCGCATGGGTTGGTTGTACGGACGGAATAATATTATTTGAAAAAAAATCAAAATCCGAAGGTGTAATCACCTGAGCGTGCTCCACCTTCCAACGAGCATCCTTCTTTCCTTTTAACGCATTATTGTAAGCTCTCAACACCGAAATATTAGCAGAATCCCCAATAGCATGCGTATTCATCTGATAACCAGCAACCGAAATGCGTTTCGCTAAAGCCATTAATTCACCTTGGTTGGTTATCATCGTGCCAAATTGCCCAGGCTGATCGCTGTAATGAGCGCGCATAGTGGCTCCTCGAGAACCCAAAGCTCCATCAGCATATACCTTTACAGATCGTACGTTGAGTCGATCGGTCTTAATAATTCCTTTTTCATCTAGGAAGTAATCTAAGTTTTTTTGGCCATTAGCCACCATTGCATATACCCGTATAGACATTTCCCCGATCTGTTGCAGACTATCAATTGACTCAATTATATGGCGCTCAAGACCTGCATCGTTCACTGTTGTAAGGCCCATTTCTATACATTTTTCCTCTCCATCTTTCAAGGCATTTATTGTGAAATCGACACTACGTTCGGGAAAAATTCCATAAATATCTTTCCTCGCTTTATCTACTAAAACTCCTGTGGGCTTGCCGTCTTTTACAATAACTTCACCACCCTTCATTTTTGATTCTGCGGTAATATTTGCATATTTAAGTACTCTAGTATTTACTACAGAAGCATGTCCGTCAATACGATTTAAGGCAACTGGAATATCTGGGAAAAGAGAATCAAGTATTTCATTGCTGGGAAATTCTTTTATTTCCCAATCGTTTTGATCCCATCCGCGACCAAAAATATGATCCATTTGTTTTTCTTCCTGAAAAGCCACCACACGCTCAATAACCTCCTCGAAACTAGAAGTGCCAACGAGATCAACATATTGCAGACTTACTCCTAAACCGTATAAATGACAATGTGCATCGATTAAACCTGGTACAATCGTTTTACCATTAGCGTCGTAGACTTCAGAAATGGTGTATTTAAGTTCTAATTCAGGTTTCTTTCCTATTTCTAGGATTCTTCCGTCCTTAATAACAAATGCAGATACCAAATCAAAAGCTTCATTTACCGTGTAGATATTCGCATTCGTTACAAACAAATCTGCTGAAAGCTTTTTGGGAGTACAGGAAACAATGACTAAAAATGCGAATAGATATGTTAGCTTTCTCATTTTAAAGGGTTTTCAGTAAATATAAAAAAAAGCATCCCGCAAAGGATGCCTCCTGTACATTTAAAAAAATTGCACCTACCAATCGAACTTATAAGTAGCCCCTAACAATCCCTGAATCCCCAATACTTTATAGTTCGCCCATTTTTCATAGTTGTTACTTAGCAAATTGCTTCCTTTAGCAAAAACCGATAAACTGTCGTTAATTCGATATCCTAAATTCACGTTAGCATCTACATATCCATCCAAGGTAACTTCAACAGGAATGGTATTCGAGAAAGGCTGTCGATCAACAAACAAGTCTTTTCGCTCTCCAACGTAAAATAATGAAACGCCCCCGTACAATTGCTTGGTGATATTGAAACTCGAAAAAACCGAAGCTTTTAAGTTTGGAAGATTCCAGGCTTCTAGTTGTCCTTTGGTATTATAATTATGATAGATTGCGTCTATCCCTAATGAAAAAGTATTGGAAATGGCAATCTTCAATTCTCCAAAAACAGCGAACGTTTTAATGTCATCGTATACTACGGTAAAGGAATTTCCTTGCTCGTAACCTTCCGCCGCCGTTTGCAATCCATAATAATTGTTCAAACGAAACAGGGCCTTGTTTTCATCCTTTCCGTAGGATGCCCTAACATTATAGCCAATAGAATTAGACAACTTTCCTTTCAAGCCTCCAAAGGACTCATAAATTCTACTTGTTGGTGCAACTATTAAAGTTGGGGAAACAAATGGATTAGCTTCTTTGTATTGATAATAGGTATTTTGGTCCAACCCTCCTTCCAAACCACCATAGGCAGTAAGCAATTCATCGACAACCCTATAGGACACGCCAAAACAAGGATAAATAAAGAAATCCGTGTTACTATTCTCTGTGTCCAATCCAATATAGGCCGCAGCTCCTAAGGTAAGGGTGAGGTCATTGTTTACATAAGCGAATGATGGAATCACGCCTGCGTTTAGAAAGCCATATTTGATTCCAATAGTATTGAGATATCCTTTATCAAAACTTCCGTTTAAATAATTAATATCCACATCAACTTTCACAGCAAAATCTGATACAGGTACGGTAAATTCTGGACGCACAGAAATATTAAATTCAGAAGAGCCAAATGAGTCGCTAGTAAAACGTACATTGGCAACAACTTTTTCGAAATAAGAATCGTCAATAGCCATGCTTCCTCCAACATATCCACTGAGATAACTATGTCTTGGATCAATGGTCGCTAGCGCTTCATCTGTTAGTGTATTAAAATTTTTATCTAGACCATACCAATTGAACAATTGATGACCCACTCCTGTATCCAATCTGTAAGATGCATCTCGTTGCCTGCTTGTATAGTTTGCATCCAAACTTGTATCATAGAATTTATCTTCAAGGCGCACTCCATCCACCCCTCCTTGAGATGAATTGTGTTCAAAGAAAAACCCAACATTGTCCGTTCTACTAATCTCAAAATTGCTATACAACTCTCCCAAAATACTGGTATAATTACCAAAACCTAATGTTGCATAATTGTCGTACAATTTGATTGGTTTCGCTTTTTCAACGGTGGCGGCCTTTCCTTTTGCCGGTGTAAAGGTAGATGCTACAGGCACGGAGAAAATACTATACTGAACAGGTTTCTTAGTGGTAGTAATCGAATCACTTAAAACTGGGGTTTCTTTTATTTTAAAAGCATCCGAAATTGTTGGAGTGTATGGCTTTACAATATTCACCACTTCGGTTCCAAGGCTTTCTTTTTCTTGAGCGTATCCCGAAATAGAGAGAAGAACACCTAATATTAAAAATACAATGCTGCGCTTCGAGTCTTTAAAAGTAATTGGAAAATAATAAGAGTTATTCTTTGCTGCTACTAGATGCATAAATATGTAATTTGTTGTTTGAGGCTTATTTCTAGAGATTCCTTTTGGGTAGGATTTAGTTTTCATTGACTTCTACAGATGAATTCGTTTTAGCTTCGGTAGTTTTAATGATAGCCAATTCGGCTTTGGCTTCGTCGACTACCTCGGGATAATCCGTAAAATTTGTTATCACACTTTCTAAAATGTAAGTGGCTTGATACGCATCTTTGAGTGCGTAAAAATTCTTAGCCATTAGTACTAGTCCTTTGGCTCCATAAAACTTATAGCCCGAATAGTCGGTGGCTAACACCTGTACCGTATCGTTTGAAGCTGTATAATCACCTTCCATATTTTGGAAATAAGCTTTATAGTATAATGCTTCAGCGGCTAATTGCCCTGTAGCAATTTTTGACACTTCCATATAGGCTATCCTAGCTTTCTCCTCACTATCTGTTTTCATTGCGGATCGTGCAATTATGATTTGAGCATCGCTTTTAATAGCATTGTCAATCTTTGAATTCCGCAAAACTTTATCTGCATAGACAACAGCTTCGGAATATTGTTTTAATTCATAGTATGCCTTCATGCTATTTGTTTGCGCGAAGATTATATTCTGAGGAAAGTCTGCTTCAGCTTCCAGACGTTTTAAGAACTTTATTGAGTTTTCATAGTTCTTTTTTGCCAAATACAATTCAGAAATACGTGCTAATGCTTGCTCTGTAAATTCAGATTGTTCTTTAGAAACCGTAAACTCGTAATGTGGAATGGCCTTGTCATTTTTTTCTTCTGCGAAATACATTTGCCCCAAATAAAAGTGGGCTTGCAATGCATGATTCCCATTGGGAAACTGACTTAAATACGCTTCAAAACGATCAATCGCCTGAGAAGTCTTATTTTCTAAATAAGGCTGTTCGGCAGCCTTATATGTAGCATCGTCCAACTCCGCTTCGGCTACCTCAACAAAATCTAAGGTATTCACCCAAGAAGCGTAATCATCTACATTTCCTTGATCGATATAGATAATCTTAGCAGATGAAACTGCCTGCAAGGCTTCTGGAGAAGCAGGATAATCGCTTACCACTCTTTTAAATAATGTTAAAGCATCGCTGCTCTTCCCAGAATTATCTAGAATTAGTGCTTTCTTTAGAAGTGATTTTGAAACAAGCCTGCTTTTTGGTATTTCCCTAATCAGCTTGTCATAAGTCCCAATTGCGTCACTATTATTGTTTTTGGAAAGATAACTATTACCAAGCTCGTAAAGTGCGTCATCGCGATATACAGACTTCGAATACTTGCTTATAAAAGCATTAAGTTCTTTTATTTTTGTATCGATTCTATCTACAAGTCCGTAGCTGATTGCCTTCTGAAAATGAGCATAATCATTGTTCTTAGATCCCAATTCCATTGCCGAATTGTAATTCTCCATAGCGGGCCAATACTGACTCGTTACAAAATAACTATCTCCCAAACGCAGATAGGCATCCTTCTTACGAGCATCCTCAGCACCACTATCTGCAACATATTTTTTAAAATTGTCTATTGCTTGTGGATAGTTATTTAGTTTAAAATTATTATATCCCAAATTATAAGAGCTATTGATAATTTCTGAAGTTCCTGAAGCTCCTGGAAGCTGCATAAATTGTTTATAACCAATAAGAGACTCCTTGAAATTCGATAGCCGAAAGTCACTCTCCGCTTTCCAGTAGGTGGCGCGAGCAACAAATTTGTTGTCACGAGGTTCCTTTAATGATTTATTAAAAAAAGAAATGGCTTCGGAAAAATCGCCTTCATTATATAATTCAATTCCACGATAAAAAGCTACTTTTTGATATGCTAGTTTATTTTGGAACGACTTGTTATTTTCCAAAAGCTCCATTCCCTCCTTATAATTCTTAGAAGTGATATAGGAGTCGATAAGTAAATCCTTTATTACTTCATTGTTCTGATTATCTGGATATTTTTTAATAAATGACAGCAACACCTTCGGAACAGATTCATAACTATTTCCAATCTCATAACTCAACTTCGCATAATTAAGCCAAGCATCTTCCTGAATTTCTACACTGAAAGTCATTTCTGAAGCATTTCTAAACGCATTTAGTGCTTGCTGTTTTTGATCTAGTTTCACATAAGACTCTGCCAAATGATAATATGCATTTTGGGCTACGGCATTTTTCCCATCCACAATTTTGTTAAACTCAGTGCTTGCATTTTGGTAATCGCCTTGCTTATAATAGGCATAGCCTAGTTGGTAGTAATCTGTATTATTCCATCTACCACGCTTTCCTTTGTAGTCTGTTAAATACGGGATCGCCTCGGTATAATTACCCAAGTTGAAATAACATTCTCCTATGATCTTTGAAAGTTCGCTTTTCTCCTTAGGGTTAGAATTGTCATACTGTTCTTTTCCAAGATCAATAGCCTTTTGGAATTTTCCTAGCTTGAAATTCATGTCCGCTTGATAATAAGAAAGGCCCTCAGCATAGCGTTCCTCATCTTTCACGTCCTCAAAAAGTTCATTTGCCGCCTCGTATTCATCACCCTCATAAGCTATAAATCCAAGATAATATTTTGCTTGTGAGCCATACTTTTGAGAATCGCTAACCCTATTAAAATATTTTTTTGCTTCGGTATAACGTTTCCCTTTAAAGAAGGCATATCCATTGTTAAAATTAAAACGGCTTCTTTCACCTCTACTTAAACTTCCTTCATCTACTTTATCATACCACTTTCTGGCATAAGAATACTTTCCATTTTCAAAATAATAATTGGCAACATCTATAAAGGCAGAATTCCGCTTTAAACTAGTAGGGTACGTGGTTACAAAATCCTCCATCAACTGATCTGCATCTTGTTGATTTAAGCGCACGGCACAATTTGCTATGTAATACGAGCAGTCACTTTTAACCGTCTCGTGATTCGCACTTTCTTTAATTCTACTAAACAAATTTTGAGCGGCCAGAAATTGATTGTTGCTGTACAATTCCAAGGCCTGATTATACACAACCAAATCATTCGTGAATGCGGCTGTCTGTTGTGAGTAACTATTAAAAGTGAAAAGCAGGAAAAGGGAAACGAATATGAGGTTTTTAATCATTTCTTTTGTGGGTTTTTGAACGTATAAAGATAGGTCTTACTAAGAATGACAGAAACCAATGCCCCAAAGTTTTTAACATTTAAATGAACAACAGAAACAACTGATAACGCGAAGTTTACCTCTGTTTTAGATCATATAGAACTCTCGGTTTCCACATTCCAACTTTTTAAATAACGTAGGAAACAGATGATAATTATGTTTAGAGAAAGAGTTTTTATTAAAGTAGGCGGGTGGTTTTGAAAATTACCGTAATTTTAAAGCGAGACCTTTTCACAAAACCATAGATTATGAAGAAAATTATTTTGGTTGCCATACTTATAGCAACCGCAACGACATTCGCGCAGCGAAAAAGATATAAAAACATCACCGAAAAAAACGGGAAAATTGGAATCGGCACTAAAGTACCAGACGCATTACTTACTGTAAAGGGACAAATACATACACAAGAAGTACTAGTAGATCTTCAAGGAGCTGTGGCTCCAGATTATGTATTTGAAGACTATTTTGAAGGATCATCGTTATTGCTTCCAACTTATAAATTCCCCAGCTTGAAAGAAGTGGGTTTATTTATTAAAAAAAATCATCATCTCCCAGGGGTTCCTTCTGCTGAAAAACTAAGTATTGAAGGAATGCGGTTAAAAGAAATGAACTTACTACTTTTACAAAAGATAGAGGAATTAATGCTATATACCTTAGAACAGCAGCAACAGATTGATCACTTAAAGGAAGCCGTTAAAAAAATAGAGGAATAATCGAAAAAGGAATACTTTTGCTGGAAGTGCGTTATTAATCTGAAAAACAAAAATCTTCACATGTCACAGCCTGTTTTATTTTTAAAAGATGCTTCTATTTTTCAGAGGGAGAGTTTAATTCTGTCAGATGTTTGTGTAACTGTTGAAAAAGGGGAGTTTGTGTATCTCATTGGGAAAACAGGAACAGGAAAGAGTAGCTTCATGAAAACTTTATATGGGGACCTACCACTTACAAAAGGGCAAGGAAATATTGTTGGCTATGACTTGGACTCTTTAAAAGAATCTGACATTCCTTTTTTAAGAAGAAAGCTTGGTGTGGTATTTCAAGATTTTAAGTTATTGAATGACCGTACTGTCAAAGACAATCTTCTTTTTGTTTTGAATGCAACCGGCTGGAAGGACAAACCTGCTATGAATAATAGAATTGATGAAGTCCTAGACAAGGTTAGAATGAAAACTAAGAACTTTAAATATCCATATCAATTGTCTGGAGGTGAACAACAGCGAATTGCAATTGCTAGAGCCTTGCTTAATGATCCAGAACTAATTCTTGCGGACGAACCAACGGGTAATCTTGATCCTCAAACAAGTGTAGAGGTAATGGAAGTGTTGCAAGAAATAAACAAAAATGGAAATACCATTTTAATGGCTACCCATGATTATGCATTGTTACTAAAATACCCTTCTAAAACACTGAAATGTGATGACAGTCAGGTGTTTGAAGTGGTACAAAAGACTGTATAAATCGAAATTTAATCTTCAACACTAGGATCCCGTAAAACTAAATCACACTCTTTTTGTAGTGCTGGATCAATTTTTAATGAGATGCTTCCGTTAACTCCTGGTTTTAAACTTGTATTTTCTGACAATCGAATCTGCTTCTTTGCATTTAGTTTCAAAGTGGCATTATCAGTAAATTTTTGATTCTGAATAACTACTCCTTCAGAAAGTGAGGTCAGTTTAAAATCCCATCGAGAAAAACTTTGATTTTCAATATATGCTGTTTCTTTCTCAGAATAAAGTTGGTAAACCATTTCAACTGCTCTGCCTGTATTCAACGCTCCCGAGCCGTTCTTCCCTAGATAAGGTTTATTAAGACCAATATGATCAATGTTCTTAGATGTAAGCTTAAGAATCGTTTCAACCTCATCGACTGCAAGACAGGGATATAAAGAAAACATTAAACCAATCGAGCCTGATACCAATGGAGCAGCTGGAGAAGTTGCCTCAATATGTATATATGTCTTTGAACTATTTTTTATAAAACGCCCAAAACTAAACAAATCCGATGAAGGCGCTAATATATCCACCTCTCTATTGAGAGTTGTAACAGATACCGGATAAATCCTAGGTTTCTTCAAGGTATCATTGTCTTTAAAACCAATTGTTCGTCCTAAATGGTATTTAATATTCTCAGCATAATAATAGCCGTCTAGCTGTTTAATATTATCAGAAATAGATTCATGTTTGTACATCACGGTTGAAACCGAAACGACATGATTGTAAGACGCTGGATAAAACAACTTCTTCCCTTCATCTACTTTTTTCCAATTTGAATTCCCTGCGGCTGCGACGATAATCGTCCCGTTATCAAACATCTCATCAATTACTTCTTGAGCCGTTTCATAGTATGAACTGTTCAACCAACTACAATTTATAACCCTAACTCCAGCATTAGAAAGTTCCAACAACTGATCAAATCTTCTAAATTTCCCATAAAAGGTTGCATAAATTCCACAGTCATAACATACCCCTGGTACGCCATAGGAATTATTCCCTTGTCCAGCTGCAATTGAAGCAACTCCAGAACC
This sequence comes from uncultured Ulvibacter sp., assembly GCA_913063405.1. Lineage (GTDB taxonomy): Bacteria > Bacteroidota > Bacteroidia > Flavobacteriales > Flavobacteriaceae > Ulvibacter. Next base: position 27,447 of record CAJXZB010000017.1, read on the forward strand.
ATGTCCGTTAGCAAAAGTAGATCTTCTAAAAACTTTGGTCTTTTCTTTAAAATCTATATTAGTTGTATCCACGCTACCATCTGAAATACCAATAATTGTATTTGGTGATCCTGTCGTATAGTACCAAGCCTTGGGAACTTCTAAAAAATCGAGATAATCGAGATTTACTTGAAAACCTGTATTATCACCAATTGTACTAGTTAAGCCATAATCATTTGGTTCAAAAATCTTCTTATCTTCTTCTAAAATATGTTCTCCAAATTCAAAAATATGACTGGTTTCTTCCAACAGTTCTTCCATTAAGGATTCACTTCTAGAAATTACAAAAAAGGTCTTCTTTAAATTTTCTTTTCGGGCTTTTCTATAGGTTTTTTTGAAAGTAGTAATGCTGTGCCGGTCCAATACTTTTTTTAATACACTATCAGTTCCTGCATATACTAATTTGTCATCAATCTCATTAAATTCAACACTGAACAGTGTGTCCTTAGCCCGAAGATAAAACCATTGATCTTGTTCTTGAGCATATCCAATAAAACTAATAGCATAAACGAAACACAACAGAATTAACTTCACAATGATAGAATAATAAGGTTAATAAGAATAAGACGTAAACAAATTTATACATTTGTCATCCAATTTTGGTGAAACATTATAATAAATCGTTACGAATCAATGTATTCAATCCTTAAGAAACTAGCCAAAAACGTTTTACCTGAGACTTATTTGTATGAACATGAGCGTTTTTTACGATCTATTTTCGCTTTTTCCTATCGCGGAAAAAAACATCATTGTAAAATCTGTGATCATAAATTATCTAAATTTATAAATCTTAACGAAAGAGACCTTCTATGCCCTTTTTGCGGTAGTCGAGCCCGTACCCGTAGATTGTACGCTAACCTAATAAATGACTCATTATTGAGTGGGAAAATTCTCCATTTTTCGCCATCAAGAGGCCTTTATAAGGAACTTAAGAAAAACACCGATATTGAATATTTCAGTACAGATTTTGAAAACGAGTTTATTGCGGAATATCGTTTTGATATTACTCAAATTGATTGCGAAGACAACGCCTTCGACTTAATTATCTGTTATCATATTTTAGAACATATTTTAGAGGATCAAAAAGCAATGCAAGAGCTGCATCGTGTTTTAAAGCCTAATGGTGTTTGCTTAATTCAAACTCCTTTCAAAAATGGATTTGATATCTACGAAGATGCGACTATAACATCAAAAGAGGATCGTTTAAAAGCTTTCGGACAAGAAGACCATGTTAGAATTTATTCAATCGAAGGTCTTGTTGCGCGTTTAAAGAGCAATCACTTTAGCCAAGTTACCGCAGCCAAATTTGAGACAGATATGTATTCAGGCTTTAAAGAAGAAACCATCATAATTGTTAAAAAATAACATTAGTCTTTTTTTTCCTTATTATACACGTGCGGATTCTCTTTAATTCCTTTTTTAAATACTTTTCGAATATTCATTCTAATAAAAGAATCTACACCTAGAATCATATCTTTAATTCGCTGACCTGGCCGGGCTCTAAAGGACGTTACATGAAAGCGATCGCTGGCTTTCAACGGAATATCTGAAAAATAATAATTAGAAATACAGCAGCGCTCACCGTTAAAAGTAACGGGGCTTACACTATGCCAAGATTTTTGGTGTGTAGCCATCACCACTAGCCTATTAAAACGACTGTGTAGGGTTATTTGATCATCCTCTAGTCCATTTGGCCAAACCTCAAGGTGTCCTCCATAGTGGTCCTCCCAATTAGGAGTTACATAGTATAACAAGTTAAGGACTCTCCATTTATCTCTGTTCTTGTCGTGAGAATTATCCAAATGAGGATTTAAAAAATTGCCCTCCGCCATTAATGAAATTCCTCCTGCGTATAAATGTTCGTCCGGTTCAAGCTGTTCAATACCACATATCTTGCCTACAAGCTTTACAATTCGATCATGTTGAAAGGCATAAATAACCTTTTCTAAGAGCGGATTGTACTGATCCATTTGAGCAGCGACATGTTTAAATTCTCTAAGGCTTTTTTTCTGGTTCATCTCCTCCTTTTTAGGAAACACCTCTCCAATCTGGTTCACTAAAGCTTCGGGTAAAATATTGTCCAAGTAAAAATACCCTATGCTGTTTTTAGAATTGTCAAATTGCAAACGCAATGTATCCTCTTGTTCTTTAAGTCTCTTATAGATTAGTTCAGAAATATCCTCGGTATTCATCAAAATAGATCAAGTTTGTAACACCTAAAATTACTATTTAATATTTAATCTGAAATTTTAATTCTTTAAAAATGTATTTTTACAACAACAAAGAAATATGCTTTCAATTCTAATTCCCACATACAATTATGACATTTTCCATTTAGTTGAAACTATTTGGAATCAATGCAGCAAAGAATCCTATCCCTTTGAAATAATTGTTGTTGATGATTGCTCTACAAAGACTGAAATCCTTGAACAGAATAATAGAATTGGGCGATTAACGAATTGTAGTATTATTTCCAATAAGGAAAACCTTGGAAGAACTGCTTCGCGAAACTTATTAGCATCGCTTGCCACGCACAATTGGCTCCTATTTCTGGATGCAGATGTGTTGCCCTCAAGTGATAATTTCATAAAAAACTTCAGAATTGAAGAAAGTAACGATTGGGATGTAATTTTTGGTGGTATAAGTTATTGCAATACAGCTCCAAAAAGAGAAAACATATTGCGATGGGTTTACGGAAAGGCTAGAGAAGCTAAATCCGTGAGTGAGCGCCTAAAGGATCCTTTTTTTATTATTTCACAGAACCTACTAATCCGAAAAGAAATATTCTCTAAAGCGAATTCGATAATAAAGAATGCATATGGACTTGACAATCTCTTTTCCAACAATTTGAAAAAGCTGAATGTTGCTATAAATCACATCAATAATCCAGTGTATCATTTGGGCCTTGAATCGGCTTCGGTGTTCATAAAAAAATCCCTTGAATCTGTGGAAACAACGGTCAATCTCGAAGCTCAAAACTTGATGGACTCTAACCTAAGACCTTTACAGAAATCATATCTTAAACTTAAAAAATATTATTTTGTTAAACCGTTTTCAGTTTTAATGAACCTAACAGACAAACAAATACTTAATAATCTTGGCTCAAAAAGACCTTCTTTATTTTTATTCGATCTGTATAGGTTAAACTACTACATAAAACTTAAAGACGATGCCTAGATTTACTGTGGTAATACCACTATACAATAAGGTGAATTTTATTTCCAACACTTTAACTCATGCCCTTAATCAAACTTTCAAAGATTTTGAACTTATCATTGTAAACGATTGTTCCACAGATGACAGTTTGAGAATTGTGAATATGTTTGTTGATACTAGAATACAAATCATTAATCATAATATAAACAAGGGGCTTTCTGCCTCTAGAAACACGGGTATCAATAATGCAACAGCGGATTATGTTGCTTTTTTGGATGCAGATGACTTATGGCATTCTGGTTTTTTAGAAAAAATAGATTTCCTAATTAAGGAATATCCAAACGCAAATTTGTATGCAACGAAGTATGAGGTTTTATTAAAAAATGACTCTCGATTAGTTCATGATTTTAAATTGAAAGAGATTGAAAAACATGGTATTATTTCCAACTTCTTTTTATGTAATTTAAATCAATCCATTTTTTACCCTTCTTGTCTGTGTGTTCGTAAATCGGTATTCGAGGATATTGGTTATTATAACGAAAAGGTAAATTATAGTGAAGATATTGATTTCAATATACGCGCAAATATAAAATACAAATTAGCGTATTATAATGAAAATCTGGTTACTTATTTATTGGTTTCAGAAAATCAAATTACTCAAAATGGATTGGCTGGTAAAACCATTCCTGATTACGATTATTATGAAAACATCTACAAAGACCGAAAAGATCTTAAAAAATACCTTGATTTTCAGCGCTATATCAAAGCAAAATTATTTAGGTTAGATAGTGATTCTGAAAGGCACAAGAAAATGGTTGCGGGTATCGATCTCAAAAACTTAAACTGGAAACAGCGCCTACTTTTAAAGGCTCCCAAGTTTTTACTAGAATATATATCAAAGTTTAAAAAATTAACCCAAACATTGGGTTTTGATGCCTCTAGCTACTAATTCCTATATATCGAATAAAATCATCATAGCTACGTATATAGTCGTCCTCATCAAACTCGCCAGAAGAAATCACTAAACACACAGATCCTGAGGAAAAATTCTCAAGCTCACGCCACACATTGGATTTAATTAATAACCCTTTAAACGGCTTGTTCAAAGAAACAGTTTGAATATCGACGCCATCTTTAAGAACCACGTCAAAACTACCTGAAATCGGAATTAAAAATTCAAGCTGTTTTTTGTGCGCATGTCCTCCTCTTGAAGCATTACTAGGGACATCGTACAAGTAGTAAACTCGCTTTATTGGGAAAGGCAATATATTCTTTTCTATTACTGAAATATTTCCTCTTACATCTTCAATCTTAGGAAGGTCTATTATTTCTATATTCATAATTACACCGATATTTTTAAAAAATTTAACCATTCGTTTCCAATAGAATCAATATCGTAAAGCTGCGTGCTTTTTTTAGAATTGGATTTACAGAATTTATATAGCTCATCATCATTTATCATTCTATTAATCGCCTTGGTCATTTCATCAATATCTTGATTTTTTACCAGTAATCCATTATATTCATGAGATATTATTTCATCGGGACCAGACTCACAATTATAAGCAACAAGCGGAGTTCCACACGCCAAACTTTCAATAAGTACATTTGGGAAGCCCTCATTTTTACTTGTTAGTGCCATAAATCGCGCGCTTTTCATATAGGGATACGGATTCTCCTGATAGGATATAAACACAACCTCTTTAGCGAGTCCATATTCCCCGGCCAAAGCCTTCAATTCTTTTTTATGCTCACCATCACCAATTAACAGAAGTTTCAAGCCGTTCTTCTTGGCAATTGAATTATTAAATGCCAAGATGAGATGATTAAATTGTTTGATGTTGTCTTGCATTCTACCAATTCCCAGAATGAATTCATAGCTCACATCAATGTGTTTATTAGATTTCTTTTCTATTTCTTCTGAAATAATGGGATTATAAATAGTTTCTACATTCTTGCAGTTATAATCCTCTTCAATCTTTCTTTTCACCGCTTTAGAAACAGTTACAAAACCATATGCATTCTTATAAATTAGTCTTCCAAGTAATACATTCTTCGGAAAATAGAAATCAGTATTAAAACTACTTATATTCATTACGAATGACGTTTTGTAAATCCACTTAGCCAATGCAAACTCTTGTAAAAACTTATTCTTAACGCGAAAATCGATAATAAAATCAAAACTATGTCTAGCAAGATACTTTTTCAATTCTCTTAAGCGTAAAAATCTATTTCGAAAATTATTGGATTCATCTTTGAGCTTCCCCATATTAAACAACTCACCAGCATACTCATAGGTTACTAGATCTTGTACAATAACATGATGGATTTCAATTCCTTGGGCTTCAAAAAAAAATGACAATCTCGCCTGGACTTTTTCAGCTCCACCCCCACTCAGCATATCACCAACTAGTGCAATCTTATATGGGGTTTGTTTTATCATTTATTAATATTTAACTTCGATGCAAATATACTTACTTTATGAAGATTTTATTGCTTGGGGAGTACAGCCGCCTTCATAATTCTCTAAAAGAAGGGCTTATTTCATTAGCGCATGAGGTCACACTGGTTTCGGATGGAGATGGCTTCAAGAACTTTCCAAATGATATCTCAATAAGGGCTTCCTTAACGAATACATTTCCATTGCGCTACCTTAAACTTGCAATTTATAAAATCTTTAAAATCGATCTTAATGAGTTAGAACGAGGTCTTCGCTGCTTATTTATACTTAAAAAAATAAAAAAATTCGATGTTGTTCAGTTCATCAATGAGAAGCCGATTAAAACGATCCCATCTTTAGAGCGCTATCTTCTTAAGAAAATATTTAGCCAAAATTCGAAAGTATTCTTATTGTCTTGCGGTGTGGATACAATTAGTGTAAAATATATGATGGACAAGAAATTGCGGTATTCGCTTATGGATACGTACTTTCTAGAGCCTACCCTAAAAAAGGAGTTTAGTTATGTATTGGAGTATACAGAAAATCATATGCGGAAAACTCACGAATTAGTTTTCAGTAATATAAAAGGGGTTATTGCATCAGATTTTGACTATGTATTGCCACTAAAAAATCACAAGAAATATCTAGGTTTAATTCCTAACCCCGTTAATCCAAATGAGTTTTTATTTCAGCAACCATCTATCGATCAGAAAATTATTATTTTTTTAGGAATTAACAGAGGCACTTACCATCCTAAAGGAATTCCCTTCTTCGAAAAGGCATTGAAAATTATTCAAGACAAGTATCTGGATAAGGTCGAAGTAATTATTGTAGAGAATATACCCTATAAAGAATATATCTCTCTTTATAACGATGCTCATATTATTTTGGACCAAGTATATTCATATGACCAAGGCTATAACGCTTTAGAAGCTATGGCTAAAGGAAAGGTGGTTTTTACAGGAGCCGAAAAAGAATTCTTAATTCATTATACATTAAAGGTAGATGAAGTTTGCATTAATGCCCTTCCCAATGCCGAATATTTAGCAAAAAAAATAGGTGAACTAATCGAACATCCTCATAGAATCAATGAAATTGGAAAAGGAGCACGTGCCTTCATTGAACGTGAGCATGATTTTCAAAAAGTCGCAAAAAAGTATTTAGAGACTTACAACCTTTAATTCGTCTAAAAATAAGCCCAAATTTTTAGCAACCTTTATTTAATAAAAGCATCATAAATATAAACTTTGAAAGCTTACTTTTGCTTTAAGGTTCAAATGCACTACACTTAACTAAACTACCTTATGGAAAGAAATATCATTTCGGAAAAGGCGACTATTGGAAAAAATGTCAAGATCGGAGCCTTTTGCATTATTGAAGATGATGTGGTAATTGGTGATAACACTGTGATAAAAAGCTATGTAGAATTGCGTGAAGGCACTATTATAGGTAAAAACTGCTATATAGACTCAAGGGTCTCTTCATCAGGAAATTGCTCTATTGGAAACAATGTTACCGTTCGTTACGATAGTATTATTGCACGTGGAGTGAAGATTGGCGATGGTACTTATATCTGTCCAAAAATGATGTCTAACAATCTAAATACTGAGCACGAACAAATTGGAGGTGCAGATATCGGGGCTAATGTTTTTGTCGGAACTGGTTGTGTTTTACAACATGGAATTACAATTGGAGAAAATAGTGTCCTTGGTTCGATGTCCTTTATAAACAAAAATGTGCCAGCCAATGAAATTTGGTTCGGAAATCCTGCTAAATTTCAGAAGAAAGTATAAAAACCACTCAAATTGGTTTTGATTTTCACTTTACCATTTAATAATCTTAAAGCGCAATAGATCCTCTTTCTCACCTTCCCAATCACGAGCATAATTATCTTTAATTAACTTGGCCGGAATTCCCCCAAGTAAAATATAATTACCCAGAGAAGTATAATCCTTATTACATAAAGAATTTGATGCGACCACACAATGATCAGGAGTTTTGGTATTTGGCATTATGGAAATTCTGTTCGAAAATGAGTTGTAATTCCCTATAGAAATAGGACCACTCATAGGATAATATTCACCGGTTGATGTATCCATCATAGGATGAGAATTTGTATCTATAATTTGGGATTCATACCCAATACCCGCCCAATCACCTAAAACCACCTTGTCTGTACAAATTAATTTTACACTAGAACCCAAGCATGCCATATATCCAAACTCACAATAAGCCCCTTTATCAACATGCAATAGAACGTCCTTTCCAAAGTGTGCGTTATTCTTAAAAACTAGCTTTCCGTTTATTGAGATCTCAGCAATACCTTGGGCTTTAGACATTCTTTCAAAACGCTGCCCAAAGCCTATCATCCCACGTTTAATAGGCCCTTCTATGACAACTTCACCAGAAATTGAAGTGAACTTAACTTTTCCATAGAAAATAATAGGTAATTTTTTTGCAACAGAATAAGGGAATTTCTTAAAATTAAATCGAATCGTTTTTATCCAATTCACAGAGATAAGAAGTTTCCACCTCTTCTTTAAGTTTCTATATGCTGTCTTCAACAGTTTTATCATTTCTTTTTTCTAAGAATTTTACTGAAAAGTTCTTTAATATCCATTTTCTTGTCCAATTGGTAATATGAAAATACAAAAGATAAAACAACAACTAGCGTCATTAAACCATATTTCAAGAATGAAGCCTCAATATAAGTTAATAGAAAAGCGACCAGAGACAGTACAATACAAAACACGAAAATAGGGTAAAACCCTCTATCGAAATAAAAATTATATCGCATTTTGGTAATTACTCGTAAAGCGATAAAATGTAAGATATAATATAAAAAGAAGCTTATCCCTAGGCCTTCTAATCCACCATAAGAATAACCCACAACATTCGATGCCAACAAAATGGTGTTAAATCCAATAGCCGTTTTTACGAACAACTTCGAATCTCCTTTGGCAATAATCACATAACCCATTGAAAAAGAAACCGCTTTAAAAACCATTCCTAGAATTCCCCAACTTACCATTTTCACGATGGGTGTAAACGCTTCAGAATATAGCAATACTATAATAAACTGAGCAAACATCAAGAAGACAACAATAATGGGTGTTATGAGCAATACCGCAATAAAGGCTTGTTCAAACACAACTTTTCTAATCTTGATTACCTCTTCGGAAATCGCAGAAAGTCGTGGAAAATAATCTGTGGCCATTGCCGTAAAAATAATCCCAACATAGGTGTTCAAAATCACAAAACCCGCATTGTACAATCCTACCTCATCTACGCCGCCTTTCTGACTAATATAAATTTGAATGATGTATGCCACTAGTAAAGATATAAGACTGCTTACGCTCAGGGTTACTCCTAATTGTATCATTTCTTTTCCTTCGGAAAAGGCCTCGGCAGTGGTAATTGGTGATTTAGCGATTTCCGCTTTTTGGGTGTAATAAAACGTAAAGGCAAAACTCATTAACGAGGCTATTATTATTGCCGGAACAATGGCATCAATTCGATAATAATAATACAACGGAACTGTAATAATAAGCCCAAAAATATTTCCAAATAAATTGGCCTTGGCTAGATCTTTCAGCTTCCGAAGCCCCTGCAAAATAGACAGCTTACTATTAGTTAGTTGTTTAAAAAACAATGCAATTGCTATCCAGACAAAAGCCAAGGTAAAATCCTTATTCTCAAAAGCAAATTCACTCAAAAAAGGAGACAAGGCTATCATGAGTAATGCTCCAAAACTTGCTGTGAACCATACAAGTCGTTTTAGTATACTTATAGTTCTAGTCGTTTCTTCTTGACTTTTATTCTCGTGTGATAGAGATATGTCCCTAACGGCGCTACTATCCAAGCCAAGATTCGTAACACCATTAATCAATCCTAAAGTAGAATTAAGTAAACTCGCAATCCCCATTCCAGTAGGTCCGATGAACAAGGCGATAAACTTTGAGCGTACAATCGCAATCAAAATATTTACTATTTGCACGCCTCCAAATAGCGAGGTGGCCTTAAGTACATTTCGATATGAATCTTTATGTTTTGACATTAAGTCTTTTTGATAACGGATTTTTCAACATATTAATTTAGTTATAGTAGAGATACACAATACTTAAGAAGTTGCTTTCTGCTTGTTAAAATAACGTACGACCAAGAAAAGAACCACTGCAAAATAAACAATGTATCGAATAAAATGACCAATTACAACACCTTCTACGCCGTATTGCTTTACTAAATAATGAGCCAGTAAATAGAATAATCCTAATGAAACTATTTCAGAAAAGATAAAACTCCGAACCAGTTTCTTTGCTAAAAATTGATGTATCAAGACTAAGGAAGCCAAGCGCACAAAATCTCCTAGTAACTGCCATTTAAACAAGGGTAGCATCCCATCAAAACCCGGATAGATAAAATCAACGAAATAACTTCTCAGAAAATAGACGCCCAACATCCCTAAACCAAAAATTGGCAAGAGTGTTTTATAGATTGACAGCAGTTCTTTTTTAAACAATCCCGTTGTCTTAATCCCTGCAAACCTAGGTAGTACATAAAGTGTAAATATGGAGCCAGAAAACACCATATAATTTTTAGAAATAAATGTCATTGCTGTCCATAAACCCGCATCTTCCTCGCTCAATCTGTCCGCAAGCATACTTCGTACGTCAATTTCAACGTAGTTCAATAAAACTGAAGAAAAGAAAGACATCAATGAGAAAGCCAACAACGCCTTGGCCATTGGAGTTTTTAAAGATAGTTTTGAGAACTGTACATACTCTTTTAAAACCTTAGAGAATATAAACAGTAGTACTAGCAATTGAATTAAAGGTGTAATTGCTATAGCAATTAAAGCACCATCAATATTATACTTTAAGAGAAATACAATTGTAAGTGTTGCACTTATCAGGTATGCAATCAAATCGATTTTTGCGAACTTTTTATATTTAGATAATCCATTGACAACCCCGTTAAAAATACGCTGAACACTTATAAAAGGAACTAATACCGCCAACAATTTGATGAGATAAGAAAAGTCTTTAGATAGAAATAGATGCTCACTAATAAAATCCGCTCCAAAAAACAAAACTAAAAAACAAAGCACCGATCCTATTATGGAAAATACAAAAGCGGTAGAAAACAACTTCTGCAGTTGTTCTTTCTCTTCTTTATACTCCGCCACATATTTAACTACACCACTAAAGACTCCAACAGATGTAGTCGAAGTAAGTAATTGAGAAAGATTACGAAGTTGTCCAATTTTAGAAATACCAGCCTCACCTACAATTTCGGCTAAAAGACGCTGAATAAAAAAACTTATCACTAGGCGTATGCCTATAACAGCCGCATTGAGCGAAGTCATCTTCAAAAGTAAATTACCACGTATAAATTCTGGTATGTTCAATTAGTATGAATTTAGCACCGAAATGATTCGGTCCACCTCAAGGTTTGTAAGTATCGGACTTACAGGAATACTTACAACCTCTCTGTGAATTTTTTCGGTAACTGGAAACGTCAAGTTTTCATATTCTATGAACGCCTCTTGCTTATGAGGTGCTATAGGGTAATGCACTAAAGTGCCAATTTCACTCTCTTTTAGATACTCAATAAAAGCGTTTCGATCTTTAACTTGAACAACAAACAGATGAAAAACGTGATCTTCGCTTTGATTATAATAAGGAAGTTCTATTTTTTCATTGTTTACTTCTGAAAGATATCGTTTTGCAATAACCCGCCTTTTTTCATTATCGGCATCAAGCAACGGAAGTTTACAATTTAGAAATGCGGCCTGAATCTCATCCAATCTAGAATTGATTCCAACATACTCATTTATATATTTTGACGAAGCTCCATAATTCCGAAGCATTCGAATAACCGAAGCCAATTTATCACTGTTAGTTGTAACGGCTCCTCCATCTCCTAAAGCACCTAAGTTCTTTGTTGGATAAAAACTAAACCCCGCAGCATCTCCTAAATTTCCAGCTCTTTTCCCTTCAACATTCTTTGCTCCGTGCGCCTGTGCAGCATCTTCAATTACCAGCAGACCCTTTTCTCTTGCAATAGTATTTATTTCATCCATTGGACTTAACTGCCCATATAAATGAACTGGTAAAATCACCTTTGTCTTAGAATTACATGCTTTTTTCAATTCAGTCAAATCAAAATTGAAGATCTTATCTTCTCCTTCAACCAAAATAGGTGTTAACCCTGCTTGTCTAATGGCAAGAATAGTAGCTATGTAAGTATTCGAGGCAACCAGAACCTCATCTCCATCCTTTAACTTTCCTAAAACCCTATACGCATCTAGGATAAGACGTAACGCATCCAAACCATTCGCGACTCCAATGCAATGATTGGTGCCGCAATAGTCCGCATATGTCTTCTCAAATGCAGAAACTTGAGTTCCTAATATATAATATCCAGAATCTAAAAACGCCTTGAACCGATTTTGAAATTCGGTTTCAAAACGCATATTAATTTTATGTAGATCTAAAAATGGAATCATATAAAAATCTCTTTTAGCTTAAGATAATTAACGGTTTCGACTTTATAAGTTGGATATACAATACTTCGAGCCCCAAAACATTCCTTCCAATACTGAAGTCCCTTATTCACATTCCGTCCCCTATTCTCATTGGAAGTGCCAAAGTCAAAATACTTTTTATCAAGATAACGCGTCTTTAGCAGATATTCAAACAAGAAATCTAGACTTCCCAACTTTTGCTTATCGGCATTCGCCGAAATATATTGGACGTGCGCTACTTCCTTTGTTTCAAAAATTGTCGCACCTGCAACAATCTTATCTCCATCATAGACATTAAATTGAATAATATTTTTAGGGAAATAAGCTCCTATTGTTTTAATCTCTTCTAAGGAATGTACTGGTGCAATATCGTAACGCTCCTTGAGATTAGGAACGAGTATGTCGTTCCAAAATGAATCAAAATTACTGTCTTCGCGAATGCTCAAATCAGATTTTCTTCCTTTTTTAACGCCTTCCATTCTATTGGAAAGGATTTTTATTGGATTACTCTTGGCCACTGCGCTTGAAACATCTGCTCGAATGAGCTTTGCTTCAGAGATAAAAAGTAAATAAACCATTTCATCACTAGGGAGAAGGTGATAGATAGTTGGGAGTTGTTTTAGATATAGGGTTGAGATTTCCTCTGCATGCAAAAAGCTCAAAAGCTCTATAAAAATCTCGTTTACTTCTTCCAACTTAGGTTTTTTTCCAATCACTAGCCCGCCATAAGTAAGCCCTTGATGCGAGTGTATGGAATTATTAACTCGATTGGCTGGTAGAAGTCCAACCAACTTTTCATTCTTATAAATCAATAAGGAATAATCCTCAAAACGATCTTGATGATATTCCATAAAATCCCTTCGGAAGAGAAAAGTAGCGTTCTTTGCTTCATCGATAAAAGCATCCCATTGAAGTTTATCGTTTTGTGTATACTTTTTTATACTAATAATACGCGGTATATGAGTAGCTTTGTTTTTCAAAAAAAGTTGTTGAATTATAAATGTAAAACTAATTTAAATTTTAGTTTTATGTAGTTTGCATTGAACTTAAAGTTACATTAATTTGAATAAGTACCTCACGATAAGGAATAAAAAGATCCAAATCTATGATATCTTACTTTTCGTAATATACTCATTTATCTTTGGCTATTTTATCCTTCAACCTGCGATCTATTCTCCAGACACCAATAGTTATTGGCACCTGAATGTAAACAGGTATCCAGGCTATGTGATCTTTTTACGGACTTTTGATTTTATTTTTAAAGATTATTTTGATCTAGCCATCGTTGGATTTCAATTACTCTTGACTTTATTTTCTATACATACTTTTCAGAAAAACATCAGCGATTTACTAAACGTAAATCTGCTGGTTAAAAGTATACTTTTATTAATATTAGTTTTCCCTCTTTTTTCGCCTCTTCTAACAGCAAACAATCTTTGTTCTGAAGGACTTTCTTATCCTTTTTATCTTTTATTGATATCATATTCAATTGATTTTTTATTCAGAAACGAATCAAGAAAAATTTACTGGCTAATTATTGCCTATGTGTTACTCGCTCTTACCAGAGGCCAATTTGCCGTGGTGATTCCTATTGTAATATTGATTTTCATTTTGAAAGAGAAGAAAAATATCCTTCTTAAAAAAAATCTAAAATATTTACTTCTCCTACTTCTTGTTCCTTTACTAACCAATATGTTGGATAGTACGTATAGAAAACTAGTCCACGGCTATTTTATAACTACGCCATTTAGTTATGTAAATGCCCTCACGCTGCCTTTGTATTTATCGGAGGAGAAGGATGAAGATTTGTTTACGGATCATCCTGATCAGAGGGTACTATTTCAAAAAACCTATAAGAGAATTGACAGTCTTGGATTATTGAGTTCTAAAGTTGAAGGCACCTCTAAAGATCAATATGAATTGTTTCACAATAATTTTCCATATATCTGCAATCAGAGCTTCCATAACCTTGGAGCAAAACACTTTTATGAGAAAGATGGGATTACCTTTAAGAATTATATTGACACAGAATTTGCAGCGAAAGCAATGTTTCCAATACTCCTAAAAGCCCATTTTAAGGAATGGGTTACGTTATATTCAATTAGTGTTTTGAGAGGTTACTATTCTATCTTTATATTTATTTTCTTTGTCCTAGTAAGTATATATAGTGGATGGCAATCTTTAAAGCGTTTTACTTTGGACAATGGTCTTACGTTTATGGCTTCACTTTTACTACTTGCGAATTCATTATTAGTGGCTGTCGCGGTGCATACCATAATGCGCTATACTTTTTATAACTTCGCACTCGGTTTTATTATCTTGATAATTCTTTCAAAAAAACTAACATCCAAAGTATGAATATAGAGTTAAGTGTTGTAATGCCTTGCCTTAATGAAGCGGAAACTCTGGCAATTTGCATCAAAAAAGCACAGTCTTTTTTTGAAAGAGAACAGATAGCTGGCGAAGTGGTGATAGCTGATAATGGAAGCACAGACGGCTCTCAAGAAATCGCATTACAATTGAATGCTCGGGTTATAGATGTTCCTAAAAAAGGCTACGGAAGTGCTTTAATTGGCGGTATCAATGCTGCCCAAGGAACCTATGTGATGATGGGAGATGCAGATGATAGTTATGACTTTAGCAATATGATGCCCTACATTGTTAAACTTCGAGAAGGTTATGACTTGGTCATGGGAAATCGATTTAAGGGAGGTATTAAAAAAGGAGCGATGCCGTTTATACATAAGTACCTCGGGAACCCGGTACTCTCATTCATAGGACGATTGTTCTTTAAATCTAAAATTGGGGATTTTCATTGTGGCTTACGTGGTTTTAGTAAAGAGGCATTTAAAAAAATGGAGCTGAAAACCACGGGAATGGAATTCGCATCCGAAATGATCGTAAAATCAAGTTTGAAAAATCTAAAAATAGCGGAAGTCCCAACCATTTTATCTCCAGATGGTAGAACCCGTCCCCCACATTTAAATACCTGGCAAGATGGATGGAGACACCTCCGTTTCCTTGTTCTTTATAGCCCTAGGTGGTTATTTTTTATTCCAGGAATCCTATTAATGCTATTAGGGCTGATCTCCAGTGGCTTTCTAATCTATTCACCTATTAACATTGGGGACATTACATTTGACGTCCATACGCTATTATTTACTTCAGGCTGTGTTCTAATAGGTTTTCAGTTTATATTATTCTATGGTCTTACAAAAGTATTTACGGTGGAAAATGAACTTTTGCCCAAATCGAATAAATACGATAAGCTTTTCAAATATATAAACTTAGAAAAAGGGCTTCTCATAGGCCTTTTCCTTGTTCTTTTTGGAATTGCACTAAGTGGTTTTGCCTATAGTAACTGGAAAGAACTCAATTTTGGAGACATTCATAACTCAAATACATTGAGAATCGTCATTCCAGCTATAACAGCTATGCTACTTGGGGTACAGGTAATTTTGTTCAGTCTATTCTTTAGTATTTTAGGACTTAAAAAATAGTCCTGTGAAGTTTTCAAATTGTCAATTTCCAATATATTTGACGTCAATTACATTTGTAAAATAAAACTCGTTCTTCACAACGTTAGCTTGGATATTGCCTGTTGACTGAAGTTCTTTTAATGTCCTATCCCTCATAGAAGTTAGCAGGTAAAAATGATTGAATTCTTTAGCTTTTCGCGCTATATCTTCAATAGAAAGGACCTCATCAAAGGGAATATTGTACTTCCGTAGATATAAATCTGTTGAAGGCTTATCAAGCTGATTGTATTTTACGACAGGAACCCCCTTTCTTATAACACTTAATTCTTTCATTACACGATCCTGTTTATAATAATCTGCCAAATAGAAATTCCTGTATATATCTTGGGACAGTTTATTGTTCTCAACCAAATTTTTAGAAATAATTAATTCATTCTTATTTATTTGATCCATAAAAATAAATAGGCAGTAACAAGTAACTAAGACTTGTAAAATTCTTATCCGATACCAATTCGTGCTGTTATCAATAAATTGAATCACTGGTACTGCTAGAAGTAAACAAAACACAGGGGCTAAGGGAATAAAAACCCGTTGAAATGGCATCTTTTGGTGCATAAAAGAAATTGCAAATGGCAACGCAAACATTATTAAAAGAAAGACAAAATAGTACGTTTCCTTAATCCTACCCGCTTTTCGAAACCATAGGATAAAAGGCACAATAAATAATAGCAACAAATATCTTTTTGATAAAAAAGCTGGGGCAACTCCTTTAAAAACTCCCCAAGTATAAAAATAACCCGGCGCCTCTGAATGTGAATACTTGTTAAAAATCACATTTTCCAAAACAGGTAAATACAGAAAAATAGAAACTAGTACACCAATCGAAATATACAAGAGTGCATTCCTGTAACTACGAAAAGAAAAATTTTTATCCATTTTTCTACTAATGGCAAAAATCAATACAACTGCCAACCACAATGAAACAACAAAATACAAATTTGAAGGGATGGTATAAATAAGTAATATCGTGGATAGAAGTATCCTAATCCAATCATACTTCCTTCTCAACTCAATATATCTCCAAGTATAGAAAATCATCATTATTAAGAATAAGGAGCTCATATTATAGCCTCTTAGCTGCAATGAAAAATTAATCACAGGAATGGTAGTAAAGAACACAGCATAGATTAAAAAACTACTTTTATTATTAAAAAATAGTTTTGCAACACGCACAGTGAAATAGGCCGTTAAAAGGGAAATTACTAACTGAAAAAGTCTAAAAATATATACGTTTTCAGAAACCAAAAACGCATCTCTAAGATTAAATATTCTGGAAATTAATTGACTCGTGATGTTAAAAAAAATATGATTATTTGGAGAAGGATAATAAAATAACGTTGTTGCAAAATCCTGTAACGAAAAATGCTCCAAAGAATAAACTTCGTCATACCACAAGTCCCAATTAACATAACGATATGTCCATATCATTAATGGGATTAGCCCAAGCAAAACAATACTATAATTAACGATTTTCGTTTTCATACTCCTAAAATCAAAAATAGTCTTTTCTCTTAATAAAATTAGAGGCCATTAAAAGAAACCTTACTACCTAAAGGGATAATTCAAAGAAACAAACCAACAAGATTTAATCCTGAAGTTTCTTGTAAAACAAGATTATGGCATTTTTTTTAAAGGTAGCAGTACAGATATATATATATTTGCCCGAAAAGTTTTTATATGCAGAAGACACTTTCAGTAATTATTCCTGCCTACAATGAAGAGGCCACTATTCTTGAAATTCTAGAGGTACTTTATCAACTTGAATTGCCTGAAGATTTGGATAAGGAGATTGTTATTATTGATGATTGTTCGAAAGACCAGACACTTAGTTTGGTAAAAAACTTTATTGAAAACCACAAAGACCTTACTATTAAATTATTTTCTCAACCCCAAAATCAAGGTAAAGGCGCAGCACTTCATAAAGGCATTGATCTTGCAACAGGAGATTTTTTAATTGTCCAAGATGCCGATCTAGAATATGACCCTAATGAATACTCTTTACTTTTAAGGCCTATGCTTGATGGAAAAGCTGATGTTGTTTATGGTTCAAGGTTTATGGGTGGTAATCCGCATCGAATTCTATTTTTTTGGCATACACTTGGAAACAAGTTTCTAACTTTCCTAAGTAATATGTTTACCAATCTAAATTTAACAGATATGGAAACCTGTTATAAATTATTTAGATCCGAAATAATAAAAGGACTAACATTGAAAGAGAAACGTTTCGGGTTTGAACCCGAAGTAACTGCCAAAATATCTCGAATCCCTAAAATTCGTATTTATGAAGTTGGTATTTCCTACTATGGTCGTACATATGAAGAAGGAAAAAAAATAAACTGGAAGGATGGTGTTTGGGCGCTATGGTGTATTTTTAGATACAATCTGCTTCGTTTTATTTCCTAATAACTCGCCTTTCTTTCATTATTCTTCCGGCTCCATTTTCTCAAAGACTATATTTCCAGAAGCATCAATATATTTGTATATGCCTGGTTGAGCCCCCTCCTTTAAAACAATAAAGCTCTCATTTGGCTGAAGGTGTCCCAAATAACTCTCATTATTAGATAAATAGGCAAAAAGAATCCTAAACACATTCACTGGCGTTTTTAGTTTTGAATCATAGTTAGGGACTTCACCATTTGGCCAATGGATTGTTAGATTGGAACTAAAAATGGAATAGATAAGATCTCTGTCCTGTGTTTTTATTTCGGTCTGAAAACTAAAGTCCAAACCTACAAACCCTCCATGATCCGCCATAATTATGATAAGAGCTTCTGGATCCTTTTCTTGAATTGACTCAATCATTTGAGTCATTAATGTATTAGACTCCTCTAATCGCTCTAGATATTTTTCACGTTCAACAGCTGCGCCTTCAGAATAATTCTCACTAGGCTCTATGTGGGTAGGACGCAAAATCTGAATAAAAAAGAATTTAGGTTTTAAAACACCGTCATTTAGATAAGACTCTAATGGCGGCATTAACGGTCGAATCTCACCCAAACCGTTGTGGATATAGGCAATTTCAGAATATTCAATATTGCTATGATCGTAAGCCATTTTTGGACGATTTAGCAAGAAATAAGGCGATTCGGAAAGAAAATAAGTTTCGTAATCATTCTTTTTAAAGGTATTCAATACCGCATTACTACTTATAATATTTTGACGCCCATTTTGGACTTCCCCGGTTCGAATAGCGTAGTTAAAATAATGATGTTTCATCGTAAACGCTGCACTATTAGACGTAAGGGTTGTGTTATAATTGCTTCGGAAGTTGGGGTAACTTTTGAAATTATTTTCTAAAAGAAAATCTTCAAACAGACTATTCTTAGCCTTATAAAAGCCTTTTTTCAATTCAGAAAAACTAACGTATCCGTCCGGCTCAATAAAATATACATTAGGTTTCTTTTTAAATACGACATCCTCAATATTATCGGGTTGCAATTTCCATGCTTCAGAATATGCAACATTTTTATAAATTTCCTGACCCACGGTAAATGTCCCCATCAGTGCCAGAATTAGCTGAATAACAATCACCTTTTTTAGATATTTATGAAGAAAAACAGCAAACAAGAGTGCCACAATAAAAATTCCAACAATTATCTTCCGCTCCAGGACCACAAAGAGAAAAGCCTTCAGAATAAATAAAAAGGAAAATATGTTCAAAAATGGAAGTACATATTTTTCATACTTCGCAAATACGGGCAATCGCGCTAGCCTATGCGCGATTACAAAAAGAAGGATGGGAAACAATAGATAAACTGATATGAAATAGCCCACATGTTCCCATGAATTTACCATATTAAAATTTCTGGAATAGTAAAATAACACAGGATACAGGCCAGCCGCCAACCCAGACAATACAGGATATGATTTATTGTTTCTAAGAAAATCGCTGAAAATATTTTGGTTTTTAGCTTGCATGATAATCTCGCTTTAAAGAAAATGCTTGTTATAATTTGTGTAAAGAGATATTGTCAAATGTAGCGCTTCCATCGTCTTTAATATACTTATATACCCCCTTTGGAGCACCTTTAAGTAATAGTATATAGCTCCCATCATCTTGTAGATTCTTTAAATAGTGCATGTCCTCACTTAAATAAGAAAACAACAGCCGAAAAATATTTACAGAACTTTTAAATTTTCCATCAAAGTTAGGCGCGTCTTGATTTGGCCAATGAATTGAAAGTATGCTGCTGAAGATAGAAGAGATTCTATCTCTATCGCTAGTTTTTTTATAAATTTCAACGGCATAGTCTAACCCCACGTAACCGCCATGATCTGCAGTTATAATTATCAATCCATTTGGATCATTTTTCTTTATCGCATCTACCAGTTGTTTCAATTTCTCATTAGATTTTTCTAAACTTTCTATCCAAGCATCACGCTCTCCTTCCATTCCCTTGGACTCACTTTTTCTATTCTTTATATGGCCCGGGTTAAAAAACTCAATAAAAAAGAATCTAGGTTTTTCAGTATCCACCGCCAGAACATTTTTCAAACCTAAAAAAACATCTCTCTTTTGTTCAAACCCTGAACCAATATACGGTACTTCACGTAACGCAATATTGCTATGATCGAATCCCAACTTGGGCTTATTTAAAAGTAAATAAGGCATCTCTACTATTAAATGTGTCTCGTAGCCGTTATTTTTAAAAATATCTAGGACAGGGTTTTTAGTAATTATACTATGCCTTGCATGAAGTGCCTCGCCCATATTTCCACCATTGTTATAGTAATGATGTTTCATCATAAATACTGAACTATTTGAGGAGAGTGTAGAAGCATAATTACTTCTAAAACTTGGATAATTCTTAAATCCATTATTCTTTAAGAACAAAGACATATCGCTAGTATCCAAATTATAATATCCCTTATCCAATTCAGAAAAATTTGGATATCCATCTGGCTCTATAAAATATACATTTGGAGTGCTCTTAAAAACTACCTGTTCAATATCGTCTAATTGCAACATCCATTCCTGCGAATGATATGGTTGTTTTATTATGGCGAATATTAAGGTCCCAATTCCTACAATCGCTAAAATAAATTGGAATACTATAAGTCTCTTTAAATGTCTAAATAGAAAAAAAGAAAACAACAGAGCTATAGGAATAAAAGCTAGCGACATTTTTTTTTCTATACCCGCATAATGACAAACCCCCATTAAAAAAAGAAATGTAAATACGTTTAAAAAAGGTAGTATATACTTACGGTATGGAATAAAATATGAAAAGCGTGAGACCTTTTGAGATAATAAGAAAATAAGAACTGGTATACAAAGGAAAAATGTTATAAAGTACCCAATATGCCCCCAAGAGTTTACAAGCGTAAAGTTGTTGGTGAAATAAAAGAAAATCGGATACAAACCAGCTGCTACAGCGGCTAAAATGGGATACTCCTTTTGGTTATTCAGGAATTTGTTAAGAAAGTTCTGCCTTTTCTTAGCCGCCATTATTTTTTCGTTTCAGCAAATATAATATACGTTTTGTTCCAGTAATTAGCTCTTTTTTCTCTACTTCAAAATAATTCAAATAACCCGCTTCAAAATCAGACTCATTATAAAAATCAAAATGATTGATAAACTCTCGTTTCCTGACCAACAAAGATTCTACCCAGGAGTCCTTTCGGGTTGGAAATTCAATAATTAGATATTTCGAAAACTTTGCAAAGAACTCGGCCGATTTTTCAAAAGGGACATTTCCAGATAACGTAATATGGTGAATTAAGGCCAAGGCCATTGTTACATCCGGGGTATATTCTTTCAATCGCTCTATAAGTGAAGTTCTTTCCGTATTATTAAAACCAACGCCAGGTGCCGGTTGTAATACGTCGCAAACAAAAGGCAGCATATTCAGTTCTTTATTCTTTTGTACCTGCTGATAATTATAACCAACCGCATTACTATCAATATCGGTAACGATTACATGAGGTACTTTCTCCAAAACCGTTCTGGCAAAAGTCCCGTCATTTCCACCAACATCAATAAGTCTTTCAGGTTTTAGAGTAGCAACCCAGGAACTAACAAATTCCTTCTTTGCTATGAAAGCTGCATCTTCGTAATTTGTCTTATCATAATAATCACCCCATTCTGAGGCCTCTTTCAAGTCCAACCTTTTTATATAGTCGAAAAGACTTTCAAGAATATTGTTCTGAGCCTTTTTAGACAGCCTAGCTACCTTGGTTTCTGCCTTATAATCTTCACTGTGCTTGCTCTCCATTTTTGCCAATAAATGAATATTAGTATACAATGTAGAGCTCAATTTTGATTTTCCCGGGAGTAGAGAAGCAATTAGTTTCACTGGAACCCCATCTATATGTGTTTGTAGCATTTTAAAGACTTCAGTTCCATGGTATTTCGCCAATACTAAAGGCCCAAAAAAATGAGTTATAAACTGTTTGTATGCTCTCCACGGAGTATCTTTTTCGTAAAAATCAAATGACAGGGTGTCAATAAAGATAGGTTTGCCCTTGTGGAAAGTAACGTTGTACGCAGAAGCATCTTTCAGAATAAACCCTTTGGACAATGCGTATTTCTGAATCTTTAATGTATGAAGTGCAGCATGTTTAAACTGTTCAAAGCTCCATTCATAAGGGTTGGTAACAAATGGAATTTCTTCCGGCGTAATAATTATTTTATCTTCTGAAACTTCGGTCTCTTCATGAGAAATAAGTAATCCTTTATCTATAAGGGTTCTAAAAAAGCCACTTTCTTTAAGTTTGTTGTATTGTGGAAAATAAATTGGGTTAATAACTCTTCGCAAAGTAGCTGCATCGTGAAACATATATCCAGAAGGATCACGAAAAGAAGCTTCATGAATGTTATTATTAATCTTCGTCATTTACATCAGAGTCTTGTTCATCAATATCTATTGAATCATAAGTATCTTCCTCCTCTTTTGCCAGACCAAAAAAAGACTTCACCTTATACATCACTCCTTTGGAAAAAAGCAATACTCCAGCTGCCACTGCCACAACCGCCTGAACAATCATAGCTCCTAATCCTGGGTCGAAATACAAAAAATTCATATCAATTTATTTTAGTTACGATTGATTAGATTTAATCGCTCACAAATTAACTAAAAAAGAACCACTATATCAACTATCCCGTGAGATTGACTAAAAACAAAAAAACCCGCTTTAAGCGGGTTTTTTAATACTATAATTTATTTCGTTTCCTATCGGTTTCTTTTAAGAACACCTTACGAATACGTAAATGCTTTGGAGTTACCTCAACATATTCATCTTTCTGGATATATTCCAAGGCTTCTTCCAATGAGAACTTGATTGCAGGTACTATCTTAGCTTTATCATCCGCGCCTGAGGAACGTACATTACTCATTTTTTTTGTTTTGGTAATATTTACTGTCATATCATCTTGACGCGTATTCTCTCCTACTACCTGTCCTTCGTAAATATCTTCATTAGGGTTTACAAAGAATCGTCCACGATCTTGTAATTTATCAATTGAATAAGGAATGGCAGCACCATTCTCCATAGACACTAAACTACCGTTTAGTCTTTCAGGAATACCACCTTTTAATGGTTGATACTCTAAGAAACGGTGCGTCATAATCGCCTCGCCCGCAGTTGCAGTTAATAATTGATTACGCATTCCAATAATTCCCCGTGATGGAATGTGGAATTTACAGATCATACGATCTCCTTTTCCTTCCATACTCAACATTTCTCCTTTCCTGATCGTAACCATATTAATAGCCGTTCCACTAACGGTTTCTGGTAAATCAATCGTCATCTCTTCAACTGGCTCACATTTCACTCCATCAATTTCCTTGATGATTACCTGTGGCTGACCAATTTGTAATTCATATCCTTCGCGACGCATTGTCTCGATCAATACAGACAAATGCAATACACCACGACCAAAGACCATAAATTTATCTGCGCTATCTGTTGGCTCCATTCTTAGGGCCAAGTTCTTCTCTAGTTCACGTTCAAGACGCTCTCTAATATGGCGAGAGGTTACAAACCTTCCATCTTTTCCGAAGAAAGGTGAATCATTAATTGTAAACAACATACTCATTGTAGGTTCATCAATTGCAATGGTCTTTAACCCTTCCGGGTTTTCAAGATCGGCAACGGTATCTCCAATTTCGAATCCTTCAATCCCAACCAACGCACAAATATCTCCAGCTTGAACCGACTCTACTTTTCTACGGCCTAAACCTTCAAAAGTGTGCAATTCCTTTATTTTCGTTTTTTGAGTACTACCATCGCGCTTCACCAACGTTACTTGCATTCCTTCTTTCAAACTTCCTCTTTGTAAACGGCCAATCGCAATACGACCGGTAAAAGAAGAGAAGTCTAAAGAGGTAATAAGCAATTGTGGAGTTCCCGCTTCAATTTTAGGAGAAGGTACATGCTCCAATACCATGTCTAATAATGGCTCAATATTATCTGTTTCATTTTTCCAATCATCACTCATCCAATTGTTCTTCGCCGATCCATAAACCGCAGGAAAATCCAATTGCCACTCCTCTGCTCCTAGTTCGAACATTAGATCAAAAACAGATTCGTGAACCTCGTCTGGTGTACAATTCTCTTTATCTACTTTGTTTATTACTACACAAGGCTTTAAACCTAGGTCAATCGCTTTTTGCAATACAAAACGCGTTTGCGGCATTGGCCCTTCAAAAGCATCTACTAACAACAACACACCATCGGCCATATTCAATACACGCTCTACTTCTCCACCAAAATCGGCGTGACCAGGTGTATCGATAATATTAATCTTAGTGTCTTTATAAACTACAGAAACATTTTTAGAAGTAATCGTGATCCCGCGCTCGCGCTCAAGGTCATTATTATCCAAAATAAGGTCACCCGTATGCTCGTTTTCACGAAACAAGCTACAGTGATGCATAATCTTATCTACCAAGGTCGTTTTACCGTGGTCTACGTGGGCAATAATTGCGATGTTTTTGATTTCCATATCGTTGCTCTTTTTAAGGCGTAATACCTTCGCTTGTTGATTTTTAAGCATTTAACTAACGCACAGCAAATTAGCTTCTGCGTTCGCGGGTGCAAAAGTACTGCTTAATAATCGATTTAAAGCTTGTTATGCAAGATA
The DNA here is from genome assembly GCA_913063405.1 of uncultured Ulvibacter sp. GTDB lineage: Bacteria > Bacteroidota > Bacteroidia > Flavobacteriales > Flavobacteriaceae > Ulvibacter. The sequence goes on from CAJXZB010000017.1 coordinate 52,232, forward strand.
TTTTTGGTACTCACACCAATGTTGAACAAGAATGTTATTCGAATAGTTTTGAAGAGGTTGATAAGGGGTTATTTTAACTATCTTTGCGTCTTCAATATATAGCTATGAATTTAGATCTTATTCCGAAGATTAAACACACCAATTCCAATAACTTTTTCTTGCTGGCTGGACCCTGTGCTATTGAGGGTGAAGAAATGGCGATGCTCATTGCCGAAAAGATTAAGGCCATCACAGATCGCCTTGAAATCCCTTTTATTTTTAAAGGGAGTTTTAAAAAAGCAAACCGGAGTAGAATTGATAGTTTTACAGGAATAGGCGACAAAAAAGCTCTAAAAATTCTTCAAAAAGTTTCTGAAACTTTTGATGTCCCCACAGTTACCGATATTCATGAGGTGCCTGATGCAGCAATGGCAGCACAATATGTAGATGTATTGCAAATTCCGGCTTTCTTGGTGCGTCAAACAGATTTGGTTGTTGCTGCGGCAAATACAGGTAAGGTTGTAAATCTTAAAAAAGGACAGTTTATGAGTCCTGAAAGTATGCAACATGCTGTAAAAAAGGTGACCGATTGTGGTAATAGCCAGGTAGCGATTACAGATCGTGGAACTATGTTTGGTTATCAAGATATGATAGTTGATTTTCGAGGTATACCAACAATGAAAGAATATGCGCCCGTTATTTTAGATGTTACACATAGCTTACAACAGCCCAATCAAAGTATTGGAGTAACTGGTGGTCGCCCAGAAATGATTTCGACTATCGCTCGTGCTGGAATTGCAACTGGAGCCGATGGTTTATTTATCGAAACCCATTTTGACCCTGCAAATGCGAAAAGTGACGGTGCAAATATGTTAGATTTAAGCAGGCTTGAGAAATTGCTAACCGATTTGGTAGCAATAAGAAAAACCATTAATCACTTATAGTATTTTTTATTTCTAACTGAATAGGCTTCATTAAGGACATCTATTAAAACAGCCTCGTTCACGTCTTCGGGTTTATAGTAGCGAAGTGATTTCATATGCTTTCTTCCTTTTGAAACGAGTATTTCAGAATGCAGCGTTAGATGTGTACCATGCCAAAAACCTAAATCAACGTATCCATTCGAGTAGCCTAAGTAGCAAAACGGTTGCTTTCCGTCAATATAGTAAAACGGAATCTTGTATTTATAGAGCATTACCGCATCTGGCAAGGTTGCTTCAATGACTACCTGTAAATGCAATAAAATAGACTTTGCTGGTTCGGGTTGATTGAGTATGTACTGTTCGGCAGGGTTCATTAATTCAAAGATAAAAAAAACCATTTCGCTATAAAGCGGAATGGTTTTTTCTGGCTAATTCAAATTGCCGAAAAACTTGGCTAGTTAGTTCTTGAAAGTGAGAAAGGTCATTCGCGAACGAACAACCTTTCTGAATATTCGCTTGTATTAACTCCCCAATTAATTAAGCTATACAAAGATGTGAACTAAGAGTGCATTAAACAAGAGGTTTAAGACTGTTTTTGAAAAGGGGTTTTTCCTGTAATTTCGAAGATCAAGAAATAGAAGCGTAAGTAAAATGAAAAAGACTGCTTAAAAATAAGCAGTCCTTGTACATATTTGCTTTTATTAACTCCCCAATTAATTAAGCAATGTAAAGATGCATCATAATCATTATAGTAGTCAAGAGGAGTTTTCCTGAAAAAAAAAGGGGTTTTTCCTGTATTTTAAACCACACAAACATAAATTGCTGATAATTAAACTATTAAAATTCCATGTTCATAATAATTTCTTAAAATATTAGCACTAACAGAAAAAATTGAAGAAATATTCTAACTTTGTAATTCAAAGTACTTTAAAATGAGTGAAAAAGATTATTTAAAAGACATTAGTGAAATCAAAAACTTGATGAATAAATCTTCTCGTTTTATTTCACTTAGTGGTCTCTCAGGAATTTTTGCAGGTGGTTACGCCATTGTAGGTGCTATCATCGCCTATTTTTATATTTTTCCAGAAACAGGAGACTACCTTACGCTTCATAGTTGGAACTTTAAAATGTTGCTCATCCTACTACTATCGGTTTTGGGATTAAGTATTCTAACGGCATATCTACTTACAACAATCAAGGCAAAAAAAAACAAAGAAAAAATTTGGGACGCCACTACCAGAAGGTTACTTCTCAATTTTATGATTCCTCTAGTTACTGGTGGAATCTATATTCTTATAAAGCTAAACAGTCAGCATTATGGTTTAACCGCTTCTTTAATGCTCATCTTTTATGGATTAGCACTGGTGAATGCATCTAAATACACCGTTGGAAATGTAAAGTTCTTAGGCTACGGGCAAATTATCCTTGGTTTGATCTGCGCCGCGCTGCCTGGTTATGGTTTTTGGTTTTGGCTCATTGGATTTGGTATCTTTCATATAATCTACGGAAGTGGGATGTACCTTCAGGAGAAAAAAAGATAAGAAGTGGGCATCATAGATAACATAAACAAACTCTTTGATCATCGGATTCGTCTAGGTATCATGTCCATCCTTATGGTTAATGAAAATGCCGATTTCAATAGGCTTAAAGAGTTATTGGATCTTACAGATGGCAACTTGGCAAGTCACGTAAAGGCCTTGGAACAAGCTAAGTATATTTTAGTCGAGAAGTCCTTCGTTGGACGAAAACCAAATACACGTTATAGCACCACCAAGCTAGGAAAGACAGAATTTAAGAAACACATTGAGGCGCTTGAAAAATTAATCCAAAAAAAGTAAACTATTTTTTTAATTATTAACTTTGAAATACAAAGTACTTTATGAGAAAACAGCGAAAGCATTTGATTAACTTGTTATTCGAAAAAACAAGGGTACTCTATTGCAAGTTTAAAAAGAAAACTCCTTGGGGCATATCTACAAAAGAACTGCTTTCAATGCCTTCTAGCAGTTATGGGTATCAACTGGGAACATTTTTGCACGAACGTGGTTTCCAGCTTATTCCAAAAGTGGAGCGACACGATGCTTATCATGTCCTTACTGGTTTCAATACAAATGTGGAGGATGAAATTGTATTACAATACCTCTGCTTTGGGAACGGCAAACGAAGTCCATATTTGCTCGGTGTCCTTTTGCTAGGCACACTTATTCTTTCTGAATACCTAGCCTACTATCGTGAATCATTTATCATCGGAAAAAATGCCAACCCTTCTCATCATTTTGATTTTAAAACAATACCACATATACTGAGTTCCGAAGCATTATTTTTTTCAGAAAAACAGCTTATACTACTACATCAAATATAAATACCACTCGTAAAATTAAATCTTAAACTTAAAACAACTTAATCAATATATTATGGATCAAAAAAGAGGGAAATTTGGAAACTGGATACGCAATTCAATCACGGCTAGAATGCTTATAGTTGGCTTCTTACTTTTAGTATTACTCATACCATTAGAATTCGTTAAAAGCTTAATACAAGAACGTTCGTTTCGACAATCGGAAGTAATTAGGGAAACAAATAGTAAATGGGGAAATGAAGTATTGTTATCGGGGCCCATAATAAAAATACCCTATAAGACTTTTAAGGAAATCCGTACTTATAACGAGAAAACTAAAAACTATACAACCTTAAATGATGAATCGATAAAGTACGCTTATTTTTTTCCAGATGAACTTGACATTGCTTCGGAAATAACTAGTAAGCCTCTATACCGAAGCATTTACGAATCTGTTGTTTATACAGCGGATATTAAAGTGAAAGGACAATTTTCGAAGATTGATTTTTCAAAAACTGATATCCCTCCAGAACATATACTATGGGAAAAAGCCACTTTAATAATAAAAACATCCAATCTTAAAGGAATACGAAATACGCCTGAAGTCACCTTTAATTCTCAAAATTTACAGATGGCTCCGCAATATGATACCAAGTATTTAAATACAATACAAAGTGGATTTATTGATACTCTAAAAGATCTGGGACAAAAAGATATTGCGTTCGCATTCAACCTTAAAATTAATGGAAGTGAAAGCCTTAAGTTTATTCCGGTAGGTAAAGAGACAACAGCTAAAATGACTTCAAATTGGCACTCCCCTAGTTTCGATGGTAAGTTTCTACCTGAAGATGGGTCAAGAGAGATAACAAAAGATGGTTTTAAGGCTTCTTGGAAAGTATTACAAATCAACAGACAGTTTGAGCAATCTTTCTTTGGGTTTTTGCCAGAACTGCAGGAGTTTGGATTTGGAACTAATTTTATAATTCCAGTTGATGAATATCAAAAAAGTGAACGTACCGCAAAATATGGTTTTATGGTAATTGGTTTAACCTTATTGGTATTTCTGTTAATACAGTTGATTAGTAAAATTTACATTCATCCGTTTCAGTATGTGATGATTGGCTTGGCCTTAATAATGTTTTACACGCTGCTTATTTCAATTTCAGAGCACAGTAGTTTCCTAAAAGCGTATGGGGCTGCTGCATTAGCGGTTCTTGGGCTTATTACGGTTTACTCAAGAGCCATATTGAAAGGTTTGAAATTTCCGATGCTAGTCTGTGCATCACTTGCCTCACTTTATGGTTTTATATATGTCATTATCCAATTAGAAAACTATGCATTATTGGTAGGAAGTATTGGTCTTTTCGTGATTCTAGCCATTATAATGTTCGCTTCCAGAAAAATCGATTGGGGTAGTGAGTAATTATATAACAAAAAACAGGAAACTCAAGATGTTCTCGTCTTGGGTTTCCAAATTTAGAATCAATTTTCACTTTGTAATTTTCTTGATAATATTGATAATTGAAATCATTATCGCGAAGTATGAATTCCATCACATAATTAGAGGTTTTATCGGGGACGTTTTAGTAATTCCGTTAATCTATCATTTCATAAGATCTTATTGGGATATATCTCCCAAAAAATTGATGCCTTGGATATTGCTATTTGCAGGCTGTGTAGAGGTACTGCAATTTTTTCGGCTTGCCAATCTCTTCGGAATTGAGTCGGAGTTTATCAAAGCTATAATAGGTACCACCTTTGACATATGTGATTTAGTTGCTTATCTCATTGGTGCATTTCTGGTTCTATTCATAAAAAAACAAGCATCAAATGGAGCAAATTAAAAAATATTTTTTCAATCGTTTTCAAATTGTTTTTACAATCGGAGGAGTTGTTTTAATGAGTATTATATTATTAATGATACGTCTTAAATTTACGCATTCATTCTTCCTTCTTTTTTTGGTTTGGAACGTATTTCTTGCGGGGATTCCATTTGCAATATCTTTCTTTCTTAAATTTAAAAAAAACATCACAAAAGGCGCACTCTTGATTTGGTTTGGGATTTGGCTCCTTTTTTTACCCAATGCTCCATATATAGTAACAGACTATTTGCATTTACGTTTTAGCAGTAAAAATATAATAGTATTAGACATCTTTTTAATTGGGTCTTTTGCGTTAAGTGGATTACTTTTCTATTACATCTCACTAAGGGATATGGAATCCCTCATATTGTCAAAGTTTTCAAAACGAATAACCCAGAGCATTATTTTGACAATTCCTTTTTTTGCTGGCTTCGGAATATATTTAGGAAGAATTCTGAGGTGGAATTCATGGAACGTTATTCAGCAACCCAAAAGACTTTTTAACGACATCTGGAATATTATATGTGTGCCTTTCGACCATCTCCTAGCTTGGATCTTCACAATCTTTTTTGGAACAGCGCTAGGAATCACATATGTTCTTTTTAAACGCATTCGTTTTCTTCAGAAATAATAGGGATATACTCTTAAAATATCCCTATTTGATATACTTATCATAAAATCGAAATCTAATTTTTTTACCTTTATTTGTTCTCAAAATTAAAAGACCTAAATCAAGTTTTATGAGATTCTTCAAAAAAGCCACTTTCTATATTTTTTTGTTCTTTACTCTTTCGGGTATTTCACAACAAAGGATTAAAGCAAAATTTGGTGAGCTGACATATAACGAGAAGCAAATGACTAGCTATGAAAAAGACCTCAAAGCAAATGCAGTTGTTCTCTTTGAAAGTGGAGAATATAGTGTACGTGTAATTGGCCGTTCTATTAAGTTAGTGAAAGAAATACATCGAAAGATTAAAGTTTTTAATGCTAAAGAATTTAAACAATCCATTGTTGAAATTCCATTATATAAAAATAGTTCTAAAGAGTATGTGACCAAGCTAGAAGCCATTACGCATAATGGTGAATCAAAAACCTTTGTAGCCAAAGATGCTATCTTTACTGTAGACCAGTCTGAATACTGGTACGCAAAACGCTTCACCTTCCCTAATATTAAAGATGGTAGTATCCTTGAATATACATATCGTATTGAATCTCCTTTCTTTTTTAATTTTGGAGAATGGGCTTTTCAGGATGACTTACCAAAAATATATACCGAGTTTTATGCAGAAATACCTGCTAATTTTAAGTACAATCGAGCTTTATATGGGAAAGAAAAACTGTACATCAATGATGCTTATATAAAGGATAATTGCTTTTCTATTGAAGGTTCTAGTTCTATAGCAGATTGCGAGGTTCTTACTTATGCAATGAAAGATATTCCGGCGTTTAAGAAAGAAGAATATATGTTGGCGGCTCGAAATTTTATTTCTAGAATTTCATTCGAGCTTCAGGAATACACAAATTTTCAAGGTTTCAAAGAGGAATACTCTAAAACTTGGAAGGATGTTGATCGCGAATTTCGATATGAAAAGGATATTGGGAAACAACTTAAGTACAAGTCTTATTTTAAAGATAATATTCCTGCAAATATTCTTCTTATAAATGATCCCTTAGAAAAATCTAAGGCTGTTTATACGTTCATACAAAATCACTATTCTTGGAACGGCAAGTATGACATTTTTTCAGATAATCGAGTTAAGGATGCATTTGAAGAAAAAACGGGCAGCGTGCCCGAAATTAATATTTCACTAATCAATGCTTTAAACGCGGCAGATCTAGATGCAAAACTAGTCCTGTCACCAACTAGAGGATTTGGCCTTCCAACCTTAAGATACCCTGTCTTAACCGAATTTAACTACGTTGCAGCCTTACTTACTATTGGAGATACAAAATATATTTTAGATGCAACTGATAAATTTGCCTCATTCGACGTACTTCCATTTAGAGTACTAAACATCCAAGGACGGGTTATGGACTTTAAAAAGGGCAGTTATTGGCATCCTATTAATCCAAATATGAGAAATGTGCACTATGTTAGCGCCCAGCTCCTGGCTGAAGAAGATGGAACATTTTCCGGTAAAGTTAGTGAACTATATAGCGGTCATATTGCTTTTGATAAACGAAAATCAATAGCCAATGCTACACTAGAAGGCTATAGGAGCATCAAAAAAAGTGAGACTGCCAACGCAGAGATTGAGAATTTAAATGTTGAGGTACTCCACGATGCGACCAAACCCTTGAAAGAAGTATATGAAATCGTTTTGGATTCAGAGTTGGTTGGAAGTAACACTTACTTTTATCCTTTAGTAATGACACCATATTTTGAAGAGAATCCATTCACTGCAGAAACTCGCAAATACCCGCTGGATTTTGGATTTCCAATCACCAACACCTATATGGTTTCTATAGACTTGAATGATCAATACGAGGTAATCGATTTACCCAAAAGTAGAATTTATAAACTCCCAGACAATGGCGGGGAATGTTCTGTAATTTATTCCGAAGATAACGGTAAAGTAAATTGGAGACTCACGGTTAAGTTGAAGAGATATCGATTTCAACCAGAAGAGTACGAATACTTAAAAGAGTTCTTTACTAATGTAATTACAATGCAAGGTAAAGAACCCATTGCATTGAAAAGGTTATAATGAACTAGTCCTCTCTATTTTTCTCTTGAATCTTTCGAACGATTGCGGTTGCAGCGTTTCGAGACATAAACCGAGGTAGTTTCGACAAAAATTTATTAAAAGTGCCAGGAATAGCAACAGTTTTCCCTTTCAACATCGCCTTATATCCGTATTCAGCAACCTCTTGAGGACAACCAACATTGAAGCCTATCTTATTGTCTACCGAACCTTCAGAAACCACTTCTTGGAAGCAGGTTTTGGTTTGTCCTGGGCAAAGAGCCGTTACAGTAACACCTGTATTTTTAAGCTCGTTTGCAATTGCCTCGGAAAATGACAAAATGTAAGCCTTTGAAGCATAATATAAAGACATTAACGGGCCAGGCTGAAAGGCAGCCAATGAAGACATATTCAATATTCGTCCAGAACCACGTTCGACCATTTCTTTTAAAACAAGTTTGGTTAAATGAGTAGTTGTCATAATATGGAGATGTAGCATATCAGATTCCCGCTTCCAATCTGTATTACTAAATGTTCCAAAGATTCCAAAACCAGCATTATTAATTAACACATGAATAGGAGTATCTTTTATCTCTTCAAATATTTCCTCTGCAACATTCGAAGTACTTAAATCCTTTATCAATAAGGTGATATTAGAATTGAACTTTCTTTGAATACCTTCCTTCGCTTGATCAAGTTTAGAAGAATCTATATCCACCAAAACAAGGTCATACCGATCTTTTGCTAGCAGTAAGGCCAATTCATAGCCCAATCCTGAAGCAGCGCCCGTAACTAGGGCAACTTTCGATGTAATTGTATTCTCCAATTGCAAACCTCTTTAATCTAACTTACCATCTACATAATCCTGCAAATATTCAAATCTTTCTGCCAAGGTACCATTTTCGGTAGTCATTCTAGCCCTAAATAATATTCCGTCCTTGTCCCCATTAAAAAATGCTGGGATTACGTTTTCCAAGAACATTTCACCAAAGCCTTCACTGGCGTCTTTTGGTAATTCACAAGGTAAGTTATCTACTGCCATTACTGTAATTGCGTCCTTTGCATCAAAAGACGTTTCACTTTCGGTCTTTGGGTCGTAACCATAAAATGGCTCCGCTATAGTCGAAGCGCGGAGTGTACTTGCCACTGGGCCATCTACGTCACAACTTATGTCGGAGACCAAATTAATTCGAAAATCAGGGTTTCTTGCATCCTCACGTGTAAATAAATAAGGTGCACCATTTCCATAAAAATGTCCTGCAATAAACATATCACTCACTTTAGCATAGGGCATGAAGTTACTTTCGTAGCCAGAAGGGTCTTTATAAAACTCGTATTTATCCCCGGCTTTTCCATCTTTTCGACGATTGTACTCCATAACATCGATCATGCAATATACTGGTTCGCTGAAGTTAGATGTAAGGTATACTGTATCCGAAACTTCCTTAATCCCTAAATGATCTAAAATCTCTTTGGCTCCACTGCTTACTTTCCCAGTTCCCGATAGAATAATTCTTAAATCTGACGGAAGGATAATTTTATCCAACTCGGCTTTTACCCCTATAAGGTCCGGTAGGTTTTCAACCTTTGGTAATTCGAAGATTCCGTTTCGTAAGCCCAAAGCTCTAAATCCGTTATAGGCTCCAACAAGTCCGGCGTAATAACCAAAACCTATAAGCCTTGCACCATTCTCTTTTATAATGGTTTCGTGATCGTACAATTCTATCTTTTTATCAAGAACCGCACGTAGTAACTTCTGGTTATACGGTTGTTTTTTGATAGTATGGCTGAAAAAGAAGTATTTTTTCTTCGGAATCAGCGCCTCAATCGGCACTTCTTTAACGCCCAGCACTATGTCTGCTTCCGAAACATCATCTTTTACGTCGATACCCCAATCTTTATATGCCCGATCCAAAAAAATTCGCACGGCAGAAGATTCAGCGATAATCTTCGCATCTCGGTAACGGTCCATCAGTTCTGCACATTTTTCTGGTGAAAAAACCACCCGACGATCTGGCGGATTCTTACGTTCTTTGATTATTGCAAAAGTTACAGGCATTTGGAATACTTTTTGTTATTTTTTATTGGCGGCAAATATAGTGTTTTTAATGTATCTTTGCCCCGGCGTTAGACGGCGGAGCGTTTAAAATTAGTCTTGTGGACTAATTTAGCGAACGAGCCAGCTTATGGCGTGGGTAAAAGCGTTAGGGATTGAGGTAACATACCAAGTATGGACGAAAGCCCGATGCTCTTAAGTTTTAACGAAAGAGGAAACGCCCTAGCCTTTATTAACATCTTGGCTAGTGTAGAAAGATCTTTGAAAATAATACTGGGGCCGACTGGTTTTGACAGCAGGTCTAATTGTAATGTAAGCATGTCGAGCGCTGGGAAACAGCTCGTAAATCTCATTTTTCACACTTTTTAAACGGCGAGAATAACTACGCCCTAGCTGCATAATCTGAATTATAGTAGGATAATGCCTCGGCCTACAAGGTAGGCAAGCAGGAAGTCTCTCGATCGCCTTGGTTTGCGGCGATTGATATAGAGACTTCGTAAAAGTAAACCTAGCCGTCATAGGGCTTTGATGTGGCGGTGAAACTCAAGTAAAGATAAGTTGTGCGTTGGTAGTTTTCGACCGGCAAGCGAACGAAAATTTAAATGAAAACTACACATGTAGAAAGCGTTATAATTGCTTGTTTGGACGAGGGTTCGAATCCCTCCGGCTCCACAATAGAACCTCGTATTATTAATGAATACGGGGTTTTATAATTTTAGTTGACTATATAGTTGACAATTTTAGATTGGGGATTAATCCTCAAATGACTTGTCTTGCATTTTGAGAATTAAATTTAAGACATAAAATGACCGTAGGAATATCAATATAATAAAAACAATGCATATCATATTTGCATAAACTCCAAATTCACAATAGAATTTGTTAAGAAATATACTGATACTCAAAGTAATGAACGAGACTACTAATAAAGTTAAAACTCCATTTTTCAATATTGATATTGCTTGGCTGTAAAGATTTGAGGCTAAGAAAATTTTAAACGAGTTGGTCTCTTTTTTATTCTTTTCTACATCTATATCTGTCGATTTTAGTGTAAGGAGAATTGTAATGATTGTGAGAATAAATCCTGAGACTGTAATTCCTATTCCTGCAATATCTTTTGACTCACAATCGAAATCCAGCTTGATAATTTCACTACAATTTAGACCATAAACAACCAACACCACAGTTGCAACCATAAATACATCATAGAGCAGAGGTCTTTTATAATAACGATCTAATAGGCTTTTCTTAGTCTTTGCCATAAACGTTCATCTTTTCAGCCTTATATAGCACATATTGTTCCTTTGCTAAATCAAATAACTTCACAGTATCTAACTGCCCTTTTTTATCCTTTTTATATGGACATTTTACATATAAAGTTTCTTTTCCTCTTACTAGGCTAAAATCATTTTCATTACCTTCGGAATCCTCATATTCAAGATAAAAATCTTCTATATCTTCCATTACTTTAGTATCATTAATAACTGCTTGTAGAATCTTTTTTGATGTACTTAACATCTTGTAATTCTTTTCAGAAATTAATTTTTTACCTCCTGATTCTCGAAATGACAAGTCAACTTTCACTGACTTTGGGTCCACAGTGTTTGCCAGTGCTTGCATATTAGAAATGAATGAATCCTTGGTATTTCTGAACAGCGCAGGTAAGCTCTCCGGTCTAGCTTTAAAACGAAATTTGAATATATTTTCCATCGAATCAATAACTTGTTCAACAGACTTTTCCATATGTACTTTTGCTTTACAGGCTTTTGAAATATGAAGAAATTTTCTTGACGAAAGCGTCCTAAAGTAATATTCAATGTCTGAAATTTTAGGTCCAAGATTATTATATTCACAGATAACTGTAGGGTCATTGTGTTTCTCTAAGTCAACATAAAAGTTGGTAGTTTCAACCAATTCTTTATCCCTTAAATCTATATCCGAAGAAATAGTCATTTTTTCTCTATCCAAAAATGCAGGAACCTTATCTCTCAATAAGTTTATTCTACATTTATACATCCTATCTGAATGAGAATATGCTGCTCTTGAAATAAATAATCTTCTTGATTCGGCTTTATCTCTATTTTCATAACGGTCTACAATTATAAATCGTCGATTTTCTGTTCTTGTGTCATTTATTTTTTTCACACAAGACTTAAATATTCCAAAGCTACCCATCTTTCCAGATTGCTCTTTGTACGGCTGAAAAACTAACTCAAAAGCGTGAAAATTAACATCTAAATACTCTGCCATAAATTTAATATTGATTTACCATAGATTTTCAACTTCCATAATACTATAGAAATGTTATAATATGAAAATAAGATAGCCTAATTTAAATTATCGGGGAGATTCTAAATATATTCAAATTTAGATAAAACCGCTAACATACCAACGTTGTCAATTGAATTTAATTAAACAAACTCTTAATTTGTAGAAAAGTCAGGCAAGTCACCGCCCATATCAAGAATCGCCAATTGTGTAGATAACATTGTATTGATCGCATCGTATATTTTATGCTCATCTGTTTCATCCATCAGTATATTTTCAACGTCAAAAGGCATATCATCATCCATATAGTTGCATCCATCATGTGAACTCATAAGAACTTTAGTGGCTTCAGGGTTGCACATCATGCAAATGGTTTCAAGTGGAAGTCCGAAACCGTCACCTGAAAAAGTGAATGCTAATTGGAAGCAAATAGCACCAAAGCGTGCAACCTCCAAAAATTCATTTCTTTCTTCCTTTGAATAATTTCCTTCATTGAATGTCAAGTTCAAAATGTACAGAATATCCAGATTAGGCATTTCCAAGTTCAGAACGTTTGTTATTGGTAAGCCCTTAAACACTTCAAGATTGCGTTCAACATGCACCATACTGTCAATGAATTTTGATATTTCTTTGTTTACTCCTTCTTTGTATTTAGCTTCTTGATTTTTCATAATTATCGTTTTTGTTTTATTAATACATCATAAATATAACAGATTTGATAATTACATACAACTAATTAGACAATTATTTTAACATTATCATTGTTTCTGTTGTATTTTGTATATTTGCATAAACACTGAACGTCAGATATGAATATTTTAAGAATAAAAGAATTACTAAAAGACAAGGGAATTACTGGTAAGACACTAGCTGAGAATATCGGTATTACTGAAAATGCCCTAAGTATGATTATCAATGGCAAACGACAGCCGAGATTTGAATTGTTATACGATATAGCAAGCTACCTTGATGTTGATATACGTGACTTATTCAAACGCACCAAGGACGTAGTTCCGTTGAATGGTTTTATTGAATATAAAGGAAATGTACGCCGCATTAGAACTGCACAAGACATCAGTGAGTTGCTAGATCAGCTAAGAACTACCTGATTTTCTCTCTATTTCTTTTCCACCGTCTTTCAAAATACTTCAATACATCTTCTCTTGCTTGCTGTTTGGTGACAAGTGGTTCTCTTTTCCTCTTTTTGTTTTCTGGCTTGTAGAGTTGTTTCATTACCCTTTGGCGTGTTTCATCATCACAGGCAGCTAAGATGCCATTAATCGCGTTCAATGCTAATGTGACATTCATAGTTTCTATTATTTTTTATCAGGACTGTAGGTAAACGTGAAGGAAACAACTTTTCTCTTAACCTTCTAAGAAATTTACGTTCTACGCAGTTTTTTCACCATTTTGTATCTCGAATCAACTGAATGTCATTTCTTAACCCCTTATTAGTCTGTGTCAGCTCAGTTATACCGATTAGTATAGAATCAATCTTCATTTTGTGTACAAATTTTGTTACTATCAGACTAGATACTTGTGAATCATCATCAAAAGCTACCTTGTTCAGACCATCAAGGATCGTCTTTGCTAGATTATCAACATCGACTTCCTTAAATCTCTTCTCCGATAAAGAAATAGACATTATTACTTCTACTTCAGCGGGTTTCTTTATTATTCCTTTTTTCTGAAAAGCTTTGGTTGCGCTTTCTTTAACCCAATCCTTCATGTCTTGAATTGAATTTTTATCCTCTTTGCGCTCATAGAGATATTTTATTTCAATTTCATTTCCATCTTCATCAGTCTCATACGCTTTCAATGGTTTGAATTTGTCTTGTTTTGTTGGTATTGGTTTTCCACCAAAAAAACCAAATAGTATTTCTATTTTAGGGTTTTGATAGTACGTTATAGTTTCGTTTGACATGCTTAAGTTATAAAAGTTATTTTAGATAGTTTTTCTATTCCGAATGAAATTATACCCAAGCAGTAACCATTTTTTTATAAACATTGTTGTGCATTGGGTTTACATCCTATAAAAAATATTTCCTCTTTCTTCCTCGGGGAAATCAAGTTCTTTTTCTTCATAAAATTCGTTCATTACCATTTTATATTCAGCTTGATTTTTTATGTGTCCCTTATATCGTGCATACTTTAAAACAAGTATTGATGTTAACATATGTATTTTATCTGCGATAGAGTTCAATTCTTTAATTTTTGATTCGACCTGCCCTTCTTTGTAAGGTGTTTTGCCATGTAAGAATTTATTTCTTGTGTTTAGCAAATTTTTTAAACGTTCTGGTAAATCAATATTGAAAATATCAAATGCAAGCAAAAACTTATCTTTATTAAAAGGAGAGTTGATGTAATTTATTTTTTTTACTAGCGAATCAAATTCAGAAGGATTAAATTCATTTTCACGATTTTTAATTAAAGTCAATATTTCACCCTGTATCGTCTTTAAATTTTCAGAACTTTTGATTGGTGCAAAGAATGTTTTATTCTCAGAGTAAATTAAACCAACAATAGTTTCTAAAGCCACATGAAATATTGAGCATTTTATTAATGGTGAATCTATGCCAACACCATCTATTAACAATTCTATAGTCCTCGCATATTCAGGTGCTTTTATTTGTAAGTTGATAATTTCCGATAAAACCTTCTCGGGAAAAAAAAGTGGTGTTAAATCTGATGGCATATCCGAATTTTTTAGAAAGGTTCTAAATTGACTCGGATTTATTAGTTCGTGATTTGATATTATTGATTTATCCAAAGATTCATAAAAAACAGAGCCGATTTTGCCGAAACTATTATCTGAATAAGAGAAAATAAATTGTTCATTTTGATGCCAATTCCCTTTTAGGAGTGCCATTGAAATCATGGATAGTCTACATGTCCTCTGAAATTCTGTAAATTCGACTTCGTCCAAATTTTCAAAAACTAAGTATTGGGAATCACTAGCTGAATGACGATATAAATGAAAAACAGAATCATTAACATTTAATACTATTAGACCTAATGAATAATTTGTTTCATCACAAGAATAAGCCGAGCCAAGTATATTTACCGTGTAACCACTTTCATTAATTTCACGAACACAACGGAATATTGATTTTCCCTTTATAGGAAATGTATTAGAATGAATTTTGCCTAGTGTACCTCTACATTCATTTGTAGTTGCCAATCGTTTCGATGTTAAACGATTGGCACTTCTCGTTGGAATCGTGAATTCTTTTTCATCGTTAGAAATACTAAATGGATTATTAAATCCGATTTTTTTAAAAGTGAATTGATTTGGGAAGGGTGCTTTTTTTAGTTGAACATTGAATTTAATGAAATTTTTCGTTGGCTTTTTCTTTAGTATTATAATTGCTTCGTTGATTAGAAATGGCTCTTCATGTTGCACTTCAAATGTTTCGTCATTCAGAAACGAATCTATCTCCTTAATTTCATTCTTCAGACTTTTTTGATATTTTTCTTTCAAGCAGTGGTTTTAGAACCTTATGCAGATCAACTCAACAGTACTGCACCGACACAAAATCAGATTATTCAGTTTGTTTGGGGATATTTTATAAAAGTAAGAATTTTAATTCATTAACCATCCTAGTTATATTTTATACACGTTACTGTGTGCTGGCTTTTTTATCCCAAATATATGCTGAACTAAAAACACGATTTTCGTCTCTCAAATCCAAGAAAGGTTCTAAAGTTGTAATTTCCAAATTCACAGTTTCATCATTATCTGAGCATAATATTTTCTTTATATTTTTATAAATGACTAAACCCTCCTTATTATACCCGGGGAAAGCTATACTAATTTGACCGTTTCTTGATTTTGTTTTAAGAACAAAAGTGTTTAAAAAGCAATTCAATTCAGTCGGTTTGTTTATTATATTTACTCCAACGAACATTTCAGGAAATTCAAAATTTATCCAAAATGGATCTATAATGATTTCTTTTTCAGGATTTAATATCTGTTCACGAATTTGATCAAGGTTTTGATTAAACAAAAATATGTGACCAAATTTCTCAAAACCCATTAAATATCCAATTTTTAATAAAGCAATTGAGGCTAACCTCATATTTCCTTTGTCGGGAAGGTTCATATTAAAATTCAATTTTTTGGTGGCAAATTTTCCTATCTCGCCTTCTATTGGAAAAAAACCTTTTTCTTCGCTATCAATAAATTTTTTAAAATCTTTTGGGTTTGAATATTTGTCTTGAAGATTTACAGTCATCTTACCTTTGTCATCAAAGCTCAAATCAGCTGTTACTTTTGCACCTTCATTGCTAATAAGTTCTGTTCGATGTTTGGAGTTTGGACTGAAGTTTTTAAATTCTTGTTCTAAAATATATGTCAGTAATTCAACGTCAGTTTTATGTCCACTTTTGTTGTTACATTCCTTACAAGTCAAAATATTATCTTTTCCTCCAAGCGATTTTGGAGGATTATGTTCTAAAGTTAGATGGTTTTTATCACTTATTAATAAATCGCTTTCAAGAAAAACTTCAAGACATAAAGGACACAAAACACCATATTCAAATTCCGTTTTGAACTTTGCATTTGTTTTTTCCTTTATCCATTTTAGGTTTTGAGAGTAAAGTTCAAATATTTTCTTCTTCTTCTTCTTTTTCTTTATTCTGCTCATTTTTCAGCTTGCACACAACGGTATTGTATATAAAAAGTGCGTCTTATCGGAGACGAATTTTTTAGTTTTAATTATTGTTCTTTAAAAGTAAGAATTTTCAAACTCTTAACTATTGGACGCATTTTTTATATGTGTTGTTGTGCTTAGTGTTTTTCGGTCAAGGTCTGTTAATAAATCTGAAACATATTTTAAAAGAGATATAACTTTCAAACTATTAACTTCAGTTCCATAATCTGTACTAATTCCGTGTAAGATTTCGTGTCGGTTTAAATGACAAGGGAATTTAGAAATGTCCTGTTCTCTTGCCATAATTGGTGTTTGATTTTGTAAAGGTGACAAATATAAATCCAAGAAGGTTTCAGCAGATTTTTCTAATTCAGATGTTACCTGTGGCAAGTATTTATTCTTTCTTTCTTTAATGAAAAATTTCCTTTTCGTGAAATCAAAACAAACTCCGTCTACCTGAGTTAAAACACTTGGAATAAGCAAACTGTGATTATTGTTTTTAAAAGAAACTAATATTTGAGTTAAAATTTCCTTCCTGTTCGGATGTCTGTTAATCAGGCTTTCAAATATTTGGTCAAGATTTTCTTTATAATATTCTACCAATAACTCGTTTGCAGTTTCCAATTCATCATCTTGGATTTCATATGCAACTCTAGATGGAAAATTGAGTTCGCTTTCGAGGTCAATAAACCAGCCGTGTTGCGCAATTAA
Organism: uncultured Ulvibacter sp.; assembly: GCA_913063405.1. Lineage (GTDB taxonomy): Bacteria > Bacteroidota > Bacteroidia > Flavobacteriales > Flavobacteriaceae > Ulvibacter. Next base: position 69,705 of record CAJXZB010000017.1, read on the forward strand.
TAAAAAATATTCTGGTGTTTTTTCAGTATATTCTTTTAGTCTTTCTCCAATTTCTTTGAAAGTGTCAAGATGTTCTAAAATCGGGTTTTCAAATTTTGGTATTGAAGCGTATATTTTATTTATGTGTTCAAAGGATTTTTGAAGTGCAAAAGTCGGTTCTAATGCTTTCTGAATAGCTAAAGTCGGCGCTGACAATTGCTTTTGCATTTTCCTAATCGGTTCAGTCATCTTTTCGATTTCCCGATAAGGTTTCATCATTCTTTCGATATGTTTTGTTAAATTTTCCAATGTTTCTTTATATTGAGCACAACTTATTATATAAGTCATAAATGTACATTTATCTGGTCTATTTTACCGGATAACAGCATATTTTTATTGTCCTTAGCTCCATTGATTATTACAAAAGAAAAGAGCCACGATAAACGTAGCCCTTTTCTCCTAAACCAAACTAAACACTTACTTTCATTTGCCTTTTATAGACGTGTGATGACCTCAAAGTCAGGCACGAATTCGTCTGAACTCATTGGCGTTGTAATAAAGCTGAATGTTCTTTCCAATTGAGGACGATCTAATCTGCTTATGATTTTTGTTTCTAAGGCTTCATTTATACAACTTGATAGTCTGACCGCAGCTCCCCCTATTAGCTCTATATCGAACCGTATCTATCTTATTGCCAAAGATTTAACTTCTAATTCGACCCCCTCTTGGGCTCGAACCAAAGCCTCACTTGCAGGGCTTATCCTACACTTTTAGCTTTTTTTCCTATCTAAAAATCATTCTTATATGAAATATAAATGCTATCATTCTTGCGTGAAAATCTGTCATGCTCTTGGGGTTGAAA
>CAJXZB010000018.1 GCA_913063405.1 uncultured Ulvibacter sp.
GATTACAATCACTACAGACCGCACGAATCTCTGGGAAATATCCCCCAGTAGCGTATGCAAAAATTAATTCCAATGGAACTCTAGCCCCATTGGAATTAAAAACCATAACTTTATGGAAGTTTTATCAATTTAAACAGTCCTAATTAGGGGAAGCTTACAGAAGTTTAAGGAGTTTTTAATTTAATGTTGTTAAACAGCCCAAATAATATGATTTCTCTCCCAAAGAAAGAATAATTCAAGTCTATCCTTAAAACATGTTGTTATGTCAATTACGCAAATAATAAAATCCTAAAAGACACTTCATTTAGAAAATGAAATCACGCTCCCTTCAAAATAAGCCTTACGCTTTTTTGTAGTTTGCATTGTGGCTAAATTACATGGAACTTTATTGTAAATAAAACAACTCTTCTGTCAACTGCTTTTGTATTAGATTTTCCTTTTGACCTGCATCAATTATTTCAAGATTCTCAAGCAATTATTCTATTTGCCTTTCTTATTCCCAAAGCAACAAGATAAGAATAGCAAAATATATTTAAAGAACATTATCTTATAAAAACAAAAAATAACCTGAACCTTTTTAAAATTAGAACGTCAATAGGGTAGAAGACAGTATGACTAATAAGAATAAAATAGTTGACTCTTGGCTGGTATTGCAAACTCGATCGGGTAATAATAAAGCTATGGCACTTCTTGTAAAAAGATGGCATAAAAAGTTATGCAGGCAAGCATATTGGTATACTAAAGATTTAGACACCTCCAAAGATGTTGTTCAGGATTGTTGGCCAGTTATTATAAAGAAAATCGGTAGTTTAAAGGATGATTTGAGCTTTGGTAGCTGGGCCTTGTCAATAGTAACTAGAAAGTCGATTGACTTGCTTCGAAAGAACAATCGTGAAATTAAAAATTTAGAAGAATATTATGATAACAATTCTATTACTCTTAATGACAATAACTTTGATGCTCATGAAAATTTAGAGGAAACTCTAAAAAAGGCAATCAAGAAACTTCCAGAGCGAAGTCGCATAGTGTTAAACCTCTTTTATCTAGAAGAAATATCGATAATGCAAGTAAGTAAAATTTTAAATGTTCCAGAGGGAACGATTAAATCTCGCCTGTTCAATGCACGAGAAAAGCTAAAAACAATTTTAAAACAAAAGAATTATGAAAAATAACATGGAAGAAATAGATGAATTAATTAAAGAATCATTGACCAAAGAGGAGGCTGAGTTCTATGATTCTTTAGACGAGCAAAACCTACTTGAGATGGTAGGAGGTCTCTTCGTTACGAAAAACAGATGGCTTATAATTATGATGAATCTTGTACAGCTGATAAGTTTTATATTATTCATTTATTGTCTGGTTCAATTCTTAGATGCTGACGAGACAAATAAGCTCATTAAATGGGGAGCTGGTGGTTTTGTGTTCTTATTGATGTCAAGTTACTTGAAGCTCTTTAGTTGGATGCAAATGGATAAAAACGCATTACTTCGAGAGATGAAACGACTTGAGTTACAAGTTTCTTCAATCGCCTCAAAGAAGGGATGATTTTTTGGACTGAATAGAAAAAAAAACTGACGAATATTTAGTAATTTGCGCTCAAGGATGATTTCTCTCCTCCGCTGAATTTTCGACGCTTCGAAAAAATAAAGGTATAGAAGGAATTTCAGAAATTAATTTTTAAATTTTATGTTATGTCAGTAGCAGAAAAAACACAATCGCAAAAGGCGATTGATTTAGAGAACAATTACGGAGCGCACAATTACCACCCATTACCTGTAGTACTTGCTAGGGGAGAAGGTGTTTACGTTTGGGATGTTGAAGGAAAGAAATATTATGATTTTCTTTCTGCCTATTCCGCAGTTAACCAAGGGCATTGTCACCCTAAAATTGTAAACGCTGTTAAATCGCAGTCTGAAACTCTTGCCCTTACATCTCGAGCCTTCCATAATGATATGTTAGGTAAATATGAGAGATTTGCATGTGAATACTTTGGTTATAATAAATTGTTGCCAATGAATACGGGTGCTGAAGCAGTTGAGACTGCGTTAAAGCTATGTAGAAAATGGGCATACGAAAAGAAAGGAATTTCAGAAAATCAAGCCGAGATAGTTGTTTGTGAGAATAATTTTCATGGAAGAACGACTACCATTATTTCTTTTTCGAATGATCCAGTAGCTCGTAAGAACTTTGGCCCTTATACAAATGGATTTATTAAAATTGAGTACAACAATATTGAAGCTTTAGAGGCGATCCTAGCTTCAAACAGTAATATAGCTGGGTTTCTAGTAGAGCCAATTCAAGGAGAGGCTGGCGTTTATGTACCTTCTGAAGGATATCTTAGTAAAGCCAGAGCCTTATGCAAAAAACACAATGTTTTATTCATTGCAGATGAAGTACAGACAGGTATTGCTAGAACAGGTAAACTACTTGCAATTGATCATGAAAATATCAAAGCAGATATTTTAATTTTAGGTAAGGCACTTAGTGGTGGAGCTTATCCTATTTCTGCTGTTTTGGCAGATGATCACATAATGGATGTTATTAAACCAGGAAATCATGGATCAACTTTTGGAGGAAACCCTGTAGCTGCGGCAGTTGCAATGGCGGCATTGGAAGTGGTGAGAGATGAAAAACTTGCGGCTAATGCCGATCGCCTCGGAGGACTTTTCCGAAGTGAATTAGGAAAATATATTGAAACAAGTAATCTAACCTCCCAGGTACGAGGTAAAGGTCTGCTTAATGCTATTGTGATCAATGATTCTGAAGACAGTGATACGGCCTGGAATATTTGTTTAAGGCTTAGAGATAATGGTTTATTAGCAAAGCCTACACATGGTAATATAATTCGTTTTGCTCCACCACTGGTTATAAATGAAGAGCAGTTGTTAGATTGTGTGCGTATTATAACAGAGACTTTAATTGAGTTTGAAGATTAATCAATGTTATGACGGAAAAGAATTCGCAGTTTGATAATTTTGAAATGCAGCTTACTACTTCCTCTAAAGAATATTTGGAATCTGCTGGAAAGTGGGCTTTTATTCTTGGTATAATTGGATTTGTAATGTCAGGATTAATGTTGATCGCTTCTATTTTTGTTGGAATTGTATTTAGCGCTTTTTCTCCCGACGAATTTGGAGGTGCTTTTGGAGGTGCAATGCCACTTGGAGGCGGAACTATAGCGGCAATTTATGTTGTATTGGCTCTAATATATGGTGCCTTTTCGTATTTTTTATTCAATTTCGGAATGAAAATGAGACAAGCTAACCAAAAAAATGATGGAGGCATTTTAGAAAAAAGCCTGCATTCATTGATGCTTTTCTTTAAAATTTGGGGAATCATGACAATTGTATTACTTGGTATGTATATGATACTAATCTTTGGCATGTTGGCCTTTAGATAAGAACTAATTTGGTAATTGAACACATTAAGTTGTTAAAAAAGCCTGCCTTTAAATATGGCAGGTTTTTTATTGTCCAATATCTTCCTTTATAATATATAGTAGTTATGAGAAACTTTTGGACCAAATGAACATAAGTCTCACTAGAGAATTATAAAATTGAATCAAACGTTAGAGGATAGTAGTTCTGTTCAATTGTAGGAAATATTATATAAACTAAAAAAACCGTGATGCATTTCTGTCATCACGGTTTTTTTAGTTTGTACATGTATTGAATGAAGGTCATCTTTTCAACCTTAAACTCATAAACTTTAGTTCCGTACTGTAATTTTATGATCTATAGTAACGCCTTCGTTAGTAATTAACATAACAAGATAAATACCTTCACTTAAATTTCCGGTAGGGAATGTAAGTCTAGTACTATTTCCAGGATTGGATTCACTAAAAACAAGTTTCCCAGACATATCAAAGATGTTGGCCGACTTGATCTCATAACCTTCTGGATTTCCAACTTCTAACTGCTTAATAGGATTATTTTGGAATACATCAACAGATGCTAAGATTTCATCTTTCTTAGTTTGCAATGGAGAATCAGCTTGCATTTCACGGAAAGTTTTAAATACGATAAAGAATCGATTCTCATAAACGCCCGCGTCTAGCATCACTGATGCCTCATTAGGCCTCACTACCCCACCACCATTAGAAATTTGCTGAAACGTATGCTCTAAACTATCCCAAAGATAAGCTATGTTGTTATCAAATTCAATTTGCTCTACCACAGACATAATAACTTGACCCTGCTCTGCTAAGTTAAAAGATATTGGAATGTGTTTTTCTCTTCTGAATGGAAGTGTAGAAATTACACAAGGCTCGTTCACTAGCTCGAGTCCAACTGGCAAATAAGCTTCTGAAGTACCGTCCATTGGACTGCTAGCATCTAGACCACGATCAAATCCATCTGTACTATTTTCGGAAAAGGCCAGCAATACTTGTCTAGTGTTCGTTGTTCCAAAAGTTGTATTAATACGTAGTTGAGGAAGAATATTTCTAGAAAGGCTAGGAGAACCAATAGCTATAGGTCTTCCCGTTCCAGGGTCTATCATGGTTTGTGTATCTCCTTGTAATCTATGCTCCGAATGGTTGGCAGTTCCTTCTTTAATATATCTTCTATGTGAGTTCTTTAATCGAACCGTTCCAGTTGCGGTGGCTTCAACAAGAAAACCTTGACCTATAGGGGCGAAGCGTCTGTTGTACATACCTGGTGTAACTGCTGTTGGATCTGGAACACCAGTACCACCTGCATTATAAATTGAAAATGTTGGTACTGTATATAGTCCAGGCTCAAATCCAGGGTCAGTTGAAATACTATTTGGGTCGCTCAGTCCAGGAACCCAAGTTCCATATCCTCCAGCGTTTTCAGTATAAAGATGAGAATCTTTGGTTTTATCCTCGTCCCAATATCTAAATTGCATAATCTCTGTATTGTCTGCATCCCAGAATACTCGATTAAGATCTAATGCAGATGGATAAGGATTACCCGTTAACGTCCACTCACCATTGAATACTTGAACGTCTATATTACCGTTATTTGGCCTTCCCCTAAAATCATACTCGTAACCAGTTACAGGAACTGGACTAGGGTCTACGCCTTTCATTGTAAAGCCCATTCCAGGAGCAACAGTGTTTGAACTACCGGCCCATACATAAGCAACTTCTTCCTCCATACCTCTTGGCTTTGTATATATCCAACGTTTAGAAATTTGCAATGAAGGGGAAGTAAAACCTTCGAAGGAAATTGTTGGAATATTTTGTGTTCCTGCTGTAACTCCATCAATTTGATATAGTCGAGAAATTCCAAAATTCTTATTTCCAGCACCTCCAGCTCCAGTAGGTGTTATACTTACAGGAGAACACCAGTAATTATATGTCCATTGGTCGGAGTCAGGGGCATTTTGATAAACAGAAAGCTTACCATTCCCACTATTATCACTACTTGATGCACCTTGAATTAACTGTGCTCCATCACGCAAGTAAATACTTGGTTTTAAAGTAGCTGTTGGGTTAGCCGTCATTTCAATATCCTGTTCTACAAATAGTATCTGATCACTTACATAAATGTAAGAGTCAGTCGCACCATTTGGTTCAACAAAAAGTTGGGCTATTGCACCAAAGGAAGAAAGCAACAAGGCTACTAAAAGTAGTAGGTTTTTCATAATTTATAGTTTATAAAATATCCCTTTTTGGGGTATAATGCTTATATTTCTGCACTACAAGATAAAAATATTTTTTGAATTAACGATATAATTGTAGGAGAATAGGCGTTTTTCGCTTTTTAACCTACTATAAATTTAGGTGATGGAATTATTATAAACAAGAATAAAAAATGAATTATGAAGGTTGGAGATAGAGTTTCGGTATTGGATGATGTGATATCTGGAATAGTGCTGGAAATAGGAATAAAAAGGGTTCTGATTTCAACAGATGAGGGATTTGAAATGAAATTTGATACTACTGAATTGGTAGTAATGAGCGATGAAATATCAAAAAGAGAGTTTGTACCACAAAATATGTCACAAATTCTTTCAGAAAAGGAGGAAAAGAAAAGAGGGAAATTAACAATTGTCAAGGCAAAAGATAGAATGCAGCCTCCTATGGAAGTTGATTTGCATATTCATCAATTAGTATCAAAAAGCAAAGGAATGAGTAATTATGATATGCTTAGTATCCAAATCGACACTGCTAAAAGACAATTAGACTTTGCTATTAAAAAGAAAATACAAAGAGTGGTGTTTATTCATGGAATAGGCGCTGGAGTGCTTCGAGCGGAGTTGGAGTATCTCTTTAGGCAGTATGAACATCTACAATATAGCGATGCTAATTTTCAAAAGTATGGGCGAGGTGCTACCGAGGTGTATGTTTTTCAGAATAAGAAAAAATAACCTTACAACTCCGGTGTTATCGTAACGGTACCGGAACGAACATTCGCCTGTTTTCCTAAATCCAAGAACTCCTGCGTAATTTGCTCATTCGAATTCGTTAAAACCAGGTCATCAATCTGCAATTGAATATTACTACTTAAAGAATAACTATGCTCGCGATATTGGTTTATAGTAGTCTCAATGGTAATCATGTTATTTAGATAGTTGGGGACTCCATCTGTGGTATCGTTTGCAGGATTAAGGTCTCCATTCAGATCTTCGTTGCGAGTTAAAACACCATCATTATCATCGTCGCTATCAAGGTAGTCAGGAATACTATCGTCATCTGAGTTTGCAGGATTAGAAGGATCAGGCCCTAATTCAACCGCTGTAGGGACATTATCACCATCATCATCAAAATCATAATAGTTAGGGATATCATCATTATCTGTATCCAAGGCTAGATCGACTTCTTCTATATTATCATTATCATCCAGCGTTGTTTCAGTGACAATTGTAGCTATGCCAGAAGCTCCTAAATAGTCTATCGTAACCAAAGGTGTAGTTGGAGGGATGTCTGCGCAAAAATAGCTTGAAGAGATCGAACCTTCGTACTTTCGATAATTTATAAAATTCGATGATCCATCTAGGATATATGGGACAGTAGAACTTGTGAGAAATAATTCTTCCGCTGTTCCTAATCGCAGGGAAATACTTTCTTGGGCATCGTTGTTAATTTTAAAAAAAACGTAACTTCCAGCTTCGCCGCAGGTTTCAAGATCTGCCTCTTCAAAATCAAAGGAGGTTACAATTATATCGCCATCATCGCAACTAAATAGAAGGGCTAAAACACTAAAAATAAATAATAACTTTTTCATTCTTTTTATGAAATTTCGCAATAGTACAAAGTAACGCAATTCTTTATAACTGAAATAGCATTCAAAAAATAATTAATATGTATTTTTGCCACCTATGAGAAAAGTTTATTTTGATAATGCGGCCACAACGCAACTTAGAGATGAAGTAATTCATTGCATTGCTGAAACTTTAAAGAACGAATATGGAAACCCCTCATCTACACACTCTTATGGAAGGTCTTCTAAATCTTTACTTGAAAATGCAAGAAAGGAAATTGCTGGATATTTGAACGTTTCTGCATCCGAAATTATCTTTACATCTGGAGGTACCGAAGCTGATAATTTAATTATAAATAGCTGCATTCGTGATTTGGGTGTGACTAGAATTGTTTCTAGTAAGATTGAGCATCACGCGGTCCTACACACTATTGAAGAGTTAGAGAAAATGCATAATATTAAAGCTGATTATGTGGATATTGACGTTAGCGGACAAATAGATTATGAGCATTTGGAAAGGTTGCTATCAAATTCTTCTGAGAAAACACTTGTCACATTAATGCATGTGAATAATGAAGTAGGGACAATTTTAGACCTAAAGAGGGTAGCTGAGCTTTGTAAAGCCAATGATGCACTCTTTCATAGCGATACGGTCCAATCTGTGGGGCATTATGATCTTGATTTTTCAGAGATACCAATAGATTTTGCAGCTGCCGCAGCACATAAGTTTCACGGACCAAAGGGCGCTGGCTTCGCCTTTATTAGAAAGACAAATAAGGTGCAACCTTTAATTTTTGGTGGAACACAGGAACGAGGGATGAGAGCTGGGACGGAGGCTGTTCATACTATTGCCGGTATGGCCGAAGCACTTAAAATTTCTTATCAGAATTTAGATGAAGAAAAGGCCTATATCACGGATTTGAAGGGGTATTTCAAGGAAGAAATATTAAAAGCTATTCCTCAGACAAAGTTTAACGGTTGTTGCAATGATGATTTAAAAAGTACGTATACAGTATTGAGTGTGTGTCTTCCTATTCCTCCCGAAAAGGCTCCTTTGTTGCTTTTTCAATTGGATTTAAACGGTATTGCCTGTTCAAAGGGAAGTGCCTGCCAGAGTGGAAGTTCTATGGGGTCACATGTATTAAGCGCAATACTTTCTGAGGAGGATTTACAAAAACCATCTATACGTTTCTCTTTTAGCATCTTTAATAGAAAGGATGAAGTGGATTATGTAATAGCTTTTCTGAAAGACTTTATCGAAAATTAAAATTTCATTGTTGCTCTAACATTAAATACACGAGGTGTCAAGAAGTTTGGTATCGAGTATTGTACTTTCGTGTAAATATCTCTTACAAAAGTATTCGTAATTGAATTCTGAACGTCAAAAATGTTGAAAATTTCTGCGCCAATTGTCAATTCTCTAAAGACACTAAGCCAGCCACTTTCCCTAAGGTTATCCTGACCTACAATCACATAAGAAACTCCCAAATCGGCTCTTTTGTAGTCTGGTAAACGACGCTGATAATCATATGGGTCTGCATAACTCGGTGAACCGCCAGGTAGACCGGTATTATATGTTAGATTAAGATAACCCTTAAGATTAGGTACAACTTTTACGTAATCTTGAATTAAAACACCAAACTTAAGCCGTTGGTCTGTGGGTCTAAAAATATACCCTCTGTTATCGATGTTTTCTTCAGTTTTAAGATAACCAAAACTCAACCAACTCTCGGTTCCAGTCACAAACTCACCCGCCATACGTACATCAATACCGTATGCATACGCTTCTGCGTTATTATTCGCACGATAACGTATACGAACATTTTCCAGACTGTATGGGTTTACATCTGTAAGTTTCTTGTAGTATAATTCAGAATTAAGTGTAAATGGGCGACCCCATAAATCGAAACTATAATCATTACCTAAAACAATATGAATCGATTGCTGTGCTTTTACATTAGGACGCACCGCTCCTGTAGAATCTCTCAATTCACGATAAAAGGGAGGTTGATGGTATAATCCACCAGAAAGTCTAAAAAGCATATCCATTTCCCACTTAGGCTTCAAGGTTACTTGAACTCTTGGGCTAAAAACTGTTTGAGAGGTACTTGTTATTCCTTTCCCGCTTACCCTCCAGTTGTGGGCTCTAACTCCTGCATTTACCCATAACTTACTGTTAGAAAGTTCTAATTGACGACTATATTGCGCGTAACCAGAAATTCGATTTATCTGAACGTCATTGGTAGCTCTAATTTCCGTAAAAGGAACAATAGGAGAGGTATATGGCTCATAAGGCTGGTTGTTGCCATAAATTCCAATAGGTGGTCGAATTGAAAATCCAGCTGAATCAATAATTTCATATTCCTGAACTCTATCTCTAATATCCTCACGTGTGTATTTCAAACCATATTCAATGTTATTATCATCAATGCTAAGGTTACCTTTATGTTCAAGGTTCATAATCAGAGCATCCAGATCATTTCTAGCATGGGTAAGTTGTGAGCCAATTCCTTCGGTAAATTCAACCTCTCCTAAATCCTCATCACCAATATTGGTGTTTACTTCTCCAAGCCTGTATTCGGCCAAAATATCAAAGTGTTCTTGTTCTTGGGTTTGATAAATAGAACCAATGAGTTTAGCGGTATAATTCTCGGACAGGACATATGTGCCTTTTAATGCACCAAAATAAGTGTCATATCGATCTTCTTCCTGCCCTTGGTAAAACACCAGTAGCGCTATTGGGTCTACTAGCGTTCCAAAGTTAGTTTGACGCGTCAACGGTTGGTAACTATAGTCATTAATAGATAGATTCCCTAGAAATCCTAATTCAAACTTGTTATTAAACTTATAGGTGAGATAGGTTTGCGCATCGGCAAATGTAGGCTTAAAGTTAGTCTCGGTTTGTTTAGAATTAACAAACAGACTATTGTTTCTATATCTAAGACCAACGATACCTGTTAGTTTACCATCATTCGAAATTCCTTCGACTGCTGCACTAGCACCTAGCAAACTCAGGTCTAGGCTAGCTCCAAAATTAGTAGGTTTGCGATACGTAATATCTAAAACTGAGGATAGCTTATCTCCATATTTTGCTTGAAACCCTCCGGCAGAAAAATCAACATTAGACGTAAGGTCACTATTTACAAAACTTAATCCTTCTTGTTGTCCACTTCTAATTAAGAACGGACGATACACTTCAATTTCATTCACATAGACCAAGTTTTCATCGTAATTACCTCCCCGAACGGCATATTGAGTACTTAACTCATTATTACCACTCACTCCTGGCAATGACTTTAGCAGATTTTCAACTCCTGCGTTTGCTCCAGGCATTTTTCTAATGGTCTCTGGGCTTATTGTAGTTATACCTTCAACACGCTTGTTTCGTTTTGCTGAAAGCTCCACAACATCTATCTGTTCAACATCCAACTTAATTACTGGGTTAAATTCGTAATCGGCATTCGGCTTTAAGCTAATTGTAAGCTTGACATCCTTAAGGCCTACATACGAAAAAGTAATCGTAGTTTCTTCGTTAGAAGGTATTTCCAGCAGGTAGTATCCATTTAAATCAGATAGCACACCCTCAGACCCGTAGGTAATATTAGCCCCAGAAATGGGCTGATTTAATTCGTCAAGAAGAACTCCTCGAATCGTGGCTTTTTGGGCAAATAATGCACCAGTTGCGATAAAAAGGAAAAATAGTAGAGGTAGAGTTTTAGTTTTCAAAAGCTGCTGTTATGTTTTTTTTCTGAAAAAGGTCGCTTCAAATGTAGCACTATTTCCCACATTATCTACAACAATTAATTTCAAATTATTATCCGTTTTTTCAACTACGTGATCATCAAAATTATAAACCAAAACGTCTTTTTTGTAATTATATTCCATCAAAATGAACTTTCCGTTAATGGTGGCTCTGTATGAACTAATGCCGCTTAGTTCATCTTCGATCTTTATTCTTAAGGTCTTATTCTTACTTATCCACTTGTCCTGTTCAAAGTTTAATGGCTTTATGGAAGGAGCTGTGGTGTCAGCAACTAAGACATATTCACCAAAGGTTCTTGTTCTTGCGGATAGTCTGTCCTCTTTTCTTGTTGTTGTATTGTAATAAGGTTCCCCTTTATAATTTAACCTGCCTAGGAACAGTTTGTCTTTATCTTCGCCGTCATAACTTGAAGCATCAACACTTATGGTAATGTTCTTATGTATGGGAACAGTATCTTTGTGAAATCTTAAAGTATCTCCTTCTACACTAATATCCAAATAAACGTTTTCATACAAACTATTTGCAGGAATATAGATATTGAACTTACCTTTAGTAATTGACGTAGCTTGGGTTGAATATATATAATCATGGGTCTCTTTCAATGCCTTAGGTTCGACTATTTCCACTTTCTTCCCTTCAATTGGAATAGAGACGGTCACTTTGTTTTCCTTAAAGTCAGAAACTTCAATAGTATAAGTAGAGGTAAAGCCTTCTTCAACTGAAATATATCCGTCATCATTTTCCTGATAAATAATACTCAAGGGATTATTACTTTCTCTAAATAGCTTCTGGATCCTACTTTTATTATTCTTGAAATATCCATAATCAATAAAACGATTTAGATACCGAGTTTCATCGAATGAGAATTTTTCAAAACGCAAATCAAATTTAGGTGCTCCATTGAAAGTAGTTTTTATTTGATAAACTCCGTTCATATTGGAAGCACCGTCTTGTTGGTCGTTTGTAGCTATTCCAAAGCCAATTTTACCATACGCAATAACATTCTCTGCCTTATAAGATCCGTCTTTCTGAAGTATAAGCCTAAGTTTGACTGGGCCTTGCGATTGATTTATTTGAGCATCCTTGTCGGCCGGGTATGCAAATACTGTTTTTACAAGTGGTTTCTTAGTATCAGGAACTTCAATGCCAAACAGCATTGGATTCATTGGGCGAGAAGCCGCATCTCTTATTTCATAATGTAAATGTGGACCGCCGCTACTACCTGTATTCCCTGTATAGCCGATTAAATCGCCCTTAATAACAGGAAGCTCTGTGTTATCTGGAAAAAGCTCGATCACAAAACTTTCTTTATTGTATTGCTTCGTCTTCACATATTCTTGAATGTCTCCAGCGTAGTCCTTCAAGTGCGCATAAACGGTTGAGTATCCATTAGGATGTCTTAGATACAATGCCTTTCCATAGCCATAATGAGCCACCTTTATTCTTTTAACATAACCATCTGCTGATGCATATATGGGAATACCTTCTTTCTGTTGCGTTTTAATATCCAACCCACTGTGAAAGTGGTTACTTCGTAATTCTCCAAAACTCCCAGATAGAACCAAGGGGATTTCTAAAGGACTGCTAAAATAATTGATTGGAATTTCGTTTTGACTGTAGGCCGTTACTCCCAAAAAAAATAGCCCAAGAACAAGTTTATTCATAGTACAAAATCAATAATAAGGTGAATAATAAATAAGGAGTGATGTACTTTTATTGTCATTAGAATTTCAATATTACAAAAAATTATAGAAAAGAGTTGGCTTATTAGGGATGGTATGTTAACTTTGTAGGAGAAGTATTGATATAAATAGTAATGAGCCAACTTTCAGAAATTGTTGATTCTCTTGAAAATAGAATTAGCAAATTGCTTCACAGTCATCAAAAAATGAAGCAGGCTAATGCCAAATTGGAAGGTGATCTCTCTTTTTTGAAATCACAACATGATCAATTTCAGGTTGAAATTGAAGGTTGGAAAGAGAAATGTGACTCATTAAAATTAGCAAATTCAATGCTTGGCAGCGAAGAATACAAACGAGATACAAAGTTCAAAATAAATGCTCTTATTCGGGAAATTGATCAGTGCATTACCCAACTTTCCGAATAATTTAAAATAATGTCAGACCAATTAAAAATAAAACTATCCATTGCAGACAGGGTTTACCCTTTAACGATTAACCCTACGCAAGAAGAGGGATTGAGGTTAGCAACGAAGAAGATAGAACAAATGATTAAGAGGTTTGAGAATAGTTATGCCGTGAGGGACAAACAAGATGTACTAGCCATGTGCGCTTTACAGTTTGCCGCTCAGGTAGAGCAAAAAGAAATTGATAAAGAAACTGATAAACAGCAAGTTGAAGATAAGCTGCAAGCTTTGAATCAATTGCTGCAGGAACATCTATCATAACGTTCTTTAAATTTAAAATGTTACTGCCTACATTAATATTTTTTTGGTAAACTCAACGTTACATCTTTAAAAAGGGTGAGTTATAGTTGCAAAAGCGAGCCGTCTTTGAGCGGATACTTGACCAACTTAGTAGCCCTAAACTTGTTTTTAAGGAGTTTATTCAAAATACCATTATTAATGTAGGCTTTTTTTTTGAATGAAACTTAACTTTTGGAATACAATCTTCACTCGAGATATTGTAACCTAGTCTAGTTGAATTTTAGCTGTTTTAAAAGGGAGTCTTTTAATCAACCCTAGATTATTGTTTGATGGTCTAGTTAAATTTTTGAATTAAAATGCACAATATAGTTTTACAAATTATTATTGGAATTGTTGGTCTTGCAATTGGTTTTGCTATTGCCAAATATTTAGAGAAGAATAACGCCTCTCAGCTTACAAAATCTGCCAAGAAAAATGCCGCATCTATATTAAAGTCGGCTAATTCTGAGGCTGAATCAATAAAGAAAGACAAAATGCTTCAAGCGAAGGAGAAGTTCATCGAATTGAAGTCTGAACACGAAAAGGTAATCTTGAATCGAGAGAAGAAAATGACAGAGGCCGAAAAGCGAACCCGCGATAAAGAATCTCAAATTTCAAGTGAGCTCGCCAAGTCTAAAAAACTGAATACAGATTTGGAGTCAAAGCATAAGAGTTACAATGACAAACTTTCTTTTTTAGAAAAGAAACAGAATGAGTTGGACAAAATGCATAGAAGTCAGATAGAGCAATTAGAAGTTATTTCAAGTCTTTCGGCAGATGATGCTAAGGCCCAACTTATGGAGAACCTTAAGGAGGAAGCTAAGTCAAGCGCTATGGCTTTTATTCAAAATTCTGTAGAAGAGGCAAAAATGACGGCTCAACAAGAGGCCAAAAAGATTATTGTTACTACCATACAGCGAATTGGGACTGAAGAAGCTGTTGAGAACTGCGTGTCCGTGTTTAATCTTGAAAGCGATGACGTAAAGGGACGTATTATTGGTCGAGAAGGTCGAAATATTCGAGCAATTGAAGCCGCTACCGGAGTTGAGATTATTGTAGATGATACTCCAGATGCCATTATATTATCTTGTTTTGATTCTGTGCGTAGAGAGGTTGCTCGACTTTCATTGCATAAGTTAGTTACAGACGGACGAATTCACCCAGCACGTATTGAGGAGATTGTTAGAAAGACCACTAAACAAATTGAAGAAGAAATTATTGAGGTAGGAAAGAGAACAATTATCGATCTAGGTATTCACGGCTTACAGCCAGAACTTATTAAGGCCGTAGGACGAATGAAATATAGGTCTTCCTATGGACAGAATCTTTTACAACACTCTAGAGAAGTTGCAAAGCTATGTGGTGTTATGGCTTCGGAATTAGGTATAAATCCGAAATTGGCTAAGCGAGCTGGACTTTTACACGATATCGGTAAAGTCCCAGAAACAGAAACAGAAGTTCCTCATGCTATTCTAGGAATGCAATGGGCAGAAAAATATGGTGAGAAACCAGAGGTGTGTAATGCCATTGGTGCCCATCATGACGAAATTGAAATGACTAGTTTATTATCTCCTATTGTGCAAGTTTGTGATGCTATTAGTGGAGCAAGACCTGGAGCAAGAAGGCAGGTATTGGATTCTTATATCCAACGATTAAAGGACCTTGAAGACATAGCCTTTGGTTTTAATGGTGTAAATAAAGCCTATGCAATACAAGCAGGACGTGAATTACGTGTAATGGTAGAGAGTGAAAAAGTCACTGACGAAAAAGCAGCGCAATTGTCATTTGAAATTTCTCAAAAAATACAAACGGATATGACCTATCCGGGGCAGGTAAAAGTTACAGTAATTCGAGAAACTAGAGCAGTTAATATAGCTAAGTAGTTTAACCAATACTATCAAATACAAAAGATCCACAACGAGATTTGTTGATCTTTTGTTTTAAATACAATACGGCACGATTATTTTCTTGGGTGAAAATTATTGATTACCTCCGTAAGATGAGTTTTGTCTATGTGTGTATAAATTTCGGTCGTTGTGATGCTTTCATGCCCCAACATCTGTTGTATGGCTCTTAAATCCGCCCCATTCTCTAATAAATGTGTTGCAAAAGAATGTCTAAAAGTATGTGGACTTATTGTTTTCTGAATGCCTGCCTTCTCAGCCAGTTGTTTTATAATGGTAAAAATCATCGCTCGGGTCAACCCTTTTCCTCTTCGGTTTAGATATAATGTATCCCTAGCGTTAGGATCTATTTTTTGGTGTACCCTAATCTCTTTTTTGTACAAATTAATATACCTAATTGTCGTGCCGCTAATGGGTACAAAGCGCTGTTTATCTCCTTTACCAGTTACTTTAAGAAACCCTTCCTCAAAGAATAAATCCGAAATTTTTAAATTTATTAACTCTGAAACCCTAAGTCCACAACCGTATAATGTCTCCAGGATCGCGCGATTTCGTTCTCCTTGTGGGGTACTTAAGTCAATGGTAGAAATTAGCTTGTCTATTTCTTCGATGGAAAGAGTATCTGGTAGTTTTCTACCCATTCTCGGACTTTCAATCAGTTCCATTGGGTTTGTCTTTCGGTATTCTTCAAAAATAAGGTAGCTAAAAAATCCTCGTAGGCCTGAAATAACTCTGCTTTGAGACCTCGGGTTTACCTCTTTAGCAATGTGGTAGATAAATTGCTGAAGGTTTTCTTCAGAAATGGAAATTGGAGAAATGACTATGGAGTTATGATCCAACCAATTCACCAGTTTTTGAATATCCAAGGTATAACTCGCAACAGAATTTTGGGAAAGCCCACGTTCTATCCTAAGGTAGTTTTGATAATCTATAATAGCCTGTTTCCATTGCATACTGCTATATTAGTTAAATAGATTTGAAATAAAAACTAACCGCAGAATAAGTAATAATCTTTTTACGTTTTGGTTATATTTGATGAGATTAATAACAAACAGAATTCGATATGAAAAAGTTAATTATTTTAGTATTTACAGTTCTATTAAGTGCTTTCAGTTTTGCTCAGGGCCTAGATTTTGGAGTAAAGGTGGGCGCAAATTTTTCTAATTTTTCAGACGCATCGAACGTTTCGAATAAAACTGGATTTCTAGGAGGGATCTTTGCCGCTGTGAAATTTAATGATAAACTGGCTATACAACCTGAACTACTTTATTCTCAGCAAGGTGCTGAATTTGATGTGGGTAAAATTGATCTAAATTATGTGAATGTTCCCGTTATTATAAAATACTACCTTTTTCAAGGGTTTAATTTACAAGCTGGTCCACAGTTCGGTTTTGTCGTGGATGATAATGTTTCCAAAGTTTTTAATAATGTTGCTGAGGCAGAATCATTTGACCTTACGGGAGTTGTTGGCGTAGGATACGATCTTGCTTTAGGGTTGCGATTGGACGGTCGTTTTAATTTTGGATTGAGCAATACGTTTAGCCAAGGAAAAGGGAAGAATAGTGTATTTTCACTGGCACTAGGTTATTCTTTTCTGTAGTTTGAAACCGATTGGAGCAAAAAGATTCATTCATGCAACCGGAATAGGTTTTCGTTGTTGTTGATAATCAACATGTTAAATTGTTCTTAGTAAATTAGTGAAAAACCCTATTCTTAATGTTAGGTTAATTTTAGTAGTTTTACGCTATTAACTAAACACTTACATTATGAAAAAAGTATTATTATTTGTTGCTGTAACAGCTTTGACTGTTTCAACTTCGTTTGCACAGGGAGAGGTGCGATTTGGTGTAAAAGGGGGTCTTAACTTAGCCTTTTTAGGGGGAGACAATTAGGGTTAGCCAGATTGGATTCTAGAACCAGTTTTCACATTGGAGTACTTGTTGAAGTTCCAATAACGGATAAACTTTCAGTACAACCAGAGGTGCTATATTCTTCGCAAGGAAGTAAGTTTAGTGGTGTCTTTACCTCAGGAGGTGACAATCTAAAATTAGATTATGTAAATGTTCCAATCCTAGGAAAGTACCACATCATAGCCGGACTAAGTGCAGAACTCGGGCCAGTTATAGGTATCTTAGTGAATGCAGATGATGGATTAGCAGATGTTGTTGAAGAAGATAAAGAGCGCTTTAAGAGTGTTGATATAGGTGTTGGAGTTGGCGCATCATATCGATTACCAATGGGTCTTTTTGGAAGTCTGCGTTATCAAAAAGGGGTGAGTAATATTAATGAAGACATTCTTAACTCTTCGGTTCAATATAAAAACCAGAATAATATATTCCAAGTATCCGCAGGATATACGTTTTAATATTTGATAGTTTTATTTAAGAGCGGAAGTATATCTTCCGCTTTTTTATTTTATATCTTTATCGAATGAAAATTATCATCATCAACGGACCCAATTTAAACTTACTCGGTAAGCGTGAAAATGATATATACGGTGACGCGTCTTTCGTAGAGTTTTTTACACGACTTCAAAAGAAAAATGAATCCATTTCACTTTCTCAATTTCAATCTAATATTGAAGGAGAAATTATTGATAAACTTCAAGAAGTTGGATATTCTTACGATGGCATTATTCTTAATGCCGCCGCTTATACGCATACTTCAATTGGAATAGGGGATGTCGTTAAGGCGATTAGCACTCCTGTTGTTGAAGTTCATATTTCTAATACATTCGCTCGAGAGGAGTTTAGACACCATTCTTTTATCTCTCCAAGTGCAAAAGGAATAATCTTAGGGTTTGGTCTTCAAGGTTATGAGTTAGCCCTAAAAAGTTTTCTAATTTCTGAATAAAAAAACGCCCCAATTTTCTCAAGGCGTTTCAAACTAATAATATTCTCTTTGTTTATAGATGAATCACTTCATCATAGGCATCGGCCACAGCTTCCATTACCGCTTCACTCATTGTTGGATGTGGATGAATCGCTTTTAATACTTCGTGTCCAGTAGTTTCTAATTTTCTGCCAAGAACGGCTTCCGCAATCATATCTGTAACTCCCGCGCCAATCATATGACAACCTAACCATTCACCGTATTTGGCATCAAATATCACTTTTACAAAACCGTCTTTGGTTCCTGCTGCACTTGCTTTTCCACTCGCCGAGAAGGGAAATTTTCCAACTTTAAGGTCATATCCAGCTTCCTTTGCTTGTTTTTCGGTCATACCAACACTTGCAATTTCTGGAGTGGCATATGTACAGCCAGGAATGTTTCCGTAGTCAATTGCCTCTACCTGTATTCCTGCAATTTTTTCAACACAGGTGATTCCTTCAGCTGAAGCAACGTGTGCCAGTGCAGGACCAGGAACAACATCTCCAATGGCATAGTAACCCGGAATATTTGTTTGGTACCAATCATTCACCATTATTTTATTTTTGTCGATAACAATTCCAACATCTTCCAATCCAATGTTCTCTAGATTTGATGCG
Organism: uncultured Ulvibacter sp.; assembly: GCA_913063405.1. Lineage (GTDB taxonomy): Bacteria > Bacteroidota > Bacteroidia > Flavobacteriales > Flavobacteriaceae > Ulvibacter. The sequence continues at coordinate 18,750 of CAJXZB010000018.1, forward strand.
ATTCCAACCGCAGAAAGAACTATATCTGCCTCAATCACTTCTTCTCCTTTTTTAGTTTTAACAGTTGCTTTAACCGTTTTTCCAGAGGTATCCACCGTTTCTACAGAAGAGCTCGTCATCACCTTTATTCCTGCTTTTTTGAATGAACGTTCAAATTGTTTTGAGACTTCTTCATCCTCTAATGGAACTAGATTTGGTAAAAATTCAACAATAGTTACATTGGTTCCCATCGCGTTATAAAAATGAGCAAATTCAACTCCAATGGCACCACTTCCAACCACAATCATACTTTTAGGTTGGTTAGCTAATGTCAAAGCCTCACGGTACCCAATTACTTTCTTACCATCCTGTGGAAGGTTCGGCAATTCACGGGAACGCGCGCCTGTTGCTATTATGATATGATCTGCTGAATATTCTTTTCCATCGACATCAACTTTCTTTCCAGTTTTCAACTTTCCGAAGCCATTAATTACATCGATTTTATTTTTCTTTAGTAAGAATTGAACACCCTTACTCATTCCATCAGCAACTCCGCGACTTCGTGCCACAACTTTATCAAAATCTTTGTCCACATCTTTAACCGTTAAACCATAATCTTCAGCATGTTTTAAATAATCAAAAACCTGTGCGCTTTTCAGTAAAGCTTTTGTTGGGATACATCCCCAATTAAGGCAAACGCCTCCTAAGCTTTCTTTTTCTATAATAGCGGTCTTAAGACCCAACTGTGAAGCTCTAATGGCAGTTACATAACCTCCCGGGCCACTTCCTAAAACTATAACATCGTATTTACTCATTTCGCAGAATTATGTCTTTATAAATAAAGCAACGAAATTACAAAATGTATGTGTAACGAAATAAAAAAGGTTCAAAAATCAGAGGCAAAATTTCATTTTATCATTAGGGTTCAATTCTTCCAAAAGTGTTTAGAGTTTCACCACTACATATCCATGTCTTGTTTTTCGATGGTATTTACCATTCCAAAAATAATAACGATTGCCGTTCATTCTTACGGTTCTATATTTCTTGGGAGTTTTTTTAACAACTACCACTTTTGTCGAAGGCTCCGGGGTTACTATTCTTGTAGCACAAGAGGAAAATAATACGATTGGAAATACTAAAAAGAAAAGATACTTTTTCATCACTATAAATTTTTAATGGTTTGATAGTATGACAAAAAAATATCTAGAAAGTTTAATTAATAGGAGTGTTTATTTACTACTTCCCTTCGGTATAAAGGTTAACGCAGCACCGTTGATGCAATGCCTTTTTCCTGTAGTCTCTTGAGGGCCATCGTTAAAAACATGCCCTAAATGTCCGCCACAAGTAGCGCAATGCTCTTCTGTACGTGCATAACCCAGGATGTAATCTACATCAAAATCAACATTACCTTTAACTTCTTTGTCAAAACTAGGCCATCCAGTACCGCTATCAAACTTATGTCTGCTTTCAAATAAAGGAGTTTCACAAGCTGCACACACATAAGTGCCAGCTTTATAAGTCTTATCTAACGGACTTGTAAATGGGCTTTCTGTGCCTGCCTCTCGCAATACGTAATACTGAGTTTCGCTAAGCTGTACTTGCCATTCGGCTTCTGTTTTCACAACTTTAAACTCTTTGGTAGTCTTTTTGTCTTGTGCTGAAGAGTTGCAACTAAACAGTATCGAAAATAGAAGTAAGAGACTGATGTTTTTCATAATTTAATCAATGGTTTCAATTTCAGTCGGATTAATTTGTAAACCTTGCAGTAAATCTTCCATAGTCAAATTAGAAGAGGCAAACTCGGCAGGAACAATTGCAACGCGAAAGGTTTGATTATTTAAAAAATTAGGATCATTCAATGTCGAAAGATCAAAATTACCATCTATTACAAATTGAATATCGAAAAATGTGTTATTGAAACTAAACTCGAAAAGGTCTCCAGTTCCATCTTGATAAAATATGCTTCTTGGTAAAGGATTCCAAATATCAACGGCTTCTCCGTTAACTATTTCCTGCCCTTCAAAACGGTAGGCTAATATCACGTCACTCTCAAAAACGTCTACAGGAAAAGAGGTAAATGGAGAAACAAATACACCAGACGGAGCATCGTATTGAAAATTCACGCTCGTTTCAAATACCTGCCCTAGTATATTTATCCCATCCTGCCCTGGAGGTCCTTGGTCTCCTTCACAAGATGAAAATAATACAGTAGAAGTTAATGCTAAAAATAAAAGGATCTGTTTCATAATTGTTTTTTCAAGTTATTATCAAAAGTCATTCCAGTTTTGAGTCACGCAACTGGCAAATAAATTTTGGCGTTATTTTTGCACTTCTCAGCGAAAATAGTCCTTATGAAATTGGTTTTTTATATATTTTATTGAAAACCGCAGATATATGTCTACTTTTATAATGTAATTAAAATTGAATCAAAATGAAATTCAAAAAGACCCTCACTATTCTTTCAGTAATTGTAATGGTTGTAGCCTGTACGACCAATCCATTTACTGGAAAGCAGACACTGGCATTGGTGCCAAATTCACAAATTTTACCAATGGCATTTCAACAATATGATCAGTTTTTAACTGAAAACAATGTAATTAAAGGCACCTCAGATGCCCGAATGATACAAAATGTAGGGCAGAAAATATCTACGGCTGCCGAACGGTATTTAACAGCAAATGGATATGCTGGTTATCTAAAAGACTATCGTTGGGAGTACAACCTTGTAGAGGATCCTGCTGTTAATGCATGGTGCATGCCAGGAGGTAAGATTGTTTTCTATACTGGAATTCTTCCAATCGCTGCTGGAGAAGCTGGAGTTGCGGCTATTATGGGACACGAGGTTGCACACGCTCTTGCAAATCACGGACAGCAACGTATGAGTGCTGGTCAATTACAGGCAATTGGTGCTGTTGCTGGGAATATAGCCCTGAGTAGAGACCCAAAAAATCAAGAGATATTTAACCAGGCATATGGTATTGGTAGTACCGTAGGTGTTATGTTACCTTTTAGTAGAGGTCACGAAACTGAATCTGACCGAATAGGTCTTACACTAATGGCAATTGCTGGTTATGACCCTATTGTAGGTGCTGAGTTATGGCAACGTATGGCGCAAGCGGGTGGTGGAGCTCCGCCAGAATTTTTAAGCACGCACCCGTCAAATGAGACTAGAATTAATAATATCACTATGTGGGCTCCAGAGGCAAGGGCGGAGGCAAGGAGGTTTGGAGTAACCAGCTTTAAAAAGAAATAATATTCATATAATTTTAGTACTTTAGAATCCCACTTAGCGGTGGGATTTTTTAGTTTAAAACTTTGACATAATACTATAACAATGGTGGATAACTTACCAAAAGGGAGTAAAAAATTACTTAATGCTTGGGCATTTTATGATTGGGCAAATTCAGTGTATAGTTTGGTTATTGCTTCTGCAGTATTTCCAATATTTTATGGAGCCTTGACATTGGTCAAGGATGATAATGGAAAGATCATAAATGACACGGTTCAGTTTCTAGGGTTTGATTTTAATAACGATACTTTAATTAGTTTTGTTACGGCAGCCGCCTTCTTAGTTGTTTCAATACTAAGTCCTCTTCTAAGCGGTATTGCCGATTATGTGGGAAATAAGAAAGTTTTCTTGAAATTTTTCTGCTATCTAGGGGCGTTTTCCTGTATTGGTCTTTTTTGGTTCAGTATGGAGTTTCTTTGGTTCGGTTTGCTTTGTTATTTTTTAGCACTTATTGGATTTTGGGCGAGTTTGGTGTTCTATAATTCTTATTTACCCGATATAGCGTTTAAGGATCAACAGGATAAAATAAGTGCGAAGGGCTATTCCTTAGGATATATTGGAAGTGTTCTTTTGCTTCTTATTTGTTTAGCAATGATACTTATGTATGAAACCTTCGGATTTGAGGATGAAGGATTTCCCACGCGTCTTTCGTTTGTTTTAACCGGTATTTGGTGGATTGGATTTAGTCAATACACCTACTATTACCTGCCGAAGGGAAATAAAAAAGAGAAATTCACCCGAAAGTTGTTTTTCAATGGTTTTAGGGAATTAAAGAAGATTTGGATAGCCGTTAAAAATAATCTTTCGTTAAGAAGGTATCTGGGTGCTTTTTTTGTTTATAGTATGGCCGTTCAGACAATAATGTTGGTCGCTACATATTTTGGTATTGAAGAGTTGGAATGGGGCGATACAGATGCAACAACTGGATTGATCTTTAGTATTTTACTTATTCAATTGGTGGCTGTTTTGGGCGCTTTCCTTACCTCTAGAGCTTCAGCAAAGTTTGGTAATATACAAACGCTTATAGTATTAAATCTGATATGGATTTGCATCTGTGTGTATGCTTATACGATTACGAGTCCAAATCAATTTTACATAACCGCCGCCTTTGTTGGTTTAATAATGGGGGGGATTCAATCACTTTCAAGATCTACATATTCTAAGTTAATTCCTGAAAACGCAATAGATACGGCTTCCTACTTTAGTTTTTACGATGTTTCAGAAAAAATTGGAATTGTAATTGGAATGCTTAGTTATGGATATGTAGCGCAGGTAACCGGAAGTATTAGATATGCCATTCTATTTTTTGTACTGTTTTTTATAATAGGTGTAGTTTTATTGTTCAGAGTACCAAGAAATATGACTTAATAGACAATTTTTCTTTATGTTTGCGTTATTAGAAAAGAAAACGGCTACTTATGAAGAAAATTCAACTTTTAGGTGGGATGCTAATTGCCCTATTAGTATTCCAATTTACAGCTTGTAATAACGAGCCTGTATTGGGTAATGGAGGGTTTCCCATCCAAGGAGATCCAACCACCGCAGAAGAAGGGCAATTTAAGGCTCAGATTGATGGTGTAGAATTTATCGCCAGTGTAGCTGAAGCTACCTTAACTACAGATAACGTGTTGGTAATTACTGGAACTAACGTTTTGACAAGCGAGAATATTACATTAATAGCTGAAGATGTAGTGGAAGCAGAGGTTTTTAACTTGATCTCTGGAAGTAATACCCAAAATTCAGGTACTTATCAAGTTGGAGCTACAGAACCTTACACTACTGCTAGTGTTGTTGGTGGTTCGGGACAATTGACAATTGCCGAATTAAATACCACAGATCTTACAATTACTGGAACCTTTAGTATTATTGGTAAAAGAGCACAATTGGATGCCAATGGTGATCCGGTTTTAGACGGAAATGGAGACCCTGTTATTGAGACAGTTACTATTACCCCAGGTGTTTTTAACGCTATACCTTATATGATTGACGACACCGGAGGCGGTGGTGGCGGAGGCGGCGGAGGCGGCGGAGGCGGCGGAGGCGGAGGCGGAGGCTCTGTTGATGAGTTTTATGCTTTGGTCGATGGTGTTGAGTTTCCGGATAATATGATTGAAGCTACCGTAGTAGATGTTGGTGCAGAAAAGATGGTTAATATTATAGCTACAACTTCTTCAAATGCTAGAATACGTATAGATTTACCTCTTTTCTTAGGAGAAGGTACGTTTCCAATGGAATCAATTTCTGATGGGACAAAGTTAATTTCACTCTATAATTCGAATACCGGAGGTGAAAATTTGACCTCAAATCCTGGAACAATTACAATTACCGAATTTGACACAGAGGAAGGATTAGTAATAGGTACTTTTAATTTCACTGGTTCAGATCCTCTTGGAGGTGATCCAACATTGGTGGAAGTAACAGAAGGAAGTTTTACAGTTAATTTTGAAGGCATACCAGGAAGTGGACCTAGTCCATTTACTGCTGAAGTAGGTGGGGTGCTATATGAGCCAACCTCTGTAGACGTGCAACTTACGTTATTCAACAGCACAGAGATAGTTAATGTCAATGCAAGTACAGGTGACAACCAAAACATATTGCTGGTGTTTCCAAAAGATATAATGATTGGCTCATACGACATGAGTGCTTTAGCGGTTGATGGTTCCGAAAAAATTGGACGATATAACCCAGATACTGTTAGTGGAATGACTATCTATGGATCGGATCCAGGAACGCTTACAATTACTAGCTACGATACAACTACAGGTGAAATTGAGGGAACATTTATGTTCACCGCGAAAGATGCTACTGGAACGGATCCAACAGAATTTGCGATTGCGAATGGGTCATTTGTAATTACACTTCCGTAGGAATAACTAATATACTGCCAATTGGCAGTTATAAGATATTAAGAATAGAGGTAGCATCTAAAGTTAATTTAGATGCTATTTTTTTACTTAGCTTTGTTATTGAAAAAGAAAAAAACTTCGTTATGAAGAAACTAAAATCAATGCGATGGGGTCTACTGGCATTTTTTATTCTGCAATGTATCGCCTGTGATGATGAACTTTTAACTGGACAGTTTAGTCAGGAAACTTGTTTCGATTCGGCAGAACCAAGTAAAATGCGGGCCAATATAGACGAGTTGATAGATTTTAATGTAGAAATTTTAGAATCTACAGATGATACCTATAGCCTTAACGGAGGGTTTATGATTACACATGAAAATGGTTTTCAACATTTATATATAGGAGCATTAGATGATAATGACGGCATAATATCCATGGATATTACAAACCCAGAAGTTGGAGTTTTTGATTTAGGTACTTCAAATGAACATGGGTTTGTTGACAACGCAAATAACCATGAATTACTGGAGAGTTTCGGACTATATAATCCCTCGGGATCAGGATCAGGAGGGCAGATTGAACGTTCATACGTTTCCTATGCCGACCAAGGAGGTTCTGGTCAAGTTAAAATAACGGAATTAGATTTGGTTAATCAATTGGTTTCCGGAACCTTCAGTTTTATAGGCAATAGGCTTCAAGTAGATCCTGTAAGTGGAGAGGTTATTTTGGATGGAAGCGGGAACTCCATAATGGAGACAATTGAAGTCTCTTGTGGTAATTTTAATTCCGTTCCATATACATTTTTGCTGTCCGGCGAAACGACTGGCCCTGTGTTTAATGATTTTTACGCCGAAGTAAATAGTAATGAATTTATGGAAAATACAGTTACAGTGGAAAGAGTTACGGCCAATGGCTCTGCCATATTATATATAAAAGCAATTTCAATTTCAGGGAAACTTCTTCGAATTGATATTCCGAAGGATTTGGGCGAAGGGACGTTTCCTTTTGAACCTATTTCTGATGGTTCTAAGTTAACCGCTCTTTATAATAATAACAATGGTTCGGAAAGTTTAACAGCGAACCCAGGAACGATTACTATATCCAACTTTGACGTTGTAAACGGAGTAGTGGAGGCTACTTTTTCATTTACTGGAACAGATCCTTTTGGAATTGACCCAAGAGTAGTGGAAGTGACCGAAGGGGAATTTAAGTTAAGTTTTGACCCAGGCGCAGGACCAGCTGATACGTTTGAAGCAACAGTGGATGGAGTAGCGTATGAACCGAATTCAATAATCGTTGCTAAATCCGAATTCCTTGGCGTTAATGTAATTACTATTTCTACACTGACTGAAGATAATCAATCGCTTGAATTGATATTCCCTAAAAGTATTGAAGTAGGCTCTTATGATATGGTTCCTAACGTAGTAATAGGAGATGAAAAAGTTGGACTATATAGTCCAGACGATGGTATTGTAACTTCTCTACGTTCAAATACTGGAACATTGACTGTTACAAGTTATAATACGATGACAGGTGAAATTGAAGGAACTTTTGAATTTGAAGCCACTGATATTTTTGGGCAAAATCCAAATGAATATTCGGTTACTAGTGGCCTGTTTTCTGTTGTAATTCCGGATTAATCGATACTATGACCTCTTAAATATTTTATTTCAATCTCGGGTTTTCTATGTTTTTTTCGCTATCCTTTCTGAAGCATTTTTTATCTATGTTGTAAAGTCGTTAAGCTAGACAATTAGATTACTGAATGCTTTGCTGAAAAAGAAAATTGTATTATGAAAAAAATAAGTCTCATATTCTGGGCTGCGGGGCTATTTCTTATATGTCTATTTAGTAGCTGTGATGATGAAATCATAGAAGGTACCTTTATACAAGAAACGGACGTGTGTGTTGAAGGGGTGGAGGTTAGAGCACTGAAGGCTACAATAGACATCTTAGATTTTAAAGTCGAACTTGTAGAAACAAATGTTCGTTTAGTTATTCATGCGAACGGTTTTTATCATTTATTCATTGATGCAACAAGTGAAGAGAATGGACAATTATTTATAAATATTAATACCCCAGAAATTGGTGTTTTTAATTTAGAAACTCCCAACGAATATGGTTTTGCATCGACATTTAATCATCATGAGGCTTTAACAAATTTTGCCTTTATTCACCTAATGGTCTTGGAGGGGCTGAGAGTCCATATGTGACTTTTATAGAAAATGGCGGTTCAGGTGAATTTGAAATAACCGCCTTAAATTTTGAAGAGAATTTTGTTTCTGGAACGTTTGGCTTTAGTGGTAAACGATTAAAGAGGGATCGAGAAACACTGGAATTAGTGTTAGATGAAAATGGAAATACAATTATCGAATCATTGGAGATTTCCTGTGGTTTGATAAATGAAATTCCATTTGGAGATGGTGGTGGAGGAAACGAACCAGCTTTTTTTAACTTGTTTTCAGCAGATGTGAATGGGATGGAATTTATGGATACTTCGGTTCGTGTGGGAAAAACTTTCGCTAGTGGGATTCAAGTAATTAATATTAATGCGACTTCCAATACAGGTAAACTAATTAGAATTGATATCCCTATAGATCAAGGAATAGGTACTTTTGATTTTGAACCAATTTCTGATGGTTCAGCCTTGACGGCTATTTTTAACAATAATAATGGCGCCGAATCCCTAACCGCGAATCCCGGTAGTATTACCATCGTTGAATTCGATCAAGTGCTAGGCTATTTGGAAGGAACATTCTCGTTTACTGGTACAGATCCGTTTGAAAATGACTCGACTACGGTTGAGGTTACAAATGGTGAGTTTATGCTGAGTTTTTTGTAGGAACTGGACTTGCAGAGTATTTGATAGCGAGTGTGGACGGCATTGATTATGAAGGATTGGGTAATATATCGAAACAGTTTCAAATACACTAGGGGTCAATGTAGTTACAATTTCTTCTTTTGGTCCAAACAATAGTCTAGATTTAATATTCCCTAAAACTGTAGAGGTTGGATCTTATAATATGACTTCTAATATTCTCACGGGAAATGAGAAAATTGGAATTTATGGCCCGGAATTAGGGTCCACAGGATTCCGGTCAACTTCTGGGACGTTGACTATTTTAAGTTATGATAGAACAACCGGTGAGATCGAAGGAACTTTTGAGTTTGAAGCTGAAGATATCTTCGGACAGAATCCAGACCAATATTCTATTACAAACGGTAGGTTTTTAGTTCGAATTCCTTAAATCTGCAAAATCGGTATTTTTAATTCAGGTTCAAATGAAGTATGTTATGAAAAAATTAGAACCCCTTGCGTGGGTTGTTGCTCTACTTTTTGTCTGTCTGTGTAGTAGCTGCGATGACGAACTTATTGAAGGTACGTTTCAAGATACGCTCTCTTGTCAAGATATGGCGGAGATTGGAGAGGTGAGAGCCATTTTGGTGGACACTCTAGACCTTGGAGATAGACTTTCGAGGAAACTTAGTCAATACAAAGGCCGAAATAGTTGTCCATCAAAATGGTTTCTACCATATGAATATTTACGCACAACATGATGAATATGGGATCATATATTTAGGGGTCAATTATCCAGAGATTGGCCTATTTGACTTGACAACTCCAAATGAAGGGGGATTGGTCTTCTCTGGAAATAATCATGTTGGTTTAATTAGCTATGGAATCTATGCTCAACCCGGTACCGATGCATTCTTCAATGAAGGATACTCTACTTTTGTTGATTATGGAGGTAACCGCGCTAGATTTTGAAGAAAACACTATCTCTGGTAACTTTAGTTTTGTTGCCAGTCGATCAAAGAAAGATCCAGACACTGGAGAGATTATTTTTAACGAAAATGGAGCCCCTGTAATCGAATCTGTAGAAATAGATTGTGGATATTTTAATGAAGTTACTATTGAACCTAAAGAGGAATCCGGCCAACCATTTTATTTTACCGAATTTTATGCTGAAGTCGATGGAGAGGAATTTTTGGAAAACTCCGTGATTGCCGGAGCTACAGTTATTGGTATTAATGAATATGAAGTTATAAATATTGAGGCAATTACAATCTCTGGACAAGTTTTACGGATTGACACTCCTCTCGAACTAGAAGAAGGTACTTTCGCTTTTGAATCCATTTCGGATGGAACAAAACTTACAGCCGTTTATAATGACAATAGTGGATCCGAAGCCTTAACAGCAAGCCCAGGTTCGATTGCTATAACTGAATTTGACAAGGTCCTCGGCCTAATAGACGCAAGTTTCTGGTTTACGGGAATTGATCCTTTTGGAAATGATCCTACAATTGTAGAAGTAACAAATGGATTATTAAGACTAAGTTTTGAATTTCCTAGTTCGAGTAATTATTTATCGGCAGAAGTTGATGGAATTGTTTATGAATCAAACTCCGTTTCCTTGCCCCAAACTACTAATCTTGGAGTAGATGTTGTTGCTATTACAACAACAGCACCCGATTTAAGTAAGATTGATCTAATAGTGCCAATAAATATTGAAGTGGGGTCTTATAATATGAGTCCGAACCTTATTACTGGTAATGAGAAAGTTGGATTATATAGCCCCGAAGAAGACGTTGTTACATCTCTTAGGTCAAGTTCTGGGACTTTAACTATCATTCGAAATAATATTTTAACTAGTGAGATTGAAGGAATCTTCGAGTTTTTGGTAACCGATGTCTTTGAACAAAACCCTTTGGAGTATAATATTACAAATGGAACCTTTTTAATTCAGCTATATTAGCCATTGTGGCTAAATAAAAAAGCCTTCTCCACGACTGGAGAAAGCTTTTTTTATTTAAACTAGAATAATTAATTTGATGAAATAGAACCCGATCCCAATACTTTAGTGTCGCTAGTTTCTGGGCTTCCTGAGTATTCAATATCTCCAGAACCATTAACTCTTGCTTTCAAACTTTTGGAAGCATTTACCTCTACATCCCCAGATCCAGAAACATAGGCCTGTGTGTTATTTGCCTTTAGGCTACCTCCCATAAAATTCCCACTACCGCTCACTTTTACCTCTAAATTATTTACACTTCCTGATAAAGTCATATCGCCAGATCCTGTTACTTTAGCGTCAACGGCGTTTCCTTCTACGTCAAGAATCACATCTCCCGACCCCGTAACAGAAACTGCAAAATCTTCGCTACTTATGGTGTCTCTAGAATCAACATCTCCAGACCCAACAAGAGATACCTTTGAAATATCTTGAAATGGTACGGTAACAAGAATTCCTTTTTTAGTTTTTATATTCACATTTTTCTTAACGCGTACTACTAGGACATCATCCTTTACTTCAATTATGAGGTATTCGTGTAAGTTATCATCTGCTTTTACGGTAATATTTCCTTCACTACCTTTTTCCAGATGAACATCCATAAAGCCAACTGCCTTAACGGCGTCATAAGACTGTGTACTTACGGTTTTTGTGGTTATATTACCATTCCCCACTACTTTATGTCCCCATTGGGCATTACTTTCAGAAACTCCCAAAACAAATATTGTAATGGTTAATGTAAGTTTTACTATAGTATTCATTTTTTTTGTTTTTTTCAGAAGTTATTACAAACATTCTGATGGTTAATTATCTTTAGTATTTTATAAAAGTTACCCCTCCATAATAGGAGCTAATTTTAATCAAGTTTCCAGAACCTTTTTCACCGTGGTATCCAGAATATTCTTTATGACTGCTTTGTTTATGGGTTTTTGTTACAGTAACGTTTTCTTCTCCATTAAAGCTAGCATATGAAAGGTCTAGGTAAAAATCGAAACTGTAACCACTTTCAAATCCAAGTTTTATTCCTGTATAGTTCCCATCGATAGTCACGTCTTTTGCACTACTTGTAAGGCGCTCAACTTTAATGGACCCATAGTCTGTATTTAAACTTAACGAACCAGTAACGGCCCCTATTCTGTTTGTGACATAGTCGCCACGCCCTTCAATATCATTTGCTTTGCCAATAATGACCTTCCCGTAGTCACAGTTATAATTTACATCATTGACTTCGATTAATTCAGATTTGGTATAATCCGCACTTAGTTCAATATCTCCACCTTTTTCAAGTGTAAAATAAGAATAATCTGCACTAATTTTTCCGCTCTTCATATAGGCTATTGTGGATTTACTTGTATAATCAAAAGAAAGATAGTTGTTATCTGCCCGTAATTCCCCAATATGTAATTGTCCATAATCACAATTAATTTTGGCATTTCCATCTAATTTGTCGATACTAATAGCTCCATAATCGTTATCAATATCAATAGAATTTGTTACAGGTAGTTTAATAGTGTAATTGACCTCAATATTAACCCCATTTGCACCATGATTCCAGAATTTCCAGGAATCTTTTTTCTGATTAAAGATTGTCTTTGCAGTCACCAAGGACGGATTACTCGTAAAGTCCACTGTAATCTCCTCTAGTCTTTGCCTGACTTTTTCCTCATTATTTCCATTGGTCTTAATTTGCACCTCAATTACGGTACGATTCTCACTCCACGTAATTACATCTACATTTCCATAACTGTTATCAACTTTTAAGCCGGCGTCACGGTTAACGGTAAACTCTTTTTTTATGGTTTTCTCTTTGGTATGCTTTCCTTTAAATTTATTGTGATTTGCGACCGCTAAAGCTGGAAGCATTAAAAGGAGTATAAGTGTTTTAAATTGTAGTTTCATTTCTATAGGCTTTAAGTGTTTTAATTTCTTCTATTTTTTCGATTACTTGTTCTAGGAGGTCAATCCTGTTTTGAAAGTTGGAAATCATAGCGTAGATCACACGCTTATCATTACTGCTTTCAGCTAAGGCCACCTTTAATCCCTCATATTGCTTTTCTAGAACATCAATTTGTTCAAGAGCGTCATCAATCAAATCTTTGGCTTCAGGATTGTTAAGACTTTGAAGGGTCTGTAATTCTTTATTGATGGTTTCGGTAAAAAATGATTCCGTTTCTTTCATTTCCGGAGAGACACTGGCCAAATCAGTTTCGACAGAATCTGACTTCAAAAATATAAATCCAACCGCTATCAACACTGCCACCGAAGCCGCAATTGAAAGCGGTTTCCACCACCCTAATTTTATTGGAGTCGGCTTCTCAGCGTCATTTAGTCTGTCTAAGAAACGCTTTTGATGTCCAGTAGGAGTTTCGTGTACATCAAAGCTTCCTTCTAGTTTCTCAAATAATTCATCTATTTTTTGCTCTTTCATGTTGTTACAATTAATTTGTTTCGTAAACTTTCTTTAGCTCTGGAAATAAGGGTCCGACAATTGGCATAACTAATCTGAAGGATTTCACAAACTTCTTCATAATCATACCCTTCAATTAAATGAAGAGTCAACGCCTGTCGGTAATTATCGTGTAAATTATCCATACACTTTAATACCTGTGCCGCCTTAGTGTTCGTATATTCATCTTCCGAAATACCATCAAATGATGATTCTTCGACCTCTTCCTCAAGTCCATATTCTGGTAGCGCCACATATCGTTGAGACTTTTTGTATTGAGTGATAGAGTTATTGATAACAATACGTTTTAACCAAGAACCAAAAGAAGCATCTCCTTTAAACATTTGTAATTTGTTAAATGCGGTTAGAAATGATTCTTGCATAATATCCTCTGCTTCTGCTGTATCTTTTACAATACGAACGGCAACATTATACATTGAACTCTGATAGCGATTATATACTTCCAATTGGGCTAACTGATTGCCCTTTTTACAAAGAATTAGTAACGATTCAATATTTTGCTTGGTTAGTGTCAAAAAGAATGGTTGTTTGGTATAAAGATACTTGATGGGTCGGATTGTTACACTTGTTATAAAGTTTTTTTAAAATAACCATTATAAAAATTCGTTGAGAACGGCTGAAACAAGCAAATTTGACCAATATGGGCGGCATGGAAAGGTGGCATAAATCTTGAATTATAGAAATATGAATGCGTACGAAACACTTATACCTGAGGCGTTTTCACAAAGAAAATAGGAAAATTTAAAAAAAAACATACAACGTGTCGTATTTTTTGTGACACATTGTCTCAATAGAATATATGGCTAAATCAAAAGTTACATCAATAGACAGTTTGTCATTACAGGATTTAAAAGATGATGCAGAATTCATTCCCTTAATGACGGCCGAAGATGAAGATGCAATGGATAAGGAAGTACTCCCAGAGATACTTCCTATTTTACCTTTACGAAATACCGTTTTATTTCCTGGTGTTGTGATACCCATAACTGCGGGTCGAGATAAATCGATTAAACTGATTCATGAAACTAATAAGGGAAATAAAATTATTGGTGTCGTTTCACAAAAGGAAGAGGGTAAGGAGGAGCCTGGGATAGAAGATATAAATACAACGGGTACAGTTGCAAAGATACTCCGGGTTCTTAAAATGCCTGATGGAAACACAACGGTTATTATACAGGGAACAAAGCGCTTTAGGCTTACAGAGGTCATTACCACAGATCCTTATATGACAGCGACTATTGACGATGTTGCTGAAGCCAAGCCTGCTAAGTCCAGCCCAGAGTTCAAGGAGATAATAGCCTCTATTAGAGAGTTATCCTTGGAGATTATAAAAGACAGCCCCAACATTCCTTCTGAAGCCGCCTTCGCTATTAAGAACATCAAGAGTGATTCTTTCCTTATCAATTTTGTCTCTTCAAACTTGAATATTTCGGTAAAAGAAAAACAAGTGCTATTAGAAATAAACGATCTTAAAGATAGAGCTTTGGAGACGCTTCGGTATATGAATCTGGAGTTACAGAAGCTTTCGCTTAGAAATGATATTCAGTCAAAGGTTCACAGTGATATTAACCAGCAGCAGCGTGAGTATTTTTTGCATCAACAAATGAAGACCATCCAAGAAGAATTAGGAGGTTCAACTTCGGAAGAAGAAATTCAAGAGATGCGAGTTCGAGGTAAAAAGAAGAAATGGAATGAAGATGTGGAACGACATTTTGACAAGGAATTAAGTAAATTACAACGAATGAATCCGCAAGCCGCCGAATTTGGGATTCAAAGAAACTATTTGGACTTATTTTTGGATTTGCCTTGGAATGAATATAGCAAGGATAAATTCAACCTAAAACGTGCCAGAACTATTCTCGATCGCGACCATTTTGGTTTGGATGACGTAAAGAAGCGTATCATTGAGTATTTAGCCGTACTAAAGCTGAGGAACGATATGAAGTCACCAATAATCTGTCTTTATGGACCTCCGGGAGTTGGAAAGACTTCTTTAGGGAAATCTGTTGCCGAAGCTTTAGGTAGAGAATATGTAAGAATATCATTAGGTGGACTGAGTGATGAAGCGGAGATTCGCGGACATCGTAAAACTTATATTGGCGCAATGCCTGGCCGAATTATTAAAAGTTTAAAAAAAGCAAAAACTAGTAACCCCGTTTTTGTTTTAGATGAAATTGATAAGCTTTCTATAGGAAATCAAGGAGATCCATCTTCGGCATTGCTTGAAGTATTGGACCCTGAACAGAACAATTCTTTCTACGATAACTTTTTAGAGATAGGTTTCGATTTGTCTAAAGTAATGTTCATCGCTACTTCAAATAGTTTGAGTACCATTCAGCCAGCACTTCGAGATCGAATGGAAATAATTAACGTTTCTGGGTATACCATTGAGGAAAAAGTTGAAATAGCAAAACGTCATTTACTTCCGAAGCAGTTAAAAGAACATGGACTTACTAAAGAACATTTGCAAATTCGGAAGGCTCAATTAGAAAAGATAGTTGAGGGATATACGCGTGAAAGCGGTGTGCGTGGTCTTGAAAAGCAAATCGCTAAAATGGTGCGTTATGCAGCTATGAAAATAGCTATGGAGGAGGAGTATACTAAAAAAGTGACTAATGATATTGTGCTAGACGTATTAGGTGTGCCGAGATTAGAACGAGATAAGTATGAAAATAATGATGTTGCAGGAGTTGTTACAGGTCTTGCCTGGACACGTGTGGGAGGTGATATCTTATTTATAGAATCTACGCTTTCTAAAGGGAAAGGTGCTTTAAATATGACTGGAAACCTTGGAAAGGTAATGAAAGAGTCGGCAACCATAGCGATGGAATATATTAAGTCTAATGCGGAAATATTAGGAGTAGATCCTAATGTATTTGAAAACTATAATGTTCATATCCATGTACCCGAAGGGGCAACTCCAAAAGATGGACCGAGCGCAGGTATTACGATCCTTACATCTCTTGTTTCACTTTTTACACAACGTAAAGTGAAAAAAAGTATCGCGATGACTGGTGAAATTACATTGAGAGGGAAGGTGTTGCCAGTGGGAGGTATTAAAGAGAAAATATTAGCGGCAAAACGAGCAAGAATCAAGGAAATATTGCTATGCGAAGACAATAAACGCGACATAGATGAAATAAAACCAGAATATTTAAAAGGCCTAAAGTTTCATTATGTTAAAGAAATGAGTGATGTGTTGACTTTGGCTTTAACAAAGGATAAAGTTAAGAATGCCAAGAAGTTGTAGCTTTTGAATATACAAGGAATAATTATACCTCTACTACGAGCGGTTATTCCTTGAAATATTCGGAGTCAATCATTTCTCACTCCGCCAAAAATAAATTATACTTGCATTCGTTTTAACTTCAGGAAAAGGTATATCGTCCCAATGAACCAAAAGGTTTTTATTTTATTGGCCTCTCTAATGTTTACCGCGACTACGTTCGCACAGGTAGGTGGTCGGTCTACCTATCAATTCCTAAGTCTTGTAAATTCTCCAAGACAGGCGGCTTTGGGAGGGAAAGTGATCACCAATTACGACTACGACCCCACTCAAGGTCTGTTTAATCCTGCAAGCATCAATCCAGAGATGGACAATCAGTTTTCCCTTAACTATACTAATTATATTGGTGATGTAAACTATGGAACGGCCGCTTATGCTTATTTGTGGGATAGACGTACTCAAGTACTTCATATGGGGGTTAATTATATCAATTACGGAAAGTTTGATGGATTTGATGAAAGTGGAGTTGCTACTGAAAGCTTCAGTGGGAGTGAGGTAGCATTGTCTGTTGGACATGCTAGAAATATCGCTTTTACTAATTTTCATGTAGGGGGTAACTTTAAAATTATTTCTTCAAAACTGGAATCCTATTCTTCCTATGGTGTGGCTTTAGATGTAGGACTCATGTATATCTACGAAGATTGGGATCTACATGTTTCAGGTGTTGCAAGAAATATAGGAACTCAGATAAAACCTTATGAGACCCAGATTGAAAAATTACCTTTTGAGCTGATTTTTGGAATTTCCCAAACATTGCAAAATATACCTATTCGTTGGCATTTTACTTTAGAAAACATGCAACGCTGGAATATCGCTTTTGCCAACCCGAATCGCAGCGAGGTAGATCTTGAGGGAAATAGTACAGAAGAAAAAATTAACTTTATTGACAACGCTTTTCGACATATGATTGTTGGAATCGAGATTTTCCCGGAAAGTGGTTTCAACCTTAGGTTGGGGTATAACCTGAGACGAGCGGAAGAACTGCGAATAGTTGAAAGAAGAGCTTTTGCGGGACTTAGTGCGGGGTTTTCGGTAAGATTTAATTATTTACGACTTAGCTATTCTTATTCCAAATTTAGTACAGCGGCTTCTTCGAGTTACTTTGGGGTAAATATAAATCTTCAGTAATGGCAAAAATTACTATTGCAATCGACGGTTATTCTTCTACAGGTAAAAGTACAGTTGCTAAGCAATTAGCAGATTGGTTGGAATATGTATATGTTGATACTGGAGCTATGTATCGCGCTATTGCTTTATTTGCTTTAAGAAAAGGCTTTATTTCTGAAGTTTCTTTTGCTTCGGATATACTAGTAGAGGAATTATCAAAAATTACACTTGAATTTAAGAAAAATAGTGATGGAAAGGCCGAAATCTATCTAAATGATGAGAATATTGAGAAGCAAATTCGCTCGATGGAGGTTTCAGAATTTGTTAGTCCCGTTGCTACTATTTCAGAAGTAAGAAAAAAACTTGTTGAACAGCAACAGAAAATGGGTGAAGGGAAAGGCGTGGTTATGGACGGTCGTGATATTGGCACCGTTGTATTTCCTTCCGCAGAACTTAAAATATTTATGACCGCCTCTTCGAAAACGCGTGCTATGCGCCGTTTTACAGAACTACAACAACGAGGAGATATGGTAACTTTTGAAGAAGTCTTTAAAAATGTGGAAGAACGTGATCATATTGACACCACCAGAGAAGATTCACCTCTAAGAAAAGCATTGGATGCTATTGAGATTGATAATAGTGAAATGAATATAGAAGATCAATTTCATACCATTCTGCAATTGGCAAAGGATAGGATTGCGAGAAGGATTTAATCTACCTTGATAAAATTTAAAAGCTCTTTTCCGCTTTCATCATATAAATATAGCTGCAACTTTTCAATTTTATAAGATCGTGTTTGGACAAGTGCCTTGCCATATTTGTACGCAAGCTTCATATCGGGGCAAGCCATCTTAGTTCCACCTAACGCTACGAAGTTTATTGAACTGTTGTCAATATTTTCAATAGTTCCAAAGAGTTCGTTACAACTATCATTACCGCCAATGCGTTTTTCTTCAATAAATATTTCTAAAACAGGAATTCTCTTTTGACCACCAAACTCTGCTCTATTAATTTCTTCTCCATTAATCGAATTTAATGCCCAGATATCATGGAGTTTCGCAATTGAATCAACGGATTGTTCTGGCATTTTTTTATGAGAATTACAAGTGGTTACTAGCAAAATAAGACAAAGAAGTGTTGTTTTTATCATCGAAAAACTTATATCTAGAATGAACTATAAATATACTAATTACTTTTCCGTTTTTTGAATACAAATTTACATTTTCAAAATTATCCAAGGATCTAACTTTCAAATGGTAAGATATTTTTATTGATCTCTTTAAAAAATTCTTTGAAAGTAGAAAGATAAACAGTATTTTTGCACCCCTTTTAACAACTAGACTGGATTAAAAAGGGATGAAGAACAAAATATAAAAACCCTTCTATGGAATGGTTGTATTAAAATCCAGTAACACCATAGAATACAAAAACGTCCTCAAGAATTTCTTTAAACCACAATAGGGTTCTAAGGACGCAAATAACAAGATGGCTGATAAAGCAAAAGAAGAAGCTGTAGCAGAAAAGAAAACTGCTGCTAAAGCGAAAAAAGAAACAGCGGCAAAGAAACCAGCAGCTGCAGCAAAAAAACCTGCTAAGGTAAGAGTTAAAAAGGTTGAAGAAATGGTAGAAGTTGCTGTTGAGGAAACGGCGACTCCCAAAGAGGAAAAACCAAAGGTTGAACTTTCTCTTAAAGAAAGTAATCCTGAAAAATTCTTAACAGATTTTAACTGGCACAACTACGAAGAGGGAATTGATCCTGTAGATGACGGTAAGTTAGAAGAGTTTGAAAAATTAGTAACTGAAAATTTCGTAGATACTTTAGATGATGAAGTAGTGGATGGTAAAGTTGTATTTCTTACAGACCGTGATGCTATTATCGATATCAATGCTAAATCTGAAGGTGTTGTATCATTAAACGAATTTCGCTATAACCCAGACCTTAAGGTTGGGGATACTGTAGAGGTTTTAATTGACGTACGTGAAGATAGTACTGGCCAATTAATTCTTTCTCACCGTAAAGCAAGAACAATTAAAGCTTGGGAGCGTGTTAATGCTGCACATGATGAAGCAACAATTGTAAACGGTTTTGTGAAGTGCAGAACTAAAGGAGGGATGATTGTAGATGTATTTGGTATTGAAGCTTTCTTGCCAGGATCTCAGATTGATGTTAAACCAATCCGTGATTACGATGTTTACGTTGGAAAAACAATGGAGTTTAAAGTTGTAAAAATTAATCACGAGTTTAAAAATGTAGTTGTTTCTCATAAAGCGCTTATCGAAGCAGACATCGAAGAGCAGAAAAAAGAAATCATTGGTCAACTAGAAAAAGGTCAAGTACTAGAAGGTGTTGTGAAGAACATAACTTCTTATGGTGTATTTGTTGACCTTGGAGGTGTAGATGGGTTGGTTCACATTACAGATCTTTCTTGGTCTCGTATCAACCACCCAAATGAAATAGTTGAGCTAGATCAAAAATTGAATGTCGTAATTCTTGACTTCGATGAGGACAAGACTCGTATTCAATTAGGCCTTAAGCAATTGAATGCTCATCCCTGGGATGCTTTAGGTGAAGAACTTAAAGTTGGTGATAAAGTAAAAGGTAAAGTAGTTGTTATTGCAGACTACGGTGCATTTATTGAAGTTGCTGAAGGTGTTGAGGGGCTTATTCACGTGAGCGAAATGTCTTGGTCAACGCACTTGCGTAGCGCTCAAGATTTTGTGAATGTTGGTGACGAGGTTGAAGCAGTAGTATTAACCATGGATCGTGAAGAACGAAAAATGTCTCTAGGTATCAAGCAAATGACACCAGACCCTTGGACAGATATTACGAAGAAATACCCAGTTGGTTCTAAACATAGCGGTATCGTTCGTAACTTCACTAATTTTGGTGTTTTTGTTGAGCTAGAAGAAGGAATCGATGGCCTTATTTACATAAGTGATCTTTCTTGGACTAAGAAAATAAAGCACCCTAGTGAATTCACAAATATTAGTGACACATTAGAAGTTGTTGTATTAGAATTGGATGTTGAAGGACGTAAATTAAGTTTAGGTCATAAGCAAACAAAGGAAAATCCTTGGGATAAGTACGAAGCTGAGTTTGGTTTAGGAACGAAGCATACAGCTAAGATTGACGAGATGGTTGATAAAGGAGCAACGATTGCGTTTAACGAGGATATCACTGCCTTTGTTCCAATGCGTCACTTAGAAAAAGAGGATGGAACTAACCTAACTAAAGGTGAAGAAGCAGAATTCCAAATTATTGAATTCAATAAAGAATTCAAGAAAGTGGTAGCTTCTCATATGGCAATCCATAAAGAAGAAGAAGCGAAAATTGTAAAGCAAGCTGCTAAGAAGCAAGCTACACAAGCAGAAGAAGCAAAAACCACTCTTGGTGATGCTAATTCAGCACTTCAAGCTCTTAAAGATAAAATGGACGGAAAAGCATAATCCAGTTCCTATTAATATAGGAATCCAATTTATTTATAAAGAAAAGCCTCTCGGAAACGAGAGGCTTTTTTATTTGGACTGAGTTTCTCCCTACTATTACTTTGTACTCTATTCGATCATTTATCATAGTCCCTCTCATTAAAGAAGTCTATATCTTCGATAATGTTCTCAAACAGCAACCCTGTCTATTTAAATTTATTTCCTAGAATCCTGTATTAAAAATTAGGGTATTTTAATCTAAATTTGTTATACTATGGTAAACCCTATTATGAAAGCAAGATTTTCAACTCTAACTACATTGGTGATTGCCCTTATTTGCTTTAACTCTTGTAAGAATTTGGATACTACACAGACTGAAGATAACTCAGACTTATTAGTACAAGTTTACGAAGAGGGTGCTATAAGTGCTTTAGAAGATACATATGGGGCATATGAACTTCAGAAAGTGAAAATGGTAAGTAGATCTATGAATATTTACCTCTTTACTTTCAATTCTAAAAAAATTAGACAAAATGAGTTGATTCAATTATTAAAGAATTCCGATTTAGTGAAAGAAGCTCAGTCAAATAAAAATGTTGAACCAAGAAATTAATTCTATTATGAAAAAGATACTACTACCAATCGTACTGCTTGCAACCTTTTTTTGCCAGGCACAACAGCCCGAATATGTGAGGGACCAGGTAATCGTTCAATTGGCCGAAAATGTAGACACCAATTTGATCTCACAAGAAATTACAGATTTTAATATTACTGGGAGCAAGTTAATCTCCCGTCCATTAAATATATGGTTGTTGCAATTAGCGCCATCTGCTATAGACGAAACTATTGCTATACAAAAATTGTATAGAAATGAAAACGTATTAGTTGCTCAAAAAAACCATAAGGTAAGTTCACGTGCCACAGAGCCGGATGACCCTCTTTTCAATAGTCAATGGCAATATAAACAAGCCAGCGATGGAGATATAGATGCAGACGAGGCTTGGGACATTACTACTGGAGGTACCACAATGAATGGTGATGTGATTGTCGCTGCTGCCTTAGATGATGGTATTGACTTGAATCACGAAGATTTTGAGGACAATCTATGGACCAATGAAAATGAGATACCAAATAATGATATCGATGACGACAATAATAATTACGTAGACGATTATCAGGGTTGGAGTATTGTGACCGATGACGATAATATTTCTGGTGGAGGTCACGGAACACCTGTCGCAGGGATTATTGGCGCTAAAGGAAATAATGGTTTAGGTGTTTCTGGTGTAAATTGGGATGTAAAAGTGATGGTCATTAAAAATAATTTTAATACCAACGAGGCACAGGTTATTGAGGCGTATAGCTATGCGCTCGAAGCTAGAATGTTGTATAATGCTACTAATGGAGCCGAGGGGGCCTTTGTGGTTTCCACAAACGCTTCTTGGGGTATAGATTTTGGTGACCCTGCCGACGCACCATTGTGGTGCGGTTTGTACGACACCTTAGGAGAAAATGGTATTTTAAGTTGTGGGGCTACTATCAATGGTAATTTTAACGTAGATTTAGTGGGTGACCTGCCAACAGCTTGCCCGAGCGAATATTTAATTACGGTTACCAATATGGATATAACCGATATGAAAGTAACTCAAGCAGGATATGGATTAGTAACTATCGATTTAGGAGCTCATGGAGCAAATGCATTTACCACTGCGGCTGGGAATGGATATGGAGGTTTTGGTGGTACATCTGGTGCGACCCCTCACGTTACAGGAGCAATAGCTCTTTTGTATTCTGCACCTTGTCAAAGTTTTGCAGATCTAGCGATTTCAGATCCGGCACAAGCAGCTAGAGACGTTAGAGACTATATTTTTGCTGGAGTAGATCCAAACCCTTCCCTGGATGGAATTACTACGACTGGAGGAAGACTTAACTTAAATAATGCCTTACTCGGTTTAATGGATGATTGTGTTATACTTTCAAATGGTGAATTCCAAAAACAAAACAATCCGTTTTCGTTACACCCTAATCCTTCAACACAATTTGTTCTCATACAGCATAACGAAAACATTGCCGTAGCAGCCGTTGCTATATATAGTTTAGATGGCAAGATGGTTCAAGACCATACACAAGATTCAACAAACACATTAGATATAAGCAGTCTTGCGAATGGTATTTACGTTGTGCGTATATCATTTGAAGGTGATGCAAATGTGTATAACCAGAAGTTGATTAAAAAATAAATGATATAAGTTATTTTATTAACAAACCTTCTCATTCTTATGGGAAGGTTTGTTAATTGCATTACACAGACGCAAACTAGGGCTCGGACGGCGTCGAACTTTCAGTATTAAACAGTTGTTCTACCTCAACCCTTGATGCTAGCTTCTCAATAATTAATGACATCGTTTTATGTAGTGGTATACGAGCTTAAAACAAAGCAGCCTTAAATATCGGCTTTTTCAACAAAAACTCTTAAATTTGTCTCCTGAATAGACATTCAGACTTCCTATGAGCCAAAAAGTGTTATTGAACGCAACAGAAGTACACATAGCACTTCAACGTTTGGCTTGCCAATTAATAGAAAATCATAACTCATTTACTAATACTGTTCTTATAGGCATACAGCCTAGAGGGATTTTTTTGGCTGAACGTTTAAAGTCAATTTTAGAGAAAGACTACAAATTAAAGAATATTCAACTCGGTTATTTAGACATTACATTTTATCGTGATGACTTCAGAAGAGGGGATAAGACTTTAGAAGCTAATACCACAAATATTAATTTCATTGTCGAGGACAAGAAAATTGTCTTCATTGATGATGTTTTATATACTGGGCGAAGTATACGTTCGGCCTTAACGGCTATACAATCCTTTGGGCGTCCATTAGAAATAGAATTATTAACATTAATTGATCGTCGTTTTAGCAGGCATTTGCCCATTCAGCCAGATTATCGAGGAAGGCAAGTGGATGCAATTGGTGGTGAGAAAGTAAAAGTATGCTGGGAGGAAAAAGACGGTGAAGATGCGGTATACCTGGTAAATGAATAATAAGAATAGAGAATAAGTAAAACAAAATGAGCGAGCTAAGTGTAAATCACTTATTAGGAATTAAATACATTACCGAGGCCGATATTCAACTCATCTTCGAAACGGCAGATCATTTTAAAGAAGTGATTAACCGCTCAATAAAAAAGGTCCCTTCACTCCGTGATATTACCATAGCCAATCTTTTCTTTGAAAATAGCACAAGAACACGACTTTCGTTCGAACTTGCTGAAAAGCGGCTTTCCGCAGACGTAATTAACTTTTCTGCAGCCTCTTCTTCAGTAAAAAAAGGAGAGACTCTTATAGATACCGTAAATAATATACTTTCAATGAAAGTGGATATGGTAGTGATGCGTCACCCAAATCCTGGAGCCGGAGTATTCCTAGCAAAACACGTAAATGCAAGTATTGTGAACGCTGGTGATGGGGTACACGAACATCCAACTCAAGCGCTGTTAGATTGTTATTCAATTAGAGAGAAATTGGGTGATGTAGCTGGAAAAAAGGTGGTGATAGTGGGTGATATTTTGCATTCTAGAGTGGCATTGTCTAATATTTTTGCACTTCAAAAACTTGGAGCAGAAGTTAAAGTATGTGGCCCTAAAACATTATTACCCAAGTATATAGAAAATATCGGCGTAAAAACAGAAGGGAGCTTGAGATCTGCCTTGGAATGGTGTGATGTTGCCAATATGCTTCGTGTACAAAATGAAAGAATGGACATAAGCTATTTTCCTACAACAAGAGAATATACTCAACAATTTGGAGTTAGTAAAGCGTTGTTGGATTCTCTGGATAAAGAGATTGTAGTAATGCATCCTGGTCCAATAAATCGTGGAGTAGAAATAACAAGTGATGTTGCAGATAGCAAGCAAGCTATTATTCTAGATCAAGTTCAAAATGGGGTAGCGGTTCGTATGGCGGTGTTGTATTTGTTGGCTTCAAAAATAAAGCATAATGAGGATTGATAAAAAAGATACGTATACATTACTTGGGGATGAACGTGATGACGTAGTTAAATTTGCTAGTTTTTTGGATCGGATTGTTCCTCACAGATATGAGAAATTAAATTTGGTAGTTGATTTGTTAAAATATAAGAAGTTACAATTGTCGGAGTTATTATTATTTCTGAAGCTTTCCAATTATCAAAGATCTACGGGACACTCCTTCGTATTTATAAATGACGCAATGAGTATTGATGATATTCCAGAAGAAATGATTGTGGTTCCTACAATTGAAGAGGCTGGTGATATAATTGAAATGGAGGAAATAGAGCGCGATTTAGGCTTTTAGAGTTTGATGCGCAATCATTTTCCAAATCTTAATTCTTTATGAAACTAACTATCCTAGGTTGTCATTCTGCTACACCACGTTGGGATGCTCACCCTACGGCTCAGGTGTTAGAAGCTCGTGGTCATTTATTTCTAATAGACTGTGGAGAAGGTGCGCAGGTTCAGTTGCGAAGATATAAAGTCAAGTTTGCACGAATCAAGCACATATTCATTTCACATTTACACGGGGATCATTTTTTTGGTTTAGTCGGACTCATTTCTACCTTCAGATTACTTGGGCGTGAGACGGAACTCCATATTTATGGCCCCAAAGGGATAAAAGAAGCTATTATTCTTCAATTGAAGTTAGGAAACTCTTGGACCAATTATCCGCTTCTTTTTCACGAATTGGACGATAAAGAACCTCAACTCCTATTCGAAGACAATAAAATTTCGGTGACAACGATTCCTCTAAGACATCGGGTTTATACCAATGGATTTTTATTCAGGGAAAAAATAGGTGAGCGTAAACTAGATATTAAAGCGACGCAAGCGGCGGATGTGAGTATGAGCTATTATTCAAAAATAAAGCAGGGGTTTGATGTCAAAAATGAGGCGGGAGATTTAATTCCCAATGCACAATTGACACTCGACCCTGAACCCTCTAAGTCATATGCTTTTTGCAGTGATACTGCTTACGAGCCAAATATTATTCCGCAGATAAAAGGTGTAACTACCTTATATCATGAATCCACCTTCTTGACCGAACATCAAGAACTTGCTGTAAAAACAAGGCATAGCACTGCTCTGGAAGCAGCAATGATTGCGAGAGATGCTAAGGTAGGAACACTCATTGTAGGACATTATTCGGGGAGGTATAATGACCTGGAGCTTTTCGGGAAAGAGGCCAATGAAGTATTTGATAATGTTGAGCTCGCAGAAGATGGGAAAGTGTTTTTACTTTAGCGGATATCCAAAGTAATATTTAACCAAATTTAAAGAATATCTTATTTTTTAGGATTTCCAAAACTCGTAACTTGCATTAAAGTAAAGCTATGAAGGATAATCTGCATAAACATCGTAAATCTTATGAGAAGGGGGAACTTTCTAAAGCTTCGGTAGATGCGAATCCATTTCAGCAGTTTCGGTCTTGGTTTTATGAAACCAAAGAGTCTGGAGGTGTTGACGAGGTAAATGCTATGACCCTAATGACGATTGATGCAGAGGGTTTCCCAAGAGGAAGAGTGGTGTTATTGAAAAAATATGACGAATACGGATTTTATTTCTATACTAATTATAACAGTGAGAAGGGAAAATGTATCGATGCAAATAACAAAGTCTCCCTTTCTTTTTTTTGGCCTAATATGGAACGTCAAATAATTATTAAGGGACATGCTACAAAAACTTCAGAAGAAGATGCTACAAATTACTTTGATTCTCGTCCTAAGGGAAGTCAGTTAGGAGCTTTGGTTTCAGATCAGAGCTCAATTGTTAGCAGTAGAGAAATAATGGAAAAGAGATTAAAGGAACTAGAAAAGAAATATGATAATAAGGAAGTGCCAAAGCCAGCTTACTGGGGAGGATACATAGTAGCCCCCAATTCGTTCGAATTTTGGCAAGGACGTCCAAATAGATTACATGATAGAATACAATATATTTTGACAGATAACGACTGGATAATTCAACGCGTACAACCCTAAGATTTATGAAAACACTTTATATGGTGCGCCATGCCAAGTCATCCTGGAAGTACGATGTTATTGATCACCAACGTCCATTAAAGACTAGAGGAGAAAATGATGCTCTCCTTGTTTCTGCACAAGTGAAGTTAGAGGTTAAGTCGCCGCAAAGGATTATAACTAGCGATGCAACTAGAGCCCTTTCCACTGCTAAATGCTTTAAGAAGGCATTTGATTTAAGTGATGAGGATTTCAGTACAAATCACAACCTATACGATTTTGCCGGGCAAAACGTGATGAATATTATAAAAGGAATTGACAATTCTCTAGATTGTGTGATGATCGTTGGTCATAACCACGCGTTTACTTCGATTGCAAATATGCTTGGAAATAAGTATATTGATAACGTTGTCACCTGTGGTTTTTTAATGTTAGAGTTTGATGTGGATGACTGGAGAGAAATTAGAAGTGGCAGGACGGTTAAGACTATATTTCCAAGAGATTTAAAATAATGACTGAGAAAATAGAAAGCAACATAGGTATTCAGAATCAATACAGAAACAGGGAATTAAGCTGGTTACAGTTTAATGCCCGTGTACTTCAGGAAGCTGAGGATACTTCAGTGCCACTTATAGAAAAACTTCGCTTTATAGGTATATTTTCTAACAACTTGGACGAATTTTTCAAGGTACGGTATGCTACTTTAAAACGGATTGTTGAAGCTGGAAAAGGAGGAAGAAGTTTTCTTGGTGGGGTTTCAGCTAAAGAATTAATGGTAGAAATTACTAAGACGGTAATTAATCAACAAAAAAATAGCCTTCGTATTTTAAGGGAAATCAATAAAGAGCTTGAAAAGGAAAATATATTTATTATTGATGAAACCCAAGTAACCGAAGCCCAAGGAGAATTTATTTCAGATTACTTTATAGAAAAAGTAAGTCCCGCAATGGTCACTATTATGATTGGTGAGCTTGAGAAATTTCCTAGTCTAAAAGATAGTGCCGCTTATTTGGCGGTAAAAATGGTAATGTCTAAGGAAGATGATACTTTTGAAACCAAAAATAACTACGCATTGATTGAAATTCCTCGTTCGATTGATCGATTTGTTGTTCTTCCATCGGAAGGGGATAAACAGTTCATAATCATTTTGGATGATTTGATACGATATTGCTTACACAATTTGTTCAATATTTTTAAGTATACTAGCATCTCGGCTCATATGATAAAGATTACGAGGGATGCAGAACTTGACATTGACAGTGATTTGAGTAGAAGTTTTATTGAGAAAATTTCCAAAAGTGTGAAAGAGCGTAGTTCTGGCGATCCAGTACGATTTGTATACGATAAGAACATTGATGACGAAACACTTCAGTTCTTATTGAATAAGATGGAAATTGATACAACGGATAGCCTTATACCAGGGGGGCGCTATCACAATAGAAGAGACTATATGAAGTTTCCAAGTTTGGGTAGACCAGATTTGCAGTATGAGTCTAAAGTGCCAGTTGCCATTTCTGGGCTGAGTTTACAAGGAAGTTTGTTTGATAAAATTGCGCAGAAAGACTATCTGCTGCATGCTCCATATCAGACGTTTTCTTATATTGTTAAGTTCCTTAGAGAAGCGGCTTTAGATCCTAAAGTAAAATCAATAAAAATCACAATTTATCGTCTTGCCAAGGTTTCTCATATAGCCAGCTCATTGATTAATGCAGCAAAGAATGGAAAAGAGGTAACGGTGCAAATCGAATTACAAGCCCGCTTTGATGAAGAGGCAAATATTAGTTATGCGGAACAAATGCAGAGCGAAGGAGTCAACTTAATTTTTGGCGTTTCTGGATTAAAGGTGCACTGTAAGACTTGTGTTGTTGAACGCATGGAAGGAAATAAAATACGCCGTTATGCTTTAGTTAGTACCGGAAATTTTAACGAGTCTGCAGCAAGAGTCTATACAGATTATACCTTATTTACTTCCAATCAAAAGATATGCAAGGAAATTAATAAAGTATTCGACTTCTTTGAGGTAAACTATAAGATAAAAAAATACAATCATTTAATCGTTTCTCCACATTATACTCGTAACGTATTATATGGGTTAATCGATACCGAAATTGAGAACAAGAGGAATGGGATTTCTAGTGGAATACGATTGAAGTTAAATAGCCTCTCGGACTTTAAAGTGATCGACAAGTTATACGAAGCTAGCAGGGCAGGTGTTGAAGTTAAATTAATTGTTCGAGGGATTTGTTGTTTAATTCCAGGTGTAGAAGGAATGAGTGAGAATATTGAAATTATTAGTGTGGTGGACAAGTTCCTAGAACATCCGCGTCTATATATCTTTCAAAATGCTGGTAAACACAAGGTTTATATTTCTTCTGCAGATTTTATGGGAAGAAATCTGGATAATCGGGTGGAAATTGCCTGTCCCATATATGATTCAGAAATAAAACAGGAGGTTCTAGAGAGCTTCGAAATAGGATGGAATGATAATGTGAAGGCAAGAGTTATTTCCAACCATAACGACAATGCATATAGAAAAAGTGAGGGACCTAAGATTCGTTCTCAATTTATGATGTATGATTACTACTTAAATAAAATACAAGCAAAATAATTTGTTACATATTGAAAAATACGGTGCGATAGACATAGGTTCTAACGCTATTAGACTCCTCGTTGCTACGGTAATTGAACAAGAGGGCAAAGACACACTTTTTAAAAAAACATCCTTAGTACGAGTTCCTATTCGTTTAGGGGCCGATGTTTTCGTAAAAGGGGAAATATCCTTGAAGAATGCTGCGAGAATGGTTGATGCGATGAATGCGTTCAGCTTATTGATGAATACCCATAACATAACTCGTTATAAGGCCTGTGCAACTTCGGCGATGCGTGAAGCCTCAAATGGAAGGGAGGTTGTCGAAATTATCGAATCTAAAACTGGCATTAAAATAGACATTATTGATGGTGATGCTGAAGCTGCAATTATAGCGTCCACAGACCTAAGATCTTTGATTCAAAATGATAAAGTTTTTCTATATGTTGATGTTGGCGGTGGAAGCACAGAGTTAACATTATTTGCAAATGGTCAAAAAATAGCTTCGCACTCTTTTAAGATAGGAACTGTTAGGATTATTAATGAGATGGTCGATGATATAATATGGGATCAAATGGAACAATGGGTAAAACAAGAAACTAAACCATTTAAAAAAGTGGAAGTTATTGGTTCTGGTGGTAACATTAATAGTATTTTTAAAAATAGCGGAAAGAAAATAGGAATGCCTTTAAGTTATTTTTACTTGGTGTCATTTTTTGAATTAGTAAAATCGTATTCCAATGAGGAGCGAATTACAGAAATGGATATGAACCCAGATAGGGCAGATGTTATTGTTTCTGCTACTAGAATATACTTATCGGCAATGAAGTGGAGTAAATCCAAGAACATTTATGTGCCAAAGATTGGATTATCAGATGGTATTATAAAGAGCCTTTATAATGAGAAGTTAGAGGAACAGTCTCAGTTTTAACATTGATTTCCTTGCTCAACCTTTTCCTCATTTGCTTAATAGTGAACGTGCTGCCATCATGACTCCAACCTGGAGGTCCCAGAATATACATGAATTTATGATACCAGTTTTTGGATTTTTTTGTATCCTCCCAAATATCTTTATACTCGTGAGTTAAGATTATCCATATGTTATAGGAGTTTGGCGGATGGGACACACCATATTCTATTTTAATGTCATCATCAAGTTCCTTCCAAGTCCCAAATATTTTGTCGAAAATATTTAAAAAACCTCCATGGTTTTTATCCATGTATTCGAGATTCTTTGCGTGATGTACTTGATGCATTGTGTGTGTGTTGAATATCTTTTCTATAATTCCCATTTTTGGAATATATACTGAATGCAATTGAAACTGCCATAAAGCCTCGATCCCAAGGCATACAACAAGCATTTCAGGAGGGAATCCAATTGAGCATATCCACATATAGAAAAAAGGCTTGTACAGAATTGTGAACCAGCCATTACGAACCGCAGTTCCAAGATTAAAATTACTTGAAGAATGATGCACAATATGCGCTGCCCAAAGGAATCGAATCATATGATTCTGTCTATGAAACCAATAGTAGCTAAAATCATCTAATAACTGGCAAATAATCCAAACATACCAGGCATAACCAAAAGACTCCCAACCCATAATATTAGTTCTAATTCCATTAACTTCTGGGTTGAAAACCTCGTATATAAAGTTGAAAATTATAATCGCCGAAATTGTCTTTAACAGTGGTGCCAATAGAGCAGAACCTACACCAAAGGTTAAGCTGGAACGCAGGTCCCTCCATTTGTATAAACCTTTACGATCGTGCGTTTTGCTATATGTAAATTCGAGAAGAATAAAACCTAAAAAGCAGGGAACTCCGTATACGAGGGGGTTTGTAAAATCCAATCAGTTCTTTTTATAAGTAGCGACAAGAATACTGCCAAAAATGTTGAGCGCAATATAAGTAAATAAATTTCCGCTTGGTATATGGAGTACAAAGTAAATCAAGTTATCTACGATCAATTAAGAGACCTTGTTTGGAAATATCTTATCAAACTTTGCTGGAAGATCTAATTCTAAAGATATTATTTCCTTAGTAATTGGATGTTCAAATCTAAGGGCTGAGGCACAAAGATATAGACCTTTTCCTCTTAATACTGAGCCCTCTATGCCATAAGTGGTATCTCCTAAGATGGGATTGCCAATACTTGAAAGGTGTATGCGCAGTTGATGCCGCCTCCCAGTTTCTGGGTACAATCGCACTAAATTTAAGTATTGATACTTTATTGATTGCTGCGTTTCTACAACCTCATACTTTGTAAGAGACTTTTTCCTATCGATTTCTGCTTCTATAATCCCATTTCTTGTCATTGCGCCAATAGCAATGGCATGATATATTTTAGAAATCTTTTTTTTTCAAACATATTTCCAAGGGCAACCAAGGACTTGCTCGACTTCGCTACAAGTAACAACCCGCTAGTTGGAAAATCCAAACGATGAGCGGGCTTTGGACTGGCGAGCATATCTGGTTGCGTACTCTTTTTTAGGTTAAAAGGAAGCGCGTGGATTATAGTTTTTAGTTTATTTCCACTTACTAAAATGCCGGGAGGCTTATTAATGACCGCTAAGAAATCATCTTCATAAACTACTTCTAATGTTAATTCAAATCGTCTTTTGTTAAGGCTTTCCTCAAATTCATAAAGGACTATTGCTTCCCCACCTGAGATAAAGGACGCGGTAGCCGCTGGAAATCCATTTATTGTAATGAGCCTTTTCTTAATAGTTTTTTTTAATGCGCTTTTAGTTAAAACTGAATTGAATATATTAATTCCATAATCCTGAAAGCGAATAGGTTCTATTTGTAGAGGGACCTTATGAACTTCACGCTCCCTCAAATCAAGGCTTAACCATTTTTTTGGCTATTATGACACTTTGTTTTGTTCTAGTAATGTGTTGGTGTGAAAAAACCTCTACGTTAAATCCAGCTCGCTCAAACAAACCTAAAAAGAACTTCTTTTCAAATCGTACTCTGTGCAATGTTCCTTTGGCTTCGCCTAAATAATTATCTGGATTGTCCTCAACATCAGGAACATCTTCTTCCACAAAAGCAGTCACATACAAGGTACTCTCATTCTTCATGGTCCTCTCAAACTCATTTAAATAATAGGAGACATCATCGGTCATCATATGTGAAAATACAGAATTGAGAAAGATTAGATCAAACTTGTTTGAGTCAAATGGAAGTGGAAGTAACTTTTCTGCAGTTTTATTATATCTAGCATTATGTGCGGCTACATGTCCGAAGTTAAACTCTGATCCATAGGGAGAAATCCACTTTTTACACCAATTGATCGACTTAAGATGGGTGTCAATTCCATAGTAAGCGCCTAAATTGGTTCCAAGTGTCTTAAACCCATTCACTAATCGCGCTTGACCACAACCAAAATCCAATACAACCGAATCTTTATTGAACTGATAATGCTGTGAAAGGTGTACAATTTGATCTATTGCGGACTGGATATAAGTTTCGTTATTGGATAGCCCTTGATTTTCCCTGAAGGGAGGGAGGTACAGCTCATTGTACGCAACTGCCTTCATATGAGGATGGCCAAATAAAGTGATCTTAATACGATTAACAATTCTCCTTACTAATTTTTTCATTCGAGTAGTTTTATCCGTGAATCTGTTCAGTTTTACTCAGGCCTTTCATCACATCAGCTTCAAAAGCCAATAATTCAGACCATTTATGATCCACTTCTTTTCGATCTCCATATTGTCTGGCAAAGCCCAAAAACATCGTGTAATGATTTGCTTCACTAATCATCAATTCTCGGTAGAACTCGGCTAATTCGTTATCTTTTAGTTCTTCACTTAATAGTCTAAAACGCTCACAACTTCGTGCTTCAATTAACGCAGCATACAACAGACGATGCACTAACTGAACGGTTCTGCTACCTCCTTTGGGAAAAAACTTTACGATTTGAAGAACATACTCATCTTTTCGATCTCTCCCCATTAACCAGCCGCGCTCTATGATTATATCATGGACCATTTTAAAATGACTGATTTCCTCTTTTACTAGACTGATCATCTCCTGGACTAACTCTGTATATTCAGGAAAACTAACAATTAGAGAAATAGCTGTTGATGCTGCCTTTTGTTCGCAGTATGCGTGATCTATTAGGATTTCCTTAAGGTTTTTTTCTACAATATTCACCCAGCGCGGGTCTGTAGGGAGTTTTAGTCCCAACATCTTTATATTACTAGTATGGCTATAGCCCATAGGTATATTCGTCTTAAGATACTGAATCTATATATCCAAATCAAACTCTTTCCTCAAAGTGTCTATAAGGGGATTTTTTTCTTTTAGTTTTTCAAACTTTTCACGTGTTGTATAAGCGTAGCGCTTCACCGCTGTTTCATTGACTTCTATTGAAAGATTTATATCATAATTCTGAAGTTTCTTCCTCAAAAAACCAAGCAATTCATGTTTTGCGTACTCTACTTCCAGCTTGATAGTACTATTAGGAAATTCTAAATGGATTGTTGTCCCTTCTAATTTTGGGACACCCATCGATAAATGCGATAACAGATTAAATTTGCCTTCGCCCTCAACTATCGTCGCATAGTCTTTCCAAGCAGTTTGCATTTCTTCTTCACTGAACTCAGTAACTGGTAGGTTTTCTACATCTGGCTGACTAGCAACCAGTTCTTTCTTCATTTGCTGTTTTTTCTGAATACTTTTAAGAGATAAGGCTGAAACTTTTTTAGCATTTCGCTCGGCTAATATTTGTGGCCGTTCAATAACTTTCTCTTGTCCAATTAGGGTCGATATCTCTCCATCTGAATTATCTTCGGAAGACAGGTTCTCTGAAACTTGAGCTTCAGAAAGAGGTGCATTTTTAGGAACCGAATCTATTTCTGAAGAACCCACAATTTTAGTGTTATCAACCGAGGAAGACACTTCAATTGCAATTTCCGAAGCAGATATCTCTGGGGTATTCTTAAAATGAGAGGGGGGTATTACGAACCGACTAGGTTTTTTTTTTCAACCATAGCAGTTAGAGATGCCAGTTCCAATAAACACAGCTCTACTAAAAGGCGCTGATTACGGCTGGTTTTATATTTTAGATCGCAAGTGTTGGCTATATCAATACCAGAAATTAGAAACCTAACATTGGTTTTTCTAGATTGTTCAAAATACATCGTTTTCACTTGTTCACCAACTTCTAGTAAGGCAATGGTTTCTTCATTCTTGCACACCAACAAGTCTCTAAAATGTGAAGCTAACCCCATAATGAAGTGATGTCCATCAAACCCCTTTGCCAGAATCGCATTAAACGAAACTAAGGTCTTTGGAATGTTATTTTCTAGCAATAAATCTGTAATTTCAAAATAATAAGCGTAATCAAGAACATTCAGATTCTCTGTTACCGCTTCTCTGGTCATTGTTTTTCCAGAAAAACTTACAACTCTATCAAAAATTGAAAGAGCGTCGCGTAAGGCACCATCTGCCTTTTGAGCGATGACATGCAATGCATCATCTTCTGCCTCAATTCCTTCGGATGTAGCTACATCTGCAAGATGTCCTTTGATATCGTTTACTGTAATTCGTCTAAAATCAAAAATTTGACAACGAGAGAGTATCGTTGGAATTATCTTATGTTTTTCGGTGGTCGCCAAAATGAAAATCGCGTGTTTCGGCGGCTCCTCTAGTGTTTTCAGAAAAGCATTAAATGCTGCTGAGGACAACATATGTACCTCATCGATTATATAAACTTTATAATTTCCAACTTGAGGTGGAATGCGAACTTGATCGATCAAATTACGAATGTCGTCCACGGAATTGTTGGATGCTGCATCTAGTTCAAAGATATTAAATGCGAAATCCTCATCCTTTTGCTCGGTACCATCTTGATTTATTTTCTTAGCTAGAATTCTTGCACATGTAGTTTTTCCAACACCACGAGGTCCTGTAAAAAGAAGGGCCTGTGCTAAATGATTATTCTCTATGGCATTTTCCAGTGTATTGGTAATAGACTGCTGCCCAACCACGTCTTTAAACTGGGTTGGTCTGTATTTTCTAGCAGATACGATGAAGTGTTCCATAGGTATGAAACAAATATAAAGATGTACAATTAGTTTTTAAAAAATAGCCATCGCTATTTTACGATATTTATTAACATTGGTTTACTTTTGTCAAAGCAGGCCGCCTTATCGCTTCGCCCTAGGCGAAGAGGAAAGTCCGGGCACCATAGGGAAGCATAGCGGTTAACAACCGTCGTCCGTCATTGACGGATAGGACAAGTGCAGCAGAAAGTATGTACAGGTAAGGCTGTAGTGAAACCAGGTAAACTCTATGCGGTGAAATGCCACGTAAACCTGTGTTCGAGGGTTCCCGCCCGATACAGGAGGGTAGGCAGATTGAATATGTTGGTAACGGCATATCTAGATAAATGATAAGGCCCAATTTAATTTGGGAACAGAACCCGGCTTACAGGCCTGCTTTTTATTTTGAGCAATATCGAAGTTTAATTCAACGTGCCAATTATACTAAGAGGGAGCTTTTCAATTGGTTTATTGATCCAATTAGCGCGCATCTTTAAAGATGCGGAAAATTTCGATTCATCTTTTTATAAACTGTTCTGCCAATATAGCATTCTGATAAGAGATTTTTAAGTGGCGTACAACGGAAATCTCTAGGAGTGAGGTGTGAAATAAAAAACTTTATTCAAAGAAACTAAAGACGGATCCACCATATTTTCTCGCTTCTGCAAAATGAAAAATTTGTGACAAATCATTATGTTTTGTGTGTTCAAAAATTACCATTCCATCTTCTTCTATTAGCCCATTTTTAAAGATGGTTGTAATTAATGTATCAAGCTGTTCAATTGTAAAGTCATAAGGCGGGTCGGCAAAAACTACATCAAAATTACCTGAACCAGCTTTGACATACTTGAAGACATCAGTTTTTACAGTCTTTATATTGAAGGAAAGCTCATCTGATACCTTCTGAATGAACTTTACGCATCCAAAATCAGTATCTACACTTGTGATATCTGTACACCCTCGTGAACCAAATTCGTAGCTTATATTACCGGTGCCGGCAAATAGATCTAAGAATGCAATTTGGTTAAAATCAACCCTATGATTAAGAATATTAAACAGGGCTTCTTTTGCAAAATCTGTGGTAGGCCTTACGGGAAGTGATTTAGGTGCTGTAAGTCTTTTACCCTTATAAATTCCTGAAATTATTCTCATAACAGGGTATTGTTTATGAGAAAATCCTTGTGTGATGCTTCTAAAGTTAGAGAGGTTTGATTCTCCACAAATTTAATCGTACGTATGTAGGTATAGAGAATTTCATAATTGGCATCTCCTTTTTCAATGTTTCCACAAAGAAATAGAGGAATAGTATCAGGGTTAAGTTTCAATTGCTCCATACAGAATAAAATATAGTAAATTAGGTCCTCAGGAGTTCTATAAGAAAACGTATTACACAGCTGGAGGCTACCATCTTTAATAATAACGCAGTCTACCATTTTACCCTGGAGGTGTAGATACATCTTTGGTACAATAGAATGTCCTTCAATTTTTAAAACACCTTTTAAAAGAGACGTAACTCCATGATAATATTGAAATGACCCATACTTTTCGAAGAAATAATTATTGATGTTGACAAATGGCACATAAACAACAACAATGTCTTGACTATCTATGATATCGTGGGCAACAAAGTCTGTCGAAAGAATTTTAGAATTAAACTTTAAGAATTCGCTAGCTCTAGACTCCTCGAAAAACGATAAAGGTACCGCTGCATGCATTTTTGTGGAATACACCACCAAGATTTCCTCAAATTCTAAACTAAGCTTCTCTGTCTTAGAAATTTCCTTTTCGATTTCAAATAATAACTCTTCGGGGGTAAGGGGATCGGGATATTTGTTTTCAGAAAAGAAAAGCGTCGCTTTCGTTTCCAAATTTGCTATTAAAAAAGAAAGCCCAGTCAATGAAACTTGAATGGACAGTCTAGAGTTTATGCTTTGTACTTTACTGTTGAACTTTTCCGTCATATATTTTTGGCCAGTTGCCACTGGTGTTTACCTCGATCATTGAGCCAACCTTTATGGAGGGTCCGTTAACACCTTCGACAGAAACAACTTGTTTTTCTTGGGCTAGTAAATCAGCATCCAATCCCTTCAATACAATATCCTTTGAAACCTTAGATTCGAATACAGGGTAAATAGTTCCATTTTTTTCAATCGATCCTGCGGTCAATTCAAATTTAGCATCTACTCCTTCAATAGGGAGGTTCATCATTGTTTTATAACGATCGGTTCCTTTATATATAGAGTCTTTAATGGCAGTAAAGCCTAAAGTGTCAATAATCACTGCGTCCAAATAATATCCCTCGTCTATTCCAAAAGCTTTATTTTTGGCAACATCATCATACACTGTATCACGTCTAGAGACGATTGCAAATTGTGCAGTATCAATAAATCTCACCAAACTGTCAAAGCTTCCAGTATATTTACCCGTCAACTCTTTATGAGCTAATTCGGCAGCCTTGATATCTTTTAAATTCTTAATTACTTTGGTGTATCTAGCTTCCTTAACTTTATTAAATTCAACTGGGCCATTAACGGAGCTATAAAGCTTCCATCCCAAGAAAATAATTAAAAGCCAAAGAAGTAATTGAAGAACTAATTTCATTATACGATAATTTAAGTGTTTTAAATACTATAAGGTCTATCGCAAATCTACAATTTTTTTTTGTTCGTTAAAGTATATTCTGAAAAAATCATGGCTATCTTTAAACCCTCAAGCTAGCATAACCGCATGGACATTTCACATTTTTATGGTCTTTTAAAATCGGATTTTCCCCATAATACTACTGCAAAACAAGATGTTGCACTGCAATTGCTTGCCAAATTCGTGCTTGGAGAGTCAAAAAAGGAGGTGTTTCTACTCAAAGGATATGCAGGAACTGGAAAAACAACCACTATTGGAACCTTAGTTAAAAATTTATGGAAAGCAAAGAAGTCAGCTTTACTGCTTGCACCAACAGGCCGTGCCGCTAAGGTGATTAGCAATTATTCCAATATGGAGGCCTTTACGATCCATAAGAAAATATACTATCCGAAAAGTGAAAAAGGAGGAGGTGTTTCTTTTACATTGCAGACCAACAAACATCGAAACACTATTTTTATAGTAGATGAGGCATCAATGATTCCTGATATCGCCCAAGATTCTAAATTGTTTGAAAACGGTTCCTTACTCGATGATCTCATGCAGTACGTTTATAGCGGACATAACTGCAAATTATTGTTAATTGGGGATACCGCTCAATTACCTCCAGTAAAATTGGAGATAAGTCCAGCCCTAGAGAAAGAGACGTTACAAAATTATTATGATAAAGATGTTATCGAATTGGAGCTTGATGATGTAGTGCGCCAGCAAAAGGACAGCGGGATACTTGTTAATGCAACAAAACTAAGAGAACGTTTGGAAGATGGTTTTCTGGAAGAGTTTAAGTTTTCCGAAGTTAATTACCCCGATGTGATACGTCCGGTAGATGGTCAGGAAATAATGGAGGCTATAAATGATAGCTATAGCGAATTAGGTAATGAAGATACCGTAATCATAGTCCGCTCTAACAAACGTGCCAATCTTTACAATCAGAGTATCAGAAATCGGATTCTTTTTCAAGAAGAAGAACTCTCTGCGGGAGATTATTTAATGGTAGTTAAAAATAACTATTTTTGGGTGAAAACTGAAAGTGAAGCTGGTTTTATTGCTAATGGGGATATTGTGCAGGTTCTTAAAATTAATAGCTTTAAAGAGCTGTATGGTTTTAAATTTGCTGAAGTGGTAGTAAAAATGGTGGATTACCCAAAAATGCAGCCTTTTGAGACAGTCTTACTACTCGATACGTTAACTTCGGAAACTCCCTCATTACCTTACGAGGACTCCAATAAACTCTACCAAGAAGTGATGAAGGACTACGCATCTGAAAAATCTAAATATAAAAAATTTCTAGCTGTCAAGAAGAACAAATACTTTAATTCATTACAAGTAAAATTCTCTTATGCAATTACATGTCATAAGTCACAAGGTGGGCAATGGAATACTGTATTTGTAGAACAGCCATATTTGCCTAACGGAATTGATCGAGATTATCTGAGGTGGCTATATACAGCTATTACTAGGGCCAAAGAAAGGTTATACTTAATTGGATTTAAGGATGACTTTTTTGTAGATTCGTAACAATGAATACCATAGAAGTTGTATTTAGTGTGTTTTTGGGAGTAGGATTAGCCGCTGCAGTCGGCTTTCGGGTTTTTCTCCCACTCTTGGTTCTTAGCATAGCAGGATTCTATGATTTTATCCCTCTTAATGAAAGTTGGGAATGGGCGGGAAGCCTTACCGCAGTTATTACTTTAGGAGTTGCAACACTTGTAGAGATATTTGGCTATTATATTCCTTGGTTTGATAATTTATTAGACACAATTGCAGTACCTCTTGCCGCAGCTGCAGGAACGGCTGTCATGATGGCCACGGTGAGTGATTTAAGCCCCGTAGTCACATGGGCTTTGGCAATTATAGCTGGAGGAGGAACCGCCACTGTGATTAAAGGTAGCTCTTCCGCACTTCGCCTCACTTCTTCAGCTACTACAGGAGGAATGGCAAATCCAGTAGTCGCAACTGTAGAAACAGGAAGTTCTACTGTAATGTCCTTACTTTCAGTGTTTATAGCTCCATTGGCTTTTGGGCTGGTGTTACTCATACTCTTTGGAATTTTTAAATTTTATAAAAAGCTTCGTAAAAAAGACCCTTCAAGTGCATAATCTTTTTATTTTTGACAGCTTTTAAGCTAATGCTAAGCTTTTTGCGACTTTAAGCATTATTTAAGTTAAAACTGGAAGCAACCAAACAAGTATAGAGACATCTTATAAAGAATTTCTAACCTCCACGATGAAGATAATAGCAATGATCCCTGCGCGTTACGGCGCATCTAGATTTCCTGGTAAATTAATGCAGGATCTTGGCGGAAAGCCAGTTATAGTTAGAACATACGAAGCCACAAAAGAAACCAATTTGTTTGACGAAGTATTCGTCGTTACAGATAGTGATGTTATTTTTCAGGAAGTGGAACTTAATGGAGGAAAGGCCATTATGAGTAAGAAGGAGCATGACTGCGGAAGTGATCGTATCGCCGAAGCTGTAGAAGGTATGGAGGTTGATATTGTGGTGAATGTTCAAGGGGACGAACCATTTACTAGTAAAGAAGGACTAGAGCGTGTCTTAGATGTTTTTAAAGGCCCTGACGCCGATAAAATTGATTTGGCTTCCCTAATGACGGAAATTCATGATTGGAAGGAAATTAGTGACCCAAATTGCGTGAAAGTAATTGTGGATAAAGATAATTTTGCGCAATACTTTTCACGCTCGCCAATTCCATATCCCAGAGATAAAAATGCCGCTGTTCAATATTATAAACACAAAGGAATTTATGCGTTTAGAAAACAGGCAATTTTAGATTTTTATCATTTACCAATGCGTTCTTTAGAAGCTGCTGAAAAAATTGAATGTATTCGATATTTGGAATACGGAAAGAATATAAAAATGGCAATTTCTAATACACAAGGAATTGAAATAGATACGCCAGAAGATTTGATACACGCAAACAAAATATTAAAAGAAGATAATAAGGTGGCAGTAAACAATAAATACAGAAACTTTCCAATGGTACCCAAAGTGGTATTTGGAGAGGGAAGTTTTGATCAACTTTCGTCAATTTTGGCGCCACAACGTGGGGATAAGGCTCCTTTTATTTTTTTAGTGGATGATGTTTTTAAAAATAATCAAGAGTTTATTGATAGAATTAATTTAAGATTTAACGATAAGTTATTGTTTATCTCTGCTGTTGAGGAACCTAAAACAACACAAGTAGATCAACTTGTAAAAGATATAAAAGCTGAATTCACTTATAAGCCCTCTGGAATTATTGGAATTGGTGGTGGTAGTTTATTAGATTTAGCAAAGGCTGTTGCAATCATGTTAACAAACAAAGGAAGCGCAGCCGATTATCAAGGTTGGGATCTTGTCAAGAATAAGGCAGTTTATCACGTTGGAATTCCCACTATTTCTGGAACTGGAGCAGAAGTTTCTAGGACAACAATTCTTACGGGACCAGTAAGAAAACTAGGTATTAACAGTGATTTTACACCTTTTGACCAAGTTATATTAGACCCTGCTCTTACTATTGGAGTATCTAAAAATCAATGGTTCTATACAGGAATGGATTGTTATGTACATTGCGTAGAATCTCTTAATGGAACCTTTTTAAATGCTTTTAGTCAAAGTTACGGGGAGAAGGCATACGATTTATGCATGGAAATTTTCTTGAATGATGAAAAGATTTCTGATGTAGACTTGAGAGGCAAACTTATGATGGCCTCTTGGCACGGAGGAATGAGTATTGCCTATTCACAAGTTGGCGTAGCGCATGCGATGAGCTACGGATTGTCCTTCGTATTAGGCACCAAACACGGAGTTGGTAATTGCATCGTGTTTGATCATTTGGAAGAATTTTACCCAAAGGATGTTGTCTTATTTAAGAAGATGGTAAAAAAGTTTGATGTAGAAATTCCTCAAGGGCTTTGTAACGATCTTACAGATGATCAAATGAATACAATGATTGATGTGGCATTGAGTCTTGTACCTCTTTGGCAGAACGCTCTAGGCGATGATTGGGAAACCATTATGACTCGTGATCGATTAAAAGAATTATATTTGAAGATGTAGTGTAACGCATTACATAGGCTATGTATATTACCAAATTCATTTTTCATAAACTGCTTGGATGGAAGATCGAAGGGGATTTCGATAGATCCATTAAAAAATCTGTGGTGATTGTTGCGCCGCA
This sequence comes from uncultured Ulvibacter sp., assembly GCA_913063405.1. Lineage (GTDB taxonomy): Bacteria > Bacteroidota > Bacteroidia > Flavobacteriales > Flavobacteriaceae > Ulvibacter. The sequence continues at coordinate 61,398 of CAJXZB010000018.1, forward strand.
TACGAGTAATATAGATTTTATTATTTGCTCGTTCACCAGACGTATACTGAAAACTCAAATTAATTTTGTTGGCAAAAAAGCTTTGTTTGCTTGGCCCATAGGGTGGTATTTTCAATGGATGGGCGGCGAGCCTTTGGAGCGAAACAAATCTCAAAATAGGGTGGAAGCTACGGCTAAAGTTTTTGATAGCCTAGATGAGTTTCGACTTGCAATTGCTCCTGAGGGAACTCGCAGAAAAGTAGAATCTTGGAAAACAGGCTATTACTATATCGCCTTAAAAGCTAAAGTGCCTATTATTTCTGTGTCTCTTGATTATCCTAGTAAAACTATTTGTATTGGGAAGGAATTCTATCCTTCAGGTGATATAGATATCGACGAACCCAAACTAAGAGGGTTTTTTAAAGGTGCCAGAGGGCGTTAGGCTGGCTATTCTTAGGCAATTCTGTTAAAACGGTTAAGTATTATTACTCCGTAGACTCTTCCATCGTATGATATACATTTTGAATATCTCCTTTCAATAAAACCCATTGAATACGGATTTTATTGAAAGGAGATATTACTATTGGTTAATAAATTGAGGTTTTTTCATACTTTGACGTGTCTAATTGTTTATATAAGATCTTAAAATAACCTTCCATATTTAACAGGTTGTACAATGTAAGGCTTGTTTGTATCGATTTCTTTTTTATAAAAATCTCGACTAACTGGATGGGCCTTAAATTCTTCTCTAGTGAATCCAAAAGCCATTAACTCGTTAAGCTATTGTTCATTGGCGCTTTTTTGATATGTTCTTGATTTGAATATTGTTTCGGATCTCGCATTGAGGGTGTTATATTCCTTTCTAAACACATCGATATTCATATTTAATTGATCAGGAACTAGCCCCAAGAAGCAGGATAAGCTTTGTCTTGTTCATCTATTTTTATGATTCGCAAGTTTCCGTTTGTAAACCCGCTCAAATAAAATGTGGCTCGTATTCACAATCTATTTCAAATTGTGGAGGTTCTGGAACGAGGTCATATCCTTTTCTATATTTCTTCATGCTTCTTTCTTAGTGCTGTGGAATAACACACAGCTTGTTATGACCTGATAAATCTTTTTGTAATTGACTGACCATTCTTGTTTAGAATAACAAAGTATAAACCTGAAGATAATTCAGAAACATCTATTTCATTACTTGTGGTCCCCTGAAACGAGTAAATCTGAACTTCGTCTAAAGGGACGTCTGATGTGTAATGTTAAGTATGCTTTGAACTGGGTTAGGATAGAGAACTAAGTTTATTTTTTCTAAATCGACTGGTAAATTATCTTTGGACAAAGTTAGCTTTTCTTTTAATAAATCTTCTGGAGTTAGATTGCCCGTTAGATTGGTAGGTTGTTTTTGGTAGTTGAATTGAACAATACTCGTGTATTCTGGATCTCTTTTCTGAGTCTTAACTTCAGCCAATACACCCGAAATGGTACCTTCTATATCAACAATGTTCCAATATCTGTTGTACTGATAGAAGTTCAGATTTGGTGTTCCAAATATTGCTTTTTATGAAATTTGAAGAATTTAGAATATTTAATTAACTCGGAAAATATACAAGATTAAGGAATTATTCCATTGATGAAATATTCATTTTTTCTGTAATTGTTTAGAATAGCTTATAGGGTTTTTTCATTGTTGCCTGTTTAATAGTATAATGAACAGAGTTATGAAATCAATTAAAATTAAAATTTTTCTTATTTTAATACTGATATTGTTCCCTGTTGTAACCATATGTTTTGTAAGGTTTCTGTTTTCATAGCCTACAGAATAAATAATCTAAAATGTGATATGTTTAATATAAAACTACTCTTTATTCTATTCTGTACTCAAACTATAATTGGCCAGCCTTGGGACCAATTATCAGATCTTCCTTCTCATATAAGAAGAGATCACCCTGCTACTTTTTCCAGTGGTGATTTTGGTTACTTATTAACTGGAAGTACTATCAGTTCAAGTAGTACTAAAGATTTTTATAAATACAATTCTAATACTGATACTTGGACACAATTATCGGATTTTCCGGGAATGGCAAGAACACTTTCTTATGCAGTCGTTTCAGGAGATTTTGCGTATATAGGATTTGGTAGTGGTACTGGAGGGTTTTTAAATGATTTGTGGGAATATGATATGGTAAATGACGTATGGAGTCAAAAAACAAGCTGCCCTTGTGTTGGAAGAGGACACCCCGCGTTTGTTGAATTAAATGGTAAAATTTATGTTGGCCTTGGAAGTGCAGCAACGGGGAATATAAGAGATTGGTGGGAATTTGATATTGCTACGAATTCGTGGGCACAAAAGGCCGATTTTCTAGGGACCCCAAGACATCATCCTTATTATTTTACCGTTGGTAATTATACGTATGTTGGTTTTGGACATGGAGGAGATATTTATAAAGATTTTTATCGATATGATCCTATTGCAGATGCTTGGATGCAACTAAATGATATTCCTGGGCAAGCAAGAGTAGCTGGAACTCAGTTTAATTATCAAGATAAAGGTTATATTTTAAGCGGTGACGGAGAAAACCATAGTTATATGTCAACAGGTGAATTTTGGCAGTATTCACCGACAACGGACGCTTGGTTGGAATTAACTCCACATTCGGGAACTAGTTTATGGGCTCCAGGTAGTTTTGTGATAAATAACCACGTCTATTTTATGGCGGGCTGGTCTGGTGAAAGTACTATTTATAACGAACGTTTTTGGAAATTTAATCTTGGTGATATTTTAAACAATGAAGAACATAAAAACGAAACTATTTCTATTTACCCCAATCCCGTTCAAAATATTTTAAACATTAAGACTCTAGATCAGATCACGAGCATAAAAATATACTCATTACAAGGATCTCTTATAAAAGAGACATCAACAAACACTTCTATAAGTCTTTCAGATCTTTCTGCTGGGCTGTATTTTGCTCAAATTAATGTAAGCGGGTATTATGTAACCAAAAAGTTTATAAAGTCTTAAAAGTATATTGAAATTTTCAAAGAACGTTTATACTCCTGCTTCGGCGGGAATATTTTTAATACTTTTACACTGATTATCTTGGTTTTAAATGTTTTCAGTATCTTCAATATCTTCAATATTCTAATTAGAATCTATGAAATGTATTGATCTTGTCATTCAGCATATCTTCTTTTACTATTGATAACAACTATCAATCTAACCCCATCGCTAATCATTACTTTGAGCGATAAAGACGAGGAACCAAGTGATCCGATTGAGGAACCAGATCCTGATGAAAGAAATGGTTCAAATACTTTTATTTCCAAATGACTAATAGTATAAATCTTTACTCTCATCTTTATCGAAATCAGTCCACCTAGGAAAAGAGTCCAGATAAATTTTTGTTGGACCTCCATACAACCAAGCATATTTTAAACCACAATTGTCGTCAAAAGCTGCTCTCATATCAAATTCTGGACTTACTATATTAGACTGGACACAAAGTTGAGAGATATTGAGCTACATAATTTAACTTTGAATTATGTCA
>CAJXZB010000019.1 GCA_913063405.1 uncultured Ulvibacter sp.
TGGTAATTCTTTGATAAAGTTTAGTATACTTTGTCCTTTAAATCCTTCCATAACACCCTATTTTAAAGAAATAAGTTGCGGAATTTATCTGACTAACTCAAAAAATATTAATTTCTGAATAAGGCAATACTTTAGTTTATTGTTGCCCCATTATCAATGCCATCAGTATCAGGGTTTACAAAAACTAGTTTTCCATCAGCATCTTCTGTCATTAGGATCATTCCTTCACTATCAACCCCTCTTAAAGCCCTTGGCGCCAAATTTACCAAGACGGTCACTTTTTTGCCAATAATTTCTTCTGCAGTGAAACTTTCTGCAATTCCTGAAACAATTGTTCTAATGTCAATTCCAGTATCAACTTTTAGCACCAATAATTTCTTTGCTTTCGGCATTTTTTTGGCTTCAATAATGGTTCCAACACGCATATCGAGTTTTGTAAAATCATCGAAAGTGCAGGTTTCTTTTTGAGGTGTTACAGTTTTGTTGGCTGCTTCATTCATCTTTTTGCTGGCTTGTAATTTATCTAATTGCGATTGAATTTGTTCGTCTTCTATTTTACTAAAAAGCAACTCGCCTTTTCCAATGGTATGTCCAGTAGGTAAAAAGTTTTCTTTTTCTGAAACAGTTTTCCAGCTAAGGGTTTCAGTTAGTTCTGAATGACCCAACATTTTCTTTAGTTTTTCTGAAGTAAACGGCAAGAAAGGTTCGCTTAAAACGGCCAAAGCCGAAGCAATTTGCAATGCAACATACATTACTGTTTTCGTGCGCTCTTCGTCCGTTTTAATGGTTTTCCAGGGCTCTTCGTCTGCAAGATATTTATTTCCTAAACGAGCCACATTCATCAATTCAGTTTGTGCTTCTCTAAAGCGATATCGCTCAATAGAACTTGCTATTACATCAGGATACGCTTTTAACTCATTTAGTGTTGCGGTATCTACTTCAGAAAAACTAGAAGCCTCAGGAACTGCACCATCATAATATTTATGAGTTAAAACGATCACGCGGTTGATGAAATTTCCGAAGATAGCTACCAATTCATTGTTGTTGCGAGCTTGAAAGTCACTCCAAGTGAAGTCATTATCTTTTGTTTCTGGCGCATTTGCAGTTAGAACATAACGTAGTACATCTTGCTGATTTGGAAAATCTTCCAAATACTCATGCAGCCAAACCGCCCAGTTTTTACTAGTCGATATTTTATTCCCTTCTAGATTTAAAAATTCATTTGCAGGGACATTAGTAGGAAGGATATAGTTTCCTTCTGCTTTTAGCATACTCGGAAAAATGATACAGTGAAAAACGATATTATCTTTTCCAATAAAGTGCAAGAGTTTGCTCTCCTCGTCTTTCCAATAAGGTTCCCAATCTTTCCCTGTTTGTTCTGCCCATTCTTTGGTGGCAGAGATATATCCAATAGGCGCATCGAACCAAACATAGAGTACTTTTCCGTCTGCTCCATCTACGGGGACCGGAATTCCCCAGTCCAAATCTCGTGTAACTGCTCTTGGTCTAAGTCCGTCGTCAATCCACGACTTACACTGCCCGTAAACATTGGCTTTCCAATCTTTTTTATGTCCGTCAACAATCCATTCTTTTAACCAAGGCTCGTATAGATCTAGTGGTAAAAACCAGTGTTTTGTCTTTTTTAAACTGGGAACAGCTCCTGTAATGGCGCTTTTTGGGTTGATTAAGTCTGTAGCATTATGAGAGGTACCACAATTTTCACATTGGTCGCCATAACTTTCTTCGTTCCCACATTTTGGACAGGTTCCCACAACAAAACGATCGGCTAGAAATTGATTTGCTTCAGCATCGTAGAGTTGCTCAGTTACCTCTTCTATAAACTTTCCGTCATTGTATAGTTTGGTGAAGAATTCAGAGGCAGTGTCGTGATGTACTTTTGCCGAGGTACGTGAGTAGTTATCGAAGGTTATTCCGAAGTCGGAAAACGACTGCTTAATAATCTCGTGATATTTATCGACTACTTGCTTAGGTGTGATCCCTTCTTTCTTTGCTTTCAGCGTAATTGGAACACCGTGTTCATCACTTCCACAAACAAAGGCCACGTCTTTTTCCTGCAGTCTTTGAAAACGTGCATAAATATCGGCAGGAACATAGACCCCCGCTAAATGTCCAATATGCACAGGTCCATTTGTATATGGAAGAGCGGCTGTAATCGTATATCTTTTCGGGTCTTGACTCATAGTTCAAATTGAAAGGACAAAAATAGGAATTTTATCTTCGGAAAAAGATAGTTTTTTAGGGTGTTAATTTATTGAACGAAGTATACTTCTTCTGAAATTGACTAAAACAAAAAGCCTCCCAACAGGAGGCTTTTCAGTTTTATAAAACCAATTTATTTTATCAAAATAGACTTACTGTAAAACTCCCCTCCCGATGCAATACGATACACATATTGACCATAGGCAAGTCGAGATTTAATTCTTTCTCTAACATCTATTTTATGTTTGCCCATGAATAAAACCTCGTTGACAAGTGTTCCTATTTCTCGACCCATAATATCGTACAATTTAATATCTACATGGCCGGTATAAGGCATATTGATCTTAATATAAGTTCGATTGTTTTGATACACTGGAACATGTGCGAAACGAGTCGTGTTGCTAAAATCAGTATTGGACAAAACTTCACAGCTAAGACCTAAATCGAGACTATTAAACGTTTGGTTTAAGAGGATGAGGTCTACGACTGAGGGATCTAGACAGAACCAATCTGTTAATACAGTTGAATAAATGTCTCTAAAATCGGAAGTAGGAATTAGGTTATCGTCATTGTCCCATTGCGTTAAATCTGGGTGGTCACCTACAAAACCACTTCCTTGCAATCCAGAGCCAAATAAAAGTACTGGAGAAGCAGCACCGTGATCGGTTCCATTGGAACCATTTTCGTAAGGTCTACGGCCAAATTCAGAAATTGTCATGGTAAGTACCTTATCGTCCATACCTGTAGTTCCTAAATCGGTATAAAAGTTTTTAATGGATTTTGAAAGATCCTCCATCAAGGTTCTGTGGTCTTCTATTTGATTTGCGTGTGTATCAAAACCATTAAGCGTAACCATATATACTTTAGTTCCCAGCCCACCTTTAATCATTCTTGCAACAATTGCCAATTGATTTGATAACTCGGCATCTTCATAAGGGGCATCATTGGTTGAAGATAAATAGGCATCGTGCAATACTTGGGAATAGATAAAGGTTGTGTTAGCCGTAGATCGCATAAAGAGTAACTTGTCGCCATAAACACAATCTGGAACATCGAGAACGTCATGCAAGGTGCCATTTTCTGCTACGGCTGCGAGTTGATCGGGATTTGCTACAGCGAAGGAATAATTATTATTATTTCCTTCAAATACTAGGTTGCCAATACTTCCAATTTGAATTGCAGGAGGGTCCTCGGGAGGATTTACCAGATAGTCTGGGTATAAATCTTCAAAATAGCGCCCCCACCATCCCGTAGGTTCGGAATTAACCTCATCTGTGGATGCCCAAATTTCGGAAGAACGAAAATGCGATAAGTTTTGTTCGGGATAGCCCACTCCATGAACGACCTTCATTTGTCCATCTCCCCACATAGATTCCAGACTATTCATAAAATTTGGAATGGCAAAATTAGTATCTAAGTTCAATAAGTCGTTTTGATCATAACGTATAGTTGGCCTTAAATTGGCGTAAGTTGCATAATCATAAACAGGAACAATGGTGTTTAGGCCATCATTACCACCCTTTAATCTTACAATGACAAGAATATTATCATTATTAACTTCAGAAAGGGCCACTGAAAGTGGAGAAGGTTTGGTTGCTGTTATGGCTGCATGGCCAAGGGTCATGCTACCGGCACCCACCAATCCTAATGCCTGTATAAATGAGCGTCGATTCCAAGTTGAGTGTTCTTGGTCGTGAATATGTTTTTCGCCTTTTGACGTCTCTTGTTTTGGTATATGATGATTTTTACACATAGGGCTGGCTATTTAAGTTGGAATTCGGGAATTGTTGCAACATGTTTTAAAAGTAAAAAAACTTGATAAGGAGCAGAGGGCCAATTTAGATTCCATAAACCATTGTCATAATAGTTTTGTGGCACTTCCCATTTAAAGATATCCGTAGCGATATCGTAGTCTGTTATGCTGTGCAATTGCTTCGACATCAATCTATCGATAACTACTTGGGTGATGTAATAAGGATCAATACTGTCATTAGAAAGATCTCTTGCAAAATCTACTAAAGTTCCTTCTAGCCCATTGTCGAACAGAAAACCTAAATACAATTCAACAAGTTGCCATCGACCTGTAAGTGTTGATGCATTAATCCAAGTTTCGTCTCTTTGCCATCCAGAAACATCTAAGGGGTCATACATTTCTTGACCCATTAGACCAGCATAGTAAATGAAAGCTTCCATTAGGTTATCATCATAATAGAAGCCAGTTTCTGTAAGATAATTGAAGATAAAGTCATAAGGACTTTTAATTGTAACTCCTAATGCTCGCTCATCAAAAAAATGTTCACTTTTAAAGAGTTGCTTTAGCATTGGTACAAGCTCGAAATCATTGGCAATAAGGGTGTTTGCTAACGGTAATATTATATCTTGCTCGATAGCTGTATCTACTTCAGGACTTACGAAAAAGCGGTAGATTTTTTCACAGATATAGAAGGCAATCTCATTGGACCTTTCTTGAAAAAGAACATCTATTACGTCATCATAGCCCCAGAAGCCCGTTTGGCCAAAAATGGTCTTTTCACCGTTATCAAAAGTACTAGGATCAAAGAAAACAACATCACCATAATCATTCCAATGATTATACCCTGTTAAGGCCCGAGCAGTTTCTAATATATCCTCTTGCGTATAGCCATTACCTTCACCTAATGTAAATAATTCAAACAATTCGCGGGCATAATTTTCATTGGGATTAAGGCTTGTATTTTCAAAGCCATTAAGATATAGAAGCATTGCGGAGTTAGTTCCTATCGTTCTCGTAAATTCTCTAAAATTTCCTAGTGAAGAAGTTTGTATGGCACTATAATATTGGTACATATAGGAACAATGGCCGTACACTTCTACCTCGGTCACAAAATGATTCATCCAGAAAAAAGCCATTCTTCCTCTAAAATTATCACTTATAATGTCATTTCCAGTTTGAATTCGCCAATCATGTTTATACTGATTATTCTCAATTGCGTAATCCGTAAAATCGTTATACGACCAGTATCCCCAGGGTGGAGCGGGTGTAGGGGGTAGGTTAGCGGCAGTGTCTAACAAGTTATCAACAAAGTCTCCTGGAGTCATTGCCAGTGCTGCATCTATGTCATTTTGTGATGCACCAAACCCAAGTCTGCGAAAGACGTGATTTACTTTGGAAGTATCCCAGAGATTTTGAGAAGTAGGTTCATAAGGTTGTATCGTAGAAGTATTGCAAGAAGGGTTGGCAACTAGTTCCATAGGCGATGGTTTTTAGAGTTGAGACTATTAAAAATAGTGAATAATAGCAACTTACATAATATTTGACTTAATTTTAGCTAAAAAGTTTAATATTTATTTTTTGGACGTGTAAATTTAACAAATGGTTACACCATCTTTTTTGAAAATTGGAGATACCGTTGGGATTGTCTCTACGGCCCGTAAAATTACTAGCCTTGAACTTCAACCCTTTTTAAGTTTATTAGAGAGGTGGGGTTTGAATTATGTACAAGGAAAAACGATTAATGCTCAGGATTGTCAGTTTGCTGGGGATGATTCGTTGCGGGCGAATGATTTTCAGGAAATGATGGATGATTCTGAAATTAAGGCGATCTGGTGTGCCAGGGGTGGGTACGGAACAGTTCGAATTATCGATAGGCTGGATTTCTCAACTTTCAGAAAAAAGCCCAAGTGGATCATTGGTTATAGCGATGTCACAGCTTTACATTCTCATATACATCAATTCAGAATAGAGACGCTACATGCCAATATGGCAATTGAAATGGATACGAAAACCTCTGCTACTCGAGATACAATTAAGGAAGCGCTCTTTGGAAATAATTACGAAATTAGAATTTCTTCCAAAGGAAATGAACTAAACAAAAAAGGAAAGGCCAAAGCACCGCTAGTGGGAGGTAATTTGTCACTTTTATATTCCCTCATAGGGAGTCCTTCGGAACTAAAAACAGATGGAAAAATTCTTTTTATTGAAGATCTGGATGAAATGCTATACCATGTAGATAGGATGGTGCAAAATTTAAAGAGGAACGGACTTCTAAAGAATATCGTTGGATTGGTGGTAGGAGGAATGAGCGACATGCGGGATAATACAATTCCATATGGGAAAAGTGCTATGGAAATTGTTTTGGAAGCAGTTTCGGAGTACGACTATCCAGTATGTTTTAATTTCCCAGCTGGCCATATACAAGATAATCGAGCACTTATAATGGGAAGAACTATATTTATGGAGGTTATGAGTAGTGAGGTAACTTTGAGGTTTTAACAGATTAATATGGCATATCACAACGAACTAGGTAAAATGGGGGAACAGCTTGCGGCGGATTATCTTTCCCGTAATGGATATACTATTTTAGAGCGGAATTTTATTTTCGATAAGGCAGAAATTGATATTATTGCACAAAAGGAGAAACGAGTTGTTGTGGTTGAGGTGAAAACACGTAACAGTACTGTTTTTGGAGACCCTAAGGATTTTGTGACCAAGGGTAAAATAAAGTTACTAGTGAAAGCAGCAAATGAGTATCTTATTTCAAACAGTCTGGAACTAGAGGTGCGCTTTGATATTATAGCCGTGTTAAAGAACAAAACAGTCGAAAAAGTAGAGCATTTTGAGAATGCATTTTATCATTTTTAATTGATTACAGGTCTTTTTGTACCCAAAAAGACGAAATTCAAACACTTCAGGCCTACATTTGAAATAAAAAATAATGCTTAATTCTTTTCAACTAATAGACATTATTATAGTCATAGGAATTTGTCAAGGAATTTTTCTTTCACTTACGCTTCAACGCATTTCCAACAACAACCGAAGCACCAATATGATTTTATCATCTCTATTACTACTGGCAACGGTTATGCTAATTGGACGTTTTGTATATTTTCGATTTCTGAACGCCTGGGTTTTTCAATGGAGTTTGTTGGCGGATTCTGTTGTTTTTCTTTTCGGACCTCTATTTTATATCTACATTAGAAGATTACTTTTTAAGGGAAATGCTTCTTATCGTCTCCCATTAGTTCATTTTATCCCATTTGTGGGAATGATAGGAATAGCTGTATGTTATATTGTTTTTTATTCACCAGAGGCATATTATCAATTATTAGTGATAGGTGATTTAACACTTGTATTTGAAGTTCTAACAATACTTATGATCGCCTTTAATATCATATATCTAATTAAATCCTTTGAATTATTGAAAAGATATAAAACGAATGAAAAAGACACTTTTTCTTTTAACCGGACACCGCTTACTTATCTTTATTTTTTCTCCATTGCCTTTACCATATGTTTGATTGCTTGGCTTTTCAGTTTTATTAACGCAACTTTTTTGGACAAATACTTGACCTTTGTTAATTATGAAAGTATTTGGGTGGTTATCCCTATTTTTATTTATGTAATCGGATATTTTAGTCTAAAACAACCCGAACTTTTTAGAATGCCGTTAGAGCCTAAAATACTCCACAAGAAGGATAGGCTGACACAATTTGATACTGAATTGTTAACGGAGAAACTGAATAGTTTAATGGTAAACGAAAAAGTGTTTTTATAAAGCAATTTAACTCTAAAAGATGTAGCCGAAAGGCTTAAAACATCTACCAATAATATTTCTTGGTTACTTAATGCCGTTTATAAAACAACATTCTACGATTTTATTAATAGCTATCGTATAAAAGAATTTGTTTCTAAAATTGAAAAGAATGAACATCTTCAACATACCTTTCTCGCAATCTCAATGGATGTAGGTTTTAATTCAAAATCCACCTTCAACAAAGCTTTCAAGTTAACGATGAAGGAAACACCGAGTAGTTTTATAAAGAACTATCGGGCCGCTTAAGTTTTACGGTTCGTTGTATCCAAACGGTCGATATCAATAATCTTTGAAGTTATTTTTGATAAAAACTTCAGAATTATGAAAAAGATTACACTTTTCCTCTGTGCAGGACTTTTAATAAAAGTAATGGCATTCTCTCAAACAGTCACAACCTTTACCGCTGGGACACCAGATGATGCTATCGTTTTGGGCGGCAATGGAAATATCTATTGTTCCAATTATGTAGGAGATACGGTTTTCAAGTTTACCCCAACAGGGGATGTAAGCTCGTTTGTTACTGGATTAATTATCCAACAAGCCTGATGGATTATAGTCGAAGAAAAAATTTAAATCATTGGATTTTGGAAAAATAATGGCGTGAATTTATATGAATACAGTAACAAAACGGAATGTATCTCTAAACTTTATTCGTAGGAGCGTACAAGGTGATAAGGAAAATGGTTGTGACGTGATCTTCAAAGTTCTCTAACTTAGAGTGTTTACTTATCGACAGTTTTCAAAGAAAGAACTTCCATCAACTTTTCAAGGTCCTCCGGTTTAGCGACAATTTTTTTATTCTCATCTAGAACAAAATAAGTGGGCGTAGAATCTATTCCATAAGCATCACCAATTTTATTTTCCCATTTTCCAAGACCAAGTACATTAATAAATTCAGGAAAGTCATAAATGGTATTTTGCCAGTCATAAGGTTCATCTTCTAGTCCAACTGTAATCACCTTAACCAACCCTTTTTCAAGTGCTTTTACCTTACTGTGAATTTGGGGCACTTCTTTTAAACAATGAGAACATTGGCTGCTCCAAAAGACAATAACATATCTTTGAGCGATATCAACTTTGTGCAAGGAGTTTTTAATAGTTTTACCCTCAACATCTTCTTCCCAAGAAAAATCTGGTGCCTTTTCGCCCAAAGACAACCTCTTAAATAATACAAGTTTTTCAACCAATTCAAGATCCATAACTCTCGTACTCACAGGGATTAAATATTTTTCGGCTATATAATTCGCCGTTCCCACCCGATTGATATCGACAAACTTTTGCCATAAATGGTGCAACAATACCTTTTGATATTGTGTATCACTATTTTGTATAAGTTCATTAACTGTGTTAATATTTTTTTCGTAAGCATCAGGCACATTTTCATCCTTGCCTACAAAACCTTTAATGTAGTTGAACGTATACTCGAACAAAAAGTTCGACGTTTGAAGTATTGGATTATTAAAATCTACATTTTCAAAATATGTAGCTTTTGTATTTTTTACATAGTTAGTAAGGTCTTCAGCCTCACTAGGAATATATGCCTTGTTTGCCTTAATAAAGTTTGAGGCAATAGTTCCTTCGGCTTCATTTTCAAACACATTCTGTAGTTCTCCCAGTGTTTTGAATAAACCTTCCACTTCTTCATAACCTTTTCGGTATTTGCTTCCAATTTCACTTCGAACCTTATACACCTCTTCTTCATAGGCGGCTAAGAGCTGGTTCTCTTTTGAAATTGTAAAAACCACACCGTGGGTGTCACTAAACGTAAGTTCGATGTCTTCCTCTCCATTATAGATAACATCAAAGTTATAGGTCTCGGGCGGGAGTGCATATACAATTCGATACATTCCTTTTGTGACTGTTGAATCTAGTTTTAACGTAAAGTTTCCTTCTTCATCAACCCTAGTATCGGCAGTATAAAAAGTGTTAGTAGGCGAAATTCTGTATAAAAGAACCCATTTATAGTCCTCGGCAGGAGTAAAAGTTCCTTTGATGGTGTGTTGTGCGACTGCCAGAAGCGGAAACAAACAAACTGTAAAAAGTAGTTTTCTGATCATAGGTTATAAATATAATAAATGCGATTCACCTAGGGCATTAAACAAGAATCAGACCAGAAAATCATCCAATGCCTTTAGAGCACTATCCACAGAGGTTATTTTATCGAAAGTAATAATTAGACGTAACCCATTTCTCGTTTGTTTCTCTTTCATTTTTACAGCCCCTGGATTATCCTGAACGTATTGAAGCACCTTTGTAAATGAGGCACTTTGATAAAAGGCACTTTGTTGGTCTGCCACAAAATAGCCAACGAGTTTTCCTTGTTTCATCAAAACACGTTCAAGACCCATAGTTATTGCAATTCGCTTAATACGAACACTATTTAATAAGTCTTCTACCTGCTTCGGAATTTCCCCAAAACGATCTATAAGCTCTGTTTCGAATGTTCGGAGCTGCTCTTCATTCTCCAAATCGCTTAGTTTGTTGTATAGGTTGAGTCTTTCAGTAATATTATTGACATAATCATCTGGGAAAAGCAATTCGAAATCCGTGTCAATAACGGTTTCTTTTACAAAGCTCTTTTTTTCGTGTTCGGTTCCCACATAAAGATCTTTAAATTCTTTTTCTTTTAGTTCATCAATGGCTTCTGCCAAAATTTTCTGATAGGTTTCGAACCCAATTTCATTAATAAATCCACTCTGTTCTCCACCCAACAAATCACCAGCCCCACGAATCTCAAGATCTTTCATCGCAATATTTAAACCACTTCCTAACTCACTAAATTGCTCCAAAGCGGTGATTCGTTTTCTGGCATCATCTGTCATAGCAGAGTAGGGAGGCGTAATAAAATAGCAAAAGGCTTTTTTATTACTTCTTCCAACGCGCCCTCGCATTTGATGTAGGTCTGACAAGCCAAAGTTGTTTGCATTATTTATGAAAATCGTATTCGCGTTAGGAACGTCCAACCCACTTTCAATGATAGTAGTGGAGACCAGCACATCAAATTCATTATTCATAAAGGCGAGCATTAACTGTTCGAGTTTTTTCCCGTCCATTTGCCCATGACCAATTCCAATTTTTGCGTCAGGAACTAGGCGCTGGATCATCCCAGCGACCTCTTTAATGTTTTCAATTCTGTTATGAACAAAGAAAATTTGCCCACCACGGGAAATCTCATAGCGTACAGCATCTCTAACGGTTTCTTCTGAAAAACGAATAACATTCGTTTCGATAGGATATCTGTTTGGGGGAGGTGTGGTAATTACCGAAAGATCTCGCGCTGCCATTAAACTAAACTGAAGCGTACGCGGGATAGGCGTAGCCGTAAGTGTAAGCGTGTCAACGTTTTCTTTAATCGTTTTAAGTTTGTCTTTAACGGCAACTCCAAATTTCTGTTCTTCATCTATAATTAATAATCCAAGGTCTTTAAACTCAATCGATTTATTCACCAATTGATGCGTCCCAATTACGATATCGAGTTTACCTTCCTTTAGACCTTCGAGAACATTCCTCCGCTCTTTTGTACTACGAAAACGGTTGAGGTAATCAACATTCACTGGCATTTCTGCAAGTCTTTCAGAAAAAGTTTTAAAATGCTGAAAGGCCAAAATAGTGGTTGGCACCAGTATTGCAACTTGTTTTCCATTATCTACGGCTTTAAAAGCAGCGCGAATTGCAACTTCGGTTTTTCCGAAGCCAACATCACCACACACCAATCGATCCATAGGCAATTCACTTTCCATATCTCTCTTTACATCAGCGGTAGAGGTGATTTGATCTGGTGTATCCTCATAAATAAAAGAAGACTCAAGTTCTAATTGCAAATACGAATCTGGATCAAAGGCAAAACCTTTTTGAAGTCGACGTTTGGCATACAACTCTATTAGATTAAAGGCAATTTGTTTTACGCGTGTTTTGGTTTTTTGTTTTAGATTTTTCCAGGCGGCGCTACCCAATTTATATATTTTAGGTGCAGAACCATCTTTTCCATTGTATTTAGAAATCTTGTGAAGCGAATGAATGCTGAGATATAATATATCGCGCTCCCCATAGATTAATTTGATAGCTTCCTGTTTTTTCCCTTCAACATCGATTTTTTGCAAACCACCAAACTTTCCAATTCCATGATCTATATGGGTTACATAGTCACCTACTTCTAAGTTTGTAAGTTCTTTTAGCGTAATTGCTTGCTTTTTGGCGTAACCATTTTTAAGTTGAAACTTATGATAACGCTCAAAGATTTGATGATCGGTATAGCAAACCGTTCGGTTTTCATAGTCTATAAAACCTTGATGCAAAGGAAAAACGACCGTTTCATATTGAACTACCTTTTGGTCTGCGTCTTCAAATATATCGTGAAAGCGCTTCGCTTGTTGTTCACTACTGCAGAAGAGGTAGTTTTTATATCCATCTGCATCATTGGTGTTGAGGTTTTCAATTAATAAGTTGAATTGCTTATTAAAAGAAGGTTGCGGTTGCGTTTTAAAGGAAACTGAAGCCTTCTCGGATGAATTGGTGATTGTCACCGATGTAAATTCTGATAATTGTTTCTGAAGGAGTGCAGCGTTACAAAACAACGCTGTTGGTTCATTCATTTTTACGCCTCCTTTAGTTTCATTGAACGCATCTGTGGCTTTCTGAAAAAGTTTATCTATGCTACTGCTAATGAGCTCTTGATTTTTGAGAAAAATAATTGTTTTTGAGGCAATATATTTTAGAAAACTCTCTCGTTTCTCCTCCATCATTTTGTTCTCCACATTGGGAATGATTGAGATTTTTTTTAATTGTTCTAAAGACAATTGAGTCTCAACATCGAAGGTGCGAATACTGTCCACATCATCACCAAAAAACTCGATACGGTAGGGTTCATCGTTGCTAAAAGAAAACACATCTAGAATTCCTCCTCGGACAGAAAATTCACCAGGTTCAGTTACAAAATCTGTACGTTTGAATCGATACTCGAATAGGATTTCGTTAACAAAATCAATAGAAAGATTATCATTGATCGAAACCTTTAAGGTATTGCGTTCAAGTTCTTTTCGGGTAACCACTTTTTCAAATAAAGCTTCTGGATAGGTGACAATTAACGCTGGTTTTTTTCGAGAATTAATACGGTTTAATACTTCAGACCTCAGAAGTACGTTTGCGTTGTCTGTTTCTTCAATTTGATAGGGCCTGCGGTAACTTCCAGGATAAAACAGAACGTTTTGATCTCCCAACAAATTTTCTAAATCATTAAGATGATAGGCAGCCTCTTCCTTATCGTTAAATATTAATAAAAAGGGAAGTTCTAAAGCTTTAAAAGTGTTAGCCACCACAAGGGATACAGAAGATCCAACAAGACCGGATACAGCGATGTTTTGTTGAGAATTGGCAATAGCTTCCCCTAGTTTTCGTGCTGACGAAGACTGTGCAAAAAGCGAAGTAACTAGGGCTTTGCTCATAAAGGCGCAAAGATAGCATAGTCACTATTTAAATAAAACAAGAAAAGAGTTTTTCTAAATCAGCTTTTGAGTTATAAACATTTGGTGCCACTCTAATTACTTCCCCACGATAGGAAACATATACATTTTTGTTAGATAGCTTCTTTTTCAACTTTTCCAAAGATGATTCCCTTGGTAGATAAATACCGAAAAGGTGCTTTGCTCTATACTCAGAATCTTCTATAAAGTACCCTAGCTCTTGGAGTCTATTCAATACATCTTGAGTTATGTTTTGACAATACCTTTGGATGCGATTTGGACTCCATTCAGTTAATTGCCTAATGGCTTCAGAAAGCATTGGAGTCAATATAAAATGACTCGATTCCCCCATATCAAATCGAGCTGCCTTTGGTTTGAAATTTTCATTGTAATTCACGAGATTGGCAAAATTCTCACTTCCTTCGTGATTCATCCAGTTGTTTTCAATAGGGAGACCCTCGTGAAATCTTTTACCAAAATAAGCTACCCCAAGGCCATAGGCTCCCATAAGCCATCTGTAACCCGCACATATAAGAGCGTCAGGCTGAATTTAGCCACAGAAAACAGCAACGCACCCACACTTTTGGGTGCCATCGATGATAAGGTATGCGCTTACATCATTGGTGCGCTGGCATATCGCCATTAGATTGAAAAGTGTTCCATCTGTCCAATGAACATTTGGAATAGAGACAACTTTAGTTTTTGGAGTGATGGCTTCAAGGAGTTGCTCATTCCATTTTTTACCTCTTCCCAATTCAAGCGGGGGAGCAGAAATGGTTTTTAGTACAACACCCTTTTCTTTTTTAAGCTGTTTCCAAGTATAGAAATTACTTGGAAACTGTTCTTCAAGTAAAATAATTTCATCTCCCTTCTCAAAAGGTATGTTTTTTGCCACTATGGCAACTCCATAAGAAACAGATGAAATAATAGCAATGCTTTCTGGATTCGGTGCTTCAATGAATTTTGCGAAGCGCTCTTTCAAGAGTTTTTATCTGTAAAAAGTGTGCGTTTTCGATGAGGAAAGGGTTGTTCTTTTTTTGAAGGTTTTCAATGCCAATGCGCTCTACAGATTTCAATTGAGCAGACATACTAGCGCAATTTAAATAGGTTACTTCTTCGGAAAGGCTAAAAAGATATTCTTGATTTTCTAACATGCTTTAAAGTTAGCATTTTGTGTTAGATTTTTAAAGAAGCTAGAAAAGTTTTGTTCCAAGCTTTTTTTCCGAAGCAATAACATAGAAAATGTGAATTACAAATTTTATATTTGCAGAATAATATTGAACTATGTCATTTACAGATCTATTTGAAAGCGGAGAACACAAAAGAAACTTAGGACACTTTGCCTCTATTACTAGTATTGCTGCCGTTAATGGTGCAATTAACCCTGATGAAGAGAAAATGTTGAGACGTTTTGCCAGAAAATTGGACATTGACGAATCTGAATATAACGAGGTACTAAAGAACCCTACAAAATATCCTATTAATCCACCAAACTCTGCCGATAAGCGTTTAGAGCGAATGCATGATTTGTTTGAAATGATTTTCGCAGATCATGAAATCGACGAAGATGAACACCATCTAGTTGAGAGGTATGCAATAGGCCTGGGGTATACAGAACAATTAGCAACGAAACTTATTAAGCGTTCTATTGATATTTATAATGGTGGATTGGATTTGGAAGACTACAGATATCTTTTAAATAAAAAATAGACCTAGCGCTTAAGGACTTTGTTAATTTTTGAAAAAAGCTCCTTTTTTGTATAGGGCTTTGCAAGGAATTCTGAGGCCCCAGCATCGAAGATAGCTTCTTGCTCTTTTCTCAAACTACTTCCACTTACTACCAAGATAGGTACTGTTGAAATAGAAACTTCGGCATTATTTCTTATATGACTCAGAACTTGATATCCATCCATATCTGGAAGTTGCATCTTAAGTAAGACAAGGTCGTATTTTCTCTTTTCTAATAGTTGAAGCGTTTGCATCCCGTCTCTCGCGATTTCAATAAAATAACCGCTATCATTATCGAGGAAGGTTTTCATCATTAACATTTGCATGATTTCCTCGTTTTCAAGAACCAATATTCGCTTACTAATCACAATTCCTGAACCTTTTGGAATCACTTTTTTCTTAGGCTCTTTTTTTTCTCGCTCCATAAAAGGTAACATTACCTCAAAGGTGGTGCCTTTTTCCAAAACGCTTTCAACTTTAACCGTACCGTTTAGAAGTGTAACAAGTTCTTTTACAATTTTAAGCCCTAAGCCTTCACCAATAGGCTTAATTTCATCAAACTCAAGTTGTCGGTATGAATCGAAAACCTGATCGAGCTCGTTTTTTGAAATACCTTTTCCAGTATCTGAAACTTTGAATAATAATTGGGTTGGTTTCTCTGAGGTTCCTTCTTCTTTGACGCGAACCTCAACTGAAACACTTCCTTCTTTAGTGTTTTTATGCGCGTTGTCAACCAGGTTAAATAATATTTGATTTAGTCTAGTAGGATCACCCATAAGTCTAAATTCAACAGCTTTGTCCATACTGCATCCAAAACCGATATTACTTTTCTCGTATTTTAACTGAAAGTGTTTTTCTAAGTTCGTTAAGACTTGAGACAAACTAAAAGGAATGTTTTTAATTTTGGCTATTCCTTTTTCTATTTTTGATATGTCTACCAAGTCATCCAGTAAAACTTTTAAATGTTTCCCTGTCTTGCTAATAACATTTAATATTTCTTTTTGTTCGTAGCTTAATTTAGAGTCCTCTAAAATCTCCAGAAAGCCAAGGACATTGTTAAGTGGATTTCTTATTTCGTGATTGAGATGCGCTAAGAATTTATTTTTAAGGTCCTCTTTTGCTAGTAAGATATCGTTTTCAAAAATGAGTCTATTCTTTAAAATAGACGCTTCATTTCTTTCCTGAACCATAGGGTGAGAGTTCGCATAATGATCGGTAAAATCGAATATTGAAATAAAGATTTTGCCGTCTTTGTCAATTATATCAATATCTGCAACAATATGTTTTGCGCCTATTTCAAGACTTACACATGGAAAATGAATGGCTTCTGAAGCATCCGTAAAAAGGGGTTCTATTCCTTCAAAAAACGGATGAAGTTCGGCAACAAATTTATTTTTAGAGGCAACAAAGAGATTGTCTTCACTTTCTAAAATTTTACCACCTTTATCGATTTGAATGATTTGAACCTTTGATGTATACAGGGTGTTTTTAAACGTTTGAATCGTCATACTTATGAAGTTATGAACTCGGAGATTTTTAGAAAAACATGCTCTACATTTTCACCATTTTTTGCGCTGGTAAAATCACATTTCGCGAATTTTTCTGAATCAAAGAATTCTCTGTCATTTTCAGAAACAATCAAATCAGATTTGTTTCCTATTCGGCATACAGGTGTTGCGGGGTAGCTTTCTTCTAGAAATTCCATTTCTTTTTCCAAACTTTCAAATGTTTCAGGACGAGTAACATCAAAAACATAAAGGAATCCATGAGAGCCAGCCAAATAAGATTTTCTGGCTTTGGATATTGAAGTACTACCCTCGATATCCCAAATAATTAGAGTTACTTTTTTACCGAGAATCTCAACATCCTTTTTCTTAACGTGCACGCCAAGCGTTACAAGATAGTTTTCACTAAAGACGCTATCAACAAACTGTCTTACAAGACTCGTTTTGCCTACACCAAAATGACCTAAGAGTACTATTTTTTTAGACAGGGACATTTTACAAGTATAATGAATTTAATCCAAATATATTCCAAGATTTTCTTTTATTTGCACAGCCTTAATGTGCATGTTTCCAACGGATTTTTCGATTTTATTAATGAGTAGAATCTGTTCTGAAGAAACATTAGACTTCTTAAGTGCTTCAAGATTCAAAACAACTTCTTCTAGTTCTTGAATTATTTTATCGTCTATACGCTCCTTTATATAATCAGCATAGGCTTTTTTTCGTCTGAGTGCTTCGTTTTAAGCTCGTGAGCTTGCTCGTTGAGCATAGCTGTCTTCTTTTCTTGTGCGGCATCATGAAGGTGCTCGTAATGTTTGGAATAATCGAATAGTAAAATTGCTAAAGAGTCCCATTTCTTTTTTAATGGTAATATCGTAAATAACTTCTTCTCCATAAATATCTAACTGCACACAAGGGAAAGCCAAATCTGTTTCATTTCCACTTTTAAGCTCGTCCTTGAGGCTTTCAAAAAATGGATGTATTTGAAAAAGATTGTCTCCATTTTCTAAACTGAAAATGGTGTTACTGCTTTGTGTGATAACACCTTCTAAGGTAGTTAGTATTTCTTGTACTTTATTAGAGAAAAAAAGTGCTGTTTCCGTTATTCATAATGAACTAATATTTAACGCAATATCATTGAAAAGTTGGTTAACACCATCACCAGTTTTGGCACTAACAAAGCTGTGAACATTTATGTTCTTACTTTTCAGATGTTTTTCGATTGTCGTTGAATCCTTTTCATCACATTTGTTTCCAATGATTTTTAAAGTAATGTTGGGGTACTTTTTTGTAATGAAGTCTATTTCCTCATCCAGACTGGCATCTGTAACGGATCTTGTAACATCAAAAACATAAATAAAGCCATTAGATCCAAGTAAATAAGAACTTCGTGTTTTAGAAACTGATGAAAAACCTTCGAGATCCCAAATAATCATGGAAAGACTGTTTCCGGAAAAAAGGGTAAGTTCCTTCTTTTTTATTTGTACTCCAAGTGGGTTTTATAATCTTGTAAAAACTCATCAGTCATAAATCGACGAACAAGGGACGTTTTTCCCACACCAAACGGCCCTAAAAGCACTATTTTTTTATGTTTTCCATCTAAAAGAATTCTTTTAAAATGTCGTTGACTTCTTCTGGTTCCAGAAAAGAAATTTTAGGGGAGAGACGTTCAGATAATTTAAGCAACTTGTCTTCAAGCTTACTTTCAAAGCTACGCGTATATGTTCCAGAAACAACCACCGCCGCATAATAGGTATGAAAGTTCTGTATTTGAATTGTATATAATTCGTACTCGATAGCCTCTAAGTTTTGGCTTCCTCCTTCAAAGGCATCCTCAACAAAACTCTTAATGGCTGTGAGCATTCCAGAAATCATATCCTTATCCACAGTTGAAGTATTACTAAGGTTGCCTAGCAAAATTCCAGAACCTTTTTGAATAATAAAAACTTCATTCACTACTGGAGCGTCCAGTTCACTCAATATAAGATCGCTCTCTTTAACACCAGTGGCCTTGGCTCTAAATTTACGTTTTAAGGAGGCGAATGAGAAAGTATCATTTATCTTCTTATTCATATTTTCTGAAAGGAGCCTTATTTCATTTTGGATATAGCGCTTAATCATCTTACCTATAATGGGGTAGAGAGCTTCCACAACTTCATCTTTCGAGTTTGCAACTTGTTTTCGTAAGGTTTTAGTTATAGTGGGACCTAGTGTAGTAGGAATTTTTGTAACAAACTCTTCCAATCGTTCTTCTATTATGGGATCGATTTTTTTTGAAAGTTTTTCTCTCTTTTCTAGTGTTTCAGTAATGGCTTCAATACGCTGGTGTATGGCATTGGCAATCTCTCTGTCGTCTATCAACAGAATGTCTCTAAGAAGTTGTAATTTATCTTCTTCCACCATAAACTAATTAAAATAATACCTACGAACTTATTTTTTCGCCAAGATTAATTAGAAGCTTACCCAATTCACGACGATCGACTTTCTTTTCTGAAAGCAAATCGGTCTTTGCGTTTAGGGCATCTTCGAGATCTGTAATACGAATATTTACATCGGTGCTGAGGGAATCAATAGATTGCATAAGTTCATTGCGAACGTCATCAATATAACTTTCAAGGTGTTCTTTTTTCTTCTGAAGATCTTTTTTTAGTGTTTCAAATTCACTGTCATATTGAACGATATTTTCACCAAAAATTAGGTTCTTAATCGCTTCAATCTTTGAAGCAGAGTCGACTTGTTCACCTTTGGGGTCTTGTGTCTTTTTTTTACTCATTGGTCACATGTTTGTTAAATTAAAGTTAGTAAAAAAACAGACATATGCCGAGTTTTTTACCTTTTTATGCGTTTTTCATAAACTCCTCGACCTTTTCCACCATAAGTTTACTCCCACAGATAAAGGGAACACGCTGGTGCAATTCTGTAGGTTTAATATCAAGAATTCTTTTAAACCCATCACTGGCCTTAGCTCCCGCTTGTTCGGCAATATAAGCCATAGGGTTGCATTCGTAAAGTAAACGCAGCTTTCCGTTGGGATTTTTTGAAGTATTTGGATAAATATAAATTCCCCCCTTGATCATATTTCTATGAAAATCTGAAACCAATGAACCAATATATCTTGAGGTATAAGGGCGATCACCCTCTTCTTCTTGACAATACTTGATGTAATTTTTCACCCCCTGTGGGAAGTGAACATAATTTCCTTCATTGACGGAGTAGATCGATCCTGTTTCAGGAAATTGCATATTTGGATGCGAAAGATAATAAGTTCCAATGGCCGGGTTTAAGGTAAAGCCATTAACACCATGTCCTGTACTAAAAACAATCATAGTAGAAGTTCCGTAGACAATATATCCTGCCGCTACTTGTTGATTTCCAGGTTGCAGGAAATCGTCGATAGTAACAGGTGTTCCTGAAGGAGTAACCCTTCTATAAATTGAGAAAATTGTTCCAACCGAAACATTCACATCAATGTTCGAGGATCCATCAAGAGGATCGATAAGGACAACGTACTTATTATCGTTCTTTTTATTCCGTCCTTTGATGGTTATAAAATCATCCTCTTCTTCACTAGCTATTCCGCAGACAATTTCTCGATTGGTCAAAGTCTTGATAAAGGCATCGTTGGCATAAATGTCTAACTTCTGTTGATCTTCACCTTGCACATTGGTATCTCCTGCAGCGCCTAATATATCTACTAGACCAGCTTTGTTTACCTCGTGATTCACAACTTTTGCTGCTAAACGAATTGAATTTATTAATCGAGAAAGTTCACCAGAGGAGTATTGAAACTCTCCTTGGTTTTCAATAATAAATTCGCCAAGAGTTTGATTCTGTTTTGCCATTTTGATGTGTTGTCGTGAATTTCCAGCAAATATCGGGATTTTTAAGAAAATGAGCCGATATTTGTGAAGCAAAACGATCGTTATGGATATTAAGATTAGAAAAGCGACCAAAGGGGATATGGGTCAAGTGCTAGAGCTAGTTACTGAGCTTGCCATTTTTGAAAAAGAACCAGACGCGGTTGCAATAACAATAGAGGATTTAGAGAAAGCTGGATTTTCAGAAAACCCGGAATTTACCTGTTTTGTTGCTGAGATAGCTTCAGAAATTGTAGGGATGGCTCTTATTTATTTTCGGTTTTCTACTTGGGTTGGAAAAACAGTACATCTCGAAGATCTTGTTGTAAAGGATAAAATGAGAGGTAAAGGAGTGGGTGAAGCACTTTATACAAGAGTGATGAGGTATGCTCAAGATCAGGGTGTGAAACGAGTAAACTGGGTTGTTCTAGGTTGGAATGAAGGGGCGATTCGCTTTTACGAACGCAGTGGAGCTAACGTTATGAAGGATTGGTGGCAAGTAGAGATGGATGAAAAAGGAATTAAAAATTATATTGAAAATACATGAGTAAAGTCTTCAAATTCGGAGGAGCATCTGTCAAAGATGCTGAGGGAGTTAGGAACCTCGCTTCAGTAATAGAAACAACCAAAGAAAAAGATTTAGTTTTAGTGGTTTCGGCTATGGGAAAAATGACCAATAGTTTTGAAGGGGTTGTATCCAATTACTTTTCAGAACCCACAACTATTGAGGCTACCGTTAGTGAAATTTACAATTATCATCACAAAATTATATCTGACTTATTTACAGCGAGCTCTCACCCTATTTTTGAAAGAATAAACAAACTGTTTAAAGAATTAAACCACTTTCTGAAAACTACAAAATCCCGGAATCACGCTTTTGTATATGATCAAGTAGTTGGTTACGGCGAACTTTGCTCAACGGCAATTGTTTCTGCTTATCTTTCTGAAGTAAATATAGCCAACACACTTCTTGACGTCCGTACTTGTATAAAGACCAATGCAAACCATCGTGATGCAATTGTCGACTGGGGGGCGACTCAAAAAAATATTGAGAAGCAGGTTAAGCCAAATAGAATTATGATCACTCAGGGTTTTTTGGGCTCAGAGGACACAAATAATTTTACAACCACATTGGGGAGAGAGGGAAGTGATTATACAGCTGCTATTTTTGGATATTGTTTAAATGCTGAAAGTGTTACAATTTGGAAGGATGTGCCTGGAGTGCTCAATGCAGATCCCCGCTACTTTTCTAAAACTCAATTGTTGCGTCATATTTCTTATAGAGAAGCCATTGAGTTGGCTTTTTATGGTGCAACAGTGATTCATCCAAAAACCTTGCAGCCATTACAGCGTAAAGAGATCCCCCTCTATGTTAAATCATTTGTCAATCCGTTGGAGGAAGGCACTTGCGTTGGGAAGGGAGTGACACTGGATCCGCAGACCTCTTGCTTTATCCTTAAGAAGAATCAAGTGCTTATTTCACTTTCTTCCTTGGATTTTTCATTTATGATTGAAAACAACATCAGTGAGGTTTTTAAATTGCTACAGGAATTCAAAATGAGAGTAGAGTTAATTCAAAATTCTGCTATCAGTTTTTCAGTTTGTGTAGATAATAAGTTTAATAATTTGGAACCTTTGCTCGCTAAACTTCGAGAACGATTTAAGATAAAATGGAATGAAGGGGTGACCCTCTATACTATTCGTCATTCTAAACCTGTAGAGATTAAAGCCTTAATAAATGGCAGAGAAGTATTAATAAAGCAGGAAAGTAGGGATACTGTGCAACTTGTTATTAAAGAATAGTTGGATTGGTTTCGCTATATTTGTTTTTCGTATCAATGGTAGAAATTCATGGGATTAGTTAATGCAAAAGAAGTGGCAAAAGCTATTAAAGTCGATAAGTTTGGCTTTATTGGTACATCCATGGGCTGGGCTTTAATGAAGCTGCTTAACATTTCTACCATGAATAAGATTTATGATAGAAATAAGCATCTAAGGGATCTTGAATTCATCAATGCCTTGTTGGACGAGTTTGAAATTAACTTTGAAATTCCTGAAGAAGATTTAAGAAGAATCCCCAAGAAAGGACCTTTTATTACTATTTCCAATCATCCGTTGGGTGGAATAGACGGTATTTTACTTCTCAAAGTATTGTTGGAGCAACGCCCAGACTTTAAAATCATAGCAAATTTTCTTTTACATCGTATAAAGCCATTAAAACCTTTTGTAATGCCGGTGAATCCTTTTGAAGGGTACAAGGATGCAAAGTCTAGTATTCAAGGCATAAAAGTGGCTTTAACTCACTTAAAGGAAGGGCACCCTTTAGGTATTTTTCCGGCAGGAGAGGTGTCCACCTACCGTGATGGAAAATTGGTGGTTGACCGACCTTGGGAAGAAAGTGCTATGAAAATAATTAAAAAGGCGAATGTCCCTGTAGTGCCTATTTATTTTCACGCTAAAAACAGCAAGTTGTTCTATCGACTTGCTAAAATGAACGACACATTCCGGACCGCCAAGTTGCCATCGGAGCTGCTAACACAAAAGGATCGTTTGATTAAAGTTCGGATTGGAAATCCTATTTCAATCAATGATCAGAACGAACATGAATCCTTAGCACCTTTTACTGAATTTCTTCGGAAGAAAACATATATGTTATCCAATGCCTTTGAAAAAAAGAAGTTGTTGGAGGGAATCCCAAAGAATTTGAAAATTCCGAAGGCTCCCAAGAAAATTGCCGGAGCTATTCCCTTGAAGGCAATAGAGGCGGAAATTGAGACACTTCGAAATAAGGACTTACGATTGCTAAAAAGTAAAAACTACGAAGTCTTTTTAGCACCTGCTCAAAGTATCCCCAATATTATCCAAGAGATAGGACGTTTGCGAGAGATTACGTTTCGTGAAGTTGGGGAAGGAACTAATAACTCAACCGATCTAGATAAATTTGACTCCTATTACCACCATATGTTTTTATGGGATAAGGATGCCCAAAAGATGGTTGGCGCTTATAGAATGGGATTAGGGTCTCAAATTTTCCCTAGTTATGGAATTGATGGATTTTATTTACAAGACTTGTTTCGCTTTGAGCCAGAATTGTATCCTATGATGAGTAAGTCTATAGAAATGGGACGGGCTTTCATTATAAAAGAATACCAGCAGCGCCCAATGCCTTTATTCTTGCTTTGGAAGGGAATTGTCCATACAACCTTGCGATATCCTGAACACAAGTTCTTAATTGGTGGAGTAAGTATTAGCAAT
This sequence comes from uncultured Ulvibacter sp., assembly GCA_913063405.1. Taxonomy (GTDB): domain Bacteria; phylum Bacteroidota; class Bacteroidia; order Flavobacteriales; family Flavobacteriaceae; genus Ulvibacter. Next base: position 23,598 of record CAJXZB010000019.1, read on the forward strand.
AAGTTTTCTGAGTTTTCTAAGTCTTTGATGATTGAATTTATGAAATCGAATTATTATGACCCATATGTCGCGCAATATATAAACCCTAAAAAGGAGTTTAAGGTAAAGCTTAAGGACGCCGATAAGGACTTTATTTTTGATGAAAGTGAAGCCGATTTAAATAAATTCGACAAGATTATAGATGAGGTGGAACCAGGAAGTTTGCGTTTGCCTGTGCTGATTAAAAAATACATAAAACAAAACGCCAGAGTAGTTGCTTTTAATGTTGATCCACTTTTTAACAATGCTGTGGACGGTTTGATGTATATTCGAATTGCGGACCTACCAGAAAGTACGGTAAAGCCAGTTATGGAAGAGTTTCAAACAGAACTGGAGCAAAAATATGCAAATAGGAGTGAGGAGGAGTAGGGAAGTGGAAGTTGTTAATGAGATCTAATCGACCTCAGTGCTTTTCTCATTTGTAGGAGTAAGTAGTTTTTGCGCTAAGAAAGCTGTCCCAAAAACCACCATAATAGATGCCAGTCCCCAAGCTTCATAAAACCAAATCAATTCAAGCAATGCTAATAACCCCAATAGCACAATACCTATAGCACATATTTTTATCCAGTTATTTGTAGTTTTCATGATGTTCAAAATTTTTGTTGAACAATGCAAACATAACAAACCTCGTAGTATATTTCTTACAGAAAAACCATATATTTTCTACGTTCCCAATATGCCGTGGGGAAACGTAGTTCAGTATAGAATAGAAAGATATTGATAAAACTGGGATGATTATGACCAATTACTTCATTGGACGCTTTTTGATCATCCCTCCTTTGGCATCTTTAATACTATGCATTACCAAAAAAGCATTTTTGTCTATCTTGTCTATTTCGGTCTGCAATTTGGCAAGCTCTAAACGTGTAATAAGCGTATAAATGATATCTGTTTTTTTTAGGCGATCTCCGCGTTTACCAAAACCTCGTTTTCCATTATAGATGGTACACCCTCTTCCCATTTTTTCAATAATAGCGATTCTAATGTCTTCGCTGAAATCTGAGATAATGGTAACGCCAACATATTCTTCAATACCAGAAACGATAAAATCAACGGTCTTTGAAGCGGCCAAATAAGTTAGCATTGCATAGAGTGCTGTTTCGATGTTAAAAATATAAGCACCCACACCAAAAATGATAACATTAAACAGCAGAATTACATCACCAATGGTAAGTGCAGTTTTTCTACTTATAAAAATCGCCAAAACCTCCGTTCCGTCTATCACCGAACCACCTCGAATTGCGAGCCCTATTCCCGCACCGAGAAAGAATCCACCAAAAACAGCAATTAGGAGTTTGTCGTTGGTAATGGTAGGAAATTCAATAAAATGTACAAAAACCGCAAGAATTGCAATAGCGACTAAACTGCGAAGTGCAAACTGCTTACCTATTGCTGAAAAGCCCAAAATAATAAACGGGGCATTTACAATTACCAGAAAAATAGAAAGGGAAAGGCCAGTTATCTCGGCAAGGATAAGCGATATTCCAGTGGCTCCACCATCAATAAATGCATTAGGAAGTAGAAATCCCTTTAACCCTATACTAGCACAAATCACTCCCAAAAGTATTAACGTACTCTCTTTCAATAAATGAGAAAACTCGACCCTGGCCGCGCTAATCTCTTTTTCATACTCCTTTTTAGGAATGACATTTTCTCGGTTCTTAAACCTGAGCTGAGTGACATAATCAATAATATACCTGAAAATCGATTTCATTTACCTAAAATGTATGCTTTTGCACTAAGCTACGAAAAAGGAAATCAGAAATTGAAACTAGTTAGATGTTTTATGGGTTTACTTTTCCAAAGTAGGAACAATATAATTATTCATTAACTCATCGCTATATCCATGAGCGCTACGATTGTTGTAATTTGTTGTTGTAATTACAACCGTGACATTTAACTTAGGAATGGCAACTATCTTATTTCCACCGTTGCCAGCCATATAGTACGCATCGTATTTTTTATCTTTTCCGAAGGGGTTGATCCATAGAAAATAGCCATACTCCACACCCTTTCTCGCACTCGCTTTTGGAGTCGTAGCTTTTTGAATCCAATCTTTTGAAATAACCTGTTCACCATTCCATTCCCCATTTTGAAGACATAGTTGGATCATTTTTAGAAAGTCTCTACTTTGGTATTCACTTCCTCCAGCCGTATTGATAATTTTTGCCGGTGTATAATGTAGTTTATAGTCTGTTATTTCCAATGGAGTGAATAAATTTTCCTTTAAAAACACATCGGCGGGACTACCAATAGCGCTTTGAACGATTTCTGCAACGGCAGCCGCTTGAGCAGAAGAATAATGAAAGAATCTTCCATAGGGTTGTTCTGCTGGAGGCAGATTGAAAGGATATGATCGAACGGGTAGGTCTAACAAAAATTGCGTCCAATCTTCAATGTAATACATACGCTCTTCATGTCCTCGTGAAACGTAGTTTCCGTCATCGGTTTCTAACATGCAGCTCATGGTCAATAAATCTTCAAGAGTAATATTTTCCTTACGCGGATCGGGGTTTTTGACGGGCATTTTATGCTGCAAATACTTGTAAATTTTGTCTTTTTCAGAACCAATAAAACCTTTATCAATCGCTAATCCTGTGAGGAAAGTTGCAATCGTTTTGGTCCCAGAACGCACGTTGTGTTTTGAGTCTTGGTTTGCTCCGTTATAGTATTTTTCATAGATAAGCTTACCGTCTTTTGCGATGAGAACACTAGTGATACGCTCGTAATCACCATTGGTGATCTTTTTATCCATTTCGGACAGCAACGTATGACTTGTCTTATTTGCTTGAGAAAAATCTATCTGTCCAAAAAGCGGAGAAATGCTAAATAAGATTGTTATAAATATTTTGATTGTTTTCATGAGATTTTGATTGAATTGTGAGCTTCAAAGGTAAAAAGAGGATATTTTAGAAAATAGAATGAAATTAACATGCCAACATTCGGGTTCTAAAATCCCGAGGTGTTTTATTGAAGTAGATCTTGAAAGTACGTGTAAAATGGCTTTGGTCTGCAAAACCACAGATATAACTAATATCGGTTAAAGAATATTTAGGATTCATTAAATATCCCAGGGCTTTCTTAATTTTTTGTTGTCTAAGATAATCTCCCAGCGTAGTAGAAAGATATTTAGGAATAGCACGTGAAAGATGTACAGGATGAACACCAAGCGTTTCAGAAAGGTTGGTAAGGCTTAGTCCTTGTGAATCTTCGTTAAGGAGTTCTTTAAGCCTGGGAATCCAAGAAGGTTCTTTTTGAGAAGATAGGTCGTTCTGGTTTTGCGTTGTTTCACATAGTTGAAGCAGTAATAAATCGATGGAGGCTTCAGAAAAATTATCTTGGCATTTAAACTCGAAATAAAGCCTACCTAACAAGTGGTGCATACTAGGATCTTCAATAAGGTGACTGCCTTCCCATAGGTCAACATTCAGTTTTTTTTGATCAAACCATTTACGTTCGAATTCAATATGAAACCCTCTGGCACATGTGGACTCTTTAGTGTTAAAATGCTGTTCGTTCCAATTGTGAAGCAGAAAACTACCAGGCGTACAAGTTGTTTTTCGTTTTTTGTTTATGTCGTAAACATTGCCCTGTAGAACATACATAAAGTATGGATTCTCATGATAATGCCAGTCAGTTTTGGGCATGTTGTAATCATACTCAGAAAGGATAATTCCTTTGGAGTCTAGTTCCAATTTCTTTTCCCCATAATATTGTCCCTTTGTCCGGATTTTCATAAGGTGGCTTGCATTTATTAGACTCTAATAAGGCTATGTTGTTACAATTGAATCAAATCATTGGTTTTGGCAATGTTAAAACCACTTTTGATAATAGTTTTATAAGCATCACTTTCCGAATTCAAAGCTGGATTGGTATGATTAAAGTGAATAAAATGGATTTTTTGTTTTTCTGAAAGGGGCAAATCTTTGAAAAGCTCCATGCTTTCAATGATAAAAGGATGTGGTATTTGTGAAATGTCTCTGGTGTTAATTTCCGCACCGTTGTAAAAAGTTGCATCCAAAAAAGCATAATCTACCTGCTCAATTGCGGCGATAATTGAAACCTCCCACTTTTGCCATTTGTCAATGTCTGGAATAAAAAGCGCAGATTTATGAGGACCTAGAATCGTATAACCTACAGTTTCTGAAAATTCATCGCGATGAGGTACTGTAAATGGAATCACGTGAAGGTTGGAAGTAAGGGCGACCTCTTTTTTGTTTTCCAAGGGTTGAAGTACAATATTAGCTGTTGTTACTAATTGACTCCAAGGACCATTTTCTTCTAGGAAGGTTTTCATCCTTGGCATAGCATAAACAGGGATTTTAACGGCATTTGTTGCTTCTTTTCCTAAATATATGAGGCCGGTATAATGCCCAATATGAGCATGGGTTAGAAAAATCCCATCGGGAAGTTCTTCCTCCGAATTTGAAAATTGCTTCAATATTTTTAGTTGAGATGTAATATCTGGAGTCGCTTCAAAAAGAAAGGTTTTGTCATTTTCAGGGTCGATAAGCCCTAGCGAAACAACCCTTCGGAGTGAATCAGGGTTCTCAAATAAAGCTGAGCAACATTCTTTTTTACACGCAATATGTGGTGACCCTGCATCTTGGACGGTGCCAAGAATAATAAGAGAAGTCTCAAGAACAGGAGCCGAACTCTTAGACTCCATAACAAGAGAAGGTTGTGTGTTCTGACAACCAGCGGCCATTAATACAATTAAATATAATATTCCCAATGTCTTCATTTCGGTTCAACAATTAAAAATACGGCGGTACTATCTCCAATATTCAAGACTTCATGCCACTCGATACCGTTATTGTAAAAGTCGGTTCCCGTAGGAACTCTAATTTCACGAACCCCGGTTGTATCTTTTATTCTAAAAGTACTACCAGAAAGGGTATATCCGAAGTGCGCATTGTGAAAATGCCTCTCATGTCCTACTCCTGGAGGGAAGGTGCATTTTAAGACTCTTACAGCTTCATTTTCTTTAATAAGATCACAAACAGTTTGATTGTTCCAACCAGCCAATAGTGGATCGGGAAGATTGGTCTTTGGTTGACAGGAAATTAAACCAAAGAGTAAAACAATATCACATATTTTGACCATTAGAGGAATGTTATTTCCTTTAAAGATATTAAAATTAGAGTCTGTCGCTTACAAAATCCTTACAATAGTTCTTAATCTCTTCTCTTGTTTTAATAAAGGCTTCAGAAATTTCTTGATTACTTCCTTTAATCTTAGAAGGATCACTAAAATTTTGGTGTAGGCGTACAGCATTTTTTGAAGGAATGAATGGGCAATTCTCATATGCGTGGTCGCAAGCGGTAATGATAAAGTCGAAATCAATACTAGCGTATTCGTTCACATGATTTGAGGTGTGATTGGAAATATCAATCTCATCTTCTGCCATCGTTTTAACCGCACCTGGATTAAGTCCGTGGGTTTCTATTCCGGCACTGTAGACAGTGGCTTTTCCTTTGGAAAATTTTTCCAGATACCCATGTGCCATTTGACTGCGGCAGCTATTTCCTGTGCAAAGCACTAATATATTTTTCATGTAATTTATTATTTTACTCCGTCTTTCCATCAATACATTATCGTGCCATTTGCCGCCACGTTTTGCAATCTTTTCACGGATACCCAAAATTCGAAAACCGCATTCTTCATGTAACTTTATACTCGCTTTATTTTCAGAAAAAATCCCCGCTTGGAGTGTTCAAAACCCTTCTTTTTCGCTGTTAAAGACAAGATGTTTTAGAAGTTGCTTACCAATTCCTTTTCCTTGGTATTTTGTATCCACATAGATTGTGTCTTCTGCGACTCCTTGATAGACTACTCTTTTAGAAACAGCACTTAGCGCACCAAACGACAATCTGATTGTCGATTAAAGCAATATACCGACAAATCTGTAGAAATTTTTTATCCCACTGTCCCCAACTTGGGGTGGTAGTTTCAAAAGTAGCAACACCCGTTTTTTGACCTTCAGCATATATTCTTGAGACCTCTGGATAATGTTCTTCAAGTAAGGTGATTATTTCCATATTAGCAGCAACCTCCACCTGGTTCACAGCAAGCTTCGCTGGAAACTACTTCCATGGTTTCTGGAACGCCGCAGGTTTCTTTGGCTTTACAGTCTGTTTTTGCAATTGCTAATTTAAACAGCAAGTTGTTGCCGTGTATTTCATAATCGTTAACAAAGAGCTGTGCTGTATGAAATAACGGGTTGCTATATTCGAATTTAACTTCGGAAGTGGAGTCATACGCTCTCATGCTTCCTACTTTTTTTAAAATACCAAGTGCTTTATAAGTACTCATATATTCTGTTTTTCCTATTTCCGAAGGGCTTTCCCAAAGTTGAATAATAGTTTCATTCCAGGCATCTGTTTGTGCTCCGCAATCGACAGAATCAACCTTGATGTGCTTTACTTCGGTTATGTGATAGTTAGCACCTACAAGTTGATTGGGTGTGTATTCAAAAAGCAACGATTTGTCTTTATGTGCTTCGAGTACTTCAAATAATTCTTGTGTTTTCATAGGAGTTTAGTTTAGGTTAACAACATTTTTTTTCGGTGGTTTCAAAAAAGTCTTGAAATAATTCCTTCAGTTTAGTCAATCGATCTTTATTAATAGTATAATATTGGCTCTTTCCAGCATATTTGCTCTTAAGCAAACCAGCTTTTTTTATAACCTGCAAATGCTGAGAGGTTGTAGGTTGTGAAAGTCTAATTTTTTCAGAAATATCTTTACACAAACAGCCTTCGCAGTCCCCAATATAGTTGAGGATCGAAATACGCGCTGGATGTGAAAGTACCTTTGCTAAATCTGCCAATTGATTCACGCTCATGGAATGAATATGTCTTTTTGAAACGCCCATAGTGATTTTATAATAGTTATATCGCAATATTACGATAATATATTATATAAAAAAAAGCCTTTGATTGTTTTTTCAAAGGCTTAGGTTTTTAAAACCATCCTTTTTTACCCACCTGATAGGTTTGGTAGAACTCTTCATCGCTTTTGGTAAGGTATATAATACCTTCAATTAAACCGATAATACCACCTAGACCGCAGGTAACAATTGTAATTACAATTTGAATGATACCTTCTTGCGTATATCCCAGAATGAACTTGTGTATTCCCAGAGATCCAATTACAATTGCCAATATTCCAGCGATGAGTTTCTTATTCTCTCCATTATTGGTCGCTTCGTTCCAGCTTTCTTTCATATCGTTAAAAGTTTCTTTCGCTTCTTCTTTGAACTCACTGGCCGTCTCTTTGGCTTCGTCTGCAAATTCGGAAGCCTTTTCTTTGGCACCTTCAAAAGCTTCTTTCGCTTCTTTTTTCATTTCTGAAGCTTTTTCACCTACCGAATCCATAGCGTCTTTAGCTTTGTCTTTTAAATCGTCTCCTAAGTTTTCGTTATTTTCGTCACTCATTATAATTGATTTTTAGTTGGAAATTATTTTTACAATTATAAAACTACAAAAATTATAAGAATGCGCTGTCAATAGGCTCCCATAATTCAATTTTATTCCCTTCAGGGTCAAGAATCCAACCAAATTTTCCATAATCGTATTCTTCCATTTCACCCATAATAGTAACGCCTTCTTCCTTTAAAACTTTTAGTAATTCCACCAAATTTTCTACGCGAAAATTCATCATAAACTGTTTCTCACTGGGCTTAAAATATTGTGTATCTTCTTTAAATGGACTCCACTGCGTGGAGCACTTATTGCCGTCTTCATCCTTCCACCAAAAGGTCCAGCCATAAGCGTCTGTTGGGATTCCTAGACGTTCCTTATACCATTTTTTAATACTATCTGGATCTTTGGTTTTAAAGAAAAAACCACCCAAACCTGTAACTCTTTGTTTCATTTTATCAATTATTTTACCATGTTTTCATTTCTTCCCAAGATCTGTTTAGGAACTCTGTCAATATCGATTTATCTATGTCGGCTAGTCTTTTTATATACATACAGCCCTTGCCGGTTTTGTATTTCCCAAGTGTGCTTAAGAGTTCAGTTTCTTTTTCGAATCCACTTATGGCATAAATTGAGATATTTTGTTTTCTTGGAGAAAATCCAATTTTGAACCATTCTCCTGCAGAGGATTTACCTTTATATGAGTACTTACCAAATCCAACTATAGAATTACCCCACATCTTGGCTTTTCCTCCAGAGATGTTCTCTTGGATTTCTAATAATTTCAGAAAATCTGGAAAGCGCTCTTCAGATTTAAAACCGTCCAAAAAGGCGGTCACGTCACTGTCATTTTCCTGAGTTTTCGGGATGTACATTTTTAATTTTTTTTAATGTTTGCTTCATAAATAGAAACCCATTCATCAACTGTCATCTTGGTGCAAAGCTCTGCAATAAGCTCGTAAGGAATGTCCTCTACTTTTTTGAACCGCACACAGCTTTTCCCCATATCCAGTTTGTATTTACGATGTTTGGGATATTCAGAAACGAACCACTCCATCAAGGTAGTATTATTGGCGTATATTCCACTATGGTAGAGTGCAATAAGCTCTTTAGAGAAGCAATATTTATGAACGGTAAAGGAAGTTTTGTGTCACAATGATATCCCGCCGGATATATGGAGTGAGGCACATAAAACCCAACCATTTTATAGGAAAGACCCTCTTCAAAACCTTTTGGCAGGTTTTTCGCTACCACTTGTCTTAGTTTTTCTACGGGATCTTTTCGGTCTTCGGGTAATAGAGTTATATAATGATCTACGGTATCTGCTTGATATTGCATAGTATATTTATTTTCGTTGTAGTAGTAAGGCAGAAAGTAATGAAATTATAAATCCAATTACAAAAACGGTCATGGACATAAGAATAAAACTCACTGTCGCACTACTAAATAGTTCTCTTTGCTCTTCCATTTTTGTTAAGGCGGCGTCAAGCTCTGCTCCGGAGAGCGAGGCTTTAAGTTCGGCAACGTGATGATCGTAGTATTCGGTTGTGAAATTTGGATTTAATTTTAAGTATATTATATCCACAATCCCGAAGGCTATTGCTGCAAGCAAACTAATTAATACCCCAATTAATAGTGCCTTTCCAAACGAGACCTGTCCATTATTTTCTTTATCTCTAAAGTGTTTAATTCCGAAGAAAACAAAAGACAGTGAAACAAGCATAGTTGCATAGCCAATTACTTCTTGAGTAGAATATCCTAAATCGAGTTCTTTTCCTAAGAACCAACCTATTACAAATAGAGCACTAATGGTAATGGCGGCGTAAATACCATATTTAAAAACTGTTGTTTGCATAACTGATCGTGATTTGATTATTTCTTCAAATGTAGTTTCCGTCGTATAAAAAACACTCATACTAAAGTACCAAAATAGCTCCAACTTTAGTATTAAATACTAATTATAAAATGATCTTCATCTCCTTGGCCTTCTGTATTGCCTGTGTTCTTCGTTTGGCATCTAATTTTACATATAGGTTTGAAAGATGTGTTTTTATAGTGCTTTCTGAAACAAATAAGCGGTCGGCAATTTCTTTATTTGATAATCCTCCTGAAATTTCTACTAAGATTTCGTATTCACGTTTGCTTATTCCTAATTCTGAAATTTTATCATAATCGATTTGTGACGTATTTTGAAGATTTTTGTTTTTCTTAAGACTTTTTTTATGGATGAGAATTCCAATGACGAAAAAAACAAGTGCAATTCCTGCAATAACGAACTCAATTTTCAAGCTCCCGGAACTCACCGAATATTTACTAAGCTGAAAAAGCGCCAGCAATGCAATTATCAAAGCACTAAAAACAAAAACCGTCTTTCTCATTGGATTAACACTATTTTTTTGGTGTTCTATTGAAATGTTGCAGAATCTTATCAACGGTAACTTGCGCTAATTTTTCTTTACTTTCAATGGTCCATCCTGCCACATGGGGGCTTAAGATTACATTTTCTATTTTCAATAATTCTGCTAACGGTTCGGGTGCTTCGAGAGGTTCAAGATGACCTTTTTCGTGTGAGAATAGGGATTCAAACGATAACTTTTCATATTCCAAAACGTCAAGTCCTGCGCCCAATATTTTACCCTCTTTTAATGCTGTAACTAAATCGGTTGTTACAACGCTTTTACCCCGTGCTGTATTTAAAAGCCAAAAGGGTTTGCTAAAACTATTTATAAAATTGGTGTCGACCATTTTATTCGTAAGCGGGGTCAAAGGTGTGTGCAGGCTTACTACATCCGCCATTTCTTGCAGTGTTTTCAAGGAAACTTGCGTTCCATTTTTGTTGCCAACGTTTTCCTTAATATCATAGCAGAGAACACTACAATTAAATCCTTTTAGTTTTTTTGCAAAGGCCTTGCCCATATTTCCATAGCCAATTAACCCAATAATTTTTCCGTCTATTTCAACACCGCGATTTGCTTCTCTATTCCAAAACCCTTTTTTAACCTCACGATCTGCCTTATTGAGATTGTTGAAAAGTGACAGTAACATTCCTAACGTATGTTCGCCTACGGCGCTTTTGTTTCCTTCAGGGGCTGAAATTAGGTGGATACCTTTATTTTTTGCATAAGAGATATCAATACTCTCAAGACCAGCTCCAACCCTTGCAATGAACTTTAATTTGGTTGCAGCATCTAAGAATGGGGCATCGATCTTGAATCGGCTTCGAATTACAATACCATCATAGTGATCTATAATTTGCACAATGTCCTTTTTGGGAGAAGTATAGTCTTCATGGTTGGCATAACCAGCTGTATTTAACTGCCGTATGAGTAGATCATGATTGCTGTCGAGATGAAGAATTTTCACGGATTATATTTTTGGATAATGAGTTTGCGTTTTTTCGCTTACTATATCGCCAGTATGGGCCGTGGTCAATTTTTCGAAAAGTAGAAGATGGACTTCTTCTCCGTTTTTTGTTTTGGGACAATGCTCAACTCCCTTAGGGACAACAATAATTTCACCTTCATTAACTATTTCAATTTTACTCCCCCCTTTACTATTCGCTTTAGAAGATGAAGGTCTAAAATGCATCTCTAATGTCCCTTTTTGAACATAAAAAAGTTCGTCCTCCCCATCGTGTTTATGCCAAATAAAATCACCCTTAATTTTGGCAAGTAGTACCTGCATATCATCGACAATTGCGATTTGATGTGGATGCCAATACTTACTGAAACTTAATAACTTTTGCTGAATGTTTATGGTTTCCAAAGACGCTTGTTTTAGGCAAACAAGTTACTAATTTCTTCGGTTATTTTTGTGAGACGAAGTGTTTTTCCATCAAGTAAACACCAAATAGTTTTGGCATCAACGATAGTCTTGTTGTCATTTAATCGAGTTATTTTATAGTGACGTTCGCTTTTCACTCCATAAGTACTATGGACCCATGTTTGAAGCTCTAATTCTTCTCCTTCAAAAGCCGAAGCGCGGTATTGAATATTGTTTTCTATAACGTACCAAACATATTTCTGCCTAATATCTTCTGTCGATTTTGATATCCAATGGGCTTCGGCAGCGTCAAGACACCATTGTAGATAGACAAGGTTGTTTACATGACCTCGAATATCAATGGATGAGGCCGGAACTATGATGCGTTTTGAAATTACTTCAGATTTCAAAATCCAAGAATGATTTTTGAAAGATAGAAGAAAAGGAAAATTCCGAAGATATCATTACTAGTCGTGATAAATGGACCCGTGGCAATCGCTGGATCAATTCCTTTTCGGTCCAGAACAATTGGAACAAATGTGCCAATCAAGGCAGCGACTATAATTACAGAAAGCATAGAAATTGCAATTGTAAGACTCACTAGTTGATCTTGTCCAACGATAAGGCCAAAAAGTATTACCAGAACGCCAAGAGCTATCCCGTTGATAAGCGCAAGGCCAACCTCTTTTAACAAACGATTTACTAAACTTCCTTTTACATTATCGTTGGCCAAACCTTGTACAATAATTGCACTGGATTGTACGCCAACATTTCCCGCCATTGCCGCGATAAGAGGAGTAAAGAAGAACAAAATAGGGTAGTTGTCTATCGCCTCTTCAAAGCCTTGCATGATGTATACACTTCCCAAACCTCCAAAAAGGCCCAAAACCAACCAAGGGAGACGGGCTCGAGTGAGTTCCCAAACACTATCATCTGCCTCAACATCTTGAGAAAGACCTGCAGCCATTTGGTAATCTTTGTCAGCTTCTTCTTTAATAAAATCTACAATATCATCGATAGTAATTCTGCCCAATAGTACTTTTTTATTATCCACGACTGGAACTGCTTCCAGATCATATTTTTGCATGAGTTTAGCAACATCTTCAGCAGCAGCATTGACATTCACAGAATCCACCTTTGGGATATAAATTTCTTGAATTTTTGTCTTTGCATCTGCAGTGAGAAGGTCTTTTAACGAAAGACGACCTAATAAGGCATCTTCCATGTCAACCACATATATGGAATGAACTCGGGTTACGTTTTCAGCCTGTCGACGCATTTCACGTACACAACCTGCTACAGTCCAAGTTTCTTTGACCTTTACAAGTTCCTTTGCCATTAAACCTCCGGCACTGCCTTCATCGTATTTTAGGAGCTCAACAATATCGGCCGCGTGCTCTTCATCTTCGATTTTTTCAATTACTTCTTGCTGGATTTCTTCATCGAGTTCGGCTACAACATCTGCCGCATCATCGGTATCCATTTCCTCCAATTCCTTGGCAATCTCAACAGGGGATAATCTATTAAGAATTTTTTCACGCACATCATCGTCTAGCTCCATAAGAGCTTCAGAAGTAAGATCGGTTTCGAGAAGTTTTACAAGATAGGTTGCCTTATCGCTACTTAGTTCTTCTAGTATATCAGCGATATCGGCAAAGTGGATGTCATGCAATAGTCCGCGCAGCGCATTACCATCTTGTATGGCAATAAGCTGTTCAACTTGTTCTATAAACTCATGGGTTAGTTGAAATTGCATCTTCCTCCAGTTTTAGCGTGAGTTCGATAAATTGCGTTACCGAAAGTTGCTCCGGACGCTGGCCAAAGATAGTATCTTCTTTTATCTTATCGGAAAGATTAAAAGATTTTAAGCTATTCCGTAATGTTTTGCGTCTTTGTTGAAAGGCTGCTTTCACTACTTTGAAAAGCATCTTCTCGTTACAAGGAAGTGTAAAGTCTTTCTTTCTCTTTAACCGTAGTACTCCGCTATCTACTTTGGGAGGTGGATCAAAAACGGTTGGAGGAACGGTGAATAGATATTCAGCTTCGTAAAATGCCTGAGTAAGTACAGAAAGAATTCCGTAGGTCTTATTACCTTCTTTTGCACAAATACGCTGAGCTACTTCTTTCTGAAACATTCCAGAAAATTCGGGGACCTGTTCTTTATTTTCAATTGTTTTAAATACAATTTGCGTCGAAATATTGTACGGAAAGTTTCCTGTAATTGCGAAAGGTTTATCACCAAAAACATCGTATAAATCATATCTTAAAAAATCTCCTTCGAGAAGTTCTAAGTTTTTATTGAGAAAATGTGTTTCTAAATAAGAGATGGATTCTGTGTCTAAATCCATCGCAATCAAATCGATATCTTTTTCTACCAAGTATTTGGTCAGCACCCCCATTCCTGGTCCAATCTCTAAGACATTTTTGTATCCCTCAAGTGTTAGTGTATCACTAATTTTCTTAGCGATACCTTCATCTTTTAAGAAATGTTGTCCTAAATATTTCTTTGCTTTTACTTGTTTGCTCATCCAGTTTGGGTTAAAAATATGCGCTTTTGATAGATTAGGGTTAAAGATAGTGTCTTTGAGATTAACACGCTTTTGTTTTATGAAGAAGCTGTGACAATTTGATTTGAAGCTCGTTGAAGTATTCTCTTACATATTTAGGTGCCTGATTATTTGCTAATTAATGTTTAAAGTTTAGAGACGTAATATTTTTCGTTAACGATGATAAATATTCTTAGAGTAGGTTGTTGTTGACTTGAAGAGCAACATTGGGTTTTGGGTTAAAACAGAAAGGATGTGAGTTACAATTATTGCGCAATCTTGACTTTATAGTATACGTTTCAAAAACAACAAACTTAATCTTAGTATCCCCACAATGAAGAACCTATTAAAAAGGAGCGTCTTCCTCATGGCGTTCTTGCACCTAAATTTTGCGTGTTCAGAAGATAATTTACAAACTTCACAAGCCGAGGAAAATCACAATCAGATAGATCTTACTCTTACCCAACAGACGGATTGGCAAATGGCAAATCAAATCTTGAATTTAATAAACCAACATAGATCTGCTATGGGTTTAACCGTTGTTACAAGTGACGCTCAGTACGCGTCTGCTTATGCTGTTACCCATACAAAGTATAGGATTGATTTGAATGAAATCAATCATGATAATTTTAAGTGTTCGTTCCGCGGGACTTATTAATGAAGGAGCAACTTTCGTTGGCGAGAATGTAGCACAAGGATACAATACGGCAGAACAGGTTATGGCCGCTTGGATTAATAGCCCCGGCATAAGCAAATAATTGAGGGAAACTATACGCATTGTGGCTTTGGAGTATTAAAAAAGGAAGCCGACATATATTTCTTCACCACACTATTTTATATAACTAGAAGGATGAAGAGCCTAGAAACGTCTAAAAAGGGCCTTTAATATTAATAGGATCTTTTGTTTTGTAATAAGAAATTTTCAATCAAAGTTAACCTCTTGGTGGGATCTTTTGAGCAAAAAACCGTTGAGCGATAAAACCTACCATTTCAACAATTAAATGTAAGAAAATTCTTTTATTAAAGAGAGTGCCTCTATATTCGTAACTGTAATATGGTTTTTAATAGTACCGAATCTCCCTATTAAAACATTTATAATGATTAGATATTACAGTTTAGTTTTTGCAGTTATTTCAGCGCAACCATCTACGATTAATCTTGGAGATATAGCTTCTATTGAAAAGAATGCTTATTTGTTTGAAAAAGAGAACCCAGTTGCTTTAGGAGATAATGGATTCAAGTTTGAATCTGTAACAACAGGGATTAATACAGCTTATTCAGATTATGGAATCGGTTTTTTTTAAGGAAAAGTTTATTACTTTTCAGCAAGGAAGATAGGGGCATTTGCAAAGAAAGATCCTCGTACAAAAGAGCCATTTACCAAATTGTTTTGTTCAGATGTTATAAATGACTGGGATCTAGACTGGCCCTTACTATATTCTTAACAAGAATGAAAATTTAGGGAGCCTTACATTTACTAAAGATGAGAAAACACTTTATTTTACAAGAAGTAAAAAGGGAGCATCGCATATCTTTCAGCTTTATAAGGCAGAAATGCATCAAATGAATCTGGGTAAATGGGCGAACATATCCCCTGTTTCATTTAATAACCCTGAATTTTAATTGAAAATCCGCACTTAAGTGCAGATGGAAAGACATTATATTTTTCTTCCAATACGCCAGGAACAATTGGAGGGTTTGATATATTTCAAGTGGATATAAATGAGGATGGTAGTTTTAGTGAGGTGATTCCAGTCAAAGGAATTGTAAATACAGTTCATGACGAGAAATTCCCGCATCTTTCGCTTGATGGTAAGTTTTTGTTTTTTTCTTCAAAAGGGTACGAAAATGTAGGTGGTTTTGATGTTTTTAAAACGAGAAGAACTAAAAAAGGATATGTTACTATTGTCAATTTAGGAAATACAATTAATTCTGAAGAAGATGAAATAGCATTTATTCCTGCTACAGAGAAAATTGGATATATAACATCAAATCGCGAAGGTGGACAAGGGCGTTGTGATATCTACAAGATTACCGAATATGTTAAGCCTCAACAAGTTTCTGGAATAGTGTTAGATTTTCAAACAACCCCCCCCCGTTTCTAATGCATTGATTCGTTTAATTGATACCGATGGAACCGAAGTTGCCACCGCAAAAACAGATATCGATAGAGTTTATAATTTCCCAATCTCTTCTTTTGAACATTATACAGTTGTTTCTAAAAAAGATGGATTTTATCCAGGATCCTCCATATTTACTTCAGATAATATTACTTCTAATTATAACATAGATGTTACCCTTAAACTTAGACCAGCCGAAATTGTAATAAAAGAAGAAAAACGTATTATCAAAATTGATAATATTCAATTTGATTATAATAGTGACGCAATTAAGTCGATTTCAGAAATAACACTAAACAAAGTATATCAAACCCTAGTGGAAAATCCTGAAATAGAAGTTAGTTTAAACGCTCATAGCGATTCTCAAGGTAGTGATATATATAATCTTTCATTGTCAAAAAAAAAGAGCTGCTGCTGCCTCTTCTTATCTTATTTTGAAAGGAATTACGGAGCATCGACTTAAACCTCAAGGATTTGGAGAATCTGAACCTCTTATTACATGCGATCTATGTACGGAGGAAGAATATGAAACCAATCGAAGGATTGCGTTTATTATAATTGGAAATTAGCCAAAAGTAGAGAGAGGGGTTCATCTTGGATGATCCATAGGGCAAATACATTCGTCGTTAATATAGCCAATTTCGAAAAGTGAATAAAAAAATAGCCTTCAACAAATTTTGAGGGGTCGAGGTTATTTAAATGAAACTGAAAACTCGTCGATGATCTCAAGTTCTGTTCTAAAAGCAAGAGATTTGTCGGCGAATCTTGAAAGGCCATCTCCTCTCAATTTTTCCGCATCAAATTTATAGTAGTTGTCAAGTTCTTCTCTAGATTTTGCACGATACTGAATGGCATATGTGATCCCTCCCTTTTCTTCTTCTACAAGAACTTTGGTTAGTTTGGCTTCGGTAAATCTACCTGTTGCAAGTACTTCTGGGATGTGGTTTTTTATCCATGTTAGCCATTCATTATGAATGCTTTCATCAACATTTACTGTTACATTGTAAATAATCATGCTATGATTTTAGTTAATAGGGGGCTAACTATGATCTTCCAAAAACGTATCTATTTTAGACAGCGTCTCCTTGTATTTATTTAGCCTTGCTGCCAATTGATAGCGATAAACCCCCAGTGAATTATTGAACTTTTTATTAAAATAGATCTCTGGGTCTTGTGTACTTCCTTGAATTAAATCCATATGCTCTACCATATACGGGTAATAAAAACGTAGGTAAGATTCGTTATTCATTTTATCAAATCCTTGGGTCCATTTGTAAAACTCATAAAGACTAATAGTGTCATCTTTTAATTCAAAATCTTGTACCAATCTTATATCGCCAGATTCAATTAGTGAACTATACGCCTTGTTCTTAAAATAAGCTCCGCCCAAGTTAAGCATCTCCAGACTGTATTTATTAATGCTATCTAATTTTTTTTCGCAATAATGTATTCATAACTACTAATTTATTTCATCACCCCTTAGAAGTCGATATCTTTTTCGTGCATCCACAAAGTAGATGCTATCGGCAAACTCGAAAATAATTTGCTCATAATACTGTTTGGCTTTTTCGGTTTGACCAAGCTTGTTTTCATATAATTTGGCAAGGCGATAATAGGCATCATCGGCAAGAATATCTTCGCCATAAAACTCAATAAGTTTTAAGTAATTCGTCTCTGCTTTCGTATAGTCTTCGGTTTTTTCAAAGAGTTCACCTTGTTTTAGTAAGGCTTCATCTTCAATCTTTTCTCCTTTGTGATTTGTGATAATATCATCCAGAGCATCGATGGCTTTAGCATTTTTATTCTGAAAAGACATCAAATCTGCTTTGGCATATTTCCGTAAGGCTGTCTGGGTAGAATCTTCGAGTGAGTTATCGCGAATCATTAAACTGAGTTCCATTGCATCGTTTGCAATAAGTTGAGAAGCCGATTTTCGAAGCACATCTAATTGTATCTGCGCCCATTGAAAGTCTCCTTTAAAATAGCTCGTTTGAGCAACCTTGAACCGCGCTTCCTGTGCCAAAACATTGCTTTGTACCTTTTTCTGAATTTGTGAATAATAGATTAGCGCCTGATTAAATTTCTCATCGTTCACTAAAATATCTGCCAGTTCCATTTTCACTCTTGCTTCTTGGTAAGAGGTAAGTTTTTCTTTTGCGAGTGTTTTTAGGTTAGCAATTGCTTCCCCTTTCTTATCCATTTGAAAGGCTAAGAAATGGCTATAGTCAATCTGCAATAAATAGGTGGTTCTGCCACGCCCATAGGTTTCGAATAATTCTTCAAATTGTTTCTGAACCTTATCATAGTTTTCTTCTGAGGTCGTCTTTAAGGCGATTTTCATCAAATATTGATGCCCCTTTAGTTTCGACTCTGGGGTTGAAGAATTTTCGACAAGGAAATTCACAATAGGCACTGCATTTTTATAGTCTTCTTCGGCAATTGCTATTAAGGCCAAATCACCAATACCTCGCATATCCTCATCGGTACGTTTGTATATTGCTTTTTCTTGTGTAAATGCCTTTTTATACTCTTTTTGCTGAATAAACAACCAGCTAAGGAGCTCGTTATATAAAATGTTCGGTTCCTTTTGTAGCTTCTGAAGCAATACTTTTTTTAATAAAATATTGGCCTCATTTGATGGGGTTTCAGTAATATAGAGACTAAAATTGCGCTGTGCGATTCCTTTTCCTGAAGGGTTTTTTTCAGTTAGATCAACATAATTCAAAAACATCTCCTCAAGTCTTCCAAGTTCTCCATAAAGACGAGCGAGCTGTACATTGAAATCTAATACGGGGTTAAGCTCCATTGCTATTTCATAGGCAGTTACAGCGTATTCCAATAAACTAAACCCTTGAAATGCCTTACCAACATTGAATACATAATTGGGGTGTTTTTTTATTGCCTCAATGGCTAAGTCATAGTTTTGAGTGGCTTCAATATCTTTATTTTGAAGAGAATAATTATAACCCAGATCAACATAAAATTGAGGCATTATTCTACTGGAGTTAAGCCGTTCTTTCAATAATCTTTCTGCCTCTTCAAAGTTTTCTAACTGTTGATTTGCTTCGACAAGGGATTTTAAATAATCTAAGCGGCCTGGGCTTTTACGAACCAATTTATCGTAGATTGTAATTGCCTTTGCGTATTCCCCTTGGTCAAAGTAGTTTTTCGCCAAGAGATCACTCTGTGCAATTGCACAAGAACTAATTAGGAGTACGAATAAAAGAGAAATACAGCGCATTAGGTAAAGATAGGGTTTTGATCTGGCTAATTATCCATCAAAAATAAAACCACAATGTAATTCTCGAGGTTTAACAGCAATTAATCAATTATATCGAATCCACAATAAGGCACTAAGACTTCTGGAATTTTGATTCCTTTAGGCGTCTGATAATTTTCCAAAATACCGGCTAACACTCTTGGTAAAGCTAAAGAACTCCCGTTAAGTGTATGGGCCAATCTATTTTTTCCGTCACTGTCTTTAAACCTAAGTTTTAACCTGTTTGTTTGAAAAGTCTCAAAGTTAGACACCGATGAAATCTCCAACCAACGATCCTGCGCTGTTGAAAACACTTCAAAATCGTAGGTTATGCTAGCAGTGAATCCTAAATCCCCACCGCATAATCGAAGAATTCTGTAAGGCAATTTAAGTTCTCTTAAAATATTTTTCACGTGGTCGACCATTCCATCAAGTGCTTCATAACTCTTGTCTGGATGTTCAATACGTACAATTTCAACCTTGTCGAATTGATGTAGTCTATTTAAGCCTCGAACGTGAGCCCCATAACTTCCTGCTTCTCTTCTAAAACAAGGAGTATATCCGGTACAAGTTATTGGCAAATCATTTTCATTAAGCAAATCTCCACGAAACATATTTGTTACTGGAACTTCGGCGGTTGGAATCAGGTACAGATCATCTTCAGTTGCATGATACATTTGCCCCTCTTTATCTGGCAACTGCCCCGTGCCAAATCCAGAAGCTTCATTTACCAAATGCGGCACTTGATATTCTGTATAACCTGCAGCGGTATTTTTGTCTAAGAAATAAGCTATCAGTGCGCGTTGTAGTCGAGCTCCTTTTCCTTTATATACAGGGAAACCGGCACCAGTAATTTTCACACCTAATTCGAAATCGATGATGTCATATTTTTTGGCCAATTCCCAGTGTGGTATTGAACCTTCTGCTAAAACAGGAATAGCTCCTTCACTAAATGTTTCTTCATTATCGTTTTCATCAGTTCCAGCTGGAACTAATTCATGAGGAATGTTAGGAATGGTATATAGTATTTGCTGAAGCTTTTCTGAAGCCTCATTAAGCTGTTCGTTTAATGCCTTTGAAGCTTCTTTTAACTGTCCCGTTTTTTCCTTTAAAATATTGGCTTTTTGCGTTTCACCATTCTTGAAAAGGATTCCAATTTCTTTAGAAAATGTATTTGATTGCGCTAAGGTTTCATCAAGGTTGGCCTGCGTATTTCTTCGCAATTCATCTGCTTGAAGAACCTCTTCTAGCATTTGAGAAGCGTCCAAACCTCTTTTGGCCAAGGCGGCAATCATTTTCTCTTTGTGGTCTCGTATTTCAGCTACTTGTAACATGCTATTGAGTGTTTAAGCCTGCAAATTTACGGAAATAGACTTATTTTTAGTCAACCTTTTTATGATAATCGGCTGGAGAAGGTAAAATCCAGTCGTGGTGTTTAAAATGACACCATTTTTCTGAAGCGATATCTACATTGGGATCGATAAATTGGTGGAACTCGCCTCCATTTACTTTAATGCGTAAGTCCATAAAAACTCTAACATTCCGTCCTTCTATTAGTTCCTCTTTTTTAATCCGCTGAGCAAATTGCCAGATTAAATCCGGTTTTGTTTTAAAAGAGTAGCGTTGTTTACCAACAAGTAATTTGTTGACATCGTACCTCGTTCGTTTCTCGGTTTTTTTATCTTCAATCCAAACCGTACCAGTACCTTGTTTTGATCGCAACATCATACGCCAACTTGTGCGATGACCTTCTTCGGTCCATAAGACATCATCTTTGAAAAACCAATGCCGAAGGGGCAACGCGAGTTGAAAAATAAAGTAAACAGAAAAAATGCCTATCCAAATATTTTTATTCTTCGGAAGAATAATCTCTCCCTTGGTATACAAAGTTTTTTTCTTAAGAAACCGTTTCTGAAGTGTTTCCGAAGAAAAGAAAAATAGGGCAAAGGCGATCGACATATATGGGAAGATTCCGATTTGAAACACTGCCGAATTAAACAAATGAAAGAACACCGAAATACCAAAGATGAACGCACGTGTGCGCTTCCAAAGTAACAAGGGTACAATCAGTAAATCAAACAAAACTCCAACATAAGTTATAACAGAATGCACCCAATCAAGCTGTAGAAAATCACCTATAAGCCAATAATCTTTTTTGCCTTTCATAAATAAGGCTGCCACAGAACCGTCCAACCAATCTGGATACCATTTCGCAACAGACGCATAGGTATACACCAATCCTATTTGTAAGATAAATATAAGCAGACACCAGCGTGGCATGGAATGAGATCGTTGGTTGGGATTGTATTTAGCATCCAGCGAGAAATATCCATTGGCGGGTAATAAAGCCATAATCCAACAGAGTAACATCATTAAATAGTAATGATTATTATACGCGGTTTTTTGCATAAGATATACGGAAGTCCACATAAGTGCATAGGCGAACATGCTGAACCGGTACTTGTAACCCAGCATAACCATAAGCCCAAATATTCCCATGAGAACAAAATAGAAGTACATTCCACAACCTGGAAGCGGCTGCAAAAATTCGAAACCTATAAAATTGAAAGTAAAGTTTGGCTCTACCAAGGTTTTACGTACCCACCCTGTTGCTATCGCTCCAAATGCTTCTGCCGTAATTAATAGACCAAATACTGCTCGAAAAAGAACAAGACTCGCATTGTCTATATGTTTGAACAGAAACTTATTCATAGGTTTTTAGAAATTCTCGGGCAAAGGCTTCATCGTTTTGAATGGCTTTTTTTAGGTCTTCCAATGAGGCGAAAGTTGCCTCATCTCTAATATGTGTAACAAATTCTAGTTGCAACTTCTGATCGTATAGATCTCCACTATAATCCAAAAAGAAAGTTTCAATTGTTTTTTGGGTTCCCCCAACAGTGGGGTTGGTTCCTATACTCGTGCAGCCAAAAACGGTTTTGCTATCTAGTTTGGCTTTTACTATATAGACACCATTTTTAGGAATAAGTTTATAATTTTCTTCAAGGTTAAGATTGGCTGTTGGGTATTGAATGGTGCGTCCAATAGCCTTTCCCTTCACAATTGTTCCAGAAAGCATAAAGGGATATCCTAAATAATCATTGGCGGTTGCAATGTCACCATGGTTAAGAGCTTTTCTTACTTTTGTAGAACTTATCGCTACATGGTCCAATTCTTGGGCGCTAATTTCTTCCACTTCGAAGCCATAGGTGTCACCAAATTCTTTTAGGTCTTCAATATTCGCATTTCGGTTACGGCCGAAACGATGATCATAGCCTATTACAATTTTTTTAATGTTGAGCTTGTTCACTAGAATGTCTCGTACAAACTCTAAGGCTGTCAATCTGGAAAAGGCAATTGTAAAAGGATGTACAATTAAATGATCTAGGCCAGTTTGTTCGATCAGTGCTTTACGCTCTTCAATGGTGTTAATTAGTTTAATATTGGAGTCCTTTTGCAACACCATTCGTGGATGTGGAAAGAAAGTGAGTAGTACCGAATCTAAATCTTCTCTCCTAGCTGTATTTACAAGACGTTTTAAGATGGCTCGGTGTCCAATATGGACGCCGTCGAAGGTACCAATAGTAACGACCGAAGGTCGTTTGTTTTTATAATCCGCAGCTGAAGAATATTCGTTCACGTTACTTTCCGTTATAAATGTTCATAGTAATGTTGATTCCTGCTAGGCCAAAGGATTCTATAATCTTTTTACCCATTTCTAAACGCTCAGAAAGTGTTTTTTCTTCTTCAGGTGTCCAATCCCCAAGTACATAATCCACCTGCCTGCCTTTAGAAAAGGCGTCACTTATTCCGAAGCGGAACCTATTATAGGTTGAGGTTTGCAATACATTTTGGATATCTCTTAAGCCGTTGTGTCCCCCATCACTGCCTTTGGTTTTCACGCGAATACTACCGAAGGGTAAATTGAGATCATCGGTAATAACTAGCAAATTCTCACGAGGAACCTTCTCTTTTTCCAGCCAGTAGGAAACCGCTTTGCCGCTTAGATTCATATAGGTGCTTGGTTTAAGCAGGATAAAGGTTCTGCCTTTTACTTTGTGCGTTGTAATATCGCCAAGCTTTACGGTTTCCCAAGTAAGAGATTCTTTTTTGGCTAAAAAGTCCAGCATTTTAAACCCAATATTATGTCGTGTATTATGATATTTAGGGCCAATATTGCCCAATCCTGCTATAAGAAATTTTTTCATGGGATCGCTTTGGGTAATTTGCCTTTGAGGTTTAGGAGAAAAAAATTTTCTGAAAAATGAAATGCACATACATTTAGTAATCTTCAGTAAAAATAAAAAAAGCATCCCGAACTAACGGAATGCTTTTAATTTATCTTGAATTAAGATTGTCTTATTATCCAGCCTGTTCCTCTGCAGGAGCACCTTCAGCAGCAGTTTCTCCTTCAGCACCTTCAGCACCTTCTTCAGTTTCTTCTACTACTTCATCTTCAACAGCAGTACGTGAAGTTCTAACTTGACAAATTACAGTATTGTCTGTATGAAGAATATTGAATTTTTCATCCATAACAGCTGTAACATACATCTTAGCACCAATTTTCATTTCAGTAATATCTGCTTCAATAAAATCTGGAAGATTTACAGGAATCGCTTTTACACGAAGCTTACGACTTACAATACGCAATGTTCCTCCATTTTTAACTCCACGAGAATTTCCTACTACACGAACAGGAATTTCCATCATCACTTCTTTATCGTCGAAGATTTGGTAGAAGTCCATATGTAAAATACGGTCACTTACTGGGTGAAATTGAATATCTTGAAGAATAGCATTTACTTTAGTGCCATCTTCTAAGGCAATTACAACTGTATGCACGTCTGGAGTGTATACTAAGTTTTTAAATGCCAATTCTGGTGCTGAAAAATGAATAGGCTTATCTCCTCCGTATACTACGCAAGGAACCATTCCAGCATTACGTAAGGCTTTGGTAGCTACCTTGCCCACGCTTTCTCTTTGAGATCCGTTGATTGTAATTGATTTCATTACTTTGTTTTAGTTTAAAATATTGTTTTTCCCTTTAAGGGGCTGCAAATGTACTGTTTTTTCTGAAAAGATCGAAAATAAAAGAGAGAAAACAAACTAGACAAAGATGCCTTTTGTTTTATCCTATATATGGCAAATTTGAACCGCGGCTTACATCAAGAATTTAGAGCTAATCGACTTATTGCTGTGCACGCTTAACATTACGTCTGCAAATAGATTAGCACAAGTAAGGACCCTTATTTTATCACTTTCCTTCCTCAACGGAATTGAGTCGGTAACAATCAATTCTTCTAGTTTCGAATTTTCCAATTTTTCATATGCACCTCCCGAGAGAATAGGATGTGTACATATTGCACGAACACTAAGTGCTCCTCGTTCCATCATAAGATCGGCAGCTTTGGTTAGTGTTCCAGCAGTGTCTACCATATCGTCTACTAGTACCACATTTTTCCCACTAACATCTCCTATTAATTCCATATGAGAAATGATATTGGCTTTTTCGCGTTGCTTGTAACAGATTACTACATCACTTTCCAATGCTTTTGAGTAAGCATAAGCTCTTTTTGAGCCTCCCATGTCTGGAGAAGCAATGGTGAGGTTGTCAAGGTTAAGATTTCTTAAATATGGTAAAAAGATGGTGGACGCAAATAAATGATCCACTGGTTTTTCAAAGAACCCTTGAATTTGATCTGCGTGCAAGTCCATAGTAATAATACGTGTGGCCCCTGCTGTTTCTAGCATTTTAGCAACCAGCTTCGCAGCAATAGGGACACGAGGCTTATCTTTACGATCCTGACGTGCCCAACCAAAATAGGGCAATACGGCTGTGATGTGTCTTGCCGAAGAACGTTTCGCTGCATCAAGCATCAATAGCATTTCCATAAGGTGATCACTGTTGGGATGTGTAGAGCCAATTATAAACACTCGACTGCCACGAACAGACTCTTCAAATGAAGGTTGAAACTCCCCATCGCTATAGGTTGAGGTAATAACATTTCCTAATGAAATACCAAAGGCATTGGCAATGTTTTGGGCTAATTCCTGACTTTGTTTACAGGCAAATATTTTAGGTTCTGGCGTTTGTGACGGCATTGCACTCAAGTTTTTTAGTTGGACGTAGACAAATGTAATTTAATCGTTAGGGTTTCTAAAAAAATGATATCAGGAATTACTAACAAATTTAAATAATTGTGTATTTTTGCCGTCCAATCGCTCGAGTGGCGGAATTGGTAGACGCGCTGGATTCAAAATCCAGTGACTTCGGTCGTGCGGGTTCGATTCCCGCCTCGAGTACAAAGGCTTCAGCAGAAATGTTGGAGCTTTCTTGTTTTAATAGGTAAAACATAGGTGAAACAAAAAACTCTTTACTTTGAGTTATTGTTTTAAGCGACTAACGTCTAAAACCTTAAATATAATAGGGTTAAGGGCGCTTTTGAGAAAGATATGCTAACTTAATATAAATAAAGAAAAGCCTTCTGGAACGAGGGCTTTAAAAGTCTTGAAGAAAAACTCCCCAGTTAATCTGTCAAGTAACAATAGCCCAAAGTTAGATTGCCAAATGACTATTTACAACAGGTTAAACCCTGTTTTTAATCAGGGTTATCACTTACTAAATCTTCAAATAGCATTTTCTTTTTCTATAATCTCTTCCATCTTTTTATTGCATATCCAATATCAATGAAGCTAAAAAATATATTGATATTGAGAGGGTTTATTCAAAACATGTAAATGATAGTATTAATTATATCAAATTATTTGAGGAACAAGTTAAGTTTAAAAGTAGAATAGACAGATCGGGTAAATTCACCGGTCACTTTAAATATTATGAATATCAAATAAAGGAAAAAATAAATAATAATATTGCTTTAGTTAGCTTTATTCCTATTGATACTGAACGTGATTTTAGCATAATCACATATACTTTAGAATTACAAAAAGACAAATGGATAGTTGTCGGGATCGATTATATAAAAAGGAATGACTAGTTCTTTTTTAATCTTCAGATAAAATAATGTTTCTATCTGCTCAAAGCAAAGAAGGTAGAGCAGTAAACTGCGATATTGTTTCCAATTGCATTTTACCAAACTAAACCCCCAATAGGAAGTAGGCACTTTTTGATTAAGTGTACTTGGCAAATTGAAATTGGACCAAGAGGAACGAAAAGGAAAGAACTGAGATTATACAATATAAAAGGCAAATTAATAATTAAAATCATCCCTGATTTTGAAGGGTGGTCTCATGATGATCTTCAAGAAATCTATAACTCATTAAAAGAATTAGGAGTAGAGCATTACTAAGCTTATTACTCCCCATAACAACATTCCAAACCCACCTATTTTAATTAATTAAGTGTCCACTTTTTCGTTGCAAGTTCAGTACTGAAATTAATTAGGGAGAGACTAAATCTAGGATTAATTTTTCATACTCTAGCTTTAGTTATTTCAACTTTATCGTTCATTTTGAAATCAGAAAAGACTTAATTAGAAGGTTTAAGTATGTGATAACCGTAATTAAAAACAGGGTTTAACCTGTTGTAAAACAGTGATTTGTGGAGATAGGTTTATTTTTTAATGTATAATTTTAATCTGTCCTTTTTCGATTCTATATTCTAGATTTAAGCGCTTTGTAGAAGATACTTTTGAATAGAGGACTCATTAAAGAAAATTAATTTATTAAAAATTTACAATTATGAAAACAACAAAAACAATTTTCAAAAACTTGATAGTTTTGTCAATTTTAATGTCATCGGCCTTCGTCTTTGCACAAGATCGTAATGCAGATCAATTATTTGACCTCGGAACGTCAGACGTACGAACCATTAACGGAACCACTACTTACGATGGAGGGAATGCAGGAACCATTGGTTTTGGAGGTGCATATTTTGGTTATTTCTCTGCTTCAGTTATAGCGGCAGATGCCTATTATAACGCCATGATAGGTGCGTATTCTGGTTTTCAAACCACAATGGGAGATTATAATACTTTTTCTGGAGCAGGTGCCGGATATAGAAATACCACAGGTTCTTTCAATACTGCAATTGGCTTTGTAGCTGGTTATAGCAATCAAACGGGAGCGGCTAATGTTTTTCTCGGGAATTATGCAGGTTTTTCTGAAACAGGAAGCAATACACTATATATAGAAAACAGTTCTGCTGCTACGCCGCTTATTTATGGAGATTTTGCCGCGGATAAGGTAGGGATTAACACTAAAAATTTGGTAAATAGTGTAGGTGGAGCCAATACTAGTGCTTACGGTCTCTATGTGAAAGGTGGAATATTAACCGAAGAATTACGTGTAAGAACAGGTTGGGCCGATTACGTTTTTGAGAATGATTATCAATTGCCTTCTTTAACGGAGGTAGAAACTTTCATCACAGCAAATGGTCATTTACCTAATATTCCGTCGGCGGAGCAAGTAGCAGCACAAGGAATTGAATTGGGAGATATGGCTCGTCTTCAGCAAGAGAAAATAGAAGAGCTCACATTGTATGTAATTCAGCAACAAAAAGAAATTGAAGAATTGAAGACGCAAATGAGCCAATTATTACAGCAGAAATAATCGTATAATTTTATAAAATAAGAAGATGAAAAAAATTATAAAATTATCTGTTGTTATCCTTTTTTGTTTTGCTTCGTCTCTGGTTTTTAGCCAGGAAGGGGAGGTAGACACAAGAATTGATAACTGGCGATATTGGAAGGAAAAAGCCGCGTTAGGTGTTATTCCTTTTAATTCTGACGAGGAACCCAAACCTGCAAAGTATGTAGGTGATGGTGATAGAATGATGGATACTCCAGACGTTCTTTTAATAAGTGGTGGTGGAACAACGCAAAGTGAAAACTCTGTATTTGTAAATCCAACCAATAATCAATTAGCTTTAAATTCGAATAACTCGACAACGGGAGCCACTGTAAATGGAGCAAATGCCCTGTTTACCTTTGATGGAGGCTTAACTTGGACAGGTGGTGTTGGAGGTGCTGGAACACCCAATCGTGGAGATCCGGCCGTAGCTACCAACTTAACGGGTAGAAGTTATGTTGGATATATAAGTAGTGCAAGTGGTCAAGGAGTTTCCATAACCAATGATAATGGAGCTACGTGGACTACGAGCATTGTTGCCGGAATTGCTTCGGGTATTTTGGATAAAAACCACCTTTGGGTCGATAACGGAGTTGCTAGCCCGTTTCAAAGCAATGTGTATAGTGCTTGGACACCTATTAGCACTGGAGGAGCAAACGACCTAGAAATTGAAGTAGCTCGGTCTACTAATAATGGAGTTACATGGGGAGTACCGGTTTCAGTGAGTAATGCCATTGCGGCGGGAAGTCACAATCAAGGTGTTAATCTTCAAACTGGACCCAATGGTGATGTTTACGCTGTATGGGCGGTTTATGATAGTTGGCCAGCTAGAGAGAATGCTTTAGGTTTTGCTCGATCAACAGATGGAGGAGTTACCTATGGTCCGGCCACCCGAATACATAATAATATTCAAGGTGTTCGCTGGCAGCCTGGATTTCCTTTGGCCAATCCACATGGTAAAAATATGAGATCTAACTCTTTTCCAAGTATGGCTGTAGATATTAGCGGCGGCCCTAACGATGGAAATATTTATGTGGTATGGTCTAATGTAGGTGTTCCTGGGGTTAATGTAGGGCCGGATGTGAGTGTTTATATGATGACTTCTACGAACAATGGAGTAACATGGTCTGTTCCTGTTCGTGTGAATCAAGATCCTATCGGGAATGCACAATACTTTCCTTGGATTACTTGTGATCCCATTACAGGAGATTTGAGTGTTATCTTTTATGATGATCGTAATGTAGCTGCTACCGATGCTGAGGCTTGGGTAGCCAATTCGACCGATGGAGGTCTTACCTGGATGGATAATCGAGTAAGTGATGTATCCTTTACGCCAGCTCCCATTCCAGGCCTTGCCGGAGGATATATGGGTGATTATTTAGGTATTTCGGCTCGAGGAGGTCAAGTTTATCCAACTTGGGCAGACAATAGAAGTGGTACAGTGCTTACCTATACGTCACCATATATGTTAGGCTCCTGCGTTCCAAATTTAGTGATTATAGCAGATGTACCTGCCGCTGGTGTAGACCATCAAGAAGCCTTAAATACCATTACAGCTTCTAATACTGTATTTGGAACTGCAGAGGCGGTGTATCATGCTGGAGATGAAGTCTTGTTAATAAGTGATTTTGATGCCTTGAATGGCTCCGAATTTAGAGCTTATATTGAGGCTTGTACTGGAATTTTTGTCAAGTCTACCGGGAAAAAGGTAGATTATGTTAAGGCTGAAAAACCAAGATTGAACGAATATTTTAAGGAAGGAAAGTCTGATATTTCGATAGAAATAGCCCCCAATCCTACGGCGGGAATTTTTAATATCGAATTAAAGGATCATACCTTGAATGATTTTAACGTTCAAATTTACAGCATGAGCCGAGGACTTATGTATAGTAACCAATTTGAAAAAGAGAATTTAGGTTCCTTTCAAATTGATATTTCCATGTTCCCTAGTGGGGTGTACATTGTGAAATTAGTGAACCTTGAAAGTAAAGAAACCTTTACGGGAAGAGTCATTAAAAAAGATTAATCTTTCGATTAGTTAAGCAAAAGGCTGCCAGAAAGGGCAGCCTTTTTTTATGACTCCCAACCTTCATTAATATTTAGTTTTAGGCATCTCATCTATTATTTCAAGATTAATTATTTGTTGAGAGGTGGCCTAATTTTCACTTAGTTTAAAATGAAAAGAGGATGCTATATAGCATCCTCTAAACATAGATAATAGTATCTATTCCTTAAGTAATTTAGATGTGTGAATATTTATTCCATTCGAAACTTTAATTAAATAAACACCATTTCTTAGATCACTTGTGTCAAATTCTAATTTTGGCGCCGTCATTGTATAGCCTTTTATCCTCTGTCCAAGAAGATTCAATATTTCCACTTGATATTGTCCATTAAAATTTGGAAGATAAAGTGTTGTAAAACCTGTAGTTGGATTTGGATATAATTCTAATGCTATATCTTGAATTCCAAGCAAATCACTTTCTGGTAATTTGAACTTCACAACCTCTCTATTAATTAATTCCACTGGTTTTCTCTCAAAAACATTAGTACAACCCTCAATATATGCTTTAAAACGTGAATCATTACCTGTCTCAAAACCAGTCGTTAATAGGACTTCGTTTCCGGCATGATATATTGCCTCTCCACCTGGATTAATATTATTATTTGCTTCGATAGAAAGACTCGCGTTTTGTAGATCTATTTCGCCAAAAGGGACAGGAGCTGTTATCGTTAGATAAGGCGAACAATTTACTTGTATTCCCGTAACTATTAAAGAATAATCTTGAGCACTATTTTCTAAAGTTCCTTTATGGGAAATGCTAATGGTATATACTTCACCTACTTTAGAGGATGGAACAAAAAACTGAATTTTTTCAACATTATCCACAACATTATCTCCCTGAGTGGCAGCTGCTGTTGGGTTTGAAATTCCTCCCAACCTCCAAGGATAAAATGTACTTGTTCCATTTGTTACTCTTAGGTCCAGGTCATTAACCAACATAGATGATGCATTATCAATTCCGGCACCTCCTAATGGCACCCCTTTTGGATCAGTCCAAGCCAATGTTACTTCAATAAATCCTCCTAAAATCCCTAAATTATTAGCTGCTTTAATATGCAATACATCTGTAGTAGTATTATTTAATGTGTTTTCTTTAATTACAGATTTATCACCATTATTAGAAATTATCCTAGCTGCCTTGGCAGCATTAATAAGCCCCCAGCCAAATCTATAGTCAGGGCCAAAGGAATCTCCCGCCTCATCTGCTGCATGAATGGTTAAGGCTCTTAAGGTGGCAGATCTCATAAACTTATGGTTGCTGTTTACATAGTGCTGTTGTAGTAATAATAAAGTCCCTGTCACGCTTGGCGCCGCCATTGATGTTCCATATTTCCATGTATAGGAAGAATCTGTTTCATCTCGTGACGAATATACATTATATCCATTCGCAGCTATATCTGGTTTAATTCTACCATCATCTGTGGGACCCCAACTACTAAAATCAGTCATCAAAACATCATCTGGCCCTGTATAATCTAATACTTTAGAAACAGCAGCAACTACTAAAACATTTTTGGAAGTACTCTCTGTTGCCAATACATCGTATCCGTTTTTAATCCCTACTTGGGGATGCAAGTTTCCATCATCAGTTCCATCATCAGTTTTGCCTCTTACATTTCCTGCACTTTTTACTATTTGATAAAAAGGAGCATTGTACATAATCTCATCCCAATTTGCAGATTTGTTAGTATACTTTCCAAATACATAATTAGGAACAGGATCAAATGTTGTTGAATTAAATATTGCAAGTCCATAAGAATGATTTGATAACAATAACCCATTTGATGCTGCCGCGGCCATTTCTGAATCGTCAAAGTCCCAATCATAAGCAAATACATTTCCTTTGTATGCCATTCCCGTTACAAGTCCATCTTTAAATTGATTGGAAGCAATAATGGTACCCGTTACATGCGTAGCGTGATCAGAATCTGTGGTAGGAGTTGGTGCCACGGCGCCATCTATTTGTATTGCCCTCGCTTCAAATGCTTCGTGAGTTAATCGAATGGCATCACCATCCCAAACTCCAGCAGTCATACCTTCTCCATGTAAAGAAAGCCCTGATGTCCCACCAGCATATAACCTATTGGCTCTTGAAGTAATACCCGAATTTTCATTTGTGGTTGTTACGTACAAAGGTGTTGTACTATCTAACATTCCTTGTAAATCTGAAACACTGCCATCTGGGAGTGTAAATTGCAGTGGCCATCCTTTAGCTAAAGCAATTTGCTTGTTTAAAATAGCTTCATTTTTAAGCTTTTGACTTAAAGTTTCTAGATATATACCATTGGTTTGTTCTTTGATTAACTCAATCTCCTCTTCTGTTTGTCCAAAAGTAGCAAAGCAAGCAAAAAAACAAAAAAATGGTATAACATATTTTATGTGTTTTTTCATAATTATAGCTATTAATGTTGATTGATACTATCGCGTACTAATTGTTTTAATTCATTTAGTTCCTTTTGTAACTGTATCGTATATAAAGTAAGTTCTTCTATTTTTTCTTGCTGAATTTTCGAAATGTTTCCCAAATCAAGTCCTTCTTTTTCAACTTGTAAAGCTGAAGGCATATTGGGTAAATGACCATTACGCGCAATGAATTTTTCAACATACTCAAGTGAGTTTAAGTCATATTCACTTTTAAACACATAATCTGCCCATGTACCAGAAGCAACATCAACTTTAATTTTTTCTGTACGAATTCCTTTTTTTACAAATAGTTTATATTCATCACAATCAGTACAAGGATCAAAATCAAACCAATCTCCAATCATTGTTGTCTTTGCGTTTACCCATAATCTTCCTTCACCACCTTTACTGTTAATTCCAAGTATATTATCATACCCTCCATGAAAATTACTATACGCTCTAATACGCCAATTTTCACTGCCATCACTATGTTTAAAAGAAATTCCTCCATAAGTGTTTGGCACCTCTGCTTGTATTCTGATTTCTTGTCTATCACCCAATCTTATGTCTAAACGTGACTGAGGATTATCCGTTGCTATACCAACTCTTACTCCAGTGCCTGCATTGTTTGATGTCGCCATAAAAACAGGCTTCATAAATCCAATTAAAAAGGAATTAGGAGTATTATTTACCATGCGTCTTCCAAAAGCATATGAAAAGACATTATTTGCCTCATTTCGTTCACCTAAAGCAAATGAATTAGTCCCATTTGCTTTATTAAATTTTCCGAATGCAAAAGAATTAAAGCCATTTATTTCATTATTAATTCCTAAAGCTGTAGAAAAAATTCCGGCAACACTATTTCCGTCTCCTAATGCTGAAGATGTAGGGTCTAGTGGTATATTTGTTTCCCAATTTACTTGGGCATTCATATTAATTGTTAGAAACAGCCCAAGTATAAGGACTAAGAAGGATATTTTATTTTTCATGATTAAAAGTTTATATTACTATCCCTACTCTATTAACTTAGCTTTTCGGGTTACGCTCATTGGATATATCTATATACAAGTAGCAGTAATGAAAATTCATTACCCGAAAAATCTTGAAAAATCTTGAAAGAGGGTTAATCTTTAGAGGCTAAAATAGTATGGAAGGGTGATTACTATTTGAATAATGTAGGGCGAAACTTTAGAAAAAAAAGAAAAACAACTATAATTAAACTAGCCACTAATATTATTTTTGTCCAAGGGCTATTTGAGCTTAGTTGAAGGGGCTTTGTATTTCCAGTAAGAGTCATGGAAGCCCAAAAATAAGGAGAAGTTTGCTCAAGTTGAGCACTTTTTAAGAAATCAAGCTTTGTCTTATGTAAGGCGCTAGATTTTGTTTTTCCCTCTTCCAAATTTTTATAAAAAGTATGAAGGATTTTGCTATTCGACTTTTCATTTACATTCCAATTTGAAGCAAGAACACTCTGTGTGCCTCCGTAGAAAAAAGCTCGAGACAAACTCATAATGCCTTCCCCCATTTCCATCTTTCCAGCGGCACTCTTGCAAGCATCAAGGATGATCATATTGGTGGAGTTTTCAAAACTGTATAATTCATTTAATGAAATATCCTGATCAAAAAAAGATAACCAAGGAGTATTGCTTTTATCATATCCCGCATGTGTACTGAGGTGAACAATACTTGCGTAATTTAAACTTTCAATGAACGATGCCTTCGTTGCCTGCTCTCGTGTTCTCAAGTCCATAGAAAGAAAAGGTGCGTACTTTTTCATCTCTTGCTCGCTCAACAGTAAATCTGGCAAACTATCATTTTTAAAAATAGCTGGAGAAAAACCAATTATGGAGGTATTTGCTTGAGTTACCGTCCTTTTTATATGTTGAAATACTGAAGTGGACTGTAAATAACTTACTTCGGAATATTTCAATAGGTAATCCAAATTAATACCATCCTTATAATCCGCAATAACCAATGCTGAAAACGGCAGGTTATGTAGCTCATAGTCTGAGATAATAGTTAATTTTTTATTAGAAATCAAAGGCATAACATCAAATGGGAATAGTCTTTGAAAAACGATATACGCAGCTTTATTATATTTTTTAAAGGCAGCTTTTGTTGTAAATGGTTTGCTTAATTGCTGTTTTAGAGACTTTACTTGTTTTAGTAGCTCTGGCACATTTTTTATTTCAAAAAAGAGTGTCCTTTCAGAAGAACAGAAAATACCATAGCCCATTTTGTCATTCAAAATATATTCAATCAAGTTTTTTTCTTTATTCACGTATGTTTCCTTAGCCTCTTTTAATGATAAAATCTGCAATTCTTTTTTGTTATTATAATAGTTTGGGAATTGACTTTTTAAGGAATCTTGAAAAGATATGAGTTCATTTTTTAAGTCAATTAGCTGTTTTTGTAATGCTATTTTATGTGGAAATTTTTCAATAGCTTCTTTTAAATTAGATGTTTTATACCTCAAATCGGCCTCTTTCCTTAGCATTTTATTTGGAACTCCTAATTTAGATTTAGCTTGAACATCATTAAGATGTTCAAGCAACAATAGGGACTTATTCTTTTCCATAAGATAAAATCCTTCATAGGGATCATTTAATAGAAAACACACTTTAACAGCAAGCATGTAAGGGTCAACTCCTTTGTTGATCCAAAAAAGTTTAGACGCATCCGACTGACTGTCAAGACGTATAAGCGAGACTATTTGGTCGATTAAATAAAGCGTTTTCTTTGCATAATTAAGATAGACCTGCTTGTTCTCATTAGCGAAAGCATCCACCCAAGCCTTGGCTATATTTCCTAAGTAATGTAAAGCATCAACCCTATAAATAGAATTTTTAATTATTGAGAAGGAAGGAATCTCATTAAGCTCTTGAAATTCTTCATTTTGTTCTAGGATGGTTGTTATTGATTTTTGATAATATTTTATTCTTTCTTTGGGATCTTCTGTCTTTAAATAAAAACCTTGATTATTATAAATATCTGCTGTGGTTTCAACATCATTTGTTACAAGCAAGCCTTTTTTGTAGTAAGAATTTGCTTTTTCATTCTTATTTAATATCGAATGTGTAGCTCCTAAATTATTGTATACAGTACCCAAGCTGTTAGAATCTTTTATCTCAATATAGACTGGCAACGCTTTTTCAAAGTAATCTTTTGCCCTTTTATAATTAGTATTGCTATAAAAAAAAATATTCCCCAAATTATTATACATATTAGCAAGACGATGATCATCAGTTGATAGCAACTTTTCAATTTTTTCCTTATGCATATCTATCTTATCAAGGTACTCAATTGGGTCGTCCATTAAGCTATATACATATATGCAAGTCGCATGTAAACTGGATATCACATCTGGGTTCTCATATAAAGAGGAAGATGCTATTTCTGTTTTTAGGTACTCCAAGGCCCCAAAATAATCACCTCTATCGGCGGATATTGAAGCTAAAATTTCAATGGCGCGAGCATAATATTTATCTCTGGTGTTACCTTTTATTATTTTTTCTAAAACATAAACCCCAGTCTCCGCTTTATCCAATTTAGTGTAGTTTGCGTAAACATTGAACAAACTGTTATTCAGATGTTTACGAATGTCTTTGGGTAAAGACTCTCTAATGGACACAGCTTTTAATGTTTGTTCAATAGCCTTGTCATATTCTTTATTCCTACTATGAAGTAATCCTAACCTATGATATGTATATCCAAGTTCTTCTGTGGGGGCTAGCGTATCGACATCTATTAGAGATTGATGTATTGCTATTATCTTGTCTCCTAGAACTAAATCTGAGGAATATATAGAATCGCATTTAATTTTTAGGGATTCTTGACAATTTACGGTAATGGGCGATGTGACCAATAGAAAAAAGAGTATCCAATAAAACTGATTAAGCATATTTACTAAAATTAGAACAAAGTAAATATAAAAAAAATCAGTCAAGCATATACCTGACAGGTTCTCCTAGGTAAATTACTATTCGGGGAGTATGAGCTTACCGTACTTTGTTGGTTTGCCTGGTGTGGTAAATGGGATTCCCGAAATGTCTAATCCATTAACTATTTGCGCAGGTGAAAACTCCATCCCTGACTCAATCAATACATATGCCGCAACAGCAGACGCATGGGGAGCTGCAAATGATGTTCCAGAGATAGGCACATAAGATCCTTCCATGTTGTTAAAAGGAATACTATCTCCTTTGGCTATAAAGTCAACGGTGTATGCCCCATAGTTTGAAAAATTTGCCATTTCTGTAACGGCTCTATTCGCGGCAGCTACCGCAATCATGTTTTCCGTATCATAATTTGAAGGATAATGTGGAAAATTATCTTCTGTATCTAAATCATTGTCATTCTCTCTATTCCCTGCAGAGGTTACAAATAATACATCGTTTTCATATTTCTCTAGTAAACCATAAAAAATATCATTGGTAAGATCATCTGGGCCATCTATATCGTACCACCCTAGGCTCATGTTGATAATATCTGCTCTATCTGAGGCAAAAGAGATGGCACATAAAATGTCGAACCGACTTGCTCGTCCAGAAGCGTTGGCAACCTTAACTGGAAGAATTTGATGAGGAACTCCGAGGCCAGTTAACGTTTCATGAATTATTTTAGCAACGGCTGTACCATGAACAAGTTCGTAATCATCATAGCAATTATTATCTTGATTTACGTAGTCCCAACCAGATTTTATTTCCAAAATATCAGGGTCATACCCATTGTATAAAAACCTTTCGCTACCTATGCCAAAATAATTTGCATCAAATCCAGAATCTAATACTGCTATAGTAACACCACTGTTCGATGGAACTATCTTCGACTCAAATGATGTGTCTGGAGAACCACCAGTAAGTATATTCTCTTCATACTCATAATAAAACTCGAACTCTTTTTCCACTTTTCTAATTAATCCTTCGGGATCTACATCATCTCTAATAGAACCCAATTTATTTTCTAAGATCACGCCTGGCTTAAACTCCCATCTTTCTATAGTTTCATCACAATGTAGGCAGGTGTCATGTCTTCGTACGTTATAGTGATTTCGCAAAGTATCTTTTATGGGATTTAGAATCCCAGGTTTATATTCAACAATTAATTGGTTTGTTGAGTATATTGGGATATTGGCAGGTTGAACGGGATATTGAAAGTTCTGTTCTGTATCCGTTTCAAAAAAATCTAAATTATCTTGACATGAGAACATCGACATTGTTAATACACATAAAAAACTAAGGACTATTTTTTTCATTTTTGAGGAACTTTAAATTAAAACAGGAACTATATTATTATATAGTATCAACTTTTATCAAACATTACCCAAATTAGTAAATATTATTTTACATTTGAGAGTTACCCTACCCTATGGATGAAACCCAAGAATACTTAACCGCTCTATTGGAAGGAGATGATTTAGTCATATTAAATATTTACGATAGATTTTTTCCAAAGGTTAAATCATTTATTATTGAAAACAAGGGCAAAGAAGAAGATGTCCAAGATGTTTTTCATGATGCCCTTATGTACTTACTGGTAAAACACAGAGAAAGTCCATTACAAATACAATCGTTCGAAGCGTATTTTTTTACAATTTGTAAAAACATTTGGAGGCGAGAATTAAAAAACAAAAAAACGAGGGTAATAGATAATAAAACCGTACACTTAATAGATAAAGAAACGGATTTAAGTTTATTTATTTTGGAGCAGAAGCAATTAGAGGTTTATCTTGAAAAATTTCAATTACTTTCTGATAATTGTAAGGAGATTTTAAGCAGTTATTACAACAAATTAAGTTACGAAGAAATTCTTGAAGATTTGTCTTATGGATCCATAAACACGGTAAGACAGAGAGTTTTTAAATGTAGAGCAAAGATTATCAAATTAATCAAAGAAGATAATAGATACCGGAAATTAAAGAAATGAATCAAGATTCTGAACATAAAAATGAGGAGCAAATTCTTGCGTATGTTTTTGGAAAAATGTCCAAAGATGAAATTGACCTTTTTGAAAAAAGCATGGATTCGGATTCCGTATTAAAGGAAGAGGTATTATTACGAAAATCTTTATATCACTCATTTAATGAAGCCTCTTGGGATTCAATAGAAAATAAACCTGAATACCAAGAAATTCAACTGCTTAAGAAGAAACTTAGAGATGATGATTTTAAAACTGCCTCAGATTCAATACGAAATGCTGAAAAAACATATTTACAACAACAAATAAAGAAAACCTCTAAGGTTAAACTATATTATAAATTAATGGCAGTAAGTGCTATTGTCATTCTTTTTATTACTCTTCCATTTTTGAACCAAACCAATAGCACTGATTTGTACAATGATTATGCGAATTGGAATGAGTTGCCGTCCTCGATCGAAAAAGGAGTGACAAACAATGCCACATCTATAGAGGGAGAAGTTTTTTATAATTCTAAACAATATAGTGAAGCTATCTCTTCTCTTGAAGCTAATTTAAATAACAGTGATAAACAGAATACTTATGACTTGCTCTACTTAGGAGCCTCGTATTTTCAAACAAATGAACTGGAGCAAGCACATCTCATTTTTGATGATTTAATTAAATCAAACACACTCCAAAGTTCTTACGGCTATTGGTTTAAATTGTTAATGTATCTTAATGTTGATGATTTATTGCAAGCTAAGAAAATGCTAAATATTATCTTAGAGAACCCTGATTACTATAATCACGAAAAAGCAAAAATTTTATATAAGGAATTAACAAAATAGACATTGTTAGCGCTAGAATAATCAAGTAAACATTATCTATACTGAAAAGCCTATATTTCAGAAACACTACTATTTAATTAGACTTTCTCCACTACTAAAACGAGACAGTCCAATAACTACATCCTTTAAAATCATCTAGTCCATTTCCTTACTTACCTATGGGGAATGTTTACTTACTAGAGCACAATTAATTGAAAAAAGGATTTTTTTAATTTTTTTGGTAATGATTTTTAAATATCACTACTTCTTAATAAATAGCTTAGAAGGTACTCCCTGAAAAACTGGACTTGCAACAAAAGAGTGGACATTTAGTTAAGAGTCATGCTGCTACTTTTTGATTAAACATTTCGATTTCAAATTCTTCTATAGTTTTATA
>CAJXZB010000020.1 GCA_913063405.1 uncultured Ulvibacter sp.
ATTAGTGATGTTGTTACTAATCTAGAAGCGGGCGCACTTGTTGTTGATCAAACAGGAACATTTGCTCCAATAGATATTACTGCAACAGGAACGACTGTAGCTCTAGCCGATGATGATGTTTCTGGTGGATTACCAGTTGGATTTTCATTCAATTTTTATGGAGTGGATTATACGG
This sequence comes from uncultured Ulvibacter sp., assembly GCA_913063405.1. Lineage (GTDB taxonomy): Bacteria > Bacteroidota > Bacteroidia > Flavobacteriales > Flavobacteriaceae > Ulvibacter. The sequence goes on from CAJXZB010000020.1 coordinate 176, forward strand.
ATTTCTTTATCTCATCAAATGGATTTATAACCTTCACGGGTGGTCAGGGTGATGGATGTTGTGCCGGAGGACAACTTCCGAATGGTAGCGATGTAAATAATCTAATCGCCATGGCTTGGGAGGATTTAAATCCTGCCTCTGGCGGAATTATTAGATATGAAACCGTTGGAACTTCACCTGATATGAAATTAATCGTAGAGTTTGATGACGTGCCTTTCTTTGGTACGTCTAATGGGGTTACTTCTCAGATTCATTTATTTGAAGGTTCAAATCGTATAGAGATTCATAGTACTTCAATACCTGCAGATGGAAATACAACTCAAGGTGTAGAGAACCAAGATGGAAGTATGGGATTACCTACTCCAGGTAGAAATTCTGAAGTTTGGACTGCTACTAATGATTATGTGGCTTATTACTACTTACCAGGAGGTCCTGCCGATAGCTGTGGTTTAACAACTACAATCACTTTAAGTCAGGACTTATTTACTTGTGACGATCTTGGAGCAAATGTTATTACGGTTACAATGATGGATACAGATGGAAACACATCTACATGTATGCCAACAGTAACAATTACAGATCCATTGGATGTTTGCTCATTAGGTATTGAGGATAATGAGTTTGCTCAAAACTTGAATATATTCCCTAATCCTTCGAATGGACAAATTACCATTGCTAACAATAGTAATTATGAAATTCGTTCTGCAACAATTGTAGATATTAATGGTAGAACCATTCAAAATCTTGATGTAGCGGATATGGAAAGTCAAACTACTTTCTCAATTGAAAAGTTGGCAAATGGAATGTACTTTATAAAGATTGAAGCAGACAATGCTAGCATTGTTAAAAGAATCCTTAAGAAATAAGAGGATTTGCAATCAAGCTAAAAATAAAAACCCTGCCTTTTGGCAGGGTTTTTTGCATTTAAGAAGGTTTTTGGTACCGTATTTGCTTTAGTTGTTATAGACACAGTTTATAATCAAGGTGAAACATAAAGTAAATTTCAAATAACCCCTTGATTTCCCTAAAAAGAAACATTTTGATTCGTGTCCTTAAAAAAACATCCCTTCTTTGGTGGATGTTTTTTTATTTAATCAGATAGGGTATTTGCTGCTTTAACTGTTATACTATAGACTACATTGTGAATGAAACATAAAGTAAATTTCTAAACTACCTTAGATTTCCCTAAAAAGAAACATTCAATGTGAAGCGAAAAAAGTCCGAACTCGTGAGGGGTTCGGACTTTTATTTTTTAATCAGGTTGTCGTACGCTGGCTTTAATTTTCTAATTGTTCAACCAGTTTTCTGGCAATTACTGTATCATATATAATTTTTAGTTTAAGAATTTTATTGTGCGCATCAAATTCAATAATATCTACAACATCAAATTCTACTTTTTCATTATTCTTTAAAGTCCATTTGTATGTAAAAAAAAGGGCTAAATTACTTGAGTCATTTTCTTCGAAAATTCCTAAAAGGTCAAGTTCAGAATTTATGGTGTCACTATTCAACTCGTGATAAAATTTATTTGCTTTTTTAATTCCATAAAGAGGGGAATCCACAATTCCTTTTGTATTAAATAAATTAATTAATTTTTTGATATCACCTTTTTCTAGATAGTCTATGTATTTATTAGCAATAGCTTCTTTTGTCATCATAATTCACTTATCTCGCTTAGTTATTAAATTCCAACGTTTAGTATCTAACTTGCGCACAATGGTTTTCATCTACTACTGAATGATTCCTCCACAGCTAACTCTACCACCAGCCGCTCCTGTTGGCTGAGTTTTAAAGTCATCTACACCTTGATGCACAATCACTGCTTTTCCAAGGATATCTTTATTCTCGTCTCCACACCCAATACACCATTCGTCAGTCTCCACTGATACTGTTCCAACACCATTTTCATCTGCTTCGAAGTTTCCTATATCACCTTTATGATATCCTTCGGTATCTCCCCATTTGCCGTGTTGAACCTTAGTTGGATTCCAGTGTCCACCACTAGATTTGCCATCTGGGGAAGAACAATCTGCTTTTTCATGGATATGAATGGCGTGCATTCCGGGTGTTAATCCTGAAATTTTTGCACTCATTTTCACAACCCCATTTACTTCTGTAAAGTTTACCTTTCCAGCCGCAGTACTTTCACTTTTAGATTCCAAAATGAGCGTCACTGTTTTCGGCACCAATTTTACTTCATCCTCTACTGTTTTTTCGACTTCTTCAACTACAGCTTCTTTCGCATCAGCGTTTTTGTCCTTACAATTAATAAAAGCAATGAGTGCTAAAAATACCAATGTTATTCCTAATTTTTTCATGATATGATCGTTTATGAATTAGTGTTTTGTACCAACAAGATAGGGCGATTCTAAGCTATTAGCAAAACTTTAATGAAACCTTACTATTTTTTCACAATTTCTCGCGGGCTTTTTATCCCTCTTTTGATATTTTCTGAAATAAGAAGTGCCTTGTCTATTTTTGCTTGAGAGTTTTTATACCCAAGTACATAGTAAATAAGAGAACGTTTAGCACCCTCTGTAAAGGCGTCAAACACTTCTTGTGCTTCTGGGTCGCTTTCTAGAACAGCAGCGAATTCTTCTGGCATTTCTACTCCATATTTAGAGGTGTCTTCAAATAATTGTAGCTCAAAATAGTTAGAAGGATAGATGCCCAATTCTTTTTGATACCTCTTTCCAAAGGAAATAACATACCTACCCACATATTTATGCAGTGCGCCGTGAAAAGAGATTTGAGTTTTGTTGAGATAAGCTTTTAATTTAACACGTTTATGTCCTTTTTTAATAAAAGGCATCGCAATAGCTTCAGGAATATGAATTCCATGGGTACCTTCAATCGATACCTCAAATCTTTCCGAAGCCAATACCCCCATTAATTACTGCTCTTAAAAATATTTACTTCCTTAAAAGGTGAAATTTTCACCATTTCCATTGTCGTTTTGTATGTAGCCCATTCAGAATCAAAGAATTCATTTGTCTCTTTTAAAGCGTCGCCAAGTGCATCTTGGGCTTGTTTCACGAGGGTGGTTTCTGTGGAAGTCATTCCATTAGGTCTGCTACCACTGTACCATCCAGCGGTTCTCATTCGTTGCATTACATTTACTTCTGGATTACGTGTAATTCCTTGCCGCTTATCTTCTTTTCCAATGTATAGGGCAATGACCGTATCAATTTTCTTTACTATTTCTTTACTAGCTTTTATCTGCTCCTTGTATTTTTCATCATCATCTTTCTTCAGTTTTTTACTGAATTCTTCAGCTGTATTCTTGCTTTCAACTAATTGTCTTACTGCGTCTGCTGCTATTTGTGTCATTTTCTCCAATTGCTTAGAGGTAGCATAACTTTCATTTATTGCCTTTTCCGAAATCTGAATTCTCGGATCGCTCGCTATAATAATACTTGTATTTGAGGTATTGTCCATATACTGAAGGACTACTTTGTAGGTTCCTGGTGTCACATCAGTACCTTCTGGTTCGCTTTTTCGCTTTTTAATCTTGCGCGAAGGTCGATCAACACCTGTTTCATCCATATACCATGCAAACTTATAGATTCCAGTGCTATCTGGAATTTTAGTTTTACGTGTACGAATCAATCGATCTCCATCATATATTTTCAGATAAATAGAATCCTTAGAGGGACCCGTTTCTTTCTCTTTTGAAACTTCCTCCGATTCCTCTTCGTCTTTTTCATCATCATTTAATTTCACATCGCTCTTTTTAAAATAATAAGCAATTTGGGCGCCTCGTTTACGGTTAGTTCCATTATACAAAGCGTCACCGCCAAACCTACTACCGGTTGCCTGCTGATAAGCAGCTTGATAAGCCGTAGGAGGGTCAAATACTTTAAGTTTTGATGTCAAAATCGAGCGATTCTTGGCAATTTCTCTTAGAGGGCGTATATCGTCCAAAACCCATGCAGCACGCCCAAAAGTACCTATTACCAAATCATGCTCCCTAGGTTGAATCACCAAATCCTTAACCGACACGGTTGGAAACCCGTGTGTCCATTTTTGCCAACTAGCGCCAGCGTTAATAGAAATATAGAGTCCATCATCAGTTCCTAAAAATAATAAATTCTTCTCTATTGGATCTTCTACAATACTTAAGGCGTAACTTTTTACATCACTTACATTAACAATGCGGTCCCAACTTTTACCATAGTTGGTTGTGCGATAAACATATGGCGTATAATTAAATCTTCGGTAGTCATTAGCGACTAATAGTGCTTCTCCTTGTTTCTTATTAGAAGCTTTTATTTGAACAATCCAGCTTCCATCGGGTAAGCCTTTTAAATTATTCGAAACATCCATCCAAGTTTGTCCTCCGTTTTGAGTGTAGTGCACTCGACCGTCGTCGGTGCCAGCCCATAACATATTTCGCTCAAGGGGAGAAGGTTCAATAACTAGAATTGTAGTGTGGTTTTCTGCTCCAGTTGCATCCATTGTTATTCCACCACTTTCACTTTGTTTCTGTTTTTCTGGATTGTTTGAGGATAAATCCGGAGAAATTATTTCCCAAGTGAGTCCTTTATCGGTGCTTGTGTGCACAAACTGACTTCCGAAGTAAATAACATTATTGTCGAAAGGATCAATGTTGATTGCCGAATTCCAATTAAATCGCAGTTTCACGTTTGGATCTGGATGTGTAGGACGCACGGTGTAATTATTTCCTGTAATATGATCATAGCGGCTTACATACCCTTGTTGGCTCATACTCCATCCATAACGACTATCATCTCGGTCTGGAACCACATCAAACCCATCGCCAAAAGAGATTTCTTGCCAATAATCATTACGAATTCCTTGTGCCTTCCAAACATAAGCAGGACCACGCCAACTACCATTGTCTTGCATTCCACCATAAACATGATAAGGATATTCATTGTCAACATTGATGTGATAAAACTGTGCAACAGGCAAATTTCCAACAAAACGCCAGCTTTTACCACCATCATGGGTGATATTTAATCCACCGTCATTACCATCCATCATAAAACTACCATCCGCTGGGTGAATCCACCATGCATGATGGTCTGGATGAACGCCATTATCAACACCGTAGGCGGGCATCAATTGCTCAAAGTTTTTTCCGCCATCTTCCGAGACATTCACATAGGTAAAAACGGAAAACACTCTGTTCTCGTTTTCAGGATCAACGTAAATATCACTGTAATAAAAAGGTCGGTTTCCTATGTCATCTTTGTCATTAATTTTTTCAAAGGTAAACCCACCGTCCTCCGATTTATACAGTGCATTTTTTTTGGCCTCAACAAGAGCATATACAATGTTTGGTTTGTTCTTAGAAATAGCAATACCAATTCTCCCTAATTCTCCCTTTGGTAATCCGTCTTTATCTGTTCTTTCTTCCCAAGTGTTTCCACCGTCGTGCGTTACAAACAGTCCAGAACCTTCACCTCCAGAATTAAAGAACCAAGGATCTCTTTTATGCTCCCACATGGCTACAATTAACTTATTTGGATTAGTGGGATCCATAACCATATCAGCAACCCCAGTTTTATTATTTTGAAAAAGTATTTTGTTCCAAGTTTTACCACCATCGGTGGTTTTAAAAACACCGCGTTCTGGATGCTCACCCCAAGGAGAACCTATGGCTCCAGCATAAACCGTATTTGGATTGGTTGGGTCAATTAGTACTTTATGAATATGACGCGTGTTTTCCAATCCCATTAAGTCCCAATTCTTACCACCATCCAAGGATCTGTAGATTCCATATCCACCATTAAGACTATTTCGCGGGTTTCCTTCACCAGTACCAACCCAAATAACCGATGGATTTGATTGTTGGACAGCTACTGCCCCAATGGAAGCTGTAGCTTCATTATCAAATATTGGGTCCCATTTTATGCCTGCACTAGTAGATTTCCATAAACCCCCAGAAGCTGTCCCAACATACATGATATCTGGGTTCGAAGTAACAACATCAATTGAGGTTACACGACCAGACATACCTCCAGGACCAATATTTCGAGGTTTCATGTCCTTTAAAATGGCCATTGAAAAATTCTGAGCACATAGCATTGGAGCGATGCATAAAAGCATCAGGAATAGTATTTTTTTCATCGAGAAAATGGATAATTAGTTGAATAACTATTTTGATTTTCTAAAGTTAAGAAAATGTTTCAGAAGCAATTCATAATTGGATGTTAAGTACTTCGGAATTGTCTGGAAATGTGTTAAATTTAGACAATGAAGAAGGAAATTAGGCATAGTGGCTTTGTTTTTACGAAGCACATTCCAAAGGAGCAATCTCCATTTGAAAAATTGTTCGAGATTTTTCAGGAACTTATTATTCATACTTCTGGCGATTTCGATGAGGCAATTGACTGGTTAAGAGAATTGGACAAAGAATATAGTCTTACCTCGGATGGTTACACTATTGATGATTTTATAGAAGACCTAAAGTCTAAAGGTTACATTCGAGAAGAAATTAAGCTAGATGGATCTGGTGATAAGGGAGGGGATGGAGATGCCAAGATTACGATATCCGAAAAGTTGGAACGATCCCTTCGGAAGGGAGCTTTGGAACAAATCTTTGGAAAATTAAAAAAAAGTGCTGCCGGTAATCATAAAACCAAGCATACAGGACATGGAGATGAACAATCTGGTGAATATCGAGGCTATCAGTTTGGAGATGCACTCGATCGTATTTCTATGACTGAAAGTTTAAAGAATGCTCAAATAAATCATGGTATAGGGGATCTTTATCTTACCCAAAACGATTTGGTGGTGGAAGAGACTATGTTTAAGGCCCAGATGAGCACTGTTTTGATGATTGATATTAGCCACAGTATGATTTTATATGGCGAAGATCGTATTACTCCTGCTAAGAAAGTAGCTATGGCGCTTTCTGAATTAATAACAACCCGATACCCAAAGGACACCCTAGATATTTTGGTTTTTGGAAATGATGCTTGGCCTATAAAGATTAAGGATTTACCCTATCTAAATGTAGGGCCATACCATACCAATACGGTTGCCGGTTTGCAGCTCGCCATGGATATGTTGCGCAGAAAACGAAATACTAACAAACAAATATTTATGATTACTGATGGAAAACCAAGCTGCCTGCAACTTCCAGATGGTGAGTATTATAAAAACAGCAATGGTTTAGACCCACATATTGTTAATAGATGCTACACAATGGCTCGTCAAGCAAGAAAGTTGCATATTCCAATTACAACCTTTATGATAGCCAGTGACCCTTATTTACAGCAGTTTGTTGATCATTTTACTGAAGCGAATCAAGGGAAGGCCTTTTACACGGGATTAAAAGGATTGGGGGAGATGATATTTACAGATTACGAAACAAATAGGAAAAAAAAACTCCGTTAGGAGTGCAAATTAGAGCGTTGATAAATGAAAATAGAATCGATCAAAACCTTCGGACAGCTTAGAGAGGCAGGTTACGAACATAAAACAATTAAAGAAGAATTACGCAGAAATTTACTTCAAAAGTTGATGAAAAAAGAAACAACTTTTAAAGGAATTCACGGTTATGAATACACTGTAATTCCGGAATTAGAACGCGCTATTCTGTCTAAGCATAATATTAACCTATTAGGCCTGAGAGGGCAGGCAAAAACTCGATTGGCTAGACAAATGGTTTCTTTGTTGGATGAATATGTGCCGGTAATAGATGGTAGTGAAATTAATGATGATCCGTTTAATCCTATATCTCGTTTTGCTCGAGAATTGTTAACAGAAATGGAAGATGCTACACCTATTTCTTGGTTGCATCGCGATGAGCGATTTTCAGAAAAACTAGCAACTCCAGACGTTACCGTCGCCGATTTAATTGGCGATGTTGATCCAATTAAAGCAGCAAATTTAAAGTTAACTTATGCAGATGACCGTGTAATTCATTTCGGAATGATCCCGAGAGCGAACCGTTCTATTTTTGTTATTAATGAACTTCCAGATTTACAGGCCCGCATTCAAGTTGCACTTTTTAATATCTTGCAAGAAGGAGACATACAGATTCGTGGTTTTAAGCTACGTTTACCATTGGATATTCAGTTTGTATTCACGGCGAACCCAGAAGATTATACAAACAGAGGAAGCATTGTTACTCCTTTGAAAGACAGAATTGGTTCTCAAATACTTACCCATTATCCAGAGAATTTGGAGACCGCTCGTACTATTACACAGCAGGAAACTTCTGAAGCTATTTTAAAAAAAAAGCATATTTATGTTCCTGAGCTGGCAAAGGATATTCTCGAACAGATTAGTTTTGAAGCCAGAGATAGTGAGTTCATAGATGCTAAGAGCGGTATAAGCGCCAGGTTAAGTATCACTGCTTTTGAGAATTTATTAAGCACTGCCGAAAGAAGAGCCCTTCAGAGTGGAGACAAGAACACGACAGTTCGTTTAGGAGATTTTATGGGAATCATTCCTGCAATAACCGGAAAGGTAGAACTGGTCTACGAGGGAGAACAGGAAGGCGCTGGAGCGGTGGCACAGCAGCTGATCGCAGATGCCGTGAAGGCCGAGTTTGTAAGATACTTTCCTCGAATAGAGAAACTACAAAAAGATGGCGAAACACAACCTTATGATCAAATAGTTACTTGGTTCTTTGAACAAAGCGGAGGATTTGAATTGCTAGATTCACTATCCAATAATGACTATAAATCGCAGTTAGACCAGATAGAGCCCTTAGATAATTTGTTAGAAAAATATGTGGATGATATCCCTAAAGGGGATGTTTATTTCTTTAAAGAATTTATTTTATGGGCATTGGTCGAGTATAAAAAACTCAGCAAATATAATATGAGCGATGGACTTAGATTTAAAGACGTTTATGGTGGATACATTAGTGGGTTTTAATCTATCAGGATAAAAAAAGCTTCCACTAAAAGTGGAAGCTTTTCAAAAGGATAAAACTTGTTTTTTATAAGTTAGGTATAACGAGTTCTTGACCCGGATGAATCATATCTGGGTTGTTTAAGATATTTCTATTTGTTTCAAAAATGGCAGTATATTTCATAGGGTCTTTGAAGTAATGCTTTGCAATTTTACTTAACGATTCACCGCTAGCAACCGTATGGCGAGCATATATAGAGTTGTCGGCAACTTTAATATCGGCCATGATATCATTGGCATTTTCACCACCAACACGTTTTATTTCATCCCAAAGAAGATTTTTTTCATAAGGAGTTCCTGCTACACCGGTAAGATGCAATTGCCCGTTCTCTTCTTTTACATCTCCGTTTTGGATATTCAATTTTTCTCCAAGGTCCAGAACAGATTGATATTTTGCTTTAATCATTTTTATTATTATTTAACGTTAGGAATCTAAAGATACAAAAATTGTAATCCAATTTTTGGGTGGGATCTCGTTTTAGCCTCCATTTTATATGATTTTCGATATTCAGTATAAAAACAATGTTATAACCTCAATTTTATTCTGTTTTAATTACATTTCTTTACCAGTATCTACGTCTTTAATAAACCGTATTAGGCCTTGAAAGAAGTTCTTCTGGTCGTCATATTGAGAAAGATGACTTCCATTTGGACATAAATGGAACCTTCCATTCTGAACCTCATTCGCGAGCCATTCCATTTGTTTAGGATCCATAGTGTCATAGGTTGAACCAATAGATAAGGTTGGAACAATTATGGTTTTAAGACGGTTTTTTACATCCCAATTTTTTAAAGTGGCATCGCCTTTTACTCCAAATTCACTCGGTCCTTGCATAGTAACATACACTTTAGCATTTAAGTGACTGAACCCTTTTTGTACAGAGCTTGGCCATTGATCAACGGGCATTCGGATTACGTGTTCTGTATAGTAATGATTAACAACTAATTCGAGATAGCGTTCATTACCATAATCCTCAGCGTTTTCATAAGCCATTATCTCTGCAAGTACTTCGGGATCCATTTTTGGAGCAAGTATATTATCACTATAGTCCATATAATCCGGAATGGAGGGAACCATGTTTGAAATAATAAGACCTTTTAGGTTTTCTTGATATTTTAAGGCATACTCCATTGCTAAAATTCCTCCCCAAGATTGCCCAAAGAGATAAAAATTATCTTTGTTCAAATCAAGTGCTTTTCTAACTTGCTCTACTTCTTCAACAAACCGAGCGGTATCCCATAAGCTAAGATCATCTGGTTGATCACTATAATAGCTTCCTAATTGATCGTAATAATAATACTCTATTCTTTCCTGTGGAAAATATCCATCAAAACATTCATAGATTTCATGAGTCATTCCAGGACCGCCATGAAGTAGTAGTACTTTTATTTTTGGATTATTTCCAACACGTTTTGTCCAAACATTAAAAGTTCCTTTCGGTGTTTCAATTGGAATCATTCGTATCCCACCGGTATATTGATCGTCCTTTCCTTCGAAGGACCAATAGGAGTTTATAGTTTCATTTGTTTCTACTGTTTTTTCTTCCGAAGCATTTTTACAACCTACCACGGTTACCAAAATCAATGTAAATAAATAAATGTGTTTCATAGGTTGTGCTTTGTAATTATCTAAGATACCAAACCTATTATAAGGCCTTCACATCTTCTGGAGTGTACTTGCTTTTAAAGCTAAATGCATAAGGAGTATCTCCATGTGCTCTTAAGGTATTCAAGTCTCTTTTTTCCTTCTTTAATTGTTGGTATATCGCCTTTTTCTATATACCATAGTACCATATGCATTTTAGGCATTTTAGCGAACCATTCTTTTTTTCTTTTAAAAACTTCAAGATGACCAGAATTGTATACAAAATCAAATAGACTGTCTCGATCTTTCCAAACACTCATGTTTACGAGGACGTATTCCGAATCAAAGGCATTAATAGAGTAGGAGTCATCACCATTGTCACCTACCAATCGCCATATAAAGCCTTCATTTTTTTCCGCAAGGGTATTAATTCTATCTGTGTTGTTTACAAAGTCGGCCATCACTGGATCTTCAATGGAGGTGACTGCTTCAGCAATATTAAGTTGTGCTAGATGCATGTTTACAAATGATTTCTAGAAAGATACTTGTTTTTTAATGAGATAGAATCCTAAGAAACCAATAAATACATCAAATAAAACGAAGCTAAGCAATGCGGCTCCGTTTCTAAAGATAATTTTTCCAACAAGTGAAAGCCTAAAGCAAAAGATAAAGGTCCTTATAGAGTTATCAAAGGGTTCTGGTTGGTAGTTTATTCATGACCAACGTGACATCCACAACCGCCGTTCATAAAGCCCTGTGTTTCCTCATGCCAAGGAAATGCCTGATTCGATTTGCTTAGCTCCCAAAAGAAAGGTTTTCGTTCCTTTGGGGAGTTTCCAATTTCGTTCATGGTGTTTGCATCATAAATACGACCATTAATCATCACCTTGTCAATGTACAGGGTGTTTTCAATGGCTTCCAACGGGTTTTTAGAAAGCACCATAAGATCTGCTAGTTTGCCAACTTCCAATGAACCAATATCATTTCCTGCACCAATATAGTGGGCGCCGTTTATTGTAGCAGCTTTTAACGCTTCTAGGTTGCTCATTCCACCTTGCGCAAGCATCCAAGTTTCCCAATGTGCTCCAAGTCCTTGTAGTTGTCCGTGAGCCCCCATATTTACCTTTACTCCGGCTTCAGATAGGTCATTTACAGTTTTTGAAACCAATATGTGTCCATTTTCGTATTCTTTTTGAGGTACCATATCACGATGACGTGATCTACTGTCAATTATGGAGCGAGGTGTAAAATTGAGCAGCTTTTCATTTTCCCAAACGTTGTCTCGTTGATAGAAATAGTATTCCCCGTTGAGTCCCCCATAATTAACAATAAGGGTAGGAGTATAACCAGTATTGCTATTCCCCCATAGTTCAAGAACATCTTTATAAACAGGTGCAACAGGTATATTATGTTCTACCCCAGTGTGCCCGTCAATCACCATTGTTAAATTGTGATAGAATGTAGATCCACCCTCAGGGACCACATTGATGCCCAGTTCACGAGCCGCTTGCATCACTTGTTGGCGTTGTTCACGCCTTGGTTGATTATAGCTCTTCACGCTTTTCGCGCCAAAAGCCTTCGTTCTTCTAATACTGCTTCGAGCATCTTCTAGATTATTAATAACTGCTTTAAAATCTCCGTCGGCACCATATAAAATAAATCCAGTAGAGTAGAGGCGCGGTCCAATCAATCCTCCTGATTTCTGTAATTCTGATAGCGCGAAAACAGTTTCTGTATTTGCCGAAGGATCGTGGGCGGTTGTAACACCAAAGGCTAGGTTTGCCATAAATTGCCAATTTTGCTGGGGGGTTAATCCTGAACGAAAGGCGCCTATATGTGCATGTGAATCTACCATTCCGGGCATTATGGTTTTTCCCGCAGATAAATAAATTTTCGCATCTGATGGAATTGGTGTGCTTGATGCTTCTCCAATCATTTCAATTTTGTTGTCCTTAATTACGATATTTCCGTTTTCAATCACCTTATCGTCATCCATGGTAATGATTCGAGCATTGGCGAAGGCGATTCTTCCAGAAGGTTTCTCCACGGGTGCTGTTAGTCCAATTTTAATACCCTCCACAGTCATTTCAGGAACAGTTTCCGGAGAATTAGGTAAAAAAGTGAATCGATTTTGTACCTCGTTACTAAAATACTCGTCACCTAATGTCCACATTACTTTTTGGCTATTTGGTGACCAATGAATATTTATTCCAGCATCCTTTGCAATCTGTGATACTGGAACCGATTTAGACTTATTCTCGAGTTCAATGGTTTGACCATTTAAAACTAGTGGGGCCAAGAATACCTTATGAAGATTTGAGAAGGCGATCCATTTATTATCTGGACTTGGAACTAATCGGTTAGCATATTTAGAAGTTAGATGTTCCTTTTCATCTTTTCCATTTAAGTTTACACTAATTAGTTTTTTTGTTTTATCACCAAAATAGGTACCTCCCGTTTGAAGGAATATGCGTTCCCCATCGTTTGTAAACATTGGGTATTCGCCTTTATTAATCAGCTTTTTTTCGTTTTCTCCATTCGCATCCATAGTATAGATACCGGGTTCTTTGGTAAAAGCCATACCTTGATCGGTATTTCCTCTTTCTTTTCTGAAAACAATGGAACCTCCATCTGGTGAATAGGAAGGAGTACGGTAAATTCCTTTAGATAAGGTGATTTTTTGCGGTTGACCTCCAACCACGGGGATTGTAAAAATGGCACCTTTCTCAATATCGTTCCAAGCAACGAAAACAATATCGTTTCCGTTTGGGGAGAATTGTGGTTCAAACTCAAAATCGGTGCCTAATGTTAATCTTTTTGGTAGACCATTAGGAAGGTCTTTTTTCCAAAGATAACCTAATGCCTGAAATATCAAAATTTTTCCATCTGGAGAGGTAACTGCATGTCTAATCATTTTAGGAGTGAAGATGTCTTGCTCTATAGGAGTATCAAAATGTAAAGTTTTGGCAATATCAATTTTTACGTCTGCAGTAAAAGGAATGTTCGTAACTTCTAAAGATTCAATATCTATTTTGTGAATCTTCCCACCGCTCCAGAACACAATTTCTTGATTACTTGGCATCCAGCTAAAGTTTGGATAGACTCCAAAAATAGCCCAAGCTTCCTGCTGATCTTTATTTAACTTCTCGTATAAAGCCCATTCTTCACCTGTCTCCAAATCATGGACATATAATACCGTTTGTTCCCTTACACGTTTTACAAAGGCTAATTTCTTCCCATTAGGAGAAATGGTTGGTCTTGCCGCACCTCCTGGTCCACCTGTAACCCTAATAGTTTCACCATCTACGAAGCTATACCTCTTAATCGCATAAATTTGACTATTTGGGTCTTTGTTGTATTGAAATTTTCCTCCAGGATACATGTCTTCACTATAATAGAGGTACTTTCCATCTGGAGCCATAAAAGGCTCATTTACATCTTGTTGGTCATTTTTACGCTCCGTTAATTTTAAACCACTTCCTCCAGCAATGTGATATTGCCACATCTCACCAGCGCCAAGACTACGGCTCGATGTAAAATGCTTTCTTGCAATTAGGGAATTTCCATCTGGTGTCCAAACGGCGTTGTTTAATAGTCTGAAATCTTCTTCAGTAATTTGTTTTGCATTGCTTCCATCTACATTCATAACCCAGATATTATCACCCCCACCTGCATCGCTTGTAAATGAGATTTTTAATCCATTAGGACTGAAACGAGGTTGAATTTCATAAGGAATCCCTTTCCGAAGCACTTTAGCTTTTCCACCACTTATTGGCATTGAGTAGATATCTCCCAACATATCGAAGACGATAGTTTGTCCATTTGGGCTTACATCAAGGTTCATCCAAGTACCTTCATCGGTGTTAAAACTATGAGTTTTATACTTGAAATCTTTTCCCGGATTTGAAACGTCCCATTTGGTTTCCTCGTCTTTTTTATCTTTGTTTTTTTGAGCGTGAAGTGATACTGTAAAAGTTAAGAGAAGGAGAGAACAGAGTAATCGCATTTTATAAATTATTTGTTTGGTCCAAATATAAGACATTTACCAATCTCCTTGAGACTTTATATTTGCCTTGCAAAGTTTTATAATCTCAGAAATCCTATTCTGCTGGGTTTCTTCCCGCTTAGCACTATACAACCAACTTAAATACCCCTTCCGATAACTTGGGCTAAACGCCTGGTAATTTTCAAAAGCCTCTGTATGTATCTCAAAGGCCTGTTGTAACATTGGAGGAACAATAAGGTTTTCAACATTATCCATGGCGGTCCAAGTACCTGTCCTTTTAGCGAGCTTAATAGTTTTCCATCCATTTTCATGAATTAAGCCTTCCCGTTCCAGAGTTTCAACATATCTTTTATTTAAAGCACTCCAAGTACTTTTAGGGTTTCGCGGGCAGAAATATTGTCGACGCTTTCCATTCCCTAGGCTTTTGACCGTGCTATCAATCCAGCCATAACAAATAGCTACTTTTACCGCTTCCTCCCAACGCATGGTTGGGGTTTTCATTTCTAACTTATAAAAAATTAGATAGACACCATTTGGGAAAATATGATGATTATCAAGCAACCATTCTCGCCATTCGACGTCACGAGGAAAGTATAGTTCTGGTTTTTTCATTATGATTTGATGGGCTTAAAACCTCAATTTAAGTCGATATACCAAGATAATTAATTTAGTTGCTCAGTCTCCACATAAAAATCTTGTTTTATTTCTGTGGTTTTAATGTCAGATAGAAATTCTTTAGTTTGCCATTCAGAAGTGGGTGTTATCCATTCTTCTTTTCCATTGATTAAAACGATCACTGGAATTTCAAAACCGTCTACTACATTGATATATCTGAACTCTAAATTGTTGTTTTCAACGTTGTATTCTAACTTCGGAATTTTAATCGTTCTCAAATATTGATTCCAGAATGCGACAAGATCTATTTCGCTGTGTTTGCTTATGTATTCTTCCACCTGCTTACTGCTTACGGTTTGGTGATAAAAATCTCTATTCAGTCCCTTTAGAATTGAACGCCATTTTTTATCGTCATTTACAAGCTGTCTCACGGTATGTAAAATGTTGGCGCCTTTGTAGTACATATCATTACTACCTTCGTGATTTACATTGTAGGTTCCAATAATAGGACGATCATTTTTTATCAAACGCCTCGTCCCTAGCACATATTCCGAAGATGCTTCATCACTATAATGATAGTTTAAGTATAAATTTTCAGAATAGGCTGTAAAACCCTCATGAATCCACATATCCGCAACATCGATGTGGGTAATATTATTTGCAAACCATTCATGGCCAGATTCGTGAATAATAATAAAATCGAAACGTAAGCCCCAACCAGTATCAGACAAATCGGTTCCTAAATAGCCATTTTGATATTTATTACCGTAGGTCACACTACTTTGATGCTCCATTCCCAAATACGGAACTTCTACCAACTTAAAACTGTCTTCATAAAAAGGGTAGGGGCCAAACCAATATTCGAATGCTTGCATCATTAAAGGAGCCTGTAAAAACTGCTCTCTAGCTTTTTCTTCATTCTCACGTAGGACGTAATAGTCCATATCCAATTCTCCCTTGAGGCCTTCAAATTTCTCACCAAAATGCATGTAGTCTCCTATGTTGATATTTACACCGTAATTATTAATTGGATTCACAACATCCCAAACCCAGGTCTTAGTTGCTCCGTTATCTATCATTTTTGTGAGTCGTCCATTCGAAACATTCATAAGGTCTCTAGGAGTTGTAATGGACATAGTTATACCGTTTTCGGGTTCGTCATAGTAGTGATCCTTATTTGGCCACCAAATGCTAGCGCCAACCCCTTGATTGGACGTAGCAATGAAATGTTTTCCATTACTATCTTTCTTCCAAGAGAAACCTCCATCCCAGGGAGCATTTTTTGCTTCGGGTGGTTTTCCCGAAAAATAAATGGTTAGCTCATATTCGTTCCCTTTTTTTTGCTTTTGTTTCAGCTTAAGAAAGTGAGCATTTCCATTCGAACTAAACGAAACTTTTTTTCCATTTTGAAGTATCTTATCAATCTTCATAGGCGGTTGCAAATCGATCTGCATCTTCTTCCCGCTTTCCAAAACGGTATAACTAATTGTATTAATACCCTTTATAAATTTTTTGTCGGGTTGTACTTCAACTGCCAAATCATAATGTGTGAGATTCCACCAAGCCCGTTCCTTTGTAATACTGCCTCTTAATTTATCCGCTTTGGTAAATTCTTGAGAAAAACAGCTTATACCGATTGAAATAAGCAGAAGTGAGGTTATTATTTTTTTCATTGAATATAGAGTAAGTTTATTATTAGTCTGTTTTGAGTTTGCTTTTGTAATTAGTTGAACACTTGATTCGGAAAAACAACAACGTTTTCATACGTATTTTCACCGACAGCCGAAACTCCAAAGAAGTAGTTATCAATGACGATACCGTTAAGAGTGAATTCTGAAACATCTCCAACAAATCTACTATGGTCCCAAGTAGGAGAGGTGGTACTCCTCCAGTATATTTTATAGCCAGTCGCTCCAGTCACTTTATCCCATTTTAACCTAGCCGAAGGTTCAACAACACTTCCAATTGCAACATTTTTGGGTGATGGAGGACCCCACGCTAAGCTTGCCAAATTAATGGCATTTACGGCCGTGAGTTTCATGGCATAGTCAAAATTTACATATTCTAACTTGTCACCGTAGCTAATACC
The DNA here is from genome assembly GCA_913063405.1 of uncultured Ulvibacter sp. GTDB lineage: Bacteria > Bacteroidota > Bacteroidia > Flavobacteriales > Flavobacteriaceae > Ulvibacter. The sequence goes on from CAJXZB010000020.1 coordinate 17,366, forward strand.
GTTTTCCGTCCTGATATCTTGATGTTGTTGTGTATAATTTTCGTGTGCCTCCATAATTCGGATACCAGGAAACCCTGCATCGTTAAATGGACGATGATGCCCACCTCTTCCAAAGCGATCCAAACGATAGATAAGTATTGGATTCATTTCGGGCATATATTTCTTTGTGGTTTTATGAACATATCGAGCCAACTGTCGCGAGATTCCATCAACTTCACCACCATAAAAACGGCGTCGATTTCTTTCTCCTTTGGTTTCCGTGGGAGGCACCGGTTCAGAAAAAATTCTAAAATTTCGATTGCTAATCACACTATCCACGCCAGAAATGTTTCCTATCATATCATTGTTCAAAACACCAATGACCTCCCAACCTTTTTCCTTTGCATAAACCGCTAAGCCTTTACCCCCAAAGAGTCCTTGTTCTTCACCACTTAAACCAACATAGATAATGCTGTTTTCGAACTTATATTTGGAGAGCACACGTGCAGTTTCAATGGTACCCGCCATACCACTTGCGTTGTCATTAGCTCCAGGAGAATCTGATGTATAATTATTGGGATCGCTTACGCGCGAATCTATATCACCACTCATTATAATAAATCGATTCGGGTATTTGGCACCTTTTTGTATGGCCACAACATTAACCACCCATACATCCTTTACAATCCGGCTGTTTTCATCCTTTTTTACCAGGTCCTTCTGGTAAAAAGCTTCCAGACAATCTGAACAATTTTTAGAAACACGTTCAAATTCTTTCTTAATCCATCTTCTAGCCGCACCTATTCCGCGGGTTTTGGAAATAGTATCACTTAAGGTGTGATGTGTTCCGAAGCTTGCAAGCGTACCAATGTCTACTTCAATTCTTTCAGAAGAAACGGCTTTAATTATATCATATAGACGAGAATCACCTTGTGCTTGAAGCACAACTGTAGTAAGAAAGAACAGGCAGACAATGATTCTTTTCATCTGTATATAGTATTTGATAAATAGGAAGATGGAATATCCAATTTATTCATTTTCCGTTGGTTTGTTATTATTAGTGGGCATTTAATAGAACAAAGTTTGTTTAAAAATACTTAAAATAATCCATCCTGTAAAGGGTAAGGATAAAGATTGAATCCTTTTCTATTCTCGAATTAAAACGTATAAGTTATCTTCTTCGGAAAAAGATAAAACGCCATTATAGCTCAGCTCTTGCATTGTGGAAATCGTGCAACACGAACCAACCTTGGTTGAAAAAATAAAACGAAGCGTGTCGATTTCGGTTGGACTTAATTCTAAGGTATATTTTAAATCGCTCTCAACATCTTCATAGAAAATGGCAAGGTTATCTATCTCACCAAATGGAATTGGTTTTATATATCTAATTGAATTTGTACTGGATAGTTTAAAAGAATCCTTTACAAACTGGGTTCCTAAAAGTGGGACTCCAGATAGATCTCTAAAGGTTATTATAAATTGATCCGTAGCACAGAGCACAGTTTCACAATTAACTTCGCGATCTTCCTTTCCTTCACAAGCGAACATAACTGTTAAAACCAAAACTAGCAGTACTTTTTTCATAGTTTAATTTTTCTCTAAAACTACTCAAAAGTTTTCGTTTTTTGAATAAATAGCTTCAGATTGGATCGATATTTAATCAACTTTCTATTGTGAAAGTGGTTCTGCGACCAAGGCTATTTTTTTCCCATCTGGGCTAATTGCTAACCGAGTAATATCCTTAATTCTATAATCTGAAAGATCGGCAACCTCTTTCCAGTCTTCATTGAGAAAAGTATCATAAAGAAATAATTTACTTCCGCTACCAATAATAATTTGAGAGTCATTGAGCCAAGTATAATCCTGAATGCCGATGGGCAGTTGGCAAACAAAAAAGCTCTCTCTAGAATCCATATCCAGTAAATATAATTCTTGATTTTTTTCCTTATTTATGGCGGTGTAACTTATTGAATTTGAATTTGGAACTTTATGGATGGATCGTCCACTATTGGTTAAAATAGTATCTGTTTTTTTATTTTTTAAATCCGAAATAACCAGATCCAAAGAGGAGTCACTCAGGACCGAAGCCACTATAGTATCTTCATTATAAAATGTATAATAAGCGACCCGTAAGTCTTCGATTACCTCAATTGAGGATGTGGAATTCTCTTCATACATATATAGTCGTTGGAGACCATCAGGGTCGAGTCTTACCGCCGAGACTCCGGTGTGGTTTGGGCTTAGTTGCGGTGAATACTCGCCTCCTTTGGTTGGAGCATTATACCAGAATTTGGTTTTTTTAGAGATATTGTATTGAGCGATATCGGTTTGACTACTGTTGTTTCCTGCGAAAACCACTTCATCATTACTGAGGAATGATGGCTGACTATCGTATCCAGTATCATTCGAGATGTTTTGAAAATTAAAAACATCGAGACCTCCATAAGCGGATTCAATATTGGATACATAGACCTCTGTATTGGTTTGGGCAGATAGAGCAACAGAAAATAGTACTAGTACCCAGAAGATAATTCTTGCCATTTTTCGATGATAAATTTTAATAGCAATATAGCAAAGTTTAGACCAAAATTATTAAAACAAATTTTCACCCCTGACATTTACTGTCACTTGGACCGATACATTTGTATATGTTTAACAATAAAATATAGAAACAATGAAAAATGCAGTGAATTGGTTTGAGATACCAGCAACGGATTACGAACGCGCAAAGAAATTCTATTCAGCAGTTCTTGGAGAAACTATTTCGGATTTTCATATGCCGGAGAAAAAAATGAAATATGGTGTTTTTGCATATGATCAAAAAAGTCAAGGTGTTGGAGGTGCCATTGTTGAGATGGAAGGTATGAATCCATCGGCAGATGGTTCGACAGTTTATTTAAACGGAGGAGATGATTTAAATGTAGCTCTTTCTAGAGTTGAAGCGGCTGGAGGAACAGTGATTATGCCTAAGATGAATATTGATGAGAATGGATTTATCGCTCAGTTTGTGGATACTGAAGGAAACAGGGTGGCCCTACATTCTATGGGATAGAATTGATACTAAAGAATAGCGAATCATTTTTTGGTTCGCTATCTTCGTTATATGTCACAGCTTTCCAGACTTATATCAACCCTCACGCTGTTAAGGTCTAAACGTCTTCTTACAGCTACCGAGCTTGCCGAAAGGTATGACGTAAGTATTAGAACTATTTATAGAGATATTAGAAAGTTGGAAGAAGCTGGCGTTCCCGTTTATGCAATTGAAGGGAGAGGCTACACATTAATGGATCATTATACAGTTGCTCCTGTACAATTTACTGAGAAGCAGGCAAATGCATTGATTACGGCACAACATGTTGTTAACCAATCCAAAGATGTTTCGTTTGTGAATGATTTTAATGAGGCCCTGACCAAAGTCAAGTCGGTTTTTAAAACCTCCATACTGGAAAAGAGTGAATTGTTAAGCAATAAGATCTACGTTTTTAATTGGCAATATGAGGATTTTTCAAGTGATGCCTTGTCCGAAATTCAATTGGCAATAACCAACTTAAATTATATCGAAATTAACTATCAAAAAATAAGTGAAAGTGCTGTTTCTTTCAGGATGATTGAGCCTTATGCTATGTATTCCACAAATAATAAATGGATTTTAATTGCTTGGTGTCATTTGCGAAAGGATTATAGAGCCTTTAGAATAGATAGAATTCAACATTTTAAAATTTTGGAAGAAAAATTTAAAGACCGAAAATTTGATTTAAAAGCTTATTTCGCCCATGATTCTTATAGTGGCAAATAGTATAAAAAAAAACCGCCCATATGATAAGGACGGTTCTCAATTAACTAACCAGTTTTTCAATTATGAAATACCCATTTGTGATTTGTAAATCAGCCGATATAAATACACTAGGTATTCCATTTTCTTATTTATTAAATACTATATACAGATAAAATTAATTAACCTTTTCATCCATCACTAGAATGGATATTTATTCTCTGTTGTCACTTTTTCGGCAATCATATTGCGAAGTCCTACAACATTTGGCATATTTTGATACTTTGTAAAACGTTTTAGTCCCATAAGCATCATACGTTGTTCATCTCCTTCTGCGAAAGAAATGATTGCAAGTTTCGCCTTCGTATCAATAACGTCAACAGCATGATATAAATACAGTTGTGCCATTGCTGCCTGATAATTGGCATTTTTCGAATCTCGTTTGGAGTTCTTTTCGGCACGTAAAACGGCACTTTCTGCCATATAGATTTCGATAAGAATATCGGATGCCGCCATTAACATTTGTTGATGTTCCTCTAGATCTGGACCAAATTTTTGCACAGCCGCTCCCGAAATCATCAAGAATATTTTTTTCAGTTTAGCGATCATTGCTTTTTCTTCTGAAAGAATTTCGGAATAATCAGGAGTATCGAAAGATGGAATCCCAGTTAATTCTGAAGCCACGGCCTGGGCTGGACCTAAAAAGTCAAGATGACCTTTCATCGCTTTTTTAACAAGCATACCTACCGAAAGCATTCGGTTTATTTCATTAGTTCCTTCATATATACGAGCAATACGTGCATCTCTCCAGGCTGCTTCCATAGGAGTGTCTTCAGAGAATCCCATTCCTCCAAAAATCTGTATTCCCTCATCGGCGCAGTTCTGAATGTCTTCCGAAACGGCAACTTTCAGAATAGAACATTCAATCGCATACTCTTCTACACCTTTTAACTCCGCTTCCTGATGTGTATTTCCTTCACTCATTCGAATTGCAATACGATCTTCAATATTCTTAGCAGCTCGATAGGTAGCAGATTCACCAACGTATGCATTAGTTGCCATTTCCGCAATTTTCGACTTAATTGCACCAAACTCAGCTATTGGAGTGTCAAATTGCTTACGTTCTGTAGCATATTGAGTTGCAACCGTTGTAACTCTTCTTTGGGAATCCAAACAGGCTCCTGCTAATTTAATACGACCAACGTTTAAAGCATTCATTGCGATTTTAAATCCGTTACCACGAGTTGAAAGCATATTTTCTATTGGAACTACAGTATCGCTAAAGAATACCTGTCGTGTTGAAGATGCACGAATACCAAGTTTACGTTCTTCTTCACCCATAGTAATGCCATTGCTAGGATCATTTTCAACGATAAATCCTGTAATGTTTTTGTCATCCTCGATACGAGCAAAAACAATCATTAGATTGCAGAATCCGGCATTGGATATCCACATTTTTTGGCCGCTTATCTTATAGTGCGTTCCGTCTTCATTTAAGACGGCTTTTGTTTTCCCGCTATTGGCATCACTTCCTGCCCCGGGTTCGGTTAAGCAGTAAGCGCCAAACCATTCACCGCTTGCCAACTTTGGAACATATTTTTGTTTTTGCTCTTCAGTACCGTAAAGGGTAATGGGCATTGTCCCGATTCCGGTATGGGCGCCAAAAGCAGTACTGAATGATCCGGTTCCGCTTGAAATATAGTCACAGGTTAATAGGGTAGAGACAAACCCCATTCCTAATCCACCATATGTTTCAGGCACTGCAACTCCTAGAAAACCAAGTTCTCCAGCTTTGCGCATTACTTCTTCTGTAAAGGCGTAGTCCTTTTTTTCGAAACGATCTCGATGTGCAATAATCTCGCGGTCATTAAACTCCATTACGGCTTCTTTCATCATTCTTTGTTCTTCCGAAAAATCTTCTGGAGTAAATATATCTTCACAGGCAGTTTCTTTTACTAAGAATTGCCCTCCGCGAAGTATGTCTTTATTTGTTTCCATTCTATTAGTTATTAGTTTTGAGCAGCCAGTATTGAGCAAAAAGCTCAACAAATCAAACTCAATATTGTATAATTATATTTCTTTATTCATTAAGTAATTAGTTTGAGCATTATAATAAAAACTCCTTACTCAACCCTAGTTTAAGAATTCAAAAATTCCTGCTGCTCCTTGCCCTGTACCAACACACATGGTGACCATTCCATATTTACCTTTCATATCTTGTTTGCGCATTTCATCAAACAACTGCACCGATAATTTAGCCCCTGTGCATCCTAGAGGATGTCCTAAGGCAATAGCACCACCATTCACGTTTACAATTTCTTGATTCAAGTCAAGCTCCCGCATAACAGCCAATGATTGCGAAGCGAATGCTTCGTTTAATTCGATTAACTCAACATCGTCTTGTTTCAATCCTGCTTGTTTTAAAGCTTTTGGAATTGCTTTAACCGGGCCAATCCCCATTATTCGCGGTTCAACTCCAGCAGCGGCATAGTTTACCAGTCTTGCTACTGGTTCTAAATTTAATTCCTTCACCATTTCTTCGCTCATCACCATCACAAAAGCAGCACCGTCGCTCATCTGAGAAGAGTTTCCAGCAGTTACGCTTCCGCCAGCCGCAAAGACTGCGCGTAATTTGGATAGAGCTTCTTTGTTTGTTCCGGCACGAGGCCCTTCATCTTTGGTTACAGTGTAAGATTTGTTTGCTTTTTTTCCGTTCTCATCTACATAGATTTGCTCTACGTTGATCGGAACTATCTGATCTTGGAATCTATCTTCTGAAAGTGCTTTTAACGCTTTCATATGGCTGTTATATGCAAATTCATCTTGGTCTTCTCTTGACACATTAAATTGTTTTGCAACAGCTTCAGCGGTATTCCCCATTCCCCAATAATAATCTTCATGTCCAGCTTTCACAAGATCGTAGTTGAGTTCTGGTTTAAACCCTGTCATTGGCACTGCACTCATACTTTCTGCACCACCTGCAATAATGCAGTCTGCCATTCCAGCTTGTATTTTAGCTGTGGCAATACCAATAGTCTCTATTCCTGATGAACAAAATCTGTTAACAGTTACACCAGGAACGTCAACAGAATTCAATCCCATTAGAGATATTAAACGTGCCATATTAAGACCTTGTGCTCCTTCGGGCATGGCGTTACCTACAATCACATCGTCAATGCGCTTTACGTCCAATTGAGGAAGTTCTTTCATCATGTGTGCAATGGTTTCTGCTGCCAGTTCGTCGGTTCTTTTAAACCGAAAGACACCTTTTGGTGCTTTCCCAACGGCTGTTCTATATGCTTTTACTATATATGCTGTTTTCATTTTTTTTAGTTTCTTAATGGTTTCCCTTTCTGAATCATATGTTGTAATCTTTCTAAAGTTTTGCGCTCTCCACATAAACTTAAAAAAGCTTCTCGCTCTAAATCCAATAAGTATTGCTCACTTACCAAGGTAGGTTCCGATAAGTCCCCACCAGCCATCACATAGGCCAATTTATTTGCAATTTTATGATCGTGCGCACTTATATAATTGCTGTGCTCCATAGAATCTGTTCCAGCCAAGAACATCCCTAGGGCCTGCTTTCCTAGAACTTTTACATCTTTTCTTTTCACAGGTTTTGTGTACCCTTGATCGGCCATCATTCTTGTTATCGCTTTGGCTGTAGCAATTTGCCTGTCCTTATTAACAACAACTATATCTTTTCCTTTTTTGAGAATATCTAAGTCGAATGCTTCGTGGGCAGAAGTAGAGACCTTAGCCATTCCAATTGTTAAGAAGTACTCTTGTAATGTGTTTAATTCTACATCTCCTTTTGAAAAAGTGTCACTAGCGCGAAGTGCCATCTCTTTAGATCCTCCTCCTCCTGGGATAACTCCTACACCAAACTCTACCAAACCGATATAACTTTCGGCAGCGGCAACAACTCTATCTGCGTGCAATGTCATTTCACATCCACCCCCTAGGGTCATTCCATGCGGAGCTACAACTGTAGGAATAGAAGAGTAGCGCAGTCGCATACAACTGTCTTGGAAATATTTAACCGCCATATTTAACTCATCATATTCTTGCTCTGCTGCCATCATAAAGATCATTCCAATATTTGCACCAACAGAGAAATTGGCACCTTGATTTCCAATTACCAATCCTTCGAAGTCTTTTTCGGCTAAATCAATTGCTTTATTCATTCCGGCTAGCACATCACCACCAATACTGTTCATTTTACTTTGAAACTCACAGTTTAAAATTCCATCACCTATATCTTCGATAACAACGCCACTATTTTTAAATACTTCCGAAGACTTCCGAATATTATCTAAAATGATAAACGAGTCTTGACCAGGTATTTTAACTTGCTCTTTCTTTGGAATGTCGTAATAATAAGTCGCTCCATCTTTTACCGTGTAAAAAGATTTTTCATCAGTATCAACCACCTCCATAATCCATACGGCAGGTTCTTTTCCTAAATCCTTAATTAGTTGAACACCTGCTTCTACACCAATTGCGTCCCAGATTTGAAAAGGGCCATGTTCCCAGCCAAAACCAGCTTTCATGGCATCATCGATTTTATAAAGTTGGTCCGAAATCTCTGGAATTCGTTTTGAAACATAGGCGAACATACTTCCGAAGCTCTTGCGGTAAAATTCACCAGCCTTGTCTTTTCCAGCAATAAGAACCTTAAAACGATCTACCACTTTATCAATGGATTTGGTTAACTCAAGGGTCGCAAATTTTGCTTTAACTCCTTTGCGATATTCTAAAGTTTCCAAGTCCATTCCTAAGATTTCACTCTTTCCATCTGCACCTTTTACTTTTTTATAGAATCCTTGTCCGCTTTTACTTCCCAACCAATTATTCTCCATCATGGTGTTAATAAAGGCTGGAAGTTTAAATACTTCATGTTCCTCATCATCTTGGCAGTTTTCATAAATACCATTAGCAACATGTACTAAGGTGTCTAAGCCCACAACATCAACCGTTCTGAAAGTAGCTGATTTTGGCCGCCCAATTACAGGACCTGTTAGTTTGTCAACTTCTTCAATGGTAAGTCCCATATCCTTAACAAGATGGAAAAGACTTTGTATTCCGAAAATACCAATACGATTTCCAATAAATGCAGGAGTATCTTTTGCTATAACGGTTGTTTTTCCAAGGAACTTTTCTCCATAACCACCTAAGAAATCTAACACCTCACTCGAAGTGTCTGGTCCTGGAATGATTTCGAATAATTTCAAATAACGTGGAGGGTTGAAGAAATGGGTTCCGCAGAAATGCTTTTTAAAATCATCACTTCTCCCGTCGTTCATAAATTTTATTGGAATTCCCGAGGTATTGGAAGTGATCAAAGTTCCAGGTGTGCGGTGTTTCTCTAAATTGTCGAACACCATTTTCTTTATATTCAATCGTTCAACAACAACTTCAATAATCCAATCAACATCTTTTACTTTAGCAATGTCATCTTCCAAGTTTCCAGTTGTGATTCGTTTAGCAAAGGCGATATGATATAATGGAGCCGGTCGTGATTTAATTGATGCGTTTAAAGCATCAATTACCAATCTATTTCTAACTACATTGTCCTCTAACGTAAGACCTTTGGCCTTTTCTTTGTCGCTTAATTCACGAGGAATAATGTCTAGCAACAAAACCTCGACGCCTATATTGGCGAAATGACAAGCAATTCCGCTTCCCATTATTCCAGAGCCAATAACGGCAACTTTATTTATTCTTCTATTTGACATTTTTTAGACTGTTTTTTCGGTGTCGTATATTTTTTTCGAGTTGATCAATTCCAAAATTGTATGAGCAACGCGTTTAAATGTTTCTAAATCTTCTGTTGAGACGTTTTCTTTTACAGCCTCATCAAACCTAAGAACAACTCCTTTAGAAAATTCCCGCATTTCTTTGCCAAAAGGAGTAAGGTGAATTAAAACACCTCGACCGTCCAAAGGATTTGGTTTTCTTTGGACCAGTCCTTTTTCTTCCATGGTTTTTAAAGTACGAGATAGGCTTGTCGCTTCCATACCCATCTTGGGCCCCAATGCGGTAGAGGAGGTACCATCTTCTGGATCTATGCTAATTAATGCAAATCCTGTCGCCATGGTGCTTTGCTTCTTACTAGCCTCTTCATTGTACATTTTCATTACACTCATCCAAGTTGAACGCAAAATGTAATCGATAGTTTTTTCTTTCAATAGTATTATTTTTGTCTTCGTGATTCAAAGATACAAAAAAATACTATGCACGCATAGTAAATGAATAAAACTAATCAACTTTATAGGGGAGTGGTTACACCAAAAAACGGGTAAAATCTAAATTAAGTTAGTTTTTCCCTAACCTATCCCAAGACTCAAAGAAATCTTGATTATATAATACTTCATTTTTAGCTGCATCGAGTTTTTTTAACCAAGACCTCTGTCTTGGACTCAAATATTCAAGAGGGGATTCTTTGAGCCCCAATGCACTATTGATTTTTGTTTTCTGGACCTCGCTTAGAGGCAGATATTTATAGTAGCTGTGTTGAATAAAGTAATCTTCATCGTTGGAAGACCACTCAAAATCATTTTTCCCTTCAATAGGCAACATTTTATTTGCCTGAGCAAATTTTTCCAACTTGGTTTTATCTATGGCATCACCGTCATAAATAACTCGCACTACCTCTGCATTACCCATAAAACCAGTTTTGGTAGCAAGCACCCCTTCTTGAGAACCGAGTTCTTTTTCTCCGGTCCAGAAACAATACATTTTAAAATGTGTCTCTTGAATATTGTGATTCTTTATAGTGGTAGATAATTCTTGTCCAAGTATTTTGAGGTAGGAGGGAATGGACTTCCCCTGTTTTTCTAAAGACATTATCATTGCACTGTATAACCTATTGGCAGAATAATCGCTTGCAACTCGATTCACAATATTTTCACCATTAGAATTTACAATTCTAACAACAGGGTTGCTCCAAGCTGGTTCTTTATACTTTTTTAAAATTTCAAGATCTTTTCCACCTTTATTGTTAAAAATTGCAAGAGGAATGAATTCGTTTTCTATGGCTTCAGTCATCAAAGGATGACTCAATACATTGTGTCCATAATTTCGACAGGTTGAACAACCAGGAACTTCTTGGAAAAGTATGAGAACCGGCTTGTTTTCTTTTTCTGAAAGACGAATAGCAGCATTATAGTCTCGATACCAACTAACCTTACCCAGCTCTACATCTTGATCAAGCGAGTTGGTTCTTTTTTGTGCAAAGGAAAATTGAGAATAAATAATTGTTAGTACAAAAAGAAACATTTTAGATTTCATGAGAGACTTATTACGGTTCTTTTATTAGGTCTCAATCGATCCAAAAATCTTACAATTTAATTAAAAAAAAGCCTTCAATGGAAGGCTCTAAGTTGTCTTTAAATTAAATCCTGTCATAGAGCTTTTCATATAAATCTTTGTACATTTCTTTTATCACCTTTCGTTTTGCTTTCATAGTAGGTGTGAGGTGACCATCGGTTATACTCCAAATATCTGGTGTAAGTTGGAATGTTTTAATTTTCTCCCATTTTCCGAAGTGCTCATTATATTTATCTACTTCTTTCTGAATTCGTTTTATAAGTTTTTCGTCTTTCGAAGCTTCCTTGATGTTTTTTGAGATATCCTTTCCTTTTCTATCAGACCAGTCTGAAACCCAATCCCAATTTGGTTGAACGAGAGCAGCAGGCATTTTCTCACCATCACCTACAACAAGAATTTGTTCAATAAATGGTGATTGTTTCATTGCATTCTCTAAGAGTTGAGGTGCAACATATTTCCCACCACTTGTCTTAAACATAGATTTCTTACGGTCTGTAATTTTCAGGAACCCGTCTGTATCAATTTCTCCAATATCACCTGTATGAAAATAACCATTTTTTAAAACTTCACTAGTCTGCTCTGGATCTTTATAATATCCTTGCATTACTTGCGGACCTTTAATGAGTATTTCACCATCTTCCGCAATCTTTACTTCAGTGTCTGGTAATGCTTTTCCAACAGTACCAATTCTAAAGCCACCATTGCGCATATCATTTACCGTAACAACAGGAGAAGTTTCGGTTAAACCATATCCTTCCATTACGGGACAACCTGCAGCATTAAAAACACGAGCCAAACGAGGTTGTAAAGCAGCACTACCAGAAGCTATTGCTTCTAGTTTTCCACCCAAAGCCTCCTGCCATTTGCTAAATATTAATTTTCGAGCAATTTTTAATTTAAATTCGTACCAGGCTCCATTTTTTCCATAGGGTTCCCATTGTAACCCTAATTCAACAGCCCAAAAGAACAATTTCTTCTTAACTCCAGTAAGATCAGACCCTTTTGCAATAATCTTATCATACACTTTTTCCAACAAGCGTGGAACAGCGGTCATCACTTCAGGGTGAATCTCTTTAAGGTTATCACTTATGGTTTCCAAACTTTCAGCAAAATGAATGCTTACACCGCAATATTGGTACATATATAATAGCATTCGCTCATAGATATGACAAACAGGTAAAAAACTCAGAGATTTTGATTGTCCCATGACAATAGGTAATCTACCTTTACTGTGCTTTGCATTGCTTGCTATATTTTTATGACTTAACATAACACCTTTCGGTCTTCCAGTTGTTCCAGAAGTATAAATTAATGTCGCCAAGTCATCTTCTTGGACAGCATCCATTCTACTTTTAACTTGATCTTGGTTGGTGGTATCTTCTCCAAGTTTTAAAACTTCGTTCCAGTTAGGGCAATTACCTAATTCATCAAATGAATAAACTCCTTTAAGGGTTGGAACATTGGCTTTGATATTATTTATTTTTTCCAGTACCTCACTACACGAAACAAAACAGTAACTGGATTCACTATGGTTTAAAACGTATTCATAATCCTCTTCTGAAATTGTTGGATAAATTGGCACATCTTGGGCGCCAGTTTGAAGGATTCCTATATCGCAGATATTCCATTCCGTTCGGTTAGTCATCGATATGATAGCAACTTTATCATTGGGTTGAACACCAAGACGTATCAAACCACGGCTAATGGCATTAGCTTTATCAATATACTCCTGTGTAGAAGTAGCGACCCATTTCCCATTTACCTTGCTTACCAGTGCTTTTTCTTGAGGATATTGCTCTAATTGATAATATGGGAAATCGAAAAGTCTTTTAACGTTGGTCATAATTTTTAATTCTTGTAGACATGCAAAATATGAAAAATTATTCAGTTAATCTCTGAATATAGAAAAATGGAACCCTTAAAAGGATTCCATTTTTAACAATAGCCTATATTCTGTGAAATTTATTCCTTCACAATTCTGAACGTTTGTACGTTTGTTTCCGAAGTTAGCTTCATTAAGTAGATTCCCGAAGCATAACCACTATAATCAACAGTACTAGATCCTTGATTGTTTTTTCTGCTTTCAATAAGCTGTCCTTGAATATTATAAACTTCAACACCATAACTGTCTAAAGGTGTTGTGATGTTTAAAATATTATTCACAGGATTAGGATACAGGCTGAACAGTGAAGTTTCAGAATCTATAACTCCCAAGGTTTCATTAAGAATGTTGATTTTTAAATCATCAAAATAAAACCCATCAGCTCTTTGCGCATTATCCGATCTAAACTGAAAACGTACGAGAATATTTTCACCTAAGTAGTCGCTTAAATCAATTTGTTCAAGTACCCAATCGTTTTGAGTTCCGTCGTATAATGGTTCACCAGTTGGTTGCCCATTATTTGAACTACCATCATTTGTATATGCTCCACATTGAGGAATCCAATTTGCTCCATTATCAATTGAAACTTCGAACTGCGTATAATCCCAATTATTTTCAATTTCCCATTTAGCATTGAAGGTAGCATTTGCACCAATAGCACTTGTAAGGTCAACCGGTGTTGCCAATGTAATAGTTTCATTGGCATTATTTGGATAGTTTCCACCTGGTGACTCTGTAATGGAACTAGAAGGAGAAACAAAGGTTGCTGTTGTTGTTCCCCATCCATCATTTACAAAATTATCTGAAACACTATCTCCTGGATCTTCAAAAACGGCAGATAGCGAACCAAACTTCTTATTGAGTAAAGTGCTGGTGTCAAAACTTCCATTGTTGATTATTAGCTCAAAACTAACATCATCTCCAATCGCAATACTACTGTCTAAGGTATATTGAATAATTCCATCTGTTAATTGCAACACATCTAAACCAGTAAAGCTAACAGGACTTCCTACTGATGTTATATTTGCAGATACGGGATTGATGCTAACCGAGAAATCACCAGTTCCAGAAACGCCTAATCTTTTTACATTAAAACTAGAGTTGATTGTTGTTTGATTTCCAAGGTATTGCGGAGAGGTGTCTTTCGCAGTAGCGTAGTTGTTAACCATCTTAGCTGCCGTAACATTAAGATACATCATACCTTTGCAAATCCCTTCTATTTGGTTTGAAGGAGGCCAAAAATTTGGTCCGATTTCTGGTGTGAACGCATATATTTTATCGTGCGTTAAAATGGTTCCATACATAAAATCATCACTGTCACCTGCAGCAGGATACAATTCTGAAGAGAGTATATTGTTAAATCCATTTTGAGAAACTAGTTCTTCTGAAATACCCTCGTACAAATCGTTTTCTGGAGTAGGGGCGTTGTCTGTATATCCATATGGATATAAAAGTAGATCACCATAGGTATGATTGTTAAATGCCATTACAAATTCGTGGTTTTCAACAAACCACTTCATAGCTTGAGTTTCAATTTCTGAAAAAGGAGCAATTCCGTGATAAACATCACTTGATGGATCTGAAGATGTTCCTTCACCACCCCAAACACCGTTGTTAGGATCTCCGTTGATATAGTAATCGTAGTTTCTGTTTAGATCAATTCCGTGACCATTAAATCTGTTTTTTCTCCAAAAACCACCACCGTTTGGATCTGTCTTTTCATTGTACAAATAACCATCAACATTAATAACCGGAACAAAATAAAGTTCCGTATTGTTTAGGATACTTTGGATTTCAGGATCACTATCATAATTTTCCAATAAGTACCACATATAGAAAATCAACTGTGATAATCCAGCAGGTTCTCTAGCGTGATGTATCGCGGTATATAAAATTTGAGGTTCTGCTTCGTTAGAATTAGGGTTGTCACTAATTTTAACCCACTTAATTCCGTTCCCGCCAATTGGAGGCGTAGTTGAATTGTCTGCTTGACCATTAGTAAGAAAGGTACTAATGTTATCTTTTTGAGTAATTAAGTTTGGGTACAATGTTGCCATTTGGTCCAACTCATTGAGCATTTCTTGGTAGGTTAAATATCCGCCCATAGAACCTAGGTTAAAATTGGTAGGAGTTTCATATTCCGTAGCTCCACCACCACTGCAAGTAGGGTTTCTTTCTGCAGGCATCTTTAATTTATTTTGCTGAAGAAAATATTCTCTAGAATCTTCAATCAAAATTTCTACTGAATATCCAGCACTTCTAGCTGCTGCGATTTCTGAAACTGAAAAATCTGAAATTACAAAATGTCCTTTCTTATGGGTTCCGTGATCTACAGGAATACCTAATGCGTCCAATTTTGCTAGGTCATTTGGAGTGTTGAAATTAATTTTTGCACGTTGATGCTTCTCTTGCGCATTTTGAGCAAAACTCAATGACGCACAAAAAAGGAACATAAGTAGTATACTTTTTTTCATAATAGGGATATAGTTTTTTTGGATATTAGTATTAAGTCTTTGATTGAAACAAAACCTAACATTATTCCTTATTAATAATAACAGCCTTGTACGAAATTACCCTAATTAAAATGACAGAATTTACCTCTTAAAAAGAGTTAAACTTTATTTCGAATGAAATTCGAAACAATAACGTGTCTAAGAGCTAGTTATTTTCTAACCATTTTCTTGCGTTCACGAAGCCTTCCAGCCAAGGTGATACTTGATCGTTCCTATGATGCGGATAATTCGCCCAGTTCCATTGAAAGGTAGAACGTTCTATATGCGGCATTGTCGCCAAGTGTCGCCCAGTTTTATCAGTAATCATCGCCACATTATAGTCACTTCCATTTGGACTTGCAGGATAACCTTGATGCCCATATTTGGCAACAACATTATAATAATCTTCGGGCATTGGGAGATCAAATTTCCCTTCTCCATTGCTAATCCATACTCCCAATGTAGTTCCAGCAAGTGAAGACAACATAACACTGTTGTTTTCCTGGATTTTCACGCTGGTAAATCCGCTTTCGTGCTTTCTCGATACATTATGCTTCATCTTAGAAAGCTTTTCGTGCTCAGGATTGATAAGGTCTAGTTCCAAAAACAACTGACACCCATTACAGATACCAACCGATAAAGTACCTTCTCTCTCAAAGAAGTTTTTTAACGCGGTGTTCGCTTTTTCATTGTATAAAAATGCACCAGCCCAACCCTTGGCCGATCCTAATACATCACTGTTTGAAAAGCCTCCAACAGCACCAATAAACTGAATATCCTCTAATGTCTCTCTGCCCTGGATCAAATCTGTCATATGAACATCTTTCACATCAAAACCTGCAAGGTACATTGCGTTTGCCATCTCTCGTTCACTATTACTTCCTTTTTCACGAATGATAGCAGCCTTTATTTTCCGTTCACCAATTGCAGGTAATCTTCCCGTAAAATGCTCAGGAAACTTATAGGTTAAAGGTTGGTTTTTATAATTTTTGAAACGCTCATCTGCCATTCCATTAGCACTTTGTTTTTGATCCAATAAGTATGAAGTCTTGAACCAAACATCTCTTGCTTCAGGAATGGGAAAACTTAAATTTTGCTGAGAATGTTTCAGTTCAAGTGTTTCGGTTTCCGTAACAGTTCCAAGTTTTACAAAAGCGATGTTTTTTTCTGAAAGTAATTGTTCTATTGAGGTATCTTCCGAAGCCTGAATTACAATACCAGAGTTTTCAGAAAATAACACCTTCACTAAATCATCCTCATCTAAACTTGAAAGATCTAGATTGGCACCTAAATTAGTGTCGGCAAAACACATTTCTAAAAGAGTTGTTATTAATCCTCCTGAAGCAACATCGTGCCCCGCTGCAATCTTCCCTTCAGAAATTAATAATTGGATTGTATTAAATACATTCTTAACATAAGATGGACTTTTTACAGTTGGTGCTTCATTTCCAATTGCATTTAAAACTTGCGCAAAAGAAGATCCGCCAAGTTTAAAATCATCTTGCGAGATATTGATATAGTAGATACTTCCTGCGTCCTTTTGTAAAACAGGTTCGACAACCTTCTTAATATCGTTGCAATGTGCTCCTGCAGAAATAATTACTGTTCCAGGAGCAATCACTTCTTCATTTTTATATTTCTGCTTCATTGAAAGCGAATCCTTACCCGTTGGAACATTCACACCAAGGCCAATAGCGAAGTCACTAACTGCTTCCACGGCCTTATACAAACGAGCATCTTCACCTTCATTATTACAAGGCCACATCCAGTTTGCAGAAAGCGACACGCTTTCTAACCCTTTTTCCAAAGGCGCCCAAATGATATTTGTAAGGCATTCGGTAATTGAATTACGTGAACCAGCTACAGGATCGATAAGTCCAGAAACAGGGGAGTGCCCAATACTCGTTGCAACCCCTTCCTTTCCCTTATAGTCCATCGCCATTACACCACAATTATTAAGAGGTAGCTGTAATGGTCCAGTGCACTGTTGTTTTGCAACTAGTCCACCAACGCAGCGATCCACTTTATTAGTAAGCCAATCTTTACAAGCAACGGCTTCTAGTTGTAATACTTTGTTGAGGTAGTTTTTTATTTCTGAAACAGAATAATCCGCATTGTGATATTTTCGCTCTATCGAAATATCTTTCATTATGGTTTTTGGAGAGCTTCCAAACATATCTTCCAACGCGAAATCCATAGGTTTTTCCCCTGTCTTCTCACTTTCGAAGGTAAATTGATGATCACCCGTAACTTCACCTACCTCATACATTGGTGAGCGTTCGCGATCTGCAATGCGTTTTAACTTTGCAAGATTCTTCTCTCCAATAACTAATCCCATACGTTCCTGAGATTCGTTCCCAATAATTTCTTTTGCTGATAAGGTTGGATCACCTACCGGAAGTTTATCCAAATTAATCTTACCTCCCGTGTCTTCGACCAACTCACTTAAGCAATTAAGATGTCCTCCAGCTCCGTGATCGTGGATAGACACGATGGTGTTCTCATCACTTTCCACCATTCCACGTACCGTATTTGCAGCACGTTTTTGCATTTCTGGGTTGGAGCGTTGGATAGCGTTTAATTCAATTCCACTAGAGAATTCACCTGTATCTGCAGATGATACGGCAGCTCCGCCCATTCCAATACGGTAGTTTTCGCCGCCAAGAATCACAACTTTATCTCCTTTTTCGGGGGTATCTTTTAAAGCTTGGTCTGCTTTTCCGTAGCCAATACCACCAGCCATCATAATGACCTTGTCAAACCCAAGTTTTCGAGCATCTTCTTGATGTTCAAAAGTCAATACGGAACCAGTAATTAAGGGTTGCCCAAACTTATTTCCGAAATCCGAAGCACCGTTGCTGGCCTTGATTAGAATATCTAAAGGAGTTTGGTACAGCCATTCACGTTCTTTCATCCCTTTTTCCCAAGGACGATTTTCTTCGAGCCTAGAATAGGAGGTCATATAAACAGCAGTCCCAGCTAAAGGCAACGATCCTTTTCCTCCGGCTAGTCTGTCCCTTATTTCTCCGCCACTTCCAGTTGCAGCACCATTAAAGGGTTCTACGGTTGTAGGGAAGTTATGAGTTTCTGCCTTGATAGAGATAACACTGTCAAACTCTTTAGTTTCGTAGAAATCTGGTTTATCTGGATTTTTAGGTGCAAATTGTATTGCCTTTGGGCCTTTGATAAAGGCTACGTTGTCTTTATACGCGGAGACTATGTCGTTAGGATTCTCTTTAGAGGTTTTCTTTATCATTTTGAATAGAGAAGAAGGCATTTCTACTCCATCAATTTCAAATGTCCCATTAAATATTTTATGACGACAGTGCTCGCTGTTTGCTTGGCTAAAGCCAAAAACCTCACTATCGGTTAGCTTTCTGTTCAGTTTTTCTGAAAGTTTTTTGAGATAATCAACTTCTTCAGCATTTAGCGCCAAGCCTTCTTGCTCATTATAAAGTCCAATGTCATCAATATCTCTAATCGCTTTTGGCCGAATATCAACTTTGAATACGGCTTGATGTAATTCGGAATATTTCTGAGACAACATGGGGTCGAAATCAGTGAAGTTTTCGGAAACGTTTTTAAACTCTTCAATCCGAATGATATCGGAAACCCCCATATTTTGGGTAATTTCAACAGCGTTGGTACTCCAGGGAGTAATCATTGTAGCTCTTGGACCAATAAAAAAATCCGCAAGCGCGGATGTTTTTATCTTTGGCTGGTTGCCAAACAACCATTCCAATTTTTGTATGTCAGTATTTGAAATTTCTTCGTGCGTTTGGACAGCAAAAACAATGTTTTTTACGTCTCCAAAAAAGTGAATCATTCTTTAAAGAATTTGAGAGTTTTAACCCTGCAAAGATACCTATTTTTTAATTACTTAATGGAATAAATCTCTTCCCTAAATCGAGGATTTATTAACGATCAATAGTTAATATCGAAATTTATTGAATACTTAGTTTTTTGGTGATTCTTTTTTCCGAACTATTTATTTCCAGTAGATAGAAACCAGTGTTGAGGTGGGAAACATCAATTGCTACTAACGTTTCCAGCATCACCCGAGCCAGCCAGAAATTTTCGATTTCCATGATTCCCGTTCATTTGATGATCACTAGGCGCAGATTATGTGGATCAGCACCAATAAACTAGTTTTTATCGTCATTTTTTTGAAGTAAAGCCAGGTAAAACCCGTCATATCCAGACTTACTTGGAAGTATTTTTTCATCTTTTATTAGTGTAAAGTCTTTTCCTACATCTCGCCTTAAAAAGGCCTTTACTTGTTTTTCGTTTTCTGAAGGTAAAATTGAACAAGTGGCATAAACCATTTGCCCACCTGCTTTCACGATTCTAGAATAGGAGTCGATTATTTCGATCTGGGTGCTTCTAATTTTATCTAAAAATTCTGGTTGTAATTTCCATTTTGCATCTGGATTACGTTTTAAAACGCCCAACCCTGAACAAGGCGCATCAATTAGTAATTTATCGGCTTTTCCAATTAATTTTTTAATTGTTTTTGAAGAATCTATTACACGAGTTTCAATATTATGAATCCCGTTACGTCTTGCTCTTCTCTTAAGTTCAGTCAACTTGTTTTCATAAATATCCATAGAAACAACTTGTCCTTTGTTTTCCATCAAAGAAGCTATGTGAAGACTCTTTCCTCCGGCACCAGCACAAACATCTACAACGCGCATTCCTGGCTTCGGATCCAACATTTGAGCTACCTTTTGCGATGAGGCGTCCTGAACCTCAAACCAACCATTTTTAAACGCCTCGGTTCCAAAAACATTAGCTCTTTCGACCAGCTTTAAGGCTTGTGGATATCCCTTAATTTTTTCTGTATGGATATCTGCTTCTGCTAATTTCGTTTGTAGTTCTTCTATTGTTGTTTTTAGAAGGTTAACTCTTAAAACAACTTCGGCCTGCTGATTTAAGGCTGCGATCTCTTTATCCCACTTTTTACCCAATTCTTTTTCCCCAAGTGCGTCCAACCAATCCGGAATCGATTCACGCATTTTACGAATTTTCGAAAGTTCATCAAACCTTCCTTTAATTCGTCGTGTTGGAGTAGCTTCAAATTGAGGCCAATCTGGAATTGCAATCCCGCGTAGCGTTGCCCAAACGGTAAATAACCTAAAAAGATTCCCACGATCGAAAGGTTCCTTAACTTCGGCAATTTCAGCATACAAACGTTTCCAACGTACAATATCGTACGTAGTCTCCGCAATAAAACTTCTATCGCGAGCTCCCCAACGCTTGTCTCTTTTGAGGGTGTTTCTTAAAACCTTATCGGCCTGCTTCTGTTCATTAAAAATTTGATAAAGAGAATCAATCGTTGCAAATACCAGATTACGGTGTAATTTCATAGGTTCTATAGATTGTAATACACTTGTGCCACAGCCTTGGTGTTTGAAGTTGCAAAGGTATCACAATACCAATGAATACTTTTGTTACTTTTGACAAAATTTTTTTGATGAGAAGTTTCCTTTTTTTGTTCAGTGTTTTTCTATTAATTTCTTGTAATACTAATAACGCACCCGATTTCAAAACCGTTGATGTCGAACCCGTGTTTACTGATAGTTTAAGTATTAGAGCCATCGCTCCGGTCGATGAGACAAGTGTTTGGTTTGCGGCAAATAAAGGTCTTGTTGGGCTCATAGACGGTGTGGTCCCAAAACTAGCGAATATTAGATACCAAGATTCTGTTCTGCACTTTAGGGCAATTGCATCCACTAAAGAGGCTGTGTTCGTATTAAGTATTGCCAATCCAGGTGTTCTTTATAAGATTGAAGTTAGCGGAAAAGAAGCTTCCAATATTGAAGAGGTCTATGTTGAAGAAGGAGAAAATGTGTTCTACGATGCCATTTCATTCTTTAATGACAAAGAAGGTATAGCTATGGGTGATCCAACGGGAGATTGTTTATCAATTATTATAACTCGAGATGGAGGAAATAATTGGCAGAAATTGTCTTGTGATAAATTACCGTTGGTAGAGAAGGGAGAGGCTGCTTTTGCAGCTAGTAACTCGAATATTTCTATTTATAAAGATCACGTTTGGATGGTAAGTGGAGGGAAGAAAGCCCGTGTTTTTTATTCGGCTAACAAAGGTGAAACATGGGAAGTTTTTAATACCCCAATTGTTCAGGGAAAGGCAATGACTGGAATTTATAGTGTTGCTTTTTTGGATGAAAAGGTGGGCGTGATATTTGGTGGTGATTGGGAAAATAAGGACTTTAATGAGGGGAATAAGGCAATTACAAAAGACGGTGGCAGAACATGGAATTTGTTAAGCAATGGGAAGGGACCTGGATACCGTTCTTCCGTAAAATTTGTTCCAGGAAGTAACGGTAATGGTATTGTTGCCGTAGGTTCTCCAGGAATATCGTATAGCTGGGATCAAGGCAAAAACTGGAGAGAATTATCAAACGAAGGATTCTACACGATTGAGTTTGTAAACGATAGTCTTGCCTTTGCAGCAGGGCGAAATAAAATTTCTAGATTGATATTCAAAGAATAACTACCTGTTCTTCCTTCTCTTAAAACGTTCTAAAAGTTTCTTTTTAAAATCTTCCTCTACTTTTTTAAGTTTAAGTATTTTCTTTGGAGACAAGACCTTTCTAAGGTCGCTTACAAGGTCCTGATTATTGCTCAATTCTTTTGCTTTAAAGCCTAAAAATTTATCTAACAACTGGTTGGCTTCGACATCGCTCATGCTATCAATTCCATCCCTTATTTTTTTATAAACTTCTTGGCGTCCATTTTTGCGGAGTGCTAACATTTTAGCTTCGTACTCATTATATATGGGCCAGAATTTCTCTGCTTCCGAAGAGGATAAATCCAATTGCTCCGTTATATAGGCAGTTTTTATAGCTTTAATTTTTTCACTTCTATTAGGTTGCGCATACATTCCACAAGTGATAAGTAATAGTATCAGTACAATTTTTTTCATTTTTATTCTATTAATAAGGTATTGTCATCAATGTTTTCCAAAAGGTATTCCTCAAGATTTTCTTCGGAAAAGAAATCGTTTTCAATGTTGATAGCCGTGATCTCATCATCTCCAAGCATAGCCATAACTTCATAAGTGTCTAAATCTAAATTCCCGTCTTCAATATAATCATCAAGAACAGTCAGCTGGATTTCATTAAAATCACCGTTGAGATTGTTTTTAGTTTTTACTGCCAAAAGTAATATAGCGACGCAAGCGGCAATGGAGGCAACATATAACAGGACTCGTCTTTGGAATAAGGGAATTACTTTTGCCTGTTTTTCCGAAGCGTTTACTTTTTTCATAATCGAGGCTTCCAATCCTGAGAAATATTCATCCGGAACCTTGAAGCCTGCTTCTTTTGGTAAATTACCTTCCTCCATTTTGCTGAACAAGCGCTCCTCAAAAGTTTTGAAATAATCCTCTGGCGCTTTAAAACCGTGTATGTTCTTTTTGTTTTCCACTGGTTACTTGACTCTCAAAATTTTAAAAGGTTTCATTACTCTTTATATAATCTGTTACTTTTTGCACAGCAATATGATAACTGCTTTTAAGCCCTCCAACAGATGTATCCAATATTTTTGAAAGCTGTTCATAGGTGTGATCTTCAAAATACTTCATTGAAAAAACCAACTGTTGCTTTTGCGGTAACGTAGCAATTGCTTTTTGAAGCTTTAACTGAATAGTGTTGCCTTCAAAATATACGTCACTTTCCAGATTTGCAATGGCTTGATCTTTTACCTTTTCAATGGTAATATTGGCTCGTTTCGCTTTCTTATTTATAAAAGTAATCGCTTCATTGGTTGCAATACGATACATCCAGGTATATAGTTTGCTGTCCACCTTAAAGGTATCTATATTTTTAAAAACTTTGATGAAGGTATTCTGTAAAACATCATCCGAATCATCATGACTTAAGACAATGCTGCGTATCTGCCAATACAGACGTTCCTTGTATTGAGAAACTAATGTTCTAAAAGCAACTTCCTTTTTCTCTTTGGATTTAAGTGCAGCTACTAATGCTTTTTCGTCAATCACCAATTGGTTTCATTTGTATATAAGACTAAGGTAAGATGAAAAGGTTTAATCGGGTTAATTTTTTAATTGAAAGTCAATAAACGAAGTGATTAATCGATTAAACGCAAATTATTTCGTTAAAAAGTTGAAATAATTTTTTTGTAGGAGAATATTTACTATTTTTGAAAGATACTACTTATAGATTGGCTTTTTATTTTGAGGCCATGTTAGTAGAACTATAGTGGAAACGGGCTTAAGCGGGGGCTAGCCCGTTTTATTTGTTTGAAATTTTGACTAGATTTCAAAAAAACATATATGTAGGAAAAATACCCTGATTGAAATATTAAAAAACGATTAAATACAAAAAAATAAGGATTAAGTGTAAAATTTATTTGGTTGTTAAGGTAAAGTTAAATATATTTGATCCATACTTAACAAACTTATGTACCATAAGTGCCATTATGAGCCCCAATTATAATGGTACAGATTAAAAGAAGCGGAGCCCCAACCGCTTCTTTTTTTTGTTTATAAATCATTGTCAGGCAAGAGATTGCATTTCTACAAGGCTATAGTAGACTCCTTTTTGGTCTAAAAGTTCATGATGTTTTCCTTGTTCTACTATTTTCCCCTTAGAGAGTACAACAATAGTATCTGCATTTTGTATAGTTGAAAGTCTGTGAGCTATTACTATGGATGTTCTATTCTTCATCATATTCTCCAATGCATCCTGAACTAGTCGTTCGCTCTCCGTATCTAATGCAGAGGTGGCCTCATCTAGAATCATAATGGGAGGGTTTTTCAATACTGCACGCGCAATACTTAGGCGTTGTTTTTGTCCTCCGCTCAATTTATTACCACTATCGCCAATATTTGTATTTATACCTAAAGGTAATGTTTCAACAAACTCCCAGGCATTAGCTATTTTTAGGGCAGATATGATTTCTTTTTCCGTAGCGTCTTCTTTGGCTACTGTTAGGTTTCCCTTAATGGTATCGTTAAATAAAATAGAATCTTGAGTAACCAAGCCTAGCAACCCTCTGAGAGACTTTTGAGTCATATCTTTAATATTGATCCCGTCAATAGTAATAGAACCTTTATTAACATCATAAAAACGAGTAACAAGATTTGCTATAGTACTTTTACCACTACCGCTTTGACCTACTAAAGCAACTGTATGACCTTTAGGAACTTGAAGTGTAAAGTCTTTTAATACCCACTCATCCTCGTATTTAAAAGAAATGTTTTCAACCTTAACGTTTTCTGTAAAACTTTGCTTTACGATTGCATTTGGAGCATCTTTTATAGCCGATTCCGTTTCGAGAATCTCTAGAACTCTCTCCGCGGCAGCATTTCCCTTTTTTACATTGTAGCTAGCTTTGCTAATGGCTTTGGCTGGAGTAAGGATTTGATAGGCTAATGCCATATATATTAAGAACATTTCGGCGGGCAGTGTTTTTTCAACAAGAACCATTTGTCCTCCATACCAAAGTAGTATAGCGATGACCACAATTCCTAAAAACTCACTAGTTGGAGAAGCGAGGTTTTGACGGTTTAATAGCGTATTCGAAAACTTAAAAAAGCGATGGGTTGAATTTTTAAATCGATCAAGGAATATGTTTTCCGCATTAAAACCCTTGATGATTTTAAGTCCACCAAGCGTCTCTTCTAGTATAGAAAGAAAAAAACCTTGCTCTTTCTGTACTTTATCTGAGTGACTTTTTAAGCTTTTTCCGATTCTTGAAATGATAAAACCGGAAACAGGAATAAAAATAAATACAAAGAGGGTGAGCTTAAAACTTATCAATAGCATCGTAGTGATTGCAAAGAGGATAGTGAAGGGCTCCCGAACAACCAACTCCAGAATAGACAGAAAGGAATGTTGTATCTCTAGAACGTCACTGGTAATTCTAGCGATAGTATCACCTTTACGCTTTTCAGAATAAAAAGAAACCGGGAGGTCAACGGTTTTTTTATACAAATCATTCCGAAGATCTTTTAATACCCCATTTCTAAGGAATGTGATAAAGTACATTGCCAAATAACCAAATAGGTTTTTTAGTAAAAACATTACAATTACCAAAACTACCATAAAAATCAAGACGTCGTCAACACCTTCGTTAGCTTTTTGCGTAACAAAGTAGTTAAGGGAACCTGTCGCATAGTCCTTAATATCAAAAATTCCAGTCCATTCTGGCTTTATGTTTAACTGCTTTGTCTTGTCAAATAAAACAGTAAGCATTGGGAAAAGGGAAATCATTGCTAATGTTCCGAACAGGGCATAAAATAAATTGGAAATAATGTTAAGCCAAGCATAGCTTTTATATGGAATCGCGTAGCGAAGTATTTTTTTAAAGTAATTCATTTTTGTTGGGCTCTAGCCCATATTTAAATGTGATATGATGTTGTCTATTTTCTTCTGAAGTACATCTTCTGAATCTGAATTAACACTGATATAAAATTTGATTTTCGGTTCTGTTCCACTAGGTCGCGCCGCAAGCTTACTGCCGTCTTGAGTAAAATAAATCAACACATTTGATACTGGAATATTCAAGGCTTCAGAAGTTCCAGTCAGAATATTAAAAGCCTTGTCTTTTGAATAGTCTTCGATTCGAATCACCTTACTTCCCGCGATTTCAGAAAATGGATTTTCACGAAGGTTTTTCATGAGTTCTGAAATTTCTTCGGCACCTTTCTTACCCTTTTTAACAATGGAAATAAGGTGTTCTTTATAAAAACCTAATTGATCATAGATATTCTGAAGGTATGCATACATACTACTTCCAGTATTTTTTTGCTGGGCAGCTATTTCACAGACTAAAAGGGTAGCGGTTACCGCATCCTTATCCCTTACAAAATCCCCAACCATATACGCAAAACTTTCCTCACCACCACCAATAAATTCCTGCTCCGGAAAATCCTTGACCATTTTAGCAATCCACTTGAATCCAGTAAGCCCTTCTTTATAGTCTACGTTAAACATTTCGGCAATTTTGCGAATCATTGGTGTGGAAACAATAGTAGATGCAATAAACTGATTCCCGTCAAGCTTGCCTTGCTTTTTCCATTGCTCTAACAGAAAGTAGGTCTTAATTGCCATCGCCTGGTTTCCATTGAGCATTGTCATTACTCCATTTGCATCACGCACTGCAATTCCTAGGCGATCACAATCTGGATCGGTTCCAATTACGATATCTGCTCCAACCTCGTCTGCAAGCTCCAAGGCCATTTTAAGAGCTTCTGGCTCTTCGGGGTTTGGAGATTTCACTGTAGGAAAGTCACCGTCTGGGCTTGCTTGAGCTTCTACAATATGAACATCGGTATAGCCTGCTTCTTCCAAAACTCTTGGAATCATTGTGATTGAAGTTCCGTGTAAAGAGGTGAAAACGATCTTTAGATTGTCTTTGGCTTCTTGAGATGTATTAAAACTACCGTTTTTGATAGATGCTTTAGCAAAGGCTTTATCAACACCGGAGTTAATTAAGGAAATAAGTGCTTCGTTTGCCTCAAACTTGATATCGGTATAGCTCAACGAATTTATTTCGGCTATAATTTCACCGTCTTGTGGTGGTACTAGCTGTCCGCCATCTTTCCAATAGACTTTATAACCGTTATATTCTGGTGGATTATGGGAAGCAGTTAATACAATTCCACACTGGCAATTCAAATGCCTAACAGCGAAAGAAAGTTCTGGGGTCGCTCTTAGGTCACTAAAAAGAAAAACGACAATTCCATTGGCAGAAAAGACCTCCGCTACTAATCCCGCAAGTTCTTTACTATTGTGTCTACAATCATAGGCAATTGCTATTTGTAGCTTCTCATTAGGAAACTGTGTTTTTAGGTAATTAGAAAGTCCTTGGGTATTTTTTCCAAGAGTGTATTTATTTATTCTGTTGTCACCAACTCCCATTACGCCTCGCATTCCACCAGTTCCAAATTCTAAATTTTTATAAAAACTGTCCTCCAACCCTTCTGGGTCCTGAGCAATCATCTCTTTAATAGTTTGTTGGGTTGCCAAATCGAAAAAAGGAGTGAGCCATTGGTTAACGCGCTCTAGAGTTTTCGGGTCTACGTAAATCATGCGTTCAATTTATTAAGCAAAAATAAAGAAAGTAAGTGGTTTAATTGGTATATGTTAACGTAGTATTAGATTTTGTTTCTATGCGTGTACGACTACTTTAAAACCTCTTTAATAATGTAATTCTTTCCGTCTTTTTTACTGCGAAGGAAAAGTTCGCCTAGAAATCCTGCTAAGAAGAGTTGGGTTCCAATAATCATAGCCGTAAGTGATATATAAAATTGAGGACGTTGGGTAATCAATCTCCCCGAAGGATTAATAAAGAGCTTGTCAATACCGAGATAGGCTGCAAAACAAAATCCAACAAAGAGCATAAGCGCTCCCCAGGCTCCAAAAAGATGCATTGGCCGCTTCCCAAACTTCGAAATAAACGAAATTGTTATCAAATCTAAAAAACCACGTACAAAGCGCTCTGCGCCAAATTTAGTGGTTCCATACTTTCTTGCTTGATGTAAGACTACTTTTTCTCCAATTATAGAAAATCCAGCATTTTTTGCCAATACAGGAATGTATCGATGCATTTCACCCGTTACCTCAATGGTTTTGATAACATCCTTATGATATGCTTTTAGGCCACAGTTAAAATCGTGTAGTTTGACACCAGATGTTTTTCTAGCGGCTAGATTAAATAATTTAGAAGGTAAATTTTTAGATATCACAGAGTCGTAACGCTTCTTCTTCCATCCAGAAACTAACTGATAACTCTCTTGAGTTATCATTTTGTATAGATCAGGAATTTCTTCTGGATTGTCCTGTAAATCTGCATCCATGGTAATTACAACATCTCCTTGGGTCATCGCAAAGCCGGCATGGAGCGCTTGAGATTTCCCAAAGTTCTTTAAAAATCGAATAGCCTTTACTTCAGGGTGTTTAGTAGAAAGATCTTTTATTAGTCGCCAAGAACCATCGGTACTACCATCGTCGATAAAAATTAACTCATATAAAAAACCATTGGATTGCATAACTTTTGCAATCCAATGGTACAATTCTGTTAATGATTCATCTTCGTTAAGAAGAGGAATTACGATGGAGATATTCATTTAGGTTTTTATAAATGTGCAGGCTTGTCTTGTTTCATAATAAGACCCGCAACTAGCGAAATAATAAAGCCAAAGAAAAGTGAAGCAATAATACCAATAGCGACCATAACTCCTGGACTCATCATTTTTTCCGTCATTCCAAGGGCCATTTCCATTTGTTCTTCAGTCATTTCGGGGTTCTGATCAATCATTTTTTCACGAGTCGCTTCAAGCATATTTACCGCAAAATCGGGTTCGATAAATTCAATAAAAACATAAGTAAAGATTGAACCAATAAGACCAGCGATCAAAGAGATAGCGAGTCCTGTTTTAAGAGCTTCTCCTAGTGATAAGAACCCGTCATTACTTGCTTTAAAAGCCTTAAGGCCGTAGGATATGACGGCGGCCATTAAAACAAAGTTCAATGCACTTTGCCACCAGGGCTGCTCATAGGTCATACCCATTACATAAACAATTACCGAAATGACAATAGTTGCGAGAGCAAGTAAAAAGCCATAAGGCAACGCTATTTTTTTAACTGATCCAGGTTGTGCTTCCATTTTAATAAGTTTTTGGTTTGGCTGTTAGTAAACAAATATAACAAAACGTTACAGAAATTTCTTTGAGACATACAATTTTATTCCTTGGTTTCTCAAGGAAAAATTATACTTTTTTGTGTTGTCTGGGTTGTTTTTGTGGTGGACAATAGCTTTTAAGGGCTACCGGTTTTAGTTCTTGTTCATATATCTAATTTTGTAGAAAAATTGAGATATAAATAAAGCGGGAAATCCTGTTATGGAAATCCCGCTTTTAGAAATTTTTATCAAAAACTATTTTTTATTTTACTATAAACCTGGCTGTTTTAAAAGTTTTAACATCAAGTCCTCCTAGCTTAATTAAATAAACTCCGCTAGCTGCTTGAGACATGTCTAAATTAATAACAAAGGTGTTTTCTGTTGTCTTACTTAGATTTTTAAACTTTAATTGTTGTCCTAGCAAATTGTAGATAGATGCATATACTGCTCCATCGAAGGTAGTTCGCATAATGACTTCAAATTGGTTGTTTGGTAAACTTGATACAACTAATTCTGAATCTGAAAACTCAAAATCATTAACACCTAACTCTCCAATACTAGCAGTGTAATCTTCGGTTTCTCCATACGTTGTTTCCTCGCAAGGATCATCGGGTACTGGTGCTTGCCAATTAGACTTAGCTCTCATAGTATGAGATCCTAAGGCAGCTCCAGCTGGAATTACTAGATCCATAGTCTCGGTATAAGAGCCTCCCGCTTCTCCAGGAGCAATGATGAAATCTGTTACTACCTTTTCATCATTTGTGAAGTTAAAGTCATCATTAAAGTCTATCCAGACTGTAATATATTGATCTCCAAATTCAGTAGTGACGGTAAGGTCGTATGTTGTGTCAGAGTCTAAAATTGCAACTTGATCTGTAAAATCTGCATATCCTTCACACGCAGAAGGGTTATTTATTTCAGCAATAGAGAATAGTCGAAAACCATCACCAAAACTACAATCTAAAGGCGGTTGACATAAAATATTGTCTATAACTTTAGTTGCTTCGTCATTGCTGCTTTCTAAATCTCCAGTAAGAGATGTAGAAGCGGCTATTGTGTAGCTTCCTAGAGCTGTAAAATCGCCTTGAGTGGCAAAACTATATACCACTTCTTCTTCAGAAGCTATAGTTCCTGTAAAACTTTCAACAACAGGAGTTCCTCCATTAATAGAATATTGCACGTCAAAATTTGATTGTGGGTTAGTTCCAAAATTTTTAATATTTATAGAAACTGTTTCCATTCCAAGTCCAGATCCGCTCTCTGGAGCTGTAATCTCTAGAGTACCTACATCATCCGCTAATAAATTCGTAACTTCTTTAGTAGCTGCATCGTTACTTTCAAATTCGTCTCCTCCTAATGTAGATTTCACTTCTATTGAATAGGTTTGCCCAGAAGTGGATAAATCTACTGTTTGAGTAAAGGTATAATTAGCTACGTTATTAGGGTCAATAGAACCTGTAAAGGTTTCAGAAGCAATTAAATTTCCATCGACTCTTAGTTCTAAAGGAAAATTAGATTGAGCAGCTAATCCAAAATTACGAATACTTACTTCCACAGTTTCTGAAGCTGTTAACAACCCATTTGAAGGTTGGATGATATTATTTACTCCCACATCATTAGTGAAACCACCAGATAGTGTAAAAGAAGCTACACGAGACATCCAGCTATTATTTGAGGTAAAATACTCTGCCGTATGCCAAAAAGTAAAATTATCTGGATCCATGGTAAGGTGAGAATAATCACCAAACCTATTACTTGATGTTTGTACTCCTATACCATCTACAATGGTAGTTTCTGCAACAGTCATCACACCAGGTGTATCACCATCAAAACGCCCTGTATAACGAATTCCTACTGGCAATGTTGCACTCGCAATATTAAAGCCCACACCTATATTACCAGCGGCGTCCATAGCGGCACTTCCCATAAATCTGCTATGACCATCTGCAGGAGCGTAAGTTCCTTCTTGAAAGAGTGACCAAGGGTTGGCGTTATCATTTCTTAACTCTATCCAACGTATACCAGAGGTGTCATTTCCATCTACATCTACATTAAATGTAATTAACCAAGAGTTATGTGTGCCAAAACTTCTATAATTAGCTGCATAAGAAATTACACCACCTATCATATCTATTTTTTGTCCAGTTCCAGGTTGACTAACGTCACCACTACCAAAGGGAGCAAAAACAGAATCAAATGGATCTATTGGAATCTCTATTGGAGTGGAAATAGTTGAGTTTGATGTTGTAGTCCAATCTACATCAATTTCCCATATTTTTAAATGGTCATTTGCAATCCCTCCCCAACCGTCATCTTGTAAATAGACGATATAAGCTGGAACATCTACAGGAAATGTAGTTCCAGTAAGGTTTGCAGGTTCTGGACTAAAGACTGTATTTGAATTTATAGTTATTCCTGGAAATGGGAATCCAACAATTTTAGGGTTAGGGTCACCTGCTAGAATAACATCTCTCTCAATAACATACACTTCATTTGGATTACCACCAAGCTTATTCATAGTAATATAATAGCCATCAGGCCAAATAGAATAATGTGGGTAATCTGGGAATGCGTCAAAAATAAACTCATAGACATTATAAGACCCTGTTGGATCTGGCGAATCTGAAACTCCCACTACTAATGAGTTTGTGGCGGCTCCAAATTGGCTTACAAAATAGCGATCTGCTAAATGATCATACATGATTACTGGATCACCACTATTGTTTCCCGAGCCTAAAAAAGTACCTAAATCTGTAGGTCCAGCAAGGAGTGTTCCCGTTTTGTCAAATATTTTAAGCGCAACGTTTATAGCATTTACATAGTGGTTTGGTCCTGCCGCACCAGATGGATCTGGAGGTGTAAAGCCACCACCTTCAGAAATAGAAATTCCATCAAAATTTTGTTCCAAAGGCAGGGTAACAACCTTTCCAGCTGTAGTTTGTCTCAATGGATCTTTACCGTTTTGTGGATACGCATTATCATTTATTTTTTCATTTGCCCGTAGGTTATTTTCAATGATTTTAATTTCATTGATTTTAAAACCATTAGGTTGGTTGGTAGGGAAATCCCTAAGAGGGATAGTTTTCTTAATAAATTTTCCTTGAATTACTGTCGAAGGACCGCTACTCTTATCTTGGGCAATACTATTGCCGTAAAAAATAATAGCCATTAAAAAAAGTAATTTTTTCAATTTCATAGCTGTGTTTTTAAGTTAATTTTTAAGCGGATGTAATATACTAAATTTTTAATTTAATAAAATAGAGATGTCATTTTAACTAAACCCTGCTTAATTCTTTATAAGAATTATAGTTACTTGCTTTAAATGTCTATTAAGCCCTGTAAAGCCTACTGGAATTTACTTTGTAGTAGTTTTAAGGATAGACTATGATGATTTTGAAGAGGTTTAAAAGGATGATTATAAAAATAAAACGATATTGATTTAAAACAGTGATAATCAAAGGTATTTGGTAATAGTCAAAAATGTTTAAGATATCATTGTAAAAAAATATAATAATCCATTGTAGGATTGTAATTATTGCTTAAATTTGCACGCTCAATCCTGGAAAATGGGAGAGAATATTTTAAAAGATAATAAGATGAAAAAAGGTATCCATCCTGAAAATTATAGATTAGTAGCGTTTAAAGATATGTCAAATGAAGATGTTTTTTTAACTAAATCTACTGCAAACACAAAGGAAACTATTGAAGTTGATGGTGTTGAGTATCCTTTAGTAAAAATGGAGATCTCTAGAACATCGCATCCTTTCTATACTGGTAAATCTAAACTAATAGATACTGCAGGACGTATAGACAAGTTCAAAACAAAATACGCGAAATTCAAAAAAGAAGCTGCACCAGTTGCAAAAGAAGAAGAATAGTTATTTCGTTTACAATATTTTATAGAAGCCTTCGAGAAATCGGAGGCTTTTTTTGTTAGTTTTGAATATCCAATGCTGAAACCTTACAAATGAATTATATCCTTTTTGACGGAAACGTTCGCAATCAACTATTGCCATTTACATTTACACGTCCAGTAGCAGATATACGTGTTGGCATATTAACCATCCGTGAAAAATGGGAGAAATTATTAGGCTATACAACAACCACTGTTACTGAAGATTACCTTTCAGTTAAGTATCCAATGGTAGAATTAGAACAAAATGTTCTGATCAACGCCTCTTTTCTTCCTTCTGAAAACTTAGTGCAGCTTATTAAAGGACTTTCTGAAAATCAAGCGATCTTTTATCAAGAAGAACCCTTAGCATTTTTCGCAAGTAAAGAGCAAGAAGTAGATTTTGAGACTTTCGATATTATTGAATATTCTCATGATGATGTAATTCGAATTGAAAACACTTGGGATATCTTTTCAAAAAATGGAGAAGCCATTAAGCGTGATTTCGATTTAATAACGAAAGGAAGAACCTCTCAGCCCATTCCAGAAACGACTCCCGCTTTTAACCCTGATGCAATTTTTATTGAAGAAGGAGCCAAGCTTCCACTTTGTTCATTAAATGCAACAAACGGACCTATTTATATAGGGAAGGATACTGAAATTATGGAGGGAAGCATGATTCGCGGACCTTTTGCCTTATGCGAAGGTGCAATCGTTAAAATGAGTGCCAAAATTTATGGACCCACTACTATTGGCCCGCATTGTAGAGTAGGAGGAGAAGTCAATAATTCGGTGCTATTTGGGTATTCAAATAAAGGACATGATGGGTTTCTTGGGAACTCTGTAATAGGTGAATGGTGTAATCTTGGTGCCGATACTAATAATTCTAATTTGAAGAATAACTATGCAGAAGTCCGTCTTTGGGACTATGAAACTGAAGGTTTCGCTAGGACTGGCTTACAGTTCTGCGGACTTATGATGGGAGATCATAGTAAATGTGGTATCAACACTATGTTTAATACTGGAACTGTGGTAGGTGTCAGCGCCAATATCTTCGGAAGTGGTTTTCCACGTAATTTTACTCCTAGTTTTAGTTGGGGTGGAAGCGCAGGAACTACTACTTATCTTACAAAGAAGGCGTTTGAAGTGGCTTCAGTAGTGATGTCAAGACGAGAGGTCGAATTTACCAATGAGGATGCTGCTATTTTGGAACAAGTTTTTGAGGAAACATCCAGACATCGACGAAGCTAAAAAAGTGTATGCGTTATAATTTGTGAGAAAAAACCTTCTTCATTGGGAAATAATACTATTTTTGTCGCCTAACAAATAACCCCCCAAATCAAATGAAGAATTTCAAAACCTATTTGCCAAAGTTACAGCTTGTCTGTAACTTTATCAGATGGAATTAAAGTTCAGTAGTCCCCTTGTTTATCAGATAC
>CAJXZB010000021.1 GCA_913063405.1 uncultured Ulvibacter sp.
TATTGGTACAGTAGGGGATGGGACAACAGTAGAAATAGTAAAAAAGTATATACAAGAACAAGGGAGTGAAAAAGAGAGAGAACAATATTCCCAATTAAAACTTTTTAAGTTTTAAACAAGATACCCCACAGTTTGCTGTGATTGGGAATTTCATTTTATTCTTAATTGTGATAACTTCTTTTGTCAAAAATATAGCAATTAACAATCTTAAAATTGAAGAAATACTTCCAATCATACTTAATACCTCCATAGTATATTATTTTAAAAGTCTTAAGCTTTAAAAAAATGTCCACTTTTTAAAAACTCAATTCGACCAATTTACTTTATTTTTAATTTATTCGAATACGGATTTCCGCAATGTCATTTGAGCGCTGGAAAAAAACATATGCGCTGTTTGCGCATTGTCTTTTTCAGCAAGATGTTTAATGGTTCGCACGATTTTCCACATTATGCACAACCGGTTGTATCTTCTAATTTGTCATACTTATCTGGAAAATAACTAGGGTAACATCCTACGCTTTCACTTAATTACATAGAAAAAATGGCCGTGAGCACGACGCTTTTAACCGGGGGGTTGGTAAATGTACTAAAATTGTTTAAAGTTAAATTACGGTTTTACCGTAATTTAACTTACAATAAAATAATTAAAGCGATTAAGTCATGGTCAACAATACGATTGTTTTATTTCTTCATTTTCTTTATATGACTAAAGAAATCGACGCAGGAGATTCACGAGTTCCGCTATACCAAAAATAAAAGCGGCGAGCTAAAACGAAGCAAAAGAAAGGACACCTTTTTAGAGGAATTTTTCAGCATAGCTGAAAACCATTTGACAAACTCTTTGTCGTTCCGAATATTCGGAACTCCTTTCTCCAGAGCTTTGTCTGCACTATTCTGCTAAAAAGGAAATTCAAAGCTTCGCTTTGATATGGAATGGTAAAAGAATGTTGGTACTAACTGCCTACAACCCAAAAAGATCCAAGAATTTCAATCCAAAGATGATCGCACCAGAACTATCTCCATTGTAAAAAGAACGGACATAGTCTAGACGAAGTAATCGGTATTTGCCAATCCCTAGGTTGTCAATCCCCGCAGAAAGCTCTGTATAGGGTTTTTTGTTTTCAATGCTTAGCAGATGGGCTCCGGCTACTAGATTAAAATTTAACCGGTTAATACCCGGTATTTTCCCTAAAATCCAACCTCTAAAGTCGTGTTCTAGATGCCCTTCAAAATAGCTTTTGTTGGTGCTTAGCTCGTAGTAGGGTAGCAGGTTAAAAACATTGGTGTAGTTAACAGCTGTTCCAACCCTTGTTTGGTTTCCATTAAAATGCTGGTAATCCACAAAAGAAACATCATCTGCATTAAAGAAAGTACCTCCTTTTAATTTGTAATAGAACAGTCCTTTATTTCCCAAACTAATATCTTGATCCAAACCTGCTCTCAATTGCGTATAATCGTAGTTGGAATTAGATGCGCCTAATCCGTTTTCAACGGTTACAGTCAATCTTGGATAGCGCTCGTTCCCAATGTTGAATTTCATATCTGGGTTCGAAAAATACTTTTGCCCAAACGTAATACGTGCTGTCACAGCTGTTTTAATCAGCGTGTGTTCCTCAATAGCTGCTGTGGTGAAGTCGGTAAGGTTTAATGGGTTGTTGGATGTATAGGCAACATCTTTATTTGAAATAATCACTTGGTCTGTTGTATTAAAAAGTGGCTTGCGCTCTTCGTAGCCCACACGAGTACGCACCTCTAGCCCGTTTACAATTTCTTGGGAGTACCGCAGCCGTGCAAAATTAAGCTCGTAGGCCTTTAGGTAGTTCCGCTCAAAGAAAATTGTCGCCACACTATTAATCAATGTGGAAATCGGTTCTTGCGTATTAAACTGTTCCACTTTACTTCCGCCAGTAAGGTCAAATCGCAGATTGTTTTTCTGGTTAAATTTCCTTGAAAGACGTCCTGTAAGGCGCAATCTATCATCTCCAAAACCGTAAGTTGCATTTAGAGCAGCCGTGAACCAGTTCGTTTGGTTTTCATCAAACCATTGGGAAAAACGTAATCCTGCGCCTGTATTCCATCCTTGTAAAGTGTTGAAACGAGTTTGTAGCAAAGGCCCTGAATAATCAAGCTCCCACTTTCTAAAGCTGTTTTTATAGGTGTATCCCATGAATGGAGACAACAGACTAGGTTTATTGGACTTTCTATCTAAGGAGTCCAAATAAGGTCTCGACTTCCTTAATGTTTGAAGACTATCCTTGCGTATGTAATCGTTCAGCTCTTCATCAGTTAACGGCACTGGACGCGTGCCTTTCCAAAAAAGGCTGTCTTTTTTGTTTGCTTCGGCTTCAAAAGCGAGTACCTCGTTGGTAAAGTGTTTTTTGGTAAACTCTGGTTTAAAATTGTAGTTGCTATAATTTGCAATAAATCTTCCTTCCCCGTTAAGTCCTAGAAATCCGAAGCCAAAATCAATTGTCTGTGAAATCTTAACCCAAAAATCATTGTCAGGATCGAATTTAAAGTTTTGTTTAAATACTAGTTCTTTTATAAAAGGCACCTGAATTGCGTTCCCATTTGTGGTGATTTCAACCCCGTATAGTTGCCAGTCATCTTCAACAATGTATATAAAACCTTTCCAGACTCTATCGTTTGGACGCCTTGGAGTGACTTCAATTTTATTTATAAGTTTTGTGCCTTCGTAGAAAATTCCGTCCAATCTATATTTGTAATAGCTTAATGCGCTATTACCTATAGGCGAGACAATTGCTGTGTTGAGATCAACGGTGTTTTCATAGAAAGAGAAGTTCGCATCCTGTGCACTGTTAAAGCTAAAACCATTATCATTTCCACTCACTTTGCTTGCAATGATTCTTTCCTTAAAATCATCTGGCTTGCGATAGGATATTTCAGAGATACTTTCAGAAAGATAAATGATTCCGCTACGTGTAGAATCTAAGGTACCTTCAAGATCACCTAAGTCCTGTCCCATTATTTTTTCAGGAGCGTTTTTAACTTTCCATAAGCCCCGGGAGTAAAAGTCTGCTGTGAATTCACTAATCCTAGCTAGGTTCTCTTTTCTTCTAGCAATGGTTTCTCGAATAATTCTGTACGCTGGGTCTTCTCCATTGTTAGAAATAACAACTTGATCTAGGCTCACCAGTTCTTCGTCCATTGTTACGTTTAGGATATGAGGAAATGAAGCTATAGAAACTTTTTTCGCCACTGTTTTATACCCTAAAAACTGAAAGATAACCGTGTACTCTTGCTTTGCTGAAACATTTAAGTCATAATTTCCTTCATCATTAGAAGTCGTTCCAGTATAGGAACTTTCTAGATATATATTTACATAAGGAAGTACACGCCCCTTATTATCAGTTATTTTACCAACAATTTGGGCGGAGGTGGTTGTCGATATTACAAGAAAAAATAATACTAACCTTAGTTGCATAGATTCAATGTTATAGAACTCATTTAAACTTTTTCAATTTGCTAAAAAACCATTCTTTTTGCCTTTTTTTCTTCCGTAGCTCTGCTATGCAACTCAAAAAAGTCTTCAAATAGAATCAAAAACCTCTAATTTTCGCTCAAACCCAAAAAGTTTAAATGAGTTCATATCCTAATAGACGCTTAAAAAAAGTAAATGGTTGTTTGGTAAGGTGAAAATAGTAAATACATTCGTTACAGTTCTTAATAAAACGTTAGATAATCTGGTTTTATTAGTATTCAACATAGACGTTAAATCCAGGGCCAGGGATAGACATCTAGAGCCGGGCCCATCATCAGATTCAGAAAAATAATTACTCCGATAAGAGATTTTATATTATTGAAAAATTAAGGTTTCAGAATCAAATTCCATCAGACTGAAGTAACCATAAGGATAGTTTGCCTCGGTGGTGATATTCTTGAGGTTCCCCTTTACATTTACTGGCGGTGTGGCAAACGGACCAATATCTGCATCTGCTTGCGTTCGAATTAAATAGATGTAGTTGTTAAAGGCTTCGGAAATACCGTAGACTTCAACGTTAAAGATGTCTCCAATCTCAATTAATTCACTTTCAAAGAAGTCTGAAAGCTGACTACCATCTTCAAAACTATCATCATAGGTGAAGTTTTCCATATCAAAAGGTTCTTCAACTCCGTCTATAATTCTATTCTGAAAAAAGAAAATTCTATAGAAATCTTCGGTTCCAGCAAAGTCTGTAAAGAAGACATTTACTTCGGGGTCTTCAGTGCTAAACCCCTCATCAATTGATTGTGTAACTTCATCAATTTCAGGAACAGGAAAGAAGGTTTCCGTGGACTCGTAAACTTCATTATTATAGTTTATACTTAATGTGTAGGACGCTCCAAATTCTGGCACAAACGTAGTGGTTTCATAAAATCCTGGATCTGTTTCGGAAAAAGTAAAGGTCGTTCCATTTTCATTGGAAATAGTAACTTGGGTCCCAGTGGCTGGTATGATTTCTCCATCAAAAAATGAAGTGGTTTTCTGAAGTTTTATCAGTTGTTCGTTTCCAGCTGTTCCCTTTTCCCATTTAATAAAAGCTTCAACTACCAATCGTTCTTGGGAAGTTTCTAAATCTATGTCCACAACGGTTTCGCAGGAACTAAATAAGAGAATCAAAATAATAGCGGATATTGAAAATATAAATTTTGGCATGATTCTTAAAATTTAAAGTTATAGTTTATGGCTGGCATAATTCCGAAAATTGATGTTTTTACTGCTTCGTTGGCGCCTAAGGCTCCTGTGTTGGTGTCACCAGTAACCTCTCTAAAAGTTATTGAGGCCGCATTCTTTCTAGCATAGGCGTTATATACTCCAAACACCCATTGGCTCTGCCACTTTCTATCTTTGTTTTTTCTAGGTGTAAGTGTCGCAGAAAGATCCAGTCTATGATAGGCAGGTAATCGCTCTACATTTCTGGTGGTAAAAACTGGGACCGTTACATCCTCAATTTGATATTGTCCACTTGGGTAATTGGTGGGTCTACCTGTTTGATAAATAAAATTGGCGCCTATAGTCCAACGGTCCGTTAGCTCATAGTTTCCAGTTAAGGAAAAATCGTGGGTTCGATCGTATGGCGTGTTATACCATTCGCCATTATTAATCCCAGTTTCAATGGGCGTTCGTCCTTCTACACGTTGTTCAGATTTACTCAACGTATAACTTAACCAACCTGTGAATTTTCCAGTATTTTTTCTAAGCAAAACCTCAAGACCATAGGCACGGGATTCTCCAGAGAGTATTTCGGTTTCCAGATCATTGTTAGCAATTAGGTTAGCACCATCAATATAGTCGAGTCTATTATCTACGGTCTTATAATAAGTTTCAACTTCTAAAGAATACTTCTCACTATTGAAATTTCTGAAGAAACCAACGGCATATTGATCGGAAGTTTGTGGTTCGATAAACTTTCCACTTGGCGCCCAAATATCTAATGGGGTAGGAGCATTGGTATTCGAAATTAAATGCAAGTATTGATTGATTCGCTGGTAACTTGCTTTGATCGAAGTCTTTTCATTCAATAGGTAGGACAACGAAGCCCGTGGTTCAAGCCCAACAAAGGACTCAATGACATCACCTTCATCAAAGCTTTCTTCTCCATTAGGTTTCGCACTTTGGTAGATATCGAAATCTGCGTTGTAGATAACCGGTAGATCGTTGGCGTAGGTGTTAAACGTTTGCCCTCCCATTCTGAAAAAAGAACTCACTCTAAGCCCATAGCGAAGCGTTAGTTTGTCGGTTACATTTTGTTCGGCTTCTACGTAAACTGAAGGCTCATAGGCTCGTTTCTGATCGAGTTTCTCTTCATTGAAACTATTATCTTCTTTGGTTTTTTTAATTTCTCCAGGATTAAAAACATAGGAATTGGCATTGATACCAAAGTTTAGCTTGAACTTCGAGTTTAAGAAATAGTCAAAATCGTATTTAAGATTAAAATTATTTATGTCTGAAATCCAATCGAAGCCAGCCTTCTCAAAACCTAAGTTATAATCGTATTTGCTGTAAATGAAAGATAAGTTTGAAAACAATTTTTTTCCGAAGAGATGATTCCAGCGAAGGTTGAAGGAGGTATTCCCATAGGTACTGCTCAATGTTTT
Organism: uncultured Ulvibacter sp.; assembly: GCA_913063405.1. Lineage (GTDB taxonomy): Bacteria > Bacteroidota > Bacteroidia > Flavobacteriales > Flavobacteriaceae > Ulvibacter. The sequence continues at coordinate 6,100 of CAJXZB010000021.1, forward strand.
GTCTAAGCCGAAGCTATCCTTCCCAAAATATCCTGAAAGGAAAAGTTTATTATTCTCATTTAGTTCATAGGACACTTTGGTATTCAGATCATAAAATGAAACAGTATTTTTCTCACCGGCCAATTTTAAAAACAGATTTACATAGGAAGATCGACCCGCAACTAAAAAGGAGGCTTTATCTTTTTTTATTGGACCTTCAACCATCAATCTACTGGATATTAGTCCAATTCCACCATTCACGTGAAACTCTTTAGAGTTACCGTCTTTTTGATGTACATCTAATACCGAAGAAACTCTACCGCCAAACTTGGCAGGGATTCCACCTTTATATAGTTTTATGTCTTTGATGGCATCTGCATTAAAGACCGAGAAAAAACCAAAGAGGTGAGAGGTATTGTAAATAGTAACTTCATCGAGTAACACAAGGTTTTGATCTGCAGCACCACCTCGAACATTAAAGCCAGAGGCACCTTCACCAGCACTTGTAACGCCAGGAAGCAATGTGATTGTTTTTAGAATATCAACTTCTCCTAGAACCACGGGCGCTTTTTTAATTGTGTTCGCGCTAAGTGTGGTGACGCTCATTTGAGAAGATTTGATTTTTTCTCTTGCTCTATTGGCGGCAGCTGATACCACAACCTGATCCAATTTTTCAAGATTTTCGCCTAATTCAATATTCTGAGTCAGGTTTGTGTCAAGTGTGATTTGTTGCTCGATAGTTGCATAGCCTAGATAACTATATAAAATAGTATAAGATCCTTTAGGGAGCGACAGACTGTAAAAGCCATAGTCGTTTGAGATGGCTCCTTGATTTTGCCCTTTTACAATAACGTTTACTCCAAAAAGTGTTTCTCCTGTTTTTTGATCGGTAATTTTTCCGCTAATGGAACTTTCTTGAGAATAGATGGTGCTTATACTTACTAGTAAAAGTAGCAGAAGCACATTCGTTTTTTGATTCATATATTGATTTAATTGATTGATGATGATTTCTAGGCAAAAGAATGAAAAGATATAGTTTCAGAGGTTCCAATGGAAGCATTGGAACCTCTTTTCACCTTTATTTAACGTTAATTTGATCTATTCTTTTCTTTAGTTGATATTTCTTTTTAGTTCCAATTAGAAATTTCTCGCCGTTTTTAAGTCGGACGTAGATTCCAGTCGTTGGAAGCGTGTTATAGATAGTTCCATATTTGGTGTTCCGTTTAACTCCCAACCACTCATAAACCCATAATCTATAAGTTCAATTTTTTTAATTGCTGAAAACTTCGTTACCTTTTTAAAGAAAGGGTTTAGTTGAATTCTAATTTCGCTCTGGTTTATTTCTGTAATCAATTTCATTTTATAAATGAGAAAGATGAAAGCTATGTCAAGGATCACTAATAGTAAATAGATTAGGTCTCGTTAATTTCTTGGAAAGGTGTTCCATTCTGTAGTCTTATATAAATTAAGTATAACGATGTTCCCCAAAAAACAAGGGCCATCCAAAACCACCACCCAGACAATCTTTGCGATTCTCTAAATAGTTGTTTGTTTTGCTCCTGAAATTGGTAAATGGTCATTTCTATGGACTATTCTTTGATGAGGTTCAAAACAAGACTATATAGCTGAATTAATCGCCCCAATGGAAGCAATGGGACTTATTTTTAAGAGTTTTAAACTGCTAGCGCTGTTCTTTTAAATTCTGAAGGAGAAACACCAGTTTCTTTTTTGAAGATTCTATTGAAACTAGTTTTAGATTTAAACCCGCATTCATAAGCAACGCCTAAAAGCGTATAGTACTCAAACTCGCAGGAATTTAGTTTTTCTTTTACGGCTTCAACCCTATAGGCATTGATAAGGTCGTAGAACGTAGTGTTCATATACTGATTGAGCAAGCAAGATAATTTTTTGTTGGCCATAGGAATGAGATCTGCCAATTTGCTCAAAGTTAGATCCTCATCAAGGTAGGGTTTTTCAACAGCCAGTACATGTTCAAGCTTTGATCGCAACGCCTCTAGTTCTTCATTGCTTACATTGGCAAACTGATTTGTTTTTTCTTTTTCTTCGGAAGGGATTTCCTTAACTAAAAAATTAGGCATTAACACCTTAGATTGATTGATTCCACAATACCCTAAATATCCAATTACCAGTACAAGCACAACCATTGTTATATAACCTATTTCTATCTCTGTTTCCGTAGGAAAAAAAGTTTCATAGGTATTAATAACCAAGTCGATTGAAATAACAGCGAGAGATCCAAGAAGTAAATACCTCACCCATCCAAAATCACTTTCATCTAGGTTTGAATAATTGGACTTCATCGCCTTTCGATAATTCGAAAACAACTTCATAGATAGTAAAAGATAGAAGATGAGGTAGGCTTCTTCTAAGAAGGCCATTATGTAATCATTATCAAGCAACACTTCTAGATATTTTGGAATTAACTCTTCGTTGAAAATGTAAACCATTAGGGGAATAGAAATAAAAACAAAGTATAATACCGTTGGTGTAAAGTGAAAAATATGCCGTTTAATAAGTCCTTCACTCTTATTAAACAAGGATTTAATGTATAAGAATAGTATAGGTCCAACTAACCAAACCACTATATCGGCTATAGTGAAGGTAGCTACATATAGTAAAGGGATTTCATGCAATTCGGCATACGAATTACCAAATACAAACAAGATAATCACAAAAAAGACGATCAAAATATATTGTGGTAGCTCCTTCCTTCGTGCATTTAGCAGCAGAAAAAAAATAGCTATTGTAGAAAGAATTCCTCCTACTAAAAAAAAGTCTATGAGTAATTTCATACGTACGTTAAGAAATATGCGCTCAACTATATAGACGCAAAAATAAGGGTAGTTGTTACTCCTAACTGTAAATTAATTGTTAAAAGCTTTTTTGATTCTGCTAAGGTCTCGTTTGTTATCACGATCTTTCATAGTTTCACGCTTGTCGTATTCTTTTTTACCACGACACAATGCAATTTCCATTTTCGCCAAGCCCTTGTCGTTGGTGTATAATAACAATGGAATAATAGTAAGTCCAGAGTTTTTAACTTCTTTGCCAAGTTTTTTGAGTTCGCTTCGGTTAAGTAAAAGCTTACGTTCGCTTTTAGGATTGTGGTTGAAGTGGGTGGCATGTGAGTATTCTTGAACGGTCATATTAATTACGAAAAGTTCAGTATTGTGAAATTCACAAAAGCTTTCGGCAATAGATGCCTTTCCTTCGCGGATAGCTTTTATCTCGGTTCCGGCCAATACAATTCCTGCCGAATAGGTATCGATAACCTCATATTCGAATCGTGCTTTTCGATTTTTAATCTTTACATTTTTCTGAATTGCCATGGCTGCAAAAATAGTTTATTTTATTTCGGACGGGAAACTTTATCCAAACGAATAGGCGAGTAGTCGGTTTGTAGTGCTTCATTGACCATTAAGGAGTCAAAATAACACTTCACGCCTATAGATGTAATTGAATTGGGGCCATCCTGAATATGTAAATGTAAATGTGGCTCACTGGAATTTCCTGAGTTTCCACAATTTCCTAGATATTGTCCTTGGGTCACAGTCTCTCCTTCTTTAACTTTTATGGTTCCGTTTTCGAAGTGAGCGTATACAATATATTCTTCGTTTTTGGTTTTTAAAATGACCGTATTACCAGTTAATTTCGCTGGATTTGTTGCACCTGGTTTATTATCTTCAACACCCTCGATTACCTTAAATACTTCGGCATCACAGACGGCGAAAAGAGGTTGGCCAAAGGCAAAATAATCTTCATTACGTGTTCCGCTTCGCTCATACCTTTGATTGTTTTTTCCAAGTTTCAGAAAATCAAATGCATTTTTTTGATTTCTTGAAATAATATGATGATTTTGTGGTTTGGTGTCACCACCCCAAACTGTAGACCATTGACCTTTAAAGGGGAGTTGTAGTTTTGTGATATTTCGTTCAAGTTTGGCTTCGGCAGTATCTTCAGCTGGGAGGAATTTTAATCGACCGAATTTATCATTCGAGTTTAGTACAACTCTCAGGTTTTGTTTTCCTTTTTCAAAAACAATAAGATAAATTTCCCCAAAGCGTTCTTTTTTCAGAAACTCATAGGACGAAATGGAACCTAGGTTTTTTCGGAAGGTATTAATTATATATGCTGTTTTTTCAAAGGAGATATTCTCTTGCATGGAAGGCTCCATCATATTGAATATACCGGCGACATTACCTTGGTTATAATGATCCTTAAAAGTACTCAAAGCTTCTTCGTAACGTTCAGATTGAGCAAAAAGGGTACTCGTAATGATGAAGAGTGCATACACCAGAAGTTTTTTCATAAAAAGTTTAGTAAGGTTATCGATTTATTCGTGACCTATAGCATAGATTTGTTACACCATAACGTATGAAAACACTTTCTCTTATTCTGTTTTTCTTTTTAATTATTTCCTGTAAGGAAGCAACTCCTGTTCTAACGGCTCAACGTATTGTTGATAAAGCGATTGAAGCTTCTTGTAGTGGAAATTGTGAAACGGCAACTATAGCTTTTACATTTCGAAAGAAACAATATGTGAGTAGGCGAAAAGGTGGTCAATACCAGTTGGAACGAATTTTTTCAGACAGTACTGGAACTATACGGGATGTGCTTACTAATGATGATTTCAAACGTTATAAGAATGATATTTTGTTAACCGTTCCAGACTCTATGATAACGCGCTATGCGAATAGTGTAAATTCGGTTCATTATTTTGTACAGCTGCCATTCGGTCTCAATGCACCAGCGGTTAAAAAAGAACTTTTGGGAGAAAAGATAATCAAGGAAGAACACTATTATGAGGTAGGAGTTACTTTTTCTGAAGAAGAAGGAGGGACAGATTTTGACGACACTTTTGTTTATTGGATTCATAAAGAGAATTACACTGTGGATTACCTGGCCTATGAATATGCCGTAGATGGAGGGGGCATTAGATTTAGAGAAGCCTATAATGTTCGAATGGTAAATGGGATTAGATTTGTGGATTACAATAATTACAAGCCAGAAAGTCTTGATGTTAAATTAGTAGATTTAGCTCCAATGTTGGGAGAAGGTAAGTTGAAACTGCTTTCTAAAATTGAAACTGAAAATGTTATAGTCACAAATGAAATTAATCAACCGTAAACAACTGTACATTAGTTGTGTCATTGGCTAGGGTAACCATAAATAGCATTCCATTTTCATCATCTGGAATATCTACATATTTATCCTTCTCAATGATGACATTTACAAATTGAGGTGTTGTATTACTATGTCCAACGACTAGGACATTGCTCCCCTTTGTAAGTGTTTTAAAATTTTCGTTATATAAATCAAAAGGATCATACGATTCAATCATCACTTGTTTTTGAGATGCCACATAGGCAGCGGTTTGCATGGTACGGCTAAAGTCTGTGGAGTAGATTTGATCGATCTTAATATTTTCAAAGTATTGCGCCCATTTCCGGGCTCTTTCAATTCCTTCTGGAGTTAATTCGGGATTTCCGTTAGATGGATCACTGCGATCTTTTTCCGCATGGCGAATCAAATAATACGTTGTGGTTACCCCTTCTTTACTAGCCGAAGCAGTTTTCTTTTTAGACTCATTACAAGCGACAACTACAAATAATAATGCGAAGGCAATCAGGGTACTATTTTTCAAAATGAAAGGTTTAGAAAATAAAGATACAAAATCTTTAAAACCGTTTACGCGTAATTTCCGTATATACTAGTATACTAATTTAATAGCTTGTTTGTTTGAGGTTGATTGGCCAGTTTTTGCATTAATTGGTATACGAAAGAAGAAGCCCTCTCCTTATGTTTTGGGAGAGGGTTTTTTTATAGATATTGAACTGCAGTTACTACAGTATAAGCTACAACAATAAATGTAATAGATGCAATATAAAGCGCCAGTGCATGATTGTGTTTATGATTCAAATCAGATTTTTTTAATGTATGTACTTGCGTTTTCATAATTCGTTCGATTTAAGATTAATGTACTATATAGACGATCGAATATGAGTTTTTGTTACAATCTTTGTCTTTTAAACGACAGAATTCGCTCTTCAAATATATCCTCATCAATGGGATTTACTACTGTTTTAAATAGATTCATAAAATCTTCAGAATGTACTTCTTTTTTCTGCTGAATTAGATTAAAATGTACAAATGTACTCCACATAATCGCTTTGATTTCTGTTTTGTTAGCATTTAACATACGCAATTCAACCTGTATTTTTGATTCGTCATATTTGAGTAATCGAGATTCTATCACAACATCTTCCATTAAAAATGCGGGTCTTAAATAGGCTATTTGATTATTGCTAACTACCCAACTTTTACCTTCCTTATCCGCCATTTTGTAAATATCAATGCCGTAATAGTCTATGAGTTGATCTTCTCGGGCATTCATAAAATAATTAAGATAAGCCGCATTGTTAAGGTGATTAAAAGGATCACAATCCTGAAAACGGATTTTTGCCTTGCTTTCTAGAACTTTTTTTAAGTTTTCCATAATGTAGTTTTTATACCAATTGGTATATTAAAAATTAAATTTTTTTATTTTTTCAGTTCAGTGTTAATTATTGAGTCAATTTGGTTGGCGACGTCTACCAAATAAGTTCTGTCCTTCATGGTATGACTCATAAAGACGGCTCCTTGAATTGTAGTGTATAAATACTTGGCGAATTTTGCAGAGTCCACTTCAATTTTCACTTCCCCTTCGGTCTTTGCCCATTCAATAAGTTTTACAATGTTATTTTGAGTTTTATAGATAACCTGCTGTACCCGTTCCAACAATTTTGAGTTTTGATGATTAGCATCAACACCAGTATTTAAAATTGGGCAGCCTCCCATTTTTTCACTATGTTCGGTATAACTTCGGTAAAAATCTGTGATAAGAAATAGCTTCTGAAGAGGAGAGTCATTCTCTTTTTGATAGTTCGATATTCGCGTGAGTAAATCGTTTATGTTTTTATTGAAAGCCGCAATAGCAATAGCCTCTTTATTTTCAAAATTACCGTAAATAGCACCTTTGGTTAAACCCGTGGCTTTCTCAATATCCGCCATGGAGGTTGCGGCATATCCTTTTTTATTGAATATAGGAGCTATGGTTTCAATAATGAATTTGGTGGTTTGTTCTGCTTTGCTTAGCATATTCTACTAATTTTATAGGGTAAATATAACTAATATATACCAATTGGTATATGTTAATTATATTTTTTTATGTCACTACTATTAAGTAATTTGGTTTCAACTTAAAACCCACAGAAATTATGAAAAAAATTACTTTATTACTGTGTTTAGTGGCCTATGTGGCGAGTGCGCAGGTACAAAACTACGACGTTGGTGAGGTCGTTGATGATTTTACTGTAACCGATATTCATGGCGTTGAACATAATTTATATGATTATCATGCACAGGGCAAGTATGTTTGGCTTGATTTCTTTTTTGACACTTGCGGTCCTTGTCAACAAACCACGCCTATCTTCAATGAGTTTTATGATAAGTACGGATGTGGAATGGGTGATGTAGTTTGTATCTCTATAAACGATGGATCTGATGGCGACCAAGAGGTTATAGACTTTGAGAATACCTATGGAGGACCGTTTAACCATGCGCCGGCAGTTAGTGCAGATGGTGGAGCTGGAGCGGTAGACATTAATTTTGGAGTTAATGCTTATCCAACGTATTGCCTAATAGGACCAGATAATAAATTGGTAGTTAAAGATATCTGGCCGCTTTCTGGAGTTGAAACTTTTGAGGCATCGTTCCCAACTGGTTTTGAACCTCCTGTAATGGCTTGTAGTCTTGGTGTAACAGATTCTTCAAGTTTTGACTTTGCTGTATATCCTACAGTTTCTAATGGTAATGTTACTATTAGTTTAAATGAAGAAGTTGGATCTGAAATTACAATTTATAATGTTTCTGGACAACGTGTTTTCAATGGAGATTATGATTCACGTACTGTTCAATTAGATCTTAACGTTAGTACAGGGACTTATTTTGTAAGCATTGCTTCAGAAATTGGATCAGCAACAAAAACTATTATCGTTAAATAACCTAGCTTTACCTATATATTATTAATTAAAAACCACCAATTATCCTTGGATAACTGGTGGTTTTTCTTTTCACGGGATTTATCATTGCAATTTTGTTAGCTTTTAGAAACTTAACTTTGATATGATGAAAGAAGTAACAGTCTTGTTTATTTTGTTTACTACCATGGTAAACGCACAGGTACAAAACTGTGATATTGGTGATGTTGTGGATGATTTTACTGTGATAGATATATACGGAGGAGAACATAATCTATATAGCTACTTAGGAGAAGGAAAGTATGTGTATTTAGACTTCTTCTTTGACATCTGTGCTCCCTGTGAAATTACCACACCCATTTTTAATGAGTTTTATGATAAATATGGCTGTGGAATGGGCGATGTTATCTGTATTTCGATAAATAATGGCACTGATAATAATGCGGAAGTTGAAGCTTTCCAGAACATGTATGGTGGCCCTTTTAACCACGCTCCAGCCATAAGTTCAGAAAGAGGCGCGGTACCGTGGATAGCAATTTTGGAATCCTTGGATATCCTACTCTTTGCTTAATAGGTCCTAGTAATACTCTTTTAGAAGGGCAAATAGGGACAGTAGTTTCGGATATTACAGTTGAACTATTTGAATCAACGTTCCCAACTGGTTTTGAACCTCCTGTAATGGCTTGTAGTCTTGGTGTAACAGAATCTTCAAGTTTCGTACTTTGCGGTATATCCTACAGTTTCTAATGGTAGCGTTACTATTAGTTTAAACGAACAAGTTGGATCTGAAGTTACAATTTATAATGTTTCTGGACAACGTGTTTTTAATGGAAATTATGATTCACGTACTGTTCAGTTAGACCTTAACGTTAGTACAGGTACTTATTTTGTAAGCATTGCTTCAGAAAATGGATCAACAACAAAAAGGATTGTAATTAAATAGCCTAACTCCTATATAAATTCAAAAACCACCCTCACTCTTGGTCTTCTGGCCCTCGGGTGGTTTTTTTAACTAACCAATAATCAATATGAAAAAGTGCGTTTTTAAGGAACTCTAACCATTATCTTTAAGTTTTTGGTATGTCTACATCTTAGCTAATCCTCTTCATCTTCAACTTGCTCAATTTGAATGTAGTTGGGGTTCACGCTATTTTCATCATCATTCATTGCATTGGACATGCCAAGCATAAAAGCAGCGATAACCAACATTAACTTCCGAGCAATCCATCGAGCGAAGCTCACACTAAGGATTTTTCACCAAGTCTCCGTGGTTCCTAAAAACTAAGTTCTCGTTAAAACTATCCAGCAGAATGATACTATCGGTCGTTATTTTTCCTGAAAGAATCTCTTTGGAAAGTTCGTTTAGTACTTCTTTTTGAATTACTCGTTTTACAGGACGCGCGCCAAACTGGGGGTCGTATCCCTTAGCTGCTAGATATGCTATTGCTTCTTCAGTAGCATCCAACGTGATGTTTTGCTTTGCCAACATTTTGGTCACTCCCTTTAATTGAAGCCCAACAATTTGAGTTATATCCACTTGATTTAATGGCGTAAACATTATAATATCGTCAATTCTGTTTAAAAACTCCGGACGTACTGTTTGTTTCAATAAGCCCAAGACCTCTACCTTAGCACCTTCCATAGCTGCTTCTGGGGCCTTAACAGATTCAAATTTTTGCTGAATGATTTCACTACCCAAATTACTGGTCATTACGATAATCGTATTTTTGAAATCGGCAATCCGGCCTTTATTATCGGTCAATCTACCTTCATCCAATACCTGTAATAAAATATTAAATGTATCAGGATGTGCTTTTTCAATTTCATCCAACAGGACGACAGAATAAGGTCTTCGGCGAACAGCTTCGGTAAGTTGACCGCCTTCATCATAACCTATATAACCTGGAGGTGCTCCAATCAATCTACTTACACTATGACGCTCTTGATATTCACTCATATCGATACGAGTCATGGCACTTTCATCATCAAATAGGTATTTGGCTAAGGCCTTTGCCAATTCGGTTTTGCCAACTCCGGTTGTACCCAAGAATAAGAAGGAACCAATAGGTTTTTTCTCGTCTTGCAATCCAGCTCTACTTCTTCGAATAGCGTCACTCACAGCTACAATGGCTTCTTCCTGGCCTACCACACGTTTGTGCAACTCATCTTCTAGTTTTAGTAATTTTTCTCTATCGCTTTGTAGCATTTTAGTGACTGGAATCCCTGTCCATTTTGCTACTACTTCTGCAATGTCTTCATTTGTAACCTCTTCCTTTATCAGAGAAGCCTCTTGGTCATTTTGAGCCATTTGTTTTTCTAACCCTGAAAGCTCTTCTTGTGCATCTTTAATCTTTCCATAGCGCAATTCAGCGACTTGTCCAAAGTCTCCTTCACGTTCTGCCTTCTCTGCATCCAACTTATAATCTTCAATTTCTTTCTTAACATTCTGAATAGCGTCTACAACTTCTTTCTCGCTTTTCCATTTGGCATTTAACTCGTTTCGTTCTTCTTTTAAGTTTGCTAAATCTGACCGAAGCGACTTTAACTTCATTTCATCTTTCTCTCGTTTTATTGCCTCGATCTCAATTTCAAGTTGCATTATTTTTCTATCCAACACATCCAGCTCTTCTGGTTTGCTGTTAATTTCCATACGAATTTTGGAAGCAGCCTCATCCATTAGGTCAATTGCCTTGTCTGGTAAGAATCGATTGGTGATATATCGCTGGGACAGCTCGACAGCTGCAATAATAGCTTCATCTTTAATTCTTACCTTATGATGTGTTTCGTACTTTTCTTTAATACCTCTAAGAATCGAGATAGCACTTTCGGTATCGGGTTCATCTACGAATACTTTTTGAAAACGTCTTTCCAATGCCTTGTCTTGTTCAAAATATTTTTGATATTCGTCCAAGGTAGTCGCGCCAATAGCACGTAGCTCACCTCTTGCCAAAGCTGGTTTCAATATGTTCGCAGCGTCCATTGCACCTTGCCCTCCACCAGCACCAACTAGCGTGTGGATTTCATCAATAAATAGGATAATATCCCCATCGCTGGAGGTTACCTCTTTGATAACGGCTTTAAGACGTTCTTCAAACTCTCCCTTGAATTTAGCTCCGGCGATCAATGCCCCCATATCAAGAGAATAAACCACTTTCGATTTTAAGTTCTCAGGTACATCTCCATCTACTATACGGTGAGCAAGTCCCTCGGCAATAGCAGTTTTACCAGTACCGGGTTCTCCAACCAACATAGGATTGTTTTTAGTTCTCCTAGTTAAAATTTGAAGTATTCTACGTATCTCTTCATCCCGACCAATTACTGGATCTAACTTTCCTGAACTTGCCAATTCATTAAGATTTCGGGCGTACTTATTCAAAGAATTATAAGTCTCTTCTGCGCTTTGAGAGGTAACAGATTCTCCCTTTCTCAATTCTGAAATTGCTGCCTTAAGTCCTTTTTCTGTTACACCTTGATCCTTTAAGGTTTGGGCTATATTACTTTTTGAAGCAAAAATTGCAAGTAAAAGATGTTCGATTGAAACGTATTCATCATTCATCTTTTTAGCAATAATGCTCGCCTCGTTTACGGCTTTTCCCGCTTCTCTTGAAAGTATTATATCACCCCCTGAAACTTTTGCGAAGCTATCCAATTGCTTATCTAATATCTGTTGCAGCAATTCAAGGTTCACATTCAATTTTTTTAGAAGAAATGGAGTTACATTCTCATCTACTTTAAATATTGCCTTAAGTATATGTTCGTTTTCTATTTGTTGATGTCCTAAGCCTTGAGTAAGTTGTTGTGCTTGCTGAATGGCTTCCTGTGATTTTATAGTGAAATTATTAAAATTCATAATCTTCTTTTTCTGTTTTCTGTATTGGATATTTCAAATTGTAAGCCAGACTTGTTTTCAGACAATTTGACCGAGTTTGTAAGGTTTAGCAAGACATTATGACTGATTTGGTGTATTAGAAGATCAAATTCTTCGGAAGAAGATAGTTTTCTAATGTGTAACTTTGTAAAAAAAAATAATAGTATGAGTTTGTTTGGTTTATTTGGTTCTAAGAGTACTTCAGAAGTAAAGGATGAAAAAGTGATTCCTTGGAATAAATTAACGTCTTTGAGTCAATTGGATGAAATTGTGAAAGAATCTAAATCAAAACCGGTGGCTATCTTTAAGCACTCCACACATTGTGGGATTAGTCGAATGGTTATCAATCAGTTTGAAAAAAGTTATGATTTAGAGCCAAGACAGATGAAACTGTATTATCTGGATCTTCTTAGTTATCGAAACATTTCGGACGAAATAGGGTTTAAATTTCAAGTGATGCATCAAAGCCCACAACTAATTGTAGTGAAAAATGGAGTTACTGTTGCGCACGCTTCACATCACAGTATTCAAGGTGGAGAGTTGATTAAATTCGTTTAAGAAACCCATTTTCTGAAACTTGGAGTTCTACTATTTGAGGTATAAAGTATTGCCTCAAAAGGACGCAACGCGATTTTCAATCTGTTTTTGATACTTCCGAAGCGCTTCTAAGCAAATCGTAGCTATTGGATTACTCAAATATGCAGGAAGTTTTTTTATGTAACAGTTTTAGCGAATTTGCTTTTTTTCACCTATTAGCCGAAAAGCCTTTGCAGTGAATTATCCAGTAACACAGCATATCTTCCTCTCAGAACCTGATGTGTTATTGGATCAAATGTACGAGAAATTCAAATAACATAATAAACGAAAGTTAAGTGCCGTAATTGCTCATGAAACTATTCAAAACTTACAGCTGGAAGAACTTTTCCACTACATTCCCCAAAACCAATTCGCAAACCATTCTTTTCACAGTGAGCCCGCATAACCACGGTGTCATTGTCGTTTATAAATTTACGCTCAGTGCCGTCATTTAATTTAACAGGATTCTGACCTCTCCAGGTAAGTTCTAACATCGAACCATATTCTGCCTTTGTAGGACCAGAAATAGTCCCACTTCCCATCATATCTCCAGAAACAACGTTACAGCCGTTTACAGTATGATGTGCCAATTGTTGGGACATGGACCAGTACATATACTTGAAGTTGGAGTTCGCTATTACAGTTTCTTCACTGTTTTCAGGTTTAATCGCGACTTGAAGTTTAATGTCGAAATTCTTTTTTTCACTCTGTTGCAAATATGGCAATGGCTCTGGATCTTGTTTAGGGCCTTCAGCTCTAAAGTGCTCCAGTGCATCCAAGGTAACAATCCAAGGAGATATAGTGGAGGCAAAGTTCTTTCCCAAGAATGGACCAAGAGGGACATATTCCCAGGCTTGTATGTCGCGGGCACTCCAATCATTAAACTGCACTAATCCGAATATATAATCTTCTGCTTCTTCTACAGAAACACGTTTCCCAAGGTCATTGGTGTCGGTTGTTATAAATGCCATTTCCAATTCGAAGTCTAACAATTTGGACGGGCCAAATCCTGGCACTCCGTCGTCTCCTGGCTTTGTTTGTCCAACAGGTCTTCTAATGGGGGTTCCTGAAGGAATAATAGAAGAACTCCTTCCGTGGTACCCAATAGGAATGCGAAGCCAATTAGGTAATAAGGCATTTTCAGGATCCCGAAATAAAGAACCAACATTAGTAGCGTGCTCTTTACTAGCATAAAAGTCTGTATAATCTCCAACCTGAACAGGTAACTGCATTTCAATTTCATGAATTGTAAATAGCACTTGTTTTCTATGTTCGGCATTGTCTCGAAGCTCAGGGTTCCCTTCTAAAAAAATGTCAGAAATGCGATTCCGAACTAAACGCCAAGTTTTCTTTCCGTCACTAATAAAATCATTCAAGGTATCTTGAAGAAAAATGTCGTCGGTAAGATCAATGCCATTAAAATATCCCAATTGATGCAAGGCCCCCAAATCAATTGCAAAATCTCCAATACGTGTTCCTATAGTAATAATATCATCCCGTGTTAAAAATACACCAAAAGGAATATTTTGAATTGGGAAGTCAGTGTTAGAGGGTGTGTCCAGCCAAGTTTTTCTATTTGGGTTGTTAGCGGTTAAAGGCATGATTGTTTTATTTAGGTTTGCGTTAATTCCATATCAAATATATGATTTTCGCAATACTAACCGAATGCTTTTACTACTTTTGACATTATTTAACTTTTACATAATATGATAGCACACGACGAACAGATTTTTGAATTAATTGAGGCCGAAAAACAGAGACAGTTAAACGGTTTGGAGCTAATTGCTTCGGAAAATTTTGTAAGTGACCAAGTGATGGCCGCGTCTGGCTCTGTTTTAACGAATAAATATGCGGAAGGTTATCCTGGAAAACGATATTATGGGGGATGTGAGGTAGTAGACGAGGTAGAGCAAATCGCCATAGACCGAGCAAAGGCTCTTTTCGGTGCAGAATATGCAAACGTACAACCTCATAGTGGTTCTCAAGCTAATACGGCAGTATTTGCGACTTGTTTGAAGCCAGGAGATAAGTTCTTAGGGTTCGATTTGTCTCACGGAGGGCATTTAACTCATGGTTCGCCGGTAAATTTTTCGGGAAGATTATATCAACCTGTTTTTTATGGAGTAGAGGAAGCTACTGGAATGCTTGATTATGATAAGATAGAAGAAATAGCCGTGCGAGAGCAACCAAAAATGATCATTGCTGGAGCGTCTGCCTATTCAAGAGAATTAGATTACAAACGGTTTAGAGAGATAGCAGATAAAGTAGGGGCTATCTTGTTCGCAGATATTGCGCATCCAGCTGGTTTGATTGCAAAAGGAATACTAAGTGATCCAGTTCCACATTGTCATATAATAACAACGACCACTCATAAAACGCTTCGCGGACCTCGTGGTGGAATGATATTAATGGGCAAAGATTTTGAAAACCCTTTTGGTATTACCCTTAAAAATGGAAACCTTCGTAAGATGTCTTCTTTATTGGATAGTGGTATTTTCCCTGGAAATCAAGGAGGACCGCTTGAGCATATTATCGCGGCAAAAGCAATCGCATTCGGAGAAGCCTTGACAGATGACTTTTTACATTACATGATACGTGTTAAGAAGAACGCCGCTGTTATGGCTCAGGCTTTTGTTGAAAAGGGATATCATATTATTTCTGATGGAACCGACAATCATATGATGTTGATCGACCTTAGAAACAAGAATATTACTGGAAAACAGGCCGAAGAGGCACTGGGGAAAGCCGAAATTACCGTGAACAAGAATATGGTTCCTTTTGATGATAAATCTCCTTTTGTAACTAGCGGAATTAGAATAGGAACTGCCGCCATTACAACACGGGGTTTAAAGATTGAAGACATGCAACGAATTGTTGATTTGATTGATGGGGTGATTATGAATTTTGAAGACGATGCAAAGTTAGAAACGATTGCTGGAGAAGTTCATGCTATGATGAATGGATTGCCATTATTTGAGAACTAATTTTTTCTAAAAAAACAAAAAACCTTCAGTTTAAGCCAAAGGTTTTTTGTGCGAATTTTCAGAGGTTTCGGAAAATACCTTAGAAAAGATGTATATTTAAGAACGCGTTCTTCCTTCTGTGGGGGAAGACCCAATTAAAACTTATGATAAGAACGCAACTTTTATTACTCCCCTTTTATAATTTTAGCCCAAATAGTGACACTTGAATCGGTGCTTAAAGCACTTAATGAATTGGCCAACCCTGAAACTGTGACTTTTAAAGAAAAGAAGTTCGGAGTTGTTGCTAATAATGCTTTGGGCGTTTTTCTGAAAGACATAAAACTTATAGCCAAGGAAATCGGTAACGATAATGAATTGGCTCTTGAACTTTTTGATACAGGGATCTATGAAGCACGATTGCTTTGCAGTAAAGTATTCAAGCCAAAAGATGTCTCGGAAGCCTTAATGGAAAAATGGGTTGTGACCTTTGAAAACTGGGAGATGTGCGATTCTTTTTCGATGGGTCTGTTTTCAAAAAGCCCGTTTGCGGTTAAAAAGATTATTGAATGGTCTTCTAGGGAGGCTGAGTACGAAAAAAGGGCGGCCTTCGCGACGCTATCCTCTTATTGTATGGCAGATAAGTTTGCGTTTAACGAAGTATTTGAATCATTTTTTCCTATTCTTAAAAGAGAAGCTACGGATGAACGATTATATGTAAAAAAAGCTGTGAACTGGGGACTTCGCAGTATTGGTAAACGAAATGAGGACCTGAATAGGAGTGCAATAATAGTTGCTAAAGAGATCGATTTGTTAGAAAGCAGAGCCGCCAAATGGATTGCCAAAGATGCTTTACGGGAACTTTCTGGCAAGAAGGTAAATATTTTGGATTATCCGAGGTCGATTTATCGTCCTTAACTAACAACTACCGGAAAGATTAACTATGTTTATTCTAGAGACCGAAAGACTTCAATTGCGTCAATACACCCAAGATGACCACCATTTCACCTTTGAATTAATGAATAGTGAGTCTTGGTTAAAATATATTGGAGATCGTAAAATTAGCTCACCTGAAGTTGCGAGGGATTATATTAAAAAGGCATATTTACCAAGTTATATCGAACACGGTTACGGAGCTTATGTTGTAGTTTTAAAGGAAACAGGAAGACCTATTGGTGCATGTGACTCTATAAACGTCCAGACCTGAAACATCCGGATGTTGGCTTTGCATTCTTACAAGACTATATGGGAAAAGGGTATGGATTTGAAGCTGCAAATGCGGTGCTGAATTACGCACAAAAGGAACTTAAGCTAACAACTATTCTTGGAATTACCTTGGAAGAAAATACAGCTTCTCAAAAACTTCTAGAGAAAATTGGACTTCGGCAAATCGACACTATATTTATTGAAGGAGACAAAGAGGAGTTGCTGCTTTTTTCAAATGAGATTTCTTCTGAACAGCAAACCAGTCTTGGTTAAGGAAACTCTATTTTTTTTCATTATTTTTATAATATGGAGTTTGAACCAAGATACCTTGATTATAAGAAGAAAGTAAACGAAAGCTTTGGTCGTCAAGGATTTATGGAACTGATTGATGCCAAATTAAAAAGTATTCAGCCAAGATATTGTGAGATTGAAGTTCCATATAGTTCACGTTTAACACAACAGCATGGGTATTTTTATGCTGGTGTAATTGGAACTGTTGCGGATAACACTGCAGGCTATGCAGCTTTTTCACTAATGGAAGAAAAGGCTTCCATACTTACGGTCGAATTCAAATTAAATTTAATTGCTCCGAGCGATGGAGAATATCTAATAGGAAAAGCTAAGGTTCTTAAGAACGGTAGGACAATAACCGTTTGTAGAAGTGATATTTATGTGATTAAGGATGGTGTTGAAAAGCTTTGCGCCGCTTCTCAATCCACATTAATTCGGCTTAAAGATAGGTCAGATTCTTTGGTGTGATTTATTAATATCTTCGTTAATTTTGTCCAGATAATAAACAAAGCACAATTTTTAGGCCTCCTTTTTAGAAAATATCACGAATGTTGTCTACCTTTAATAGCAATATGAAGAATACTAATATACTTGAATATAAATTGAATAGGGCTTTATTTTTTTTTAGTATGGTCTTTTTTACGATTTTGTGTTCCTGTGGCGCATCAACGGAGAAAAAACCTGAAGTCACTATGGAAACACCAGATGCCAACCCAAAGATTGTTTTTGTAAATTATAAGGCCGAAAGGAATGGGGACGAAATGATAAGAGTTTCGGTCATAAACAAAATTATGAAAGAAGGGAGGTTGAAGGGAGATACTTCAGCAGAAAATGGAGCGGAAACGGGTTTCAATATTGTACAACTTGACGCTAATGAACAAACAATTTCCATAATGAATATAGAGAA
Organism: uncultured Ulvibacter sp.; assembly: GCA_913063405.1. Lineage (GTDB taxonomy): Bacteria > Bacteroidota > Bacteroidia > Flavobacteriales > Flavobacteriaceae > Ulvibacter. Next base: position 23,926 of record CAJXZB010000021.1, read on the forward strand.
CCCCTTGTCAAGAGTAGTGGAGGTTGTAGGAGATAATGGTGAGTTGGGTATGAAAAAAATTGAATTAGATGAAGCCGAGTTTTCTATCCGACTTCAATTACACTCAAATACGGAGTATATAAATGTTCAAATGAAGGGTGCCAGTTCTAACAAAATGGTTTCCTTGCTAACCACCAAAATAAACGAATTATGAAAAAGTTAGTTACACTTCTGTTTCTATTAAATGTTCTATTCACAAGTGCACAGGTGTTTGATGTAGAAACAATCCTTAGTTCCGGGGCTGATGATAAAAGAATCAATATTGTTATTCTTGCCGATGGATATCAACAGGCGGAACTTGGTCAATTTATAACAGACGCAACGAATATCACCAATGAACTATTTAGTCAATCACCCTATGCGGAGTATAAAAATTACTTTAACGTATATGCTATAAAAGTTCCGTCTAATGGGAGTGGTGCAGACCATCCTGGAACGGCAACAGATGTTAATGAACCAGTATTTCCTGTTAGCGATGTTGACAATTATTTTGGTTCCACCTTTGACTTTGCGAATATTCATAGATTGCTTGTTCCAGTGAGTAATTCGGCGATTACAAATGTTTTAGCGGCAAACTTTCCTTTATACGATCAAGTATTAATTTTGGTGAATTCTCCTTATTATGGAGGTAGCGGAGGACAATATGCCACTACCTCACTTGAAGCTTCTGCTGGTGAGATCGCCATTCACGAAATGGGGCATTCTTTTGCAAACCTTGCAGATGAGTATTGGGCGGGTAATGGTTTTGCTGCAGAACGGATTAATATGACGCAAGAAACCAATCCGGCATCAGTGCGTTGGACTAATTGGGTTGGTGACAATGGTGTTGGAATATACCAACATTGTTGTGGAGGTACTTCTGCTAGTTGGTATCGTCCCCATCAAAGCTGTAAAATGAGATTTCTTGGAGTTCCTTTTTGTTCGGTTTGTTCTGAAGGGACTATAGAACGTATTCATAACTTGGTTTCCTCTATTGATTCATTTACGCCAATAACCACAGTTTTTGCAACGAATTCCTTTCCTGTAGATTTTAATCTAAACCTTATCGCGCCTAACCCTAATACCTTGGATAGGAATTGGATGGTAAATGGATCGAACTTTGCCAATGATGTTGATGCTATTTCTTTACAGATGACGGATTTGGTTGTTGGAGCAAATACAGTAGTGGCTTTGGTTGAAGACACAACAAGTCTGTTGCGAGTTGACAATCACAATACCATACATTTAAATTCGGTTACATGGAATGTTGAATATGATCCAACCCTAGGAATTACTGATATACTTGCGGAAACAAGTAAATTGAAGATCGATATTTTTCCAAACCCTGGAGACGATTTCGTCAATCTTAAATTTACAACCGATGCAGTGAAAGATTTTAGTGCGGAAGTTTATAGTTTGGATGGAAAGTTGATCCAGTCGGTACCTTCTAATTCGTCCGATTTATTAAGTATTGATATCGCCAACTTTTCACAAGGGATATACCTTGTAAAGATATACCATGAGAATACGTACATCAGTACCAGTAGAATAGTTAAGAAATAAGTGATTAAGGTCTGCCGTCTGGGAATTCTGTAGTTTCATATGCTCCCGCATCTGGTTTGTCCATTGGGCTTGAACCTCTTATCGTACCATTTAAATCATTTGCTGGACTAATGCCAGGTGCGCCAATACCTTCGGCACTAGAAGTACCGATTTCAATATTGAAATTGTTCAAATTAGTATTTTGAAAAACAGGATCCGCATTGAGAACAACTTCACTGTATAATTCTGTATTTCCAAATTGATATTCATCAATATCGGTGAAATCGCCATTTGGATCTTCAAAACGTATTACAGAATTGTTGAACTTGAAGGTGAATCCAAAAGATGCATCATTCGAAAAGCCAAGCTCGCGTTGCTCGTTTCCATAGATAATACAATTGTTAAAAGTTGCATTCAAATCGTTGAAAAAAGGTGTGCCGTCCTCAGCAAGAAACCCATTGTCCAATTGAACAGATGGAAATGACCTAAAGCTATTGGTCCAATAATTTGCAAAGGTTGAGTGGTTAAAGGTATAGTCTCCTCCAATAGAACAGGATAGCGATGTCTGTCCGCTATTGTTAATCACTACATTTTCTCCATAAACCATTCCATTACGTGCCAGTAAGCCAACATTCGCGTTGTTGTAAATCTGAACATTTTCCAAAGTCAATGTTTCATCGCCATCGTTTCCTTCCATTAGGATTCCTACTACCGAATTTTTAATTGTAGTATGCCTAAAAAGGTTGTCGGTACTTCCATCGGTAAGCCAGATTGTTCCCCATTGCCCAGGAATATCTGTAAATAAAGGTTCCAATCGATCTCCTTCAAATATAATTTCATTTTCAAGTAAATCTGGATCTGTACTCGGTAAGCCGTTTGCCCTAATGGAACCAGTATTTGCTACTAATATGCCACTAAACGCATGACAATGAATTCTGGCTCCGGGATCTATATTTAATACTTTTCCGGGTGCTACAGCCGCATAGCCATAAATTACATAGGGTTTTTCATTTGTAAAATTAAGCTCTGTGTCATCTAAGAAGAAACCTTCGATTAACAGCGGATCATCTTCAGTTCCAAGATTTAATGTTTCAAACATTCCATTACCTAAATCGGCGGGAAATAGGAAAACTGCATCTTGAATTAAGGTGACCAATTCTACTTTTTGCTCACTACTGCCACTTTCAAATAGAATTTGATCTGTATAAATAAAATCACCATCCGGCGGTAAGTTGGTAACATCTTGGGTCGTTTCTACAAAAATAAAGATGCTATCCTTTGCTAGAATTTGTATATCGGTGAAGATTTTTCCTGGAAGACCATCCACATTTAAACGATAGTTGGAAGCTTCTCCCTGCGCTAGGCGTACATTGGGAATATTGATGTCTTCATCACTTCTGTTATAGACTTTAAGGTTATAGGTGCTTGAACCAATATTTGTGAATACCGTGTCTAAAAAGACAGTATCTCTTGAGAATTCTAAGTTTCCAGTGCTAGGAACCGTTTCAAAATCATTTCGGCAAGAGCTCCATAAAACTAGGCAAGCAAGAATCGCCAATCCGTATAAATACTTCATCAATATAATTTTCAGTAAAAATATAACTTTTTATGAAGCTTATTATTGTTGTGACGAAAAGATTATGGTTTATGAACGATTGAGAAATCTCACTTCTATATATCCCTCTCCGGTGAGATTTCTCGTCACGTTCTTATTACTCGATAAGATTACTTTTTCTGAGCCCGTTTTAACGTTCTCGCTGCTTTCTTTCTGGCTTTCTTGATTCGAGTATATTCGATTTCATTTTTATGAGCGGATTTTTGTGCCTCGCGGTCCGCTTCCCGTTCTTTTTTAGTTTGTGGATGTATATAGGACTCATCTCCATATACAACTATACCAAGTGATATTCCTTCCGAAAAGCTTTCTTCCATTTTCAAACTAATCGTATTGGATATATTCGAAAGTGTAATTTCCTCAGTGGCAAATCCAATGTAAGAGAATATCAATACCTGATTCGCTTCTGCCTCAATACTATAGTTTCCGTCGAAATCGGATCGAGTTCCAATAGTGGTTCCTTTCAAAATAATATTTACTCCGGGTAATGGATAGCCGGATTCATTTGAAACTGTACCACTAATTTTTATAGCAGAAGATTCTTCTATTTCTTCAGTAGTAGTTTCGACAGTGGTTACATTAATAATGTCACCTGTTAGAGTCTCTTCTTTTTCTATAGGCACAGGAAGCATTTTTCCAACGATCATTTGATTTGGAATAATTGAAAACATGGTAATGTCTCTTACCTCTGAAGAGTGGCCCATTCTTACCTCGTGTGTTTGAAAACCTTCTTTCTGAAAAACAAGTACTTCGTGATCCATAGTTGTAATGGTATAGTTCCCTTCTGAATCGCTTACCGCAGTTTTTTGCAATTCATTAGAAGTTATTTCAACATTCGCAATAGGATCTCCGTATTCATCTCTAACAATTCCTAAAGTCGTTATAAGTGCACGATCCGGATTGTTATATTTTCCAATTCCCAAGGAACTGTATGGTTTTTCTGAAACGTTTATCGAACGAGAGTTTACTTCAGAAGTGCTTAAAAGAGACAATGGAAGCAACAAAGATGCTGCATAGGGTGCAAGACTCATTCCTGACTTGCGTTCTAACTTAACCTCACGGTTTAACTGTGATTTTTTAAATCGGCCGCAAATATTTTTGCCGTTTGATAGGATCTTTACTAAATCCTCATCTCTCTTAGTGGTAAAGTCCACAACTTCTTTTGTACAGACTTGACAGAACTTCCCTTTTTCGGTAGGAGTCATTTTTTGCCAATCTTCGTGGCAAGGTTCTGGAATGCGAATGGTAATTGATTTTTTCATGTCTGATGGTTTTGATACCTCAAAGCACTAGAAAATAAGAGTAAAAAAAAACAACCATTGAGGGAATGGTTGTTTTTGGTTAGGGAACAGGGTAAATAAGTAATTGGTTGGAAATAATGAGTGATAGGCAACCATCTTTGAATATGGAACGTCTATATAATTAGAAACAGCTAAAAATGTAACGCTGTTATTAAATATAATTCTATGCAAATATTTGATTCACGAAAGAAAACGGCTCGGTTAGCGGGAGTAATCTATCTTATTGTAGTTATAAGTGGAATTTTTAGTTTGTTGTACGTCCCTAGTCAACTAATGGATTGGGAAAGTAACGCAAATACCGTTAGTAATATTCAAGCATCTCAGTTACTTTTTAAGCTAGGTGCGGTTGCTGAAATTACTTGCTACGTGGCATTTCTTTTTTTACCTCTGGTTTTATTCAAACTATTCCAGAAAATAAATAATGAAATTTCTATCCTAATGGTTTTACTGGTTGTGGTGGGGGCAGCAATTTCGTTTGTTGCGATCCCAGATAAATTTAATGTTATATCTCTTTTGACCTCGGAACAACAGTCCACTAACTTTTTGGGTCTTCAATTAGAGCAACATGTTATGCTTGCTCTGGAATCTTATTATAATGTTATTCTAATCGCCCAAGTATTTTGGGGTCTTTGGTTATTTCCTTTTGGTTATCTAGTCTATAGATCCGGCTTTTTACCAAAAATTTTAGGAATATTTTTAATGCTGGGTTGCTTTGGGTATTTGACCGAGTTCTTAGGAGAAATCTTTATTGACAACTATTTTGATACTTTGCTTTCAGATATCGCGGGTATACCATCTGCAATAGGCGAAATTGGTATATGTCTATGGTTATTAATTGCTGGAGTAAAGAAAGAAACCTAGTTGGATAATTTCAAAAGTAATAAAACCTATTACTTCTCTACTACTTCCACTTTAAATAATTTATCCCAATTTTTTCCAGTGATATATAAGATGTTTGTTTCACCATTATATGCAATACCATTTAATACGTTTAACGCATCATGTTGCGTTACTTTATCTTTTAAATCACTAAAGTCTATAACACCTTCAACCGCCCCATTTGATGGATTTACAATCGCTACAGCATCTCTCTCATAGATATTGGCATATATTTTCCCATCTACCCACTCCAATTCATTGACCCTTGGGATTTTACTAGTATTGGTATATAGTTCTATGTGGCTTTCTTCGGCTAAATTGTCTGGGTTTAGCGACCAAATTTTCTCCGTCCCATCACTTTTAAAAATAGTAGTACCATCATTACATAGTCCCCATCCTTCTTTACTTTTGCCATAAACAAAGGATCCAGTTTTTTTTAGATTGGATAGATTATAAATGAAACCTGTTTTTTCCTGCCATGTAAGTTGATAGATCTTGTCATTCAAAATAGTAAGGCCTTCACCAAAATAAGAATCTGCAAGGGCTATGTTTTCTAAAACCTCGCCCGTTTTTATATCTGTTTTACGCAGCGAAGAGTATTTGTATCTACCCGTACTTTCATACAATACGTCGTTTTCAAATTCCAAGCCTTGAGTGTATGCCTCTATATCGTGAGGATATGTCTCTAAAACTTTGTACGTATATAGTTTTGGTTTTTTTGAAGCAAGTAGAATGATATTATTTTTTACGCTATAGGTGTTTCCATCTGAGTAGACGGTTGCACTAATCGTTCTTTTTCCGAGTTTCTGACTCGCAAGAGATAAAGAGACTTCACTATTTTTTTTAGAAGAAGCTGCTCTCTTAGAATTTAAAGCATACACCACAGAATCGATTGCTTTATTTGTTTTATTATCCAGTAACACCAAAACAGTATCTGAAGTTGTATATCCCTTCTTTTGGTTCTTAATTACAATCGAAAAAAGGTCTTTTCCTTCTTCCGAAGTATTTCCGCAGCTAACCAGCAAAAGCACTAATACCGTAACTGCTAATATTTTATGTATTTTCATTATGAAGCCTTAATTTTTTGGAAAGATATTTATTATAATTGATAACTAAAAATTCTTGCAACAACCTACAAAATACTTTATCTTTGCAACGGCAAGTCCTACACAACTAGCTCCTGTTTAATCCCCCAGGGTGGGAACACAGCAAGGGTATACGGTCGTAGCAGTGTGATGTAGGTAGCTTGCCATTTTTTATACGCTAATGTTTCGTGTGTTAAAACCATTTTCTGGATTGCCAATTTGGAAATGTAATCGCGGAAGTGCATCTTTGTCGTTCAACAAATTTTCATGCCAAAAGTTGTTTTTATTACAGGAGGATCTTCAGGAATTGGGAAAGCCATTGGCGAGTATCTAACAACCAAGGATTATACAGTATACGGAACTAGTCGAAATCCCGATACTGTTTCTGAGAAACTCTCTTTTACCCTTCTGAAAATGGATGTGACTGTGTCCACGTCAATTTCCGAAGCGATATCGACAATTGTTCAAAAGGAAGGGAGAATAGATGTTTTGGTAAATAATGCAGGGATTGGTATTACTGGACCAATCGAGGAGACACCTAATATGGAAATCCAACGCGCCTTTGAAACCAATTTCTATGGACCCATCAATGTAATGAAGGCTGTATTGCCACAGATGCGCGCACAGAATAGTGGAAAAATTATAAATATTACTTCTATTGCGGGATATATGGGATTGCCCTATAGAGGCATTTATTCGGCCACAAAAGCGGCCTTAGAAATTACCACAGAAGCTTTCCGTATGGAAACCAAACAGTTTGGTGTTGAAATGACCAATGTTGCTCCTGGTGACTTTGCTACAAATATTGTTGCAGGACGTTATCACGCTCCAGTTTTAGATAGCTCACCTTATAAAGATGCCTACGGAAAAACCCTCAAAATGATGAATGATCATGTTGATGCAGGAGAAGATCCGTTAAAAATGGCGAAGGTAATTCACCATATTATTGAAGCTTCTAGCCCGCGTATACATTATAAAGTGGGTGCATTTCTTCAAAAATTTTCTGTGGTACTTAAAAGAGTATTGCCAGATAAGGTATATGAAAGAATGCTTTTGAATCATTATAAACTGAAGTAACGGTTATCAACATATTTTCGTAAAAACTTTTTTAGACAATCCTTTAATCGGCTTTGTATCTTGCGTACTTTTGTTTTTCAGAAATAAAATAGCAAAATGAAATTCTTTATAGATACGGCAAATTTAGATCAAATACGTGAAGCTCAGGACCTAGGTGTTTTGGACGGAGTTACCACTAATCCGTCGCTCATGGCGAAAGAGGGAATCACGGGAGGAAACAATATTCTAAAGCATTATGTAGATATCTGCAATATTGTAGATGGAGATGTTTCTGCCGAAGTAATTTCAACAGATCTTGCTGGAATGATAAAAGAAGGGGAGGCGTTAGCTGAGTTGCACAAGCAGATTGTGGTAAAAGTACCAATGATCAAAGAAGGTGTAAAGGCAATCAAATATTTTAGTGATAAAGGAATTCGTACCAACTGTACATTGGTGTTTTCTGCTGGACAGGCATTGCTAGCGGCTAAGGCTGGAGCAACTTATGTGTCGCCGTTTATTGGACGTCTTGATGATATTTCTACAGATGGCCTAAACCTTATAGGTGAAATTAGACTTATTTATGACAACTACGGATACGAAACTCAAATTCTGGCGGCTTCGGTAAGACATACGATGCACGTATTGGAATGTGCTAAAATTGGATCTGATGTAATGACAGGGCCTTTATCATCTATTGAGGGTCTGTTAAAACACCCGCTTACAGACATTGGACTGGCTAAATTTTTAGAAGATTATAAGAAGGGAAATTAAAATTTCCTAATATGCACGATTCAAATATCCAAGTAAACTTGCTTCAATATTCATATTGAAAAGACTAGTATTACCATTCAAGATTATTCCTTTAGAATTGATCACAATAGCCTTGTTAGCAGAGTTTATAACAAGCTTTTGTTCAGCGTGATCAATATTATCGAATTGGTATTCTTTTGTTTTATCATATCCAGATTGCGTAACCACATTTCGCCATTTTTTAAAATGGGTATCTGTATTGATACCAATGAAATCGTATTCAGGATATTTTGCACTTAGTTCAGCAGCTTTAGCATGTATATTTCTGAAATGACTTATCGACTGTGACGACCAGAAAAATAAGACAGTATTTTTTCGTAAGATACTATGTAAATCCTTAACAATATTATCTGCATTTAATAAAAGTACATTAGGTATTTCCTTTCCAGGCGTTAACATCATAGCAGACTCTGCCAATTCCTGCATTTCTATATTACAGGCTGGATACAGGTTTATATGAGAGAACAATTCTACCATGTCTGGACCTCTTTCAGCGTCTTTTCCGCGCAATAAATAGTTAATTACATTACCTCTTACAAGTCTAATTTTTAAGGAGTCACTGGTAATAATACTGTCCATAATTTTCACCTTATTCCAATTATGCACAAATGAATAGCGATCAAAGTCAGAGTAATCTTTATACTTTTCATAGGCCAGGTTATCGAAATAAAGGTTTAAAAAACGGTAATAAGGGAAGTAAGAGCGCAAACCGGTATTGCCAAAATCTACTTCCTCTCGATAATCATAAAAATCATCCGGAAAATCCTTGCCAGCTACAGTATTCTTACCCAGATTCACTGAGGTATATAGTTCTTTCTTTATATAGCCGTCATAGTTGATATTTGCCTTGGCTATTTCCTGGAAGTTTTTGTCTAACGAATTTTTCACAATAAACTCGTTGTACATAGCCGTTCTTGCCTTGGTAAAAGAATCTATTTTCTTCTGAAATTCTTTGGGTTCCAAAGAATAAAACATTGGCAGTTGCTTGGTTTCTTCTTCGTTCATTAAAAAGAAATCCATTAGAAGTGTATTGCGCTCCGCTCCCTTACCCGAAAAAGCAAGAGATTCATCAAAGTCCACTGTATTTACACGCATCATTAAACTGTCGCCAGGCTCGAGGTAAATAATTTGATATTCATAATGCCTAAAGGAATATAAGCCATCAGTTATAGAGTCTGCTTTGTAAAGAAAGAAATTATCATCGCCTAGATAAACCGTATCTAAAACTTTGTTGTCTTTAGAAAAGATAACATAATCCAGCTTAGGATTAACAATTTCTCCTCCTATCCAAGTAACTTCTGAGGAGCGATTCTCATTTTGGTCACAGGAGATAAATGCAATACAATACAATATAACAAGTAAGCTTCTAATCAATGAAATTGCGAGTTTAAAGTAACAAAAATATGGTAGACAACTCATTTATGTTGTTAATTCCTCGTTAAAAGAAATTTAAAAAGTTATTGTTTCTCCAGTCCCAGTTAATTAGCTACTTTTGCGCAAAATTTAATAAACCACATAAAAGGTATGCTTTCAGTTTCAAATTTATCGGTTCAATTTGGCAAACGTGTCTTGTTCGATGATGTAAATACACAATTTGTACAAGGTAATTGCTACGGGGTTATAGGGGCCAATGGTGCAGGAAAGTCTACATTTTTAAAGATTATTTCTGGGAAGCAAGAACCTACTTCGGGTCAAGTACATCTGGAACCAGGAAAGCGTATGTCTGTGTTGGAACAAAATCACAACGCTTATGATGAGTTTATGGTTTTGGAGACGGTGGTTCGTGGAAATAAAGAATTGTTTTCAATAAAAAGTCAGATAGATAGATTATACGAAGATTATACTGATGAGAATGCCGAGAAGATTGGCGAGCTTCAAATTGCCTTCGAAGAGATGAACGGTTGGAATGCGGATAGTGACGCCGCTGCCTTATTGTCAAATTTAGGGATAAAAGAGGAACATCATTTTACGTTAATGGGTGACCTAGACGGAAAGCAAAAAGTACGTGTGCTTCTAGCACAAGCATTATTTGGTAATCCTGATGTGCTTATTATGGATGAGCCTACCAATGATTTGGATTATGAAACAATTACTTGGTTAGAACATTTTTTGGCTAATTATGATCAGTGTGTGATCGTGGTATCTCACGACCGTCACTTTTTAGATTCGGTGTGTACACATATTAGTGATATCGATTTTAGTAAAATAAATCACTACAGCGGTAATTATACGTTCTGGTATGAAAGTAGCCAGTTAGCAGCACGTCAACGTGCGCAACAGAACAAGAAAGCCGAAGAAAAGAAAAAGGAACTTGAAGAGTTTATTCGCAGATTCTCCGCAAATGTTGCAAAGTCTAAGCAGGCGACGAGTAGAAAGAAGATGATTGAGAAGTTAAATGTTTCGGACATCCGACCTTCAAGCAGGCGCTATCCAGCCATTATTTTTGAAAGAGAACGTGAGGCCGGAGATCAAATATTAAACGTTGAAAATCTTTCAGCATCGATTGACGGAGAAGTGCTATTTAATAAAATTGATATCAACCTTACTAAAGGAGATAAAGTAGTAGTCTATTCTAAGGATTCTCGTGCGGCAACAGCATTTTACGAAATTCTGAACAGAAACATGAAAGCGGATAGTGGTGAATTTCAATGGGGTATCACCACCAATCAGAGTTACTTACCTCTTGACAATCACAGTTTCTTTGAAAACAACAATACCTTGGTTGATTGGTTACGTCAATGGGCTAAGACTGAAGAAGAACGGGAAGAGGTTCATATTCGCGGATTCTTAGGAAAGATGATTTTCAGTGGGGAAGAGGCATTGAAAAAATGTAATGTGCTTTCTGGAGGGGAAAAAGTACGTTGTATGTTAAGTAGAATGATGATGATGAGAGCAAATGTTTTGATGCTTGATGAACCAACAAATCACTTAGATTTGGAATCGATTACTGCTTTTAATAATTCGCTTAAAAACTTTAAAGGAACTGTTTTATTTACAACCCATGATCACGAGTTTGCTCAAACAGTTGCAAATAGAATCATTGAGTTAACACCAAATGGTGTAATCGATAGATATATGACTTTTGACGAGTATATGAGTGATAAAAGGATCAAGGAATTACGTCAGAAGATGTATGCTGTAAAAGCCTAATTATTCTCCAATTTCTTCTAAATACGCATCAATTGTTGTTTGCGCTTTTGCCAATTCATCCTTTCGGATGTAGAGCATTACTTGACCTGGCACACCTACAGTGAATCCAGCTTGGATACTGCTAGCGTTATCATTTCTTTCTATTGGGTTTATTCCCAAGTCGTTAAGCCTTGCGACCAACCCTTTAACAATCATAGCGGGACCTGTATAGATTCTCGTTGTTTCTTCGGCGTTACTCATAGTTTTAAAGTTTCAGGGTTGACAATTACAATTTGTAGTTATCAAATAAAGTTACGGACAACTGTGGATCAAAACAACTATTTAACATATTGAAAAATTAGAAAATTTGGTGGTGATAGAACAAGAGTGGTATATGTTTTGCTAATTGTTTACATTTACAATAAAAAATACTAGAAATGCAATTTAGAAATCCCCTTATCGCCTTAATCTTTTGTTTCGCTTTTACTACAATAACAGCCCAAAAATATATCAATAAATCTAGTTCGGATGTCACTTCGGAATGGAACAACGCTACTTTTTCATCCACAAAAACATTTGCTGAGAATATTGAAGCCGTGGAATCATTTTCTTTTCTGAAAGGTATTTTAGAGGATGAAGCCTTGAGCACTGCAATGGCGAATGAAGAAATGGTAACCATCTTTGCGCCTTTGAATACTTCTTTTGAAAGTTTAAAAAAGTCGGACAGAAAGGAGTTACTTGCCGATAGAATGAGAATTTCTAAAACCATTAAATATCTTGTCGTTCCAGGGCGTGTTGATTTAAATTCAATTAAGAGAGCTACCTATCGAGGAGGGAGTACGATGCAACTGAAGACTTTAAGTGGTGAAAACTTAGGCATAAAATTGGTAGATGGAAAAGTCTACCTTTTTGATGCTCAAAATAATACTGCAGAACTCACGGCCAGTAACTTCTACCATAAAAGCGGGCTATTTCATATTATAGAAGGCCTTGTTTATCCAGAAGCTGTTGAGAAAAAATAAATCTATATTCTTCTGAATTTATCTAAGGGTGGCGCCAAAATCGGTTTCAAACTTCTTCTGTAGCTTACTCATGATCTTATCGATTTGCTTGTCTGTGAGCGTTTTATTCTCATCTTGAATTGTAAAACTCAATGCATAGGATTTTTTACCCTTCGGAAGTTTTTTTCCAGTGTATACATCAAAAAGATTCACATCTTTAAGCAAGTTTTTCTCTGTTTGGAGCGCTGCTATTTTTAATGCTTCGAAAGTTACAGGTTCATCAAGTAACAATGCAAAATCACGTTTTACCTTTGGAAACTTTGAAATAGGTTTTATCAATTTATTGTTGGTGGAAATTTCGCCTAAAACGGCACCCCAATTAAAATCGGCATAAAGGGTTTCTACTTCTACATTCAATTGTTCGGTAAGTTTCTTTTTAACAACACCAAACTCAACTAGTATTTGTTTATTCTTTACAAGAGAGAAGCCTTCAGAAAATATATCATTTTTTAAACCTCTTTCTGAATAGCTATCAATTCCAAGACGTTCCAAAACACTTGTGATGATTCCTTTTCCGAAGAAAAAACCACTTTTCACCGCAGAAGTCCCCCAAGTATCCTCAGTCTTATCTCCGGAAATAATTAGCGTAAGGTGCTTCTTTTCAGTTCTAGCGTCTGGATAGTTGTGATATGTATTTCCAAACTCAAACAACTTCACATTGCTTATTTTTCGGTTATTGTTATACCCCAATGCTTCCAAACCACCAAATAGCATTGATTGACGCATAACTGATAAATCCTGACTTAAAGGATTTAGCATTTCTACATTGTGTTCTTCTTTTAGTGAATCACTAAGAGCGATATATTTTGGCGAAGTAAGTGAATTGCATAGCATTTCATTAAAGCCTAGGGCTGTAAGCTGCGAAGCAATACGATGCTGAACCTGATAATCTTCAACTCTTTGACTGATTGCCATTGAGGCATTAAGTTTTTCCGTGAATTGAATATTGTTATAGCCATACACCCTAAGAATTTCCTCAATAACATCGGCTTCTCGAGTCACATCATTCCGATAAGCAGGAATGGTCATCCCTATTCCTGTTTCAGTTACATTATTAACCTTAATCTCTAGCGAAGTGAGAATTTGTTTTATGGTTTCGCGAGGAATCTCCTGGCCTATTAAGGACGTTGCTTTGTCGAAATTTAAGAAAACTTGATGGTCTTCAATTTTCTTAGGATATTTATCCACAATGTCACTAGTAATAATACCTCCAGCAACTTTCATAATTAGGATCGCTGCATGCATAAGTGCGTATTCACAGATGTTTGGGTCAATACCTCGTTCAAAACGGAAAGAAGCATCAGTATTTAAACCATGTCTTTTTGCTGTTTTTCGAATACTCACAGGATTGAAGTAGGCACTCTCAAGGAAAATACTAGTGGTGCTTTGAGTAACACCACTTTCCAAACCACCAAAAACCCCAGCAATACACATTGGATTTTCTGCATTGCATATCATGAGATCCTCTTGGTGCAATTCACGTTCAACACCATCTAAGGTTGTGAATTTCGTTCCTGCAGGTAGTGTTTTTACATTGACGGTGTTTCCAGTAATTTTATTGGCGTCAAAGGCATGCAGTGGTTGACCAAGTTCATGTAGCACATAATTTGTGCAATCAACAATATTATTAGTAGGTGCTAGACCTATTGCCTTTAATCTATTTTGGAGCCAAGAAGGAGATTCGGCTACTTTTAAATCACTTATGGTTACGCCACAGTATCGAGGAGCTAAGGCTATGTCTTCAACATGAACATCTATCTTCAAAGTTCTATTTTCAATTTTGAAGCTTGTTGTTGAAGGGGTAATTAATTCTATAGAAATATTTTGTTGAAGAAGCCCAGCTTTTAAATCTCGGGCAACACCCCAATGACTCATTGCATCGGCTCGATTAGGCGTTAGTCCGATTTCAAAAACAGCATCGTTTTCAACTTCTAAAACTTCTGAGGCTGGTGTTCCTGCCTTTATATTTTCACTTAAGATCATGATACCATCATGACTTTTACCTAGACCTAGTTCATCTTCTGCGCAGATCATTCCTTCACTAGATTCTCCGCGAATTTTTCCTTTCTTAATTTTCCAAGGCTTCCCTTCAGTGTCGTAAAGTGTTGTACCCACCGTTGCCACTGGAACCTTTTGTCCTTTGGTTACATTAGGAGCCCCGCAAACAACTTGAATGGGGCTTTCACCACCAACATCAACTTGAGTGAGTTTTAAACGATCTGCATCAGGATGTTGGTCACATTCCAATACATGCCCAACAACAACTCCTTCCAAACCGCCGAGGATTGAAGAAAATGGCTCGATTCCTTCAACTTCCAGTCCTAAATCTGTTAGTAGTTCCCCAGTTTTATGAGCGTCCCAGTCAAGGTTGATAAATTGTTTAAGCCAGTTGTATGAAATCTTCATCTCTATTGTAAATTAAGCGTACAAAGATAAAATATTGACGTTAGCATTCAAACATTGAGATATAATTTGTAATTTTAAATATTGTTGAATTAAACCATCTATATATGAAGTTATTACTTAAAATTTGCATCCTTGTTTTTGTCTTTGGCCTCACTTCTTGTCGCGATACCAAAAAAGAGGAAGAAGAAACCAAAGCTGCCGTTGAACAAATTGAGGCAGTTGAAGCGGAGATTGAAGAAATTTCTACGAATCTTGAGAAAGGTGCTAACGAAATAGAAGAGGCATTAAAAGAATTAGATAGTATTTAAAATATTTAGAAACATGAAAAGTATAAGAAATAGTTTAGTTGTATTGTTATTGCTTGTTTTTGTTGGCAATATTAATGGATTTGCTCAATCTATCAAAGATGTAAAAGGAGCAGAAGACGCCAATAAAGAGTTAAGAGAAGAAGCTTCTAAAAAGAAAGAGGACGCTCAAAAAGTAAAGGATAAAGTTGGAGGTGCTATGAACGGTGCAAGTAGTGTTGGGCAACATGGAGCTGAAGAAATAAGGAAGATAAAAGAGAAGATGAAAAGTGTCGAAAGTGATGAGGAACGTAAGGAGTTACAAGAAAAACTAAAGAAACTTAAGGAGGGAGCTAAAGATGTAATGAAGGGAGATCGAGAAGACAAAGTTGGTGATGTTAAAGATGGTCGTTCTAAGCCAAACGAAGCAATGAAGGACGAGATGAAGAAATACAAGGAGAAAATGAAGGATGCCTCTCCGGAAGAGCATAAAGAACTTGAGGCTAAAATGCGAGAGATTCAAAAGCAAAGGCTAGAAGGAAAGGATGTTAAGGGAGGAACGAAAGATGTAAAAGAAAAAATAGAGATAAAGAAAGACAAGGCTTATTCAGATTTAAAAGGACGTGAGTATGGAAATGCAAGGGCAACGGATGCAAAAAAAATGATCGAGAAGAAAGAGGTGGATATGGCCAATCGCGATCGATTTGTAGCATCTGGAAAAGATCGAGTTTCAGCGGCAAAGACGAGAGTTCAGGCTGATCTTGATTCTGGTAAAATAAATAAGGAACAGGCCGCAGAGAAACTTGTTAAGATTGCCAATGCCAAACAACGTCTTAAAGACTATGAAGCAAGGGTTCAAAGCAGCAAGAAAAAACTAGCTGATCATAAGAGTAAAGTTTCTGATTATATCAAAAACTAGTTCATAAAAATAATTGAGGGGAAGACTGCCTGAAAAGTAACTGTAACATTCATCCGAGCATATCTGGTAATAAATAGAGGCTCAAAGAATAAAAGGTTAGAACTACTTTTCAGGCAGTCTCATTTTTTAATGTAATGAATTCATTTTTTTGCGATTAACTGGTAAAATAACACCTATGATTAAGAATATAGCTCTTCTACTAATTTGTACAATTATCCTTGCGTGTGGGAAAGAGGTTTATGTTCCCAAAGCTGGCGCCTGGAGAGTATCATTGGATTTGGGGGAAGGCAAAGAACTTCCTTTTTTGGCTGAGTATAAAAATGAAGATACATTTATTATTTTTAACGCTGAGGAAGAAATAGAAATTAAGGAGATTACTATCGAGGGTGATTCGATTACTATACAAATGCCTGTTTATGAGGGAGTGTTTAAGGGGACTTTTACAGAGGAGCGTATAACAGGAGATTTTATAAAAGAGAGTCTAAACAGAGTGGTGCCATTTACTATGGAATATGGCAGTAAATCAAGGTTTAAAACTTCGAATTCACAATATAAGCATATAGAAGGTAGTTGGGAGATGATATTTAGCCCAGATTCTGAAGATGATAATTATATAGCAAAAGGAATTTTCTCTGAAGGGGATGATGGAATTGTCACGGGAACGATTAGAACTACCACTGGGGACTATCGCTACTTGGAAGGAGTGATCGATGCTACAACAGTGAAATTATCAACTTTTGATGGTGCGCATGCATTTCTTTTTGAGGCTGAGATAAAAGACAGTATTTTAAATGGTATTTTTTACAGTGGAAATCATTGGCAAGAGCCTTTTACGGGAAAACGTAATGAGAACTACGAATTACCTGCTGCGGATTCTCTGACTTTCCTTAAAGAAGGTTATGAGAAGGTGGGATTTTCTTTCCCAGACTCTGAAGGAAATATGGTCTCAATGGAGGATGAACGATTCAAGGACAAAGTAGTTTTAGTTCAAATTATGGGTACTTGGTGCCCGAACTGCCTTGATGAAACCAAGTTCTATACAAAATATTACAACGATGTTAAAAGCGATGATTTAGAAATTGTTGCACTGGCCTTTGAATATGTTCCAACAGAAGAAAGAGCTATTAATTCAATCAATAGATTGATAGACGCAGTAGGGATTCCGTATCCAGTTTTGTTAGCCCAGTACGGCACTAGTAGTAAGAAAAAGGCAAATGAGAAATTGCCAATGTTAAATCATGTGCTTTCATACCCAACAACAATTTATATTGATAAAACAGGTACTGTTAGAAAAATACATACAGGTTTTAATGGCCCCGCTACTGGGGAGAAATACACCGAATTTGTTACTGAGTTTAAAAACTTTGTAAAGACATTGATTGAAGACTAAAACTGAGAACTCCCTTTATTAGTTAGATCAAGTGGTCTTCAAGGATGTTTTAAAATTTAGGAAGTAGACTATTACAACTAGGGTAGCGACCGCGGTTACTAAAAAAACTGCGTTAGATCCGAAATAAAACCAGACCAGTCCACCGAAAGAACTTGCTATCATTGCGCAAATGCTTTGAAAGGCCGAAAACGTGCCAATAGCTGTTGCCAGCTTTTCTTTTGTTACAAGACTACTAATCCAAGCTTTTGAAATTCCTTCGGTAGCCGCGGCGTAGATCCCGTAGCCAAAAAAGAGTGCTATAAAGCCATAGGTGTTTGTAATCGTTCCCATTCCGAAGTAAACCAAACTAAAAACCCCTAACCCAAAGACAAACATTTTTTTTAGTCCAATTTTATCGGCCAAACCCCCAAGCGGAAACGCAAATAAAGTATAGATGAGGTTATAGAAAATATACATTCCAATAGTCATAGTGTCGTTAAACCCCATTTCTTTCGCTTTGAGTAATAGAAAAACATCTGAACTATTCAGGAGCGCAAAAAATAACATACCAATAACTACCCTTCGATACTTCAACGGGCTTTGTTTCCAATACTTCAAAAAAGATAAAAAAGATACTTTTTTTGTTTCCCTATTCGATAGTCGCTCTTTGTCTTTAATAAGAAATGTGGCGACGATTGCCAATATGCCTGGAATAAAAGCGATATAGAAAATATTAATATAGTCTTCGGGATTGAAATGGAGATATAGCAAGGCCAGACTAGGCCCCAAAACTGCGCCGAGAGTGTCCATAGAGCGATGAAAGCCAAAAACCCGCCCTTTAGTATTTGGACTTGCTTCTTCCGAAAGCAGAGCGTCTCGAGCTCCTGTCCTAATTCCTTTTCCCAACCTATCCAATGTCCTAGAAAAAAGAATCCAGAGCGGATAGATGAAGAAAGCCATCATTGGTTTAGAGATTGCACTTAGCGCATAACCCAATTGGACGAAGGGGGATCGTTTCGCTTTACTATCAGATAATTGTCCAAAGTACCCCTTGCTTAAGCCAGCTGTGGCTTCTGCAATTCCTTCTAGAATTCCAATGAATAAAACGGAAAACCCGATGGTTTGAAGGTAAATAGGTAGAATAGGGTAGAGCATTTCGCTCGCCATATCTGTAAAGAGGCTAACAATGGATAAAACCCAAACCGTACGAGTTATGTGTCTCAAAATATAATTTTAACCGCGTTTGTGTATAAATTTTATTTTCCGAATTCCGTGATCTGTATCGTACTGACCATTTTCTTTAAAACCGAAAAACTCGTATAGCTTTTTGGCAGGTTCATTGGCGAGTCCAGTTTCAACAGTAATTGGGTTACCCTCGAAAAGATCCAAAATATGATCGATTAATTTACTCGCAATACCTTGTCTGAAATAGTCTGGGTCCACAACCAAACTACAAATATGAAAAGCCGTTGGTTGAGGTTCAATTTCGAGTACAGCGGCTAAGTGTTCTCCTTGCCAGAATCCAAAGAAAGAAGTGTTGCTTTTCATAAAATCTACGACAGATCTCTTTAGAGGAGGGAAATCTGTTGCTCCAAGTAAGTCAGCTTCAACCGCGTATGAAACTTGAAAAATATCATAGATTTTTTCGGCATCAGCGCTAGCTTCCTGATCTAGCAATTTAATCATATCATGTAAATAAAATTATTCCGAAATCAGAAAACGTTTATGCGAAATATTACCGTCCGTGTTTAGCATCATAAAGTATATTCCATTAGATAGGTTGTCTATTTCAAAATCCGATAGGTTAATTTTAGTAACTCCTTGGTTTATTTCAATTCTTTTTTTAGCAACTAGAGTACCGTTCATACTCAGAATTGAAAACTCAGTTTGATTGGCAATTTTGCTACTTATCTCAATAACACTTTGCTTGGTGATTGGATTTGGTTGAATACTAAAAGAGTACTTGTTCTCGTCAAAATCAGGCAGAGCCAAAATTGGTTGTGTTACTCGAATACTATCCATAACCACTGGGGTTATAGGTCTGTTGTTTCCATCAACTGGAACATTTTCAATTATTTCTACAATATCCCAACCTGTAACCACTTCTCCAAAAACTGGGTGTGCAGATGAAAGTGGTGGATTGTCAAAATCTAAAAAGATATTATCAACAGTGTTTATGAAGAATTGACTTCCTCCCGTGTTTGGACCAGCATTGGCCATAGAAAGGGTTCTTTCAACATTAGATAGGTTTGGGTCGAACTCGTCTGGGATAGTATAACCAGGGCCTCCACTGCCAGTTCCAGTAGGATCACCACCTTGTATTACAAAATTCGAAATAATTCGATGAAAAATAACATCGTCATAAAACTCTTGCTCAACAAGCGATAAAAAGTTACCTGCGGTAATTGGTTTTAATATGTCATAAAGCTCTACTTCAAAATCCCCTTCGGTAGTGTAAAATGTAACAACACTTTGAGAGTTTGCAACTCCCACGGAGCCAATAATAAAAAGAAAATAGAGTAGTGATTTTTTCATAATAAGAAAGTTTTGATGATCATACCCAAAGGTAGATATTTAAATCTGTAATGACTAGCCAGAAGAGGAGAATGCATCACTAGAAGTTGTCTAACCTTTTTAAAACGGCTGTTCTATAGCTCTTGCTTATGCTAATAGCTGTTTTGCTTATTTCAATATATTCATTGGTAAAGGAGTTGATTCGTTGGATGGATACAATAAAAGATCTATGGCAGCGCATAAATTTTTTACGTGGTAGTTTGGTTTCAATATTCGAAATGGTCTCACGAGTAGTTACAACTTTTTCAGAAGTATGAATTTTTAAATAATCTGAGAGACTTTCGATATAAAGGATATCCTCAAAATCTACTTTGATCATTTTACGTTCAGAACGAACAAATATAAAATCGCTATTTTCTGATTGTATTTCTTTTTGCGAAGCGCTTTCCAAAGGAATGCTTTCTCCCGTAAACTTATTAATTGCCTTAATAAGGCGCTCTAAGGAAATAGGTTTCAAGAGGTAATCAACGGCCTGCAAGTCGAATCCATCCACAGCGTATTCTCTATAAGCCGTTGTAAAGATCACCTTAGTGTTTTTACCAAGGGTTTTTGCAAACGAAAGCCCTGTTATTTCGGGCATATTAATATCTAAGAAAACGAGGTCAACGGAAGTCTCATTAAGTTTAGAAAAACCTTCCATAGCATTTTTGCAGCTTCCAACGACGTCTATAAGTTCGATTTTTTGGAGATGTAATTCCAGAATCTCCCTAGCAGTTGGCTCGTCATCAATAATAAGTGCTTTATAGGAGTTCTTCATTAGATGATTATAATTTGATGGTTAAATCAACCGAGTATTCCGTGCTCGTTGCGTTTGATTTTAACTTATAGTTTTCACCGTATAGTAATTCTAGTCTTTTCTGAATGTTTTGAAGACCTAATCCAATAGATGCTATGTCTTCTTCCTTCCCGCGATAACTGTTTGTGCTTCTAAATAGAAGCCACTCTTCTTTTATTTCTAGTTGTAAATCGACGGTTAAATAGTCATCAATTATTGCACCATGCTTAAAGGCGTTCTCTACAAATGGAATAAATAACATAGGGGATACTTCAATGTTCTTGTCAATGTTTTTTGTGCCAAACGAAACTTTCAACGTGTCCTGAAATCTAATTTTTTCTAGTGAAATATATTCTTCAATATGTGCTATCTCCTCTATTAATGGGACTTTGGGTTTCTGGACCTGATATAAGATATAGTCCAAAAGATTTGAAAGTTTTAGGATGAGCTCTGGAGTTTCTTCAGACTTCCGTAAAGAAAATCCATAAATAGTGTTTAATGTATTGAATAAGAAATGTGGATGAATCTGCTTCTTGAGGTAGTGTAATTCCTGTTCTTTTAGATGCAGGCTTCCTTCGAGTATTTTGTTTTCTAGCGCAGTGTTTTTTGCAGATGTTTCGAAACTGTGTTTCAACAGTTTCACAAAACTCACTAGACCTACAATGAGATATACCAAAATGAGTACAAAGACATAGTTTCTGCTCATTAGAGGAATATTCGTGATTTTCAAATTGGTTAAAAAGATGAAATTTCCGAAGATACTGAGCAGAATGACGTAGGTAGAAAGAATCAAGGTATACAGGCTATAAAGAGCAAACAACTTGTATTTTTTGAGAAATAAATACTTCGGAATAAGAAAATATGCGGTGAAGTAGGTTGTAATCATAGTAACCGGAAGCAGGAAACTAGAAAACCAAAAGACATATGTGCTATTGTCCGAATTATAACTAAAAAAGTAAATAAAAAAGAACCAGACCCCAACCCAGAAAGCGATATGCAGCGGAATGAATTTTATGTTTTTTAGCTTAAAGTCTTTCACGGTGTAATATGAGTAATTTTAATAAAAAATCAAATAAAATGCGCTATTCGACCATTTTTCGTCCCTTTTTGGTCATTATTCGATTAAAAATGACAAAAAGCAGGCTAATTAAGTCGTATGTCCCATATTGGAATGTAAAAGTCGCATTAATATTTTAAGATTGGCTTAATAAGATACATTTGGATTCTATGAATCTTTAAAATTAAAATTATGCATTTACTCGAACAAGGAGGGCCATTTTTTATGTATCCAATTGTACTTATTTTTATTATTCTAGTGGTTCTTTTTGTAAAGGAACTGATTTCAAAAACAACCTCTCAAAAAACAATTACTTTAATGGGGTCGATAAGTCTATTTGTATTGGCCTGGGGTACTCTTGGACAAGTAATTGGACTTATTGATGCCTTTGACGCTATCGAGGGTGTAGAAGGCGTTTCGATTAATATTTTGGCAGGCGGGTTGAAGTTCACCTTTTTGCCCGTCGTGTTTAGCTTATTCACATTTTTAATTGCACGCGTTGGTATTATTATCCTTCAGTGGAAGAAAAAGGAATAATTCAGATTTCAAGGGCCAATTTTTCGCCCAACTAAATCATTTCTAATTTTTATAATAATAAACTCATGAAAAAAATAATAATTTTTCTTTTGTGTACAGGTGGCTTACACGCACAATCATTTGACACCAAGAAATTAGATAGTTTGTTTAACACATTGAATGTAAATCTACAGGCTATGGGTGGTATTTCTATTTCTTCGGAAGGCGTAGAGGTTTACAAAAAATATATTGGATACGCAGATTTGGATCAGGATAAAAAGAATAATCCGCAGACCAAACATCGAATAGGTTCTATAACAAAAACCTTTACAGCTACTGTGATAATGCAGCTTGTAGCTGAAGCTAAGCTTAGTTTGGATACTCGTTTAAATCAATTCTTTCCTAGAATCCCAAATTCAGAAAAAATTACAATTGAAGATTTATTGAGACATCGCAGTGGTATATATAACATTACAAATGAAGAAGATATAATGTCTTGGATTGTACATCCACAAACTCGCAATAATATGCTCGATCGTTTTGTAAAAAATGAATCTGATTTTGAGCCAGATACGAAGACACAATATTCCAACACAAACTATATCCTACTTTCTTATATCGCTGAAGATTTTGATACAAAACCTTTTTCAGAGATTCTGGAAGAAAGAATTATCAATCCACTCAAGTTAGAGAGAACTCATTTTGGGCAAGAAATAGATTCGAATAAAAATGAAGCGCTTTCCTATTTTAAAGAAAATGGAGGCTGGGAACTAGCTGACTTAGAAACTCATCTAAGCGGGCCAATGGGGGCAGGGGCCATGGTGTCAACGCCAAGAGAACTATGTGTTTTTTATGATGGTCTGTTTGCTGGGGGTTTAGTTTCGAAGTCTTCTTTAGAAAAAATGAAGACTATAAAAGAGAATATGGGTATGGGTATGACGCAATTTGTGTTTAAAGGACTTGAGGTGTATGGACACGACGGAGGTATTGATGGATTTCAATCGTTCACTCTTCATATTCCTGAAAGAAATACGTCTTTTGCACTAACCTTTAATGGAATGGAAGGTCCTCTTTTGCCAGTTGTGATTGCCGCTTTAGAGATATACCTGAAAAACGATCCTGAATTTCAAAGTAGTTCAACCGTTCAACTAAGTTCTGGAGGTTTAGATGTTTATTTGGGTACTTATAGTGGAGAAACCTTTCCTGCAAAAGTGGTGTTTACCAAAGAAGGAAATGAGTTGATCGCACAAGCGACAGGACAACCTGCGTTTAAGTTGATTGCGGTGGACAAGGGTATATTTAGATATGATTCTATGGGAATAAGTTTTTCATTTAATTTAACCGACGATACAATGCTTTTAGATTTTGGAGGGAAAAAGCATACTTTGAATAAGGAATAATCTTAAACTCAAGTCAGGAAATATAGTTCCAAATATTTCGATACTTTGTTAGTTGTGCGAATGTTAGCTTGATTGGTTTGTTTTCTTCGGAAGCAAGGTTAGGGTCGCCTTTTAAGACCTGCATAGCGTAACTTCGAGCAATCTTTAGTATTTCGGTGTCCTTTATTATATCTGCAATACGGAGATGAAGGATCCCACTTTGTTGAGTTCCCATAAGGTCCCCAGGTCCTCGAAGTTTTAAATCTACTTCGGCAATTTCAAACCCATCACTCGTACGAACCATTGTTTCTAGTCTGGTTTTGGCATCTGCAGATAATTTATGACTTGTCATAAGAATACAATAACTCTGTTCTGCACCACGACCTACACGTCCTCTTAGCTGATGCAGCTGAGACAGTCCAAAGCGTTCTGCACTTTCGATGATCATAACGCTAGCATTTGGAACATTAACTCCTACCTCAATTACGGTAGTTGCAACCATAATTTGAGTTTCTCCTTTTATAAACCGATTCATTTCAAAATCTTTGTCGGCTGGTTTCATTTTTCCGTGTACTATGGAAATCTGATAATCAGGTAGTGGAAATTCACGTACAATACTCTCATAGCCGTCCATCAAATCTTTATAATCTAAGGCCTCACTTTCCTGTATTAATGGATAGACAATATAGACCTGTCTACCTTTCGAAATTTCATCTCGAATAAACCTAAAAACCTTCAGCCTATTTGCATCAAATCGATGCACCGTTTTGATGTCTTTTCTACCTGGTGGAAGTTCATCAATTACACTAATATCTAGATCTCCATAAACACTCATTGCGAGTGTTCGTGGAATAGGGGTGGCGGTCATCACTAGAACGTGTGGCGGGTACACATTTTTATGCCATAATTTACTTCGTTGCGCTACTCCAAAACGATGTTGCTCATCGATAATAGCAAGCCCAAGGTTTTTAAATTTGACCTTATCTTCAAGAAGTGCATGTGTTCCAACTAGTATGTTTAGAGAGCCATTTTCAAGGTTTTCGTGAATTTCCCGCCTTATTGAAGTTTTAGTTGATCCAGTAAGAAGTGATATGCTGGTGTTGAGTCCTTTACATAATTCTAGCAATCCATTGTAGTGTTGGACTGACAAAATTTCAGTCGGAGCCATTATGCATGTTTGAAAGTCGTTGTCAAGTGCGATTAACATTGATAGTAATGCGACTATAGTCTTTCCACTTCCAACATCCCCTTGCAACAAACGGTTCATCTGTGCTTGACTGCCTAAATCATTTCGAATTTCTTTAATTACTCGCTTCTGGGCATTCGTTAAACTGAAGGGTAAATGCTCCTTATAGAAAGTATTAAAGTTCTCCCCTATTTTGTCAAAAGAGTACCCTTTGATTTTTGTTTTATTGATTAAATTTTTACGAATTAATTGCAGCTGAATATAGAATAATTCTTCAAATTTCAACCGGTATTGCGCGCGTGCTAAAAGTGCTTGGTTTTTTGGAAAATGTATGTTAAAAAGTGCCTCGCTTTTTGATATCAATTTTAGCTGCTCCAAAAGCGGTTTTGAAAGACTCTCGGCAAAGCCTTTTTTGGTCTCAAGAAAGAGCTGTTGCATGAGTCCATTTATAACCTTATTTGTAATGCCGCTATTGCTCAATTTTTCGGTGGATGGATAAACGGGTTGCATCGCAGAACGGATACTTTTTTCATGTGTCTCGAGCAGTTCCATTTCTGGATGAGGCATCGAAAAAGTTCCATTAAAAGAATTCGTCTTTCCAAAGGTTACATATAGTTGGTTGATTTTTAAATTCTCCTTAATCCACTTATGTCCTCGAAACCAAACTAATTCCATTTTTCCAGTTTCATCTAGAAAAGTAGCGACAAGACGTTTTCCTCTTTGCTGTGAAACAGTCTTTATATGTGTAACCTTTCCAATAATTTGTACTTCGGCGTTCGTTTTTTGAAGTTGTCCAATTTTGTAGTATTGTGTACGATCTAGATATCTATTTGGAAATAGGTTAAGTAAATCTTGAAAAGTATGAATTCCTAGCTCTTTTTTGAGCAGCGCCGCCCGATTAGGTCCAACGCCTTTAAGGTAATCTATAGGGGTTTGCAAGAAATTGGGGTTCATTGTTGTGACTTAAATAGATTTTAATTAAAATGATTGGAAAAGCAATTAGAATTACGTTTAAATAAATAATATATTTGTTAGGATAAAAGCTAATTTAAACATATTTAGGATGAAAAAACTATACTTTTTACTTGTTTTATTGTTGAGTTTGCATATTTCTGCAAAAGATTATATCTCTGTAGCACCACCAGAAGTTTCAACTCGATTGACCGAAGATTATACTGTTGAAATGTCTACGCTAAAAGCGTATCCAATTTACGTAAATGCAACAGTTGAATTGCCAGATACTATGCAGGAGGTTGTTATTGACATTGATGGTGTAGAATACACGGCGGAAACTGAAGATGGATTTTATTATTATTTGTGGACACCAAGCGCATATGGAGTTCATAACATTATAATAAAAGCGATAGCAACAAGTGGTGATGAAACTACAATTACTCGTAATATAAATGTTGTTGACTCTGCTGATTCACAAACCGTGACAAGCTTGCAGGATGTAGTGATTGAATTTAATGGGCAAAATAGTCGTTGGTATTACGGGACATATACCTTTCCTCAGTTTGTAAGTTCGTATAGTGATATTCAAGCTTTTTTGGAGGTAGAGTGCCCAGGCGTTAACGGAGGTTGTGATGATTGGGATCGATGGGCTCATATAGATGTTAAAGCCCCAGATGGTAATTGGATTCAACTTATAAGATATATCACACCATACGGAGTTGGTTGTAATCATGAACTGGATGTTACAGATTATATGTCCTTATTGCAAGGGGAGGTAGAAATGAGGGTGTTTATTGATACCTGGGGAACAGGAGGTTGGCAATTGACACTTAATTTTGATTATAATCAAGGAACACCGGATTATGCTTATAGTAATGTAGTAGAGGTTTGGGATGGAAGTTATAATTTTGGTGACCTTTCAGATTTACAACCGGTAGAGACCTATAGCGCTGCTGTTCCTGCTGCTGTATCTTCTTCACATTTAAGGCTTTCCAACACAGGACATGCTTGGGGTCCTAATAATACTGGTAATGCGGCAGAATTTTTTAATGCCATTCACTATATTGATGTTGATGGAGCAGAAACTTTCACTCAGCACTTATGGCAAGGTTGTAACCCTAATCCCGATGGTTGTACCGGTCAACAAGGTTCTTGGCATTATCCAAGAGCGGGTTGGTGTCCAGGGGCTATTTCACACCCTAACACGTATGATTTAACTTCTTATGTGGGTACAAATGTTGATTTGGATTATCGTTTTCATCCAACCTATGTTGACCTTTGTCACCCTAATAATCCAGATTGCGTTTCGGGTTCAACCTGTGATGATTGTAGTGATGGGTATAATCCAGTATATTATGTAGACTGCCACATTATTAACAAAAGTAACAATCCCTTGATTTATGGGGATATTCTCGGGACGAACAGTATTGATAATACAGAGATTTATGACGTTTCTATCTACCCAAACCCTTCTAATGGAGTTTTTAAGATAAGAACGGATTTTCCTGAAAGTAAATCAAGATTAACTGTGCATACTGTTAATGGACAACGTGTTAAAACTTATTATTTCGATTCAGCTACTCAATTGAATGCAAGTAGTTTCGATCTATCCTATTTGACTGGAGGAATTTATTTTATCAATATAGAAAATGTTTATGGTACTGGTGTAAAAAGGATAGTATTGGAGTAAATGGTTATTATATAATTATTGAGTTAGTCAGATAAATTCCGCAACTTATTTCTTTAAAATAGGGTGTTATGGAAGGATTTAAAGGACAAAGTATA
>CAJXZB010000022.1 GCA_913063405.1 uncultured Ulvibacter sp.
GAGAGAACAAATGCTTGGATGGATAGCTATAGGTCGCTGCTCAATAGGTTTGATACTACCATAGCTAGTTGGTTAGGACTTAATTACCTGTCATTCATCATTATAGCTGTTAAAAAATTCAAAAGAAAGAACTGAAAAAAGTTTAAATCACTTCGCCAAGTAAAGCTGTTTCTAACTAATGTTGAAGGCCGTTTTTTCTTTGATTTCAGCATTGAAGAGACTCATAAAATGCTTCAACAGTTTTTCTTTCACGGCTGCCATTGAAACTTCAGTCTTACCAAGTTCTACATTCAATGAAGTAACAGCTTTGCCTTTAATTCCACAGGGAATCATATGATCAAAATAGCCCAAGTTCGCGTTTACATTCAATGCAAATCCGTGCATAGTAACCCATCGACTTGCACGAACACCCAAAGCACATATCTTTCGAGCGAAAGGAGTCCCTACATCTAACCAAACTCCAGTTTCTCCTTTGGACCTTTCTGCTTTTAAACCATACTCGGCTAATGTTAGGATTACCATTTCCTCCAGAAAGCGCAGGTACTTATGGATATCGGTAAAAAAGTTTTCTAAATCTAAAATAGGGTAGCCAACTATTTGTCCTGGTCCGTGATATGTAATATCACCTCCCCGATTTATTTTATAATAGCTAGCTTCAATCTCGGCAAGTTTCGCTTCAGAAATCAAAAGATTAGAAAGGTCTCCGCTCTTACCTAAGGTATAAACATGGGGATGCTCTACAAACAAGAAATAATTAGGCGTTTCCAGATTTGTTTCTTCCCTTCGATTTTTGATTTTTAAGTCAATAATCCCTTTAAAAAGTTCCTCTTGGTAATCCCAGGCTTCCTTATAATCCTTAAGACCTAAATCCTGTATGTCTATATATTTGTTCAAATCAATTTTCTGTTTCTATTTCCAAATCCATTACATCTGGATTTTTCATATAATCAATAAAACTACGCTCAAATTCAATGGTCTTTCCATCCAATGAATAGGTCGCATCTTCGACAGATGATTTTACGATTTTATTCGGAAAGGTATATTTAAGCTTATACTTCATATTGCTCATCCAAGATTCCGCAGTCTTTATACTATCCATTTGTGCCTTGTGCTTCATAGGATCTTTTATAAACGCATCTCGACTAAACTTCCCTTTCTTATATTTATAGGAAACCCCAATCACATCGGCAGACTCATCGTCTTTATTAAAACTCATATCTCCTCCCATACTGGGCATAAAGCTTGTTGAATTTCCGAAGCCATCCATCATATCATTAGTTTCTTCAATATTTTTAAAATCGGTGTACATATTAATAGACATTTCTCCTTTTTCAGTATCCATAACCATCCTCATATGATAGTTTTCCATTTTTTTAAGCTTTGCTTGCTCTTTTTTAGAAAGCTGCGAGATACTATCTTTTTTTCTTCCAATACATCCCTCATAGAAATTATAGTGTCCTTTCGCACCTCCAAGGTATCCTCTAGCATTCCGCCAAAAGCCATCATCTCTCCCATATCCATTTCAATAGACATGCGACCGCTTCCATCTTCATTTAATACCATCGTTTCGATAAACTGACAACTTACAACTGTAAAAGCGATTAGCAGAATAAGAACAGTACGATATAACATAGCTTATTTAGGGTTATTGATAATAATTAGCGCCGCGATAACTCCTGGAATCCATCCACAGATAGTTAAAATCAAGACAATTAAAATAGATCCACAACCTTTGTCAATAACAGCCAAAGGTGGAAAAAGGATTGAAAGCAGCACTCTCCAAATACTCATAGTACAAATTTACGAATTAATAATACTTATATGTCCTTTAGATATTGGTTTTGTTACAGCTATTGATTTACACCATCTTTGTACCTATATTAGTCCTTTAATATTTTATGAAGCCAAATCGATCATTACTTTATATTACTTTCTGCCTTATTTCAACCCTAAGCTTTTCGCAATACAAGTTTTCTGGCTATGTAGATAACAATACAATTGAGGGCGGCATCTACCTCTCGGTGGTAGAAGACTATCGAAAAATTTCGGGTGTATTTCCAGAACAGATTCTGAATAAAACAGTTCCAGACAGCACAGGCTACTTTTCTTTTTCTGGGAACAATCTGCCTTCAGAAAACAGGATCTACCGAATCCATGTGGATACCTGCCCGGAGGACGATCAGAGTACAACACATTTTACAGGGCATTGTCCAAATAGCAAAGAGGTCATTTTTATAGCGAATAATAGCGATACCCTTTCACTGCCATTTTCATTCGATGATGAGATGTTCTGCCGAGTAATTTCTAAGAATGAAAAGGCGGATGCCTTTTTAAAAATTGACTCTTTAAAAAATGATATGCGCTTTGCCTTCGGAACCTACCGAAGTGAGGCCAATCGGAAAATGAATTCTAAGAAATGGTTTAGCATTTTACAGCAATACGGAGAACAACTTCAAGAGCCACTGGCAGAACTGTACAGCTATGCGTTTCTTTCAGACCGAGCACAGAATCTTCACGCCTATTACCTAGAAGATCTTAAAACCAATTATTCGTATTACGATGATCTATTAGGCAGGCTTACTGAAAAGTACCCTAACAGCAATTACACCAAGCAGTATAATGCGGAACTTACTTCAGATAAATACATTATCAGTTCACACAAAGACGGTGGTCTTCCAAAGTGGATTTACTTAGCCGGAATTGTTGCATTGCTTTCTATCATTGGAAATTTTTATTTCTTCGGAAAGCTAAAAAAAATAACACAGCAACTACCAGAGCTTGATGCATCGCTTTCAAAACAAGAAAAAAAAGTGCTAGATCTTATTCTTGCCGATAAAAGCAATAAGGAAATCGCTTCCGAAATGTTTGTAAGTCTAAGCACCGTAAAATCCCACATCAACAACTTGTATAAGAAATTACACGTTTCTTCAAGAGATGAAGTAAAACAATTGTTCTCTAAATAACATCACTTTTAAATTTCAACCTAGGGTCTAGACCCTTTTTCAATCCCAATGCACTCAGGCTTTTCCCTAGTTTTTTAAATCTTCGTCCTAGAAATTTAAAAACTAACATCATGAAAAATCTAGTCATATTAACGCTCAGTTTTACGCTCTCTATTTTGTTTGCACATGCCCAACCATTTAATCAGGAAGTCACTCCCGAGAAAGGTTCTCCTTTACTTCTAGGGAAAATAAATAAGGAGGTGCTTTCAGAAAAATCTTATTCAGAATGGTTTATACCCAATTACGAGTCATATACACCAAATATGGTGGACATTGCGGGTCTTAAAGAAAACCTCTCTGAATATACTATTACAGTGTTCTTTGGAACCTGGTGTGGCGATAGCAAAAAAGAATTGCCCCGCTTCTATAAAATTCTAGACTCGATTAACTTTCCGCTCGAACGTCTTACGGTAGTTGGACTTGCAAGAGATCGTGATAACTATAAACAGAGTCCAGGTGGTGAAGAGGAAGGACTAAACATTCATAGAGTCCCAACGTTTATTTTTTACAAAGACGGAAAAGAGGTCAATCGAATTGTAGAACATCCTGTAAAGACCATAGAGGATGATATGTCTAGGATTCTTCGGAATGAAAACTATGTGCCACTTTACAATTCTGTTACGATTGTTAACGCTGCGTTGGAAAAAATGGGAGTGGAAAAATTCAATAGAAAGGCAAAAAAACTACTTCCGAAGCTACGAAAAGAAGCCAAAAGCCTTGGAGAACTAAACACCTATTCAAGCGTTCTATTCTTTTCAGATCGCAAAGAAGAAGCACTTACTGTTGCCAAATTGAACGTTCTCCTTTTTCCAGAGGAAGCTTACGTCTATGAAAACTTAGCGAACAAATTATACCAAACGAATAGCGTAGAGGAAGCTCTGAAAAACTATGAAACCTCATTGACAATTGATCCAAAAAACGCGCGCATAAAAAAATCTATAGCTAAGATAAAAGCAAAAAAATAATCAATAAATGAACGTACTACATTCAATCATCGTCCTTTTTATCTGTTTCGCTTTACGCTCTTGTAAAAGCAACGACAACATCGATTATCTCGAAGAGAGTTATGTGAAACAGGTGCAACCGCTTCAAACAAAATGTCTAGCATTATCCTATAAAGAGAACGTGCACACCTTAGGACATCTCAGCGAACCTTGGCAGCAATCCAGTGATACGGCATCTGGAACGGTCTGGGTAAACCCGTTATTATTTGCGAAACAGGACACCTTACTACATCGAAAGAAATATTACTATTCAAAAAAGCAACAAAATGACCAGCGTCTATTGTTTCTGGATTATGGTGATGAAGATTTGTATTCGGTAACAGAAACAATGTTGGCCGAAAAAGCCTTAACCACCACTCGTTATACACCCATTACAATTCTTAACCTATTTAGATCCAAAAGTAGCGTTCTTACTGCTAATAGAAATAAAACTTATGCGATCTATAAGACTCCCATTAATAAAAGCATTGTGGAAATGTACATTCGGAAATCTGATTCTTTGGTAGAAAAGATCACCGTACTTTCTGCTGATGGGATGTACGGGGACGTGAAAACGACTTTCAGGTATGAAGATTATAGTACGATTGAAAATCTTTGGCACCCAGGATCCATAAATCTTAAAAAGATTAATGGAAAAATAGAAGATATTATTGTGATCCATAAGGTTGCTATACAAGATAAATTTTCAAGCATCTTAGAAGCACCTAGTGCCTATGAAATAGTCAAAGATCCTGTAGAATCAACAGAAGTGACCGTAGAAAAACATTCTAAAAATATTCATTTTATTGATCTTCTGCATACCGATGACAAAGTAATGTTGGTTGAATTTAAAGACTTTTTATTAGTTGCTGAAGCGCCATTGAATAGTAAGAATGGCGAATTAATTATTTCAGAAGCAAAAAAAATAACGCCTAACAAACCCATCAAATATTTCGTGTTTGGACACCATCACCCTCATTATCTAGGTGGTGTACGACCATTTGTTGCAGAAGGTGCCGAAATTATTTGTTCAGACGAGAACCAATCGTATGTAAAACATATAGCCGAAGCTCCACATACCCTTAATCCAGATCGACTTCAGAAAAATCCTAAACCACTTCAGATAAAAAAAATTAAGGATAGCCTTACGATTACGGATGGGGTATTTAAAATGGATATTTATTTTATTGGAGAAAAATCGCAGCACACAAAAGATTACCTAATCTATCATTTTCCATCTGAGAAATTACTATTTGAAGATGACTTGGCTTGGATCCCTAAAGAAGGAGAAATTAAAAAAGCCAGTAAAAGACAAGCAGGTCTCTATCAAGCAATCAAAGAATTGAACTTAGAAGTAGATACCCTCATTCAATCTTGGCCAGTAAAAAGCCATAAAGTTAAAATGGTTATTCCTTTTAAGGACTTGGAAGTATCCATGAACTTGAAATAAAAATAACATCTAATCCAGAACAAATGAAAAACATACTAACATTAACCCTTCTCTTTTGCTTTTTTCAAGAAGCAATATGCCAAGAAGGTATAGTTAAACCTGATTATCTGAATTTTGAAATGGCCCAATCAATAGAGGAAAGAATTACAACTTCATTGGACCTTCTTATTGAGCAACTAAAACAAGGGGAATTAAATAAAAACTATATCTCTGATAAGCGCACCGAATTAACATTATCTACACTGTGATCTTTGCAAGAGTATGAACAAGAAAAGAAAGACAAAGCGCTACAAATTGAAAACAAACAACTTATTAATCTGTATTCGGTTGGTAAAAACAAGTACTCGGTTTCTATTATTTATTTGTCAAAAAACATCAATAAAACTCCTAAGATACCATACATTTTGAATCTTATTGCCGAAGATAAAAACGGTAAAATCACTTTTTCAATTCCGCTTGATTATTTAACACGCTATTGGAAAACCCAATTAGTTGGCAACACAACATACCATTTTAGAAATAAATTGAACCTTAGCCGTGCAAAATTATTCGATGATAAACATAAAACAATTGCAAACAAACTGGGCGTGGCGCCCGAACAACTTGAGTTCTTTATGTGTGACAACCGCCAAGAGAGTTTAAAGCTTCAAGGCTTTGACTACTCAGCAGTAAATAATGGGCAAACAAGAGGTGGGTATGGTGTTGACGTTGGAACCATATTTTCTGTAATGAATAATGAAGATTTTTCGCATGACGTGTTTCATTATTATTCTGGAAAGGTAAATGAGATTGACAAGAGAAACTGGATTTCTGAAGAAGGTATCGCTTACAGTTGGGGAAATGCATATTATACAGATATGGCTGGAGAAATGATTACTCATAAAAGGCTTGTCCAAGAATTGAAACAGTATCTGAAAGACCATTCAGATATTAAAATCTTTGATTTATTTGAGAAGAATGCTAAAATCTTCAAGCATATTGCCCCTGAACCATCCGCTCGATCTACAATTTCAGGACTTATCGTTAATAAAGTAGAAAGAAAAAGAGGGATGAAAGGGTTGACGAAGTTGATCAATTGTGGTAGAAAAGACCTATTGAAAGATTACCTCAAAGCAACAAATGAGCTTTTAGGGATAAACCAGCATAACTTTGATAAAAAGGTTCGCTTACTTCTGAAAAATTACAATTAAGCATAACAAAAATATTTGATCATAGCTAGATTGAAAAACCCACAGTTTGTCCATATCTTTGCAGCTTATTTTACATAAGCACTATGCAACTTTCTGAACTCGAACTCGTACGAAGAGAAAAATTGACCCAACTACTTAATCTAGGGATTAATCCGTATCCAGCGGAGTTATTTCCTCTAGATACTACATCCAAGGATATTAAACAGGATTACAAAGAAGGTAAGAAGGTGATTATTGCCGGACGCCTAATGTCTCGTCGTATTCAAGGTTCTGCCTCGTTTGCTGAGTTACAAGATGCCGACGGACGTATACAAGTATATTTCAACAGGGATGAGATTTGCCCTGGAGAAGATAAAACGCATTACAACGATGTTTATAAAAAGCTGCTTGATATTGGAGATTTTATAGGAATTAAAGGGGAGTTATTCACCACTAAAGTGGGTGAAAAAACCGTAATGGTTAAAGAATTTAAATTACTTTCCAAAGCCTTGAAACCGTTACCACAACCAAGAGTTGACGCAGATGGAAAAGTACATGATGCCTTTACAGATCCAGAGCAACGCTATCGCCAGCGGTATGCAGATTTGGTTGTTAATGCACATGTAAAAGAAGTGTTTGTAAAGCGCAGTAAAATGTTTACTGCTATGCGTCACTTTTTTAATGAAAGAGGTTGGTTTGAAGTAGAAACACCTATTTTACAACCTATTCCAGGAGGTGCTGCGGCCAGACCTTTTATTACGCATCACAATGCTATGAATGTAGAATTGTATATGCGTATTGCCTGCGAGTTGTACTTAAAGCGATTGATTGTAGGTGGCTTTGAAGGTGTTTATGAGTTTGCCAAAACTTTTAGAAATGAAGGGATGGACCGTACACATAATCCTGAATTTACTATGATGGAAATTTATGTTGCCTATAAAGACTATCAATGGATGATGGAAATGGTAGAGCAATTGCTTGAATATATAGCTTTACAAGTAAATGGTTCCACGCTAGCTACTTTTGGAGAACACGAGATCGACTTTAAGGCACCTTATAAGAGAGTGACCATGACGCAGGCCATTATTGACTATACAGGTTTTGATATTACTGGTAAAACCGAAGAAGAATTACGTGAAGCTGCTAAAGACATGGGAATTACGGTGGATAACACTATGGGTAAAGGAAAGCTTATTGATGAGATATTTGGTGAAAAATGTGAACCTAATTACGTACAACCTACCTATATAACAGACTATCCAAAAGAGATGTCTCCACTTACCAAAAAACATCGCGATAATCCAGAACTTACGGAACGTTTCGAGCTTATGGTCTGTGGTAAAGAAATCGCAAACGCTTATAGTGAGTTAAATGACCCTATAGATCAACGTGAACGTTTTGAAGCGCAATTAGAATTAGCCAAAAAAGGAGATGATGAAGCAGGCGAGTTTATTGACGAAGACTTCTTACGAGCTTTAGAGTATGGTATGCCTCCTACTTCTGGTTTAGGAATTGGTATGGACCGATTAATTATGTTTTTAACCAATAATCCGTCGATCCAGGAAGTACTGTTCTTCCCACAAATGAAACCAGAACAGAAGCAAATTGCCATGACCGACGAGGAAAAGGCGGTATTTGCAATTTTGAAAAGTAACTCCCCTATCGAATTAAATAGTTTAAAAGAGCAAAGCGGATTGAGCAATAAAAAATGGGATAAGACCATTAAAGGTTTGACCAAAAACAAACTTGCCAAGGTGGAGAAGACGGATGACGGGTTGTTTGTGGAGGAGGTATAGAGACTCCTTTCAAAAAATTAAAAGTAAAAAAAGGATGCATCAGGAGGTGCATCCTTTTTATGTTAGCCTTTTATTTGGATATGGTAATATTTATGGATCGTATAACGAGTTAGCCTACATAATGTCAAAATTTTGGAGAAAAATTAAAAACCTAAATAAAAATTCTCAAGATTTACCTATTTTCGAGTTCTCCCTATTTTTAATATCGAACAATGAGGTTGAGAATCATTAATTATTGTGAGTCCCATGGTGTCGATTAAAACTCTACAGATTTTTTAAAACAACTACAGAATTTATGAAAAGACTATTGTTATTATTTACTGGTTTAGTTATGTCTACTAGCCTTATACATTCGCAAGAAAGGGATAATGGAACAATTTAATTAATACCCAATATAGGCTTCTCTACTGCAATGACATTTGGCGAGGGAGAACCAGGTTTAGAACCATTGTTTAGTCTACAATATGGCGTCGTTGGTGATATTTATTTAAATGATCGATGGAGTTTACATTCAGGTATATCTCATTTCACACTGGGATCTTCTACCCCATACACCAAATTAAAATTGAATTATCTAAATGTTCCTATTAACGCAAATTGGCATTTTGGGAGTGAACGACATTGGAACATAAATTTTGGGGTAACGCCTCAATTTTTATTGAGTGCAGATAATGGCGGCCTACCTGTTGATTCCTTATATAAGGATTTTCAATTAGCCATCTCCTACGGAATAGGATATAAAATTGAAGTCACAGAAGCATTTGCAATGTTAATTGATTTACAAGGACTGGTTGGAATAACACAAAGTCTAATAAAAGAAGTTGACATAAAACGTACCAATTGGGGTTCAAGTGTAAACGTAGGTGGCGTAATTGCCTTATAAATTCTTTCTCACAATAAATACAATCACAAACCTGATTAAAACCTCTTTTTATGAAAAAACTATTATTTAGCATAGCACTTACTAGTCTTGGATTGTTAAACGTTCATGCCCAAGATAAGGGAAGCTTTGAATTTGGAATAGGATCGGGATTAAATTTTTCTGAGGTTTCTCTTATAAACATAAATACGGACAACAACCTTACTCTCAATGCTGGTCATTTATTCGGATTTAATGTAGGAGCATCTGCGGAATATTATTTTTCTGATAGATGGGGTATAAAATTAAAAGTAATCCGTGATGGTAAAGGATTTTCAGACGGCTTGATTATAGGTGATAATTTTCAGCAAACTACAGATTTTAGGCTAAACTACATAACCGTTCCTGTAATAGTAAACTTTCATTTTGCATCAAGGAGAAATTGGTATGCAAATGTTGGACCCTATATCGGGTTTTTAAATAATGTTAAAGATTCGGAGAAATTAGGTGAGGAATTAGGTATAGACTTAAAAGAGGGGTTTAAAAGTACTGATCTTGGTTTGGCTTTTGGTGTTGGTTATAAAATTAAAATTATCGAGAATTTTAAATTATTTTTAGAATTTGATGGGCAATTAGGGTTTTTAGATATTTTCAAAGAAAATGATATAGATCCTATTACAAATAGCAGATACAGTATGAATATTGGAGGCTTATTTACTTTATAATCCGACAAAAAATAACTGCTCAAACAATCAACATTATTAGCATACAATTAAATAAAATGATCAAAAAAACGATTAGGAATTTACATTTGGGTATATCGGCTACAATCGTTTTTGGAGTAGCTTTGATTTATGGCGCCAATCCAGATGAGATTCTACCGTTAATTTTCGATTTTGGTGTAGAGAGTACAGAATTGAAGAATGTTTTCAGGGCAATAACGAGCTTATATATCTGATTCTCAATACATTGAATTCTTGAAATTCGAAAAGAGGAACATTGGAGGAGTGCCACAATTAGTAATATCATATTTATGGGAGGGTTGGCGTTTGGAAGGATTCTAAGTACGATTCTGGACGGAATTTCAACGCCGTTTATTATCGGGATTAACCCTTGAGCTGATTGTAATGGTGTGGGGAATATATAACCTGAAAAGAGAACGAGCTTTCTCAAAGCAACGCATATAATTTATCGCCCATTTACAAATCATTTACAAAATCGGAGACAGAAAAATTTGCCTAGACCCTGTAACCTTTACCGTTTTTTAAGGTCTTCAATCATACACATTTAAAATTAGCAGTTATGAAAAAGCAATCCATATTCATAGGAGTTATATTCCTTTTCTTAAGTTGTGGTGATAAGAAGCAGCAACATCAAAACGAAACCGATAACCTACCTACAGAGCAGATTTCCTCCAGGTATGTTAAGGACAATATTCTTATTTCTAATGAACTTCCTGAAATAAAAATCAAAGTGAACGAAGAATCTAGCTTTGCGGGTAAGTTTGATTTTGAAATAATTGCAAACTCTGGTGAGTATTCAGAAAAGGTACAAGGAAAACCAGTTGCTGCTGGAGAAAGATATGTGTTTGCAAGTGCAGATGAAAATCACTCCGTAAAAAAACTCTTTATTGTTCAATGAGAGGGGTTCTTACCAGAAAATGATTTAATTTATAATTATAATTTTAACGAAGCGGACTTAATAGGTAAAAATAAATATCGGCATAACACTTGGTTCTATGATAGTAAAAAGCAAGCCCAAGAAAGCCCTACGAGTGAAGGGACAAAGACACTATTATTTTTAGAAAAAAAAGGCTTTTCACTTGAAGATCAATATATGATGTCTCGTTTTGTTGGATTAGCCAGTAAAGACAGAAAAAATGAAATTATTATTTTTTACCATGAAATGCTTAAAACAACAATTGGTTATTCTTTAGATGAGTATGAAAATTCTCTCAGTGATGAAGAAGACAATTCAATCAGAAATTTATTTATTGAGCGCTCTCGAAAAAGTTTTAATATTATAAATGGCTAAAACGAATACTGAATGAAACAATCAATAGTTCACATTGCATTAGTAGTCAAAGATTATGATGAGGCCATAGCCTTCTATACAGAAAAAATGAATTTCGACTTGATTGAAGATACGTATCAGCCTGAACAAGACAAAAGATGGGTTGTAATATCGCCTCCTAATTCGACTGGAACAACAATTTTACTTGCAAGAGCTTCAAAACCTGAACAAGAGGGCTTCATTGGAAATCAAACGGGCGGAAGAGTATTTCTGTTCTTAAACACTGATGACTTTTGGAGAGACTACAACGAAATGACGCTAAAGGGGATTGAGTTTATTAGAGAGCCAAAAAAAAGCGGATTATGGAACCGTTGCTGTATTCAAGGATTTGTATGGTAATTTATGGGATCTTTTGGAATTAAACTCTGAACATCCCATTGCAAAAAGAACCTGAAGAATCCAATAAACGAAAACAAATATTAAACTGACTCTTAATGCTTTAACAAATAGAGGAAACGACTCCTAAATAAATCTGATTCTCCAATTAAAAATTCTTTGTAAATTTCGCAGTAACACTAAACCAAAAAACAATGCAAACAAACAAACTAGAAGCAGATTACAATATGCTCGACTGGTGGAAAAAAGTCATGTTCGATAACTACGCGAACTTTGAAGGTCGTGCCAGAAGATCTGAATATTGGTATTTTGGATTAATGAACCTATTAATTCTAATTATACCCGTCATTATTATGTTTACTGGAATCGGAGCTGGCGGTGGAGAAGGTCCTTTATTCTTTATTGGAGCTGGGGTTTTAGGGCTTGCAGGTTTAGCACTTTTTCTACCTAGCCTTGCTGTCGCTGTGCGTAGGCTACATGATACTGGTAAATCTGGCTGGTGGTATCTTATTGGTGTAATCCCTATTGTAAGTTATATTGGTGGCATCGTACTGTTAGTTTTTTACTGCACGGATAGTCAAGCTGGAAGCAATAAATGGGGACATAACCCCAAAGAAGGTTGGTACAACGAAATCAACAAAATAGGAACCGAATAAAGCTTAAAAAGCGACCCTCTTTCGAGAGTCGCTTCATCATCAAAACAAAAAAAGTGGTCTGCCCTAGGCGGACCACTTTTCTATTCCTTAGTATCTACATAATCCTTTATTGAAACTTCATCAATAAACACATCACTCAGCACCGCTCTATCGCCTTTTACATAAACCAATCCGTAGCAATTGGTTAATATACCCTCTCTGGTTGCTATACGAACGGCAACCTCAGCATCGTAGGCCTTATTTTCATCCATATAATGGATATTAAAAGGTAAATCGAAATTTAAGGTGTCTTGATACGTACCATTGGCTTTAGCTACAATATAGTCCTGATCTGTATCTCTTAAAGTTTTACTAGCGTGAGTTGCCGTTGCAAAACCATCTTTATCGGTGGTTATATACACATAGACATCTTGGTCATAGTCTACTTCTTCTGCAGGTTTTTTCACCTTGTTCATTTCATAATTAAGCATGATAAACTTTCCGCGAAACGGATCATTAGGATCTATGGGTCTTGTTTTAAATTTATACGAAGTTCCTTCACTTAAAACCTGCTCCTGTTGATAGATCATCTGCCCTGGAATAAACCATTGTGCCAAGATCATTACTATAAAACCTCCTGTGATTAGTAATTTATTCATTTTCTGAAGTATTTTGTTTTTGTTGTTTTTTATGCATCAAATAGTTAGCACCAAAGAAGCCCGCTCCTATTGCTACAAAAAGCAATCCTCTAATTACAAAGGATATCTGAGTGTCGAAAAATCGACAGGTAACTAGCACCGTAATTATTAGTAAACCGTAATTTAAAATACTGAACATTCCCTTGCTTGAACCAATGCGCACTGCAAAGATTCCCAAGCCGAAAACCAACAGATTTGTGAGAATCATTGGTACTTCAGGAGAAATAAATCGGGTAAAATAAATACCCGTAAAAATTAAAAATCCATACTGAAACAAATTAAAAGGGCTTAACTCTTTCTTCAGAAATAAATAAACCAGCACAGTCATTCCAGCTGCCAAAAGCATTCCTGTAATTATTAGATCCTGGGAACTCACCAAGCTTGTATTAAACTCACCCCAGAACCATTTAAAACTAACAATAAGTAAGGTTGTAATCGTCCCAAGTGAACCTAGCACCAAATATCCATTAACCCGTAATTTTTTATCAGCGAAAAAGGGAAGCTTTCCAACATTATAAAAAAGTCCGAATAAGGTGACATACATTAAAAAACCAATGCTGTCATCTCCGCTCACGAAGGCCCCCAAAGCAATCAAAACACTCGCTGGTAAAATCCAATGAAAAATACTTGTTAGATTTTCCGAAGGGAATTTCTTTAACTGCTTGTAATAGTGTGGTACAATCCACAATAGCATAATTAAGTACCACCAAGGACTGTCATTATTAAAATACCCAACGTTGCAAGCGTATGCCGTGATAAAAATAACATACAACAATGCTGCCGCTTGGGATTTTAACAAATAGATCAGAGGTGCGACCAATACGATCCACGTTAATAAAAAAGATGGCATCGAACCTGGAATATTGTATATCTGACTCACCAATGCAATACTCGCACCAATAGCGAAAAATAAAAAGGTAGCAGATGTTTCCTTCCAAGCAACTCCTTTCTTTTTAAATAAAGAATATCCAACAAAAAACTGTCCAACAACTAACGGTATAAACGCCCAAATAGTCTTGGTAGTTCTTGAGAAATCATCCCAATTATGTGCGAGGATTAAAATAAGCCCCAGCCCAACTAATAGTGATCCTAAAACTCCAAAAATGGCAAAAAGCCGATTTGGACTTGTATCATTTTTCGAATCATAATAATTCCTTATATCATCAGCAACCTGGGGGGAAATTACTTGAGCCTCCACTAATTTGCTGACTTCTTGTCGCAGTTTTGAATTCATATGCAAGTGTTTATATTCTAAAGATACAGTTGTTTTTACTAATTAGAGCCTCCAAACTAGAAGGCTCTAACTGTTAATTCATTTCCAGCTACTTCGTCTGTTGTTCTAGAAATTTAATATCCCTCGTGTTCTTCTGCACAGCGACTGCCGCAAACAGACTTAACAGAAATGACATTCCGTAGAACCCCTTTTCGCTCAACTCGAGATCCGCATTCCATAGTCCAATAATTAACAATAGGATTGAAGCAATGGTTGTAAACCAACTAATGCCATAATAGATATCGGTTACAGGAATTCCTTCCAGTCTATCGCGTACACTCTTCTGTACGGAAACAACAGAGAACAACCCAAATAGCAGGATCGTAAAGTAATAACCCTTTTCATTAAGCCACATATCTACATTCCATAACCCAACACAATAGGAAACCATTCCTATAAAAAGTGCCGTCCAGGAAGCCGATATAAAAGCTGGTGTAGGTTTGCAGTTAAATGGTGTGTTGCTCTTTTCAATTTTCTCAATCAACGGTGCATTTACCGGTTTTTTGTCTTTTAAAATCTGATTTTCCATAATTTTCGTTTTGATGATTAAACCAATTATGTGACAAATATGGAGCAGTTGTCTTCTTTTTTAAATACTATTATTTAACATTTCTTACGATTTAATTATTAAAATATATGACATAATACTAATTATAATAGTTATTTTTATAAAAATTACTTACGTTTAAATGACTACTATTTTATCCATAATTGATACACTTTCTGAAGAAAACAAACGAGAATTCGTGAGTTATCTTCAGAAAAAGAACCGAAGAGGGGATAGTAAGAACATCAAACTTTTTAAGTTAATCAATAGCGGAAAAACTAAAAATCTGGACACAGCCCTTTACGGAAAACCTTCAAGAAATGCCTATCACGCCTTATGCAAAAGGCTTCAAGACAATCTCATTGACTTTATTGCCGCCAAAAGTTTTTCTGAAGAGACTGGAGATGAAATGGAAATCCTGAAACTGTTGTTAGCCGCACGTATCTTTTTCGAACACAAAAAAAACAAGATTGCCTTTAAAACCCTCGCCAAAACTGAACGTATCGCCCTATCATTAGATGGTTATGCGATACTTAATGAAATCTATCATACCAAAATTCAGTATGCACATCTCAATGCGTCAATAGTCCTTCCCGAACTTTTTCAAACTTCAGAACAAAATATGAAATATGCACAGCAGGAGCGACAACTTAATATGGCCTACGCATCCATTAAAAACAAATTGAAAGAGGCAAAAAAGAAACCCATTAACGATCTTATAACTGAAGCTTTCTCCGATTTCGACATCGAGGTCAGTAAAACACTGACCTACAAATCATTATTCCAATTGATGAATATTATGACAACAGCTGCCAAGCTTCA
The DNA here is from genome assembly GCA_913063405.1 of uncultured Ulvibacter sp. Taxonomy (GTDB): domain Bacteria; phylum Bacteroidota; class Bacteroidia; order Flavobacteriales; family Flavobacteriaceae; genus Ulvibacter. The sequence continues at coordinate 15,644 of CAJXZB010000022.1, forward strand.
GAGTAATTACTTTACTATTTCAGATTCTATGGATACGCTCTACGGGATTGTTTCGGAAAAGCAAAAGGTGATCAAAAGAGATAAACATCTGTTCTACCATATCGAAATTCTTAATCTTATGGCGGTCACCCACTTCAGAAATAAAAACTTTCCAGCGTCGATTTCTTTTTCAGAAAAAATGGAGACCGAAATGCAAAAGAAAAATAACGCTTATTTCAATCGATTCTTAGAAAAACTAACCATTATAAAAGCGTTGAACGAAAACTATACAGGCAAGTCGACCGTAGCCATTGAAACCCTAAAATCCTTCCCAAAAGAATCCTTCGACGTTGATTTAAGTCTTATGATGAGCCTTTTTCAGCAAAACAGATTTCAAGAAGCATATTCCATCCTAAAGAGCATGCATCATAGTGATACTTGGTATGAAAAGAAAATGGGATGGCTCTTTGTGCTAAAAAAAGCAATTATAGAAATCTTACTTTTAATAGAATTGGATAGATTGGATTTGGTGCTATCCAGACTCAATAGCTTTAAAAATAAGTTCTCAATACGTTTGAAAACGAGTGGGGAAAAACGAGTTCTCACCTTCATTAAGCTAGTGACTTTGTATTATGAAAAACCTGAGGAAGTCACCTCCCAAAAATTTAAGGAGAAGGTAGAGTCTTCCTTTGATTGGATTGGCAAAGAGCGTGAAGATATTTTTGTAATGAGTTTCTATGCCTGGCTTAAATCGAAAATGGAAAACACAGGTCTATATGACACCACCTTGAGATTGGCAAATTAAAACACCCCTTATAACTCCTTCCTTTCCTGAACCCTTCGAGACTGGCATATAAGGAAAGCTATAAGCGGTGTCTTATCATCAACCAAAATTATTCTCCAACTTTTCTCAAAAACTCAATGTCATTTTCTACAGTAAGCAACAATAGACTTGTCGCTGTACAAAACACAGGACTCGTAATACAGTGATGCCCGTTCCAGCTTCCATCTGCATTCTGAATTTTTAGAATCCGCCCACTCATATCATCATACCACTTTTTCCAGTCCTTATCACCGTTAACAACCAAGGACTCTCCTGTTTGTAGAAAGCTTAAAAATTCTTCTCCGCCGTTATTCCCAAAACCATTTAAAACATCTTCTTGTTGTGCCGTTTGCTTGGCAGATTCATACACTTTGTACGAAGTATTGTACTCCAAGGCTTCTGCCTCAGAATAACCAGCTTTTTTTAGATTTGCAACAGACACTGGAGCGTCTTTCTTAAGTTTTCCTTCTCGTTTTGCCTTATTCACTGCCTCCTTGGCCTTGCGCGCCTCTTTCGCACTAGCGCGAACACTTCCGCTCACCGCATAAAGCATGATACCTGCACCATCTTCGGTGCTTACCGCACCCGTTTTGTCATCATAATTTCCTTTTTGGTAATCACGAGAACGCTCTAAAACTTCTTCATCCACATCAGCTCCAACAGCTTGTGCCGATTCCAAGGCGCTATTCGCCAATCCGCTTTGCAAAACTCCTGCCCAACCAGCACCTCCCTGTCTTCCTTGAGCATCTGTCCCTTTCTGAATTTTTGAAATACAGATATCCAAGCAACGCTCTACACGTTTCTTGTCAATTCCTTTAAGTTCTCGGCCCAGGAGATTCGAGAAAAACTGAGCCGTTAACACCGCATCAATATTCTGTCCTAATTTGGACTGAATCTGCGTCCCTCGAACTTCAGTAATGTACCGACTATTTTTAGAAGTATTCTCCACTGTTTCGAGTAAATAATTAATAGCTTCTTCTAGGTTTTTAGAATAGTTTCCTTTTTGTAACGTATTTCCACTTCGTAAAAAAGCAGTTGCAACCATCGAGGTTGTTGCTGGGTCTGCCTTTACTGCACGTGGGTCTTTAATGTGTTGTGCGCTATGCGATCCCGCCCCATAGCCCCCATTATGTAATTGTGCTTCTCTAAGCCATGAAAGACCATCACGAACAGAAAGGTTTAAATTTTCAGCCGTTTTATAAACGTCGAAATCCGTAGAAGGCTGTTCTCCCATTACTGTCATAAATACGCAACCATCCAAAGGCTGCAAGGTTCTTCTTGCTTCTGAAAAGGTCCCATCGGTTGAAAAAGTACTTAGGAAAAAACCCATTACTAAAACCGGAAAACCAATAAGTATCATTTTTGTTTTCATAATTGAAATTATTTTAATTCTTTCCGAAGCTACCTCAAACAACAATGGCAAAAAACCTACGTTTAGTAAGAATACCTTTTGGCTGAGGGAACCTAACTTTTGCCAGAGTTTGTATTTTATAAATGGAAATATGATGTTCTCATGGTATTTTCCTATTTTTACCATAAAAACTGTATTGAATATGAAAAATATTTACTCTTATTTTGCGCTTTTCCTATTGATGATCCTCAGTTCATGTGGAAGTGATGATGATCCCGCAGCAGTAACTGACACCCAAAACCCTACAATTCCCTTAAATCTAGTGGTCTCAAATATTACTGAAACAGGTGCCACTTTAAGTTGGGAAGCCGCTTCAGACAATGTTGGGGTCACGGGATATCAATTGTATGAAAACGGAATATTATCCGAAACAGGTATTCCTGGAACAAGTTTTAGCGTTTCGGCCCTTATGGTCGAGACCGAGTATGATTTCCGTGTGACTGCAATCGACGCTGCAGGGAATGAATCGAACATGAGTAATACCAATTCCTTTTTTACACTATCTACCGCACTTGTTTTTGAAAACAATCTATCTAATATGGGCGTATTCACTAGTGCATTATCGAACCTAACGCCAGCCGCAGGTGTTCAGCTATATGAAATAAACAGCACACTGTTTACAGATTATGCCAAAAAACAACGTTTAGTACGATTGCCTAACGGTCAAAAAATGGAATACAACAACAATAATTTATTGCCGAAATTTCCGGATAATACTTTGATAGCAAAAACCTTTTATTACAATTTAGACGAAACCAACCCTAGCTCAGGACAGAAGATTATTGAAACACGTGTCTTCATAAAAGTAGATGGGGTCTGGATACCTGGAAATTATGTTTGGAACGAAACTCAAACCGAAGCAACGTATAGAGAAACCGGAAGTATTGAAAACATAGATTATACAGATATCAATGGAACCGCACGTAACATTAATTATGTAATACCCGCAAAAGACGATTGTTTTACTTGTCATAATAACAACAGTGAAACATTTCCAATTGGAATGAAATTGCGAAGCATGAACTTTACCCCAAGCTATACCAACCAAAACCAACTGGATCATTTTGGCACTCTTGGTATTTTAGATGGTGTGACATCGTCCAATATTTCTTTGTTGCCGGATTGGACAGACGCAAGCTTGGATATCTTAGATCGTGGAAGGGCTTATATTGACATTAATTGCGCGCACTGCCACCAACCTGGAGGTGAAGTAATCAACTTTGATCTTGATTTTAGACTTGAAACTATTTTTGAGGATACCGGAATCTATGTCAATCGCGGGGAAATTGAGGTAAGAACACAAAGCAATCTAACCACCTATAGAATGCCACAAATAGGGCGATCTATTGTTCATGAAGAAGCAGTAACCATGCTGCTTGAATATCTTGAAGCAATAGAATAAGGGTTTAGGAAGATTTATTGGCAAGTTGACCACAAGCCGCATCTATGTCTTTACCTCGGCTTTTGCGAACGGTTACAGGTATTCTGTTTCGTTCTAAGGCATTGATATAATTATCTATTGCCTTTTTAGGAGCTTGTTGAAACTCGCCGTCATCAATTGGGTTGTATTCAATTATATTCACCTTACAAGGAACAGCTTTACAGAATTTAACCAAGGCATCGATGGCTTCGTATGTATCATTAATACCGTCCCAAACAATATACTCATAAGTAATCTTTCTTTTAGTCTTCTCATACCAATATTCCAACGATTCGAGCAAACCGTCCAACGTAAAATTCTTGGCAAAAGGCATAATTTGCTCTCTTGTTTCTTGTATTGCAGAATGAAGAGAAACTGCTAGATGAAACTTTACTTCATCATCTGCTAACTTTTTAATCATCTTAGGGACTCCAGAGGTCGAAACGGTAATACGCTTCGAAGCCATCCCTAAACCTTCTTCCGAAGTAATCTTATCAATTGACGCCAGAACGTTCTTATAATTCATAAGAGGCTCTCCCATACCCATAAAAACAATATTAGAAAGTGGCATATTATGATACAATCTGCTTTCCTTATCTATGGCTACAACCTGATCGTATATCTCATCCGGGTTAAGGTTACGCATTCTCTTAAGGCGTGCTGTAGCACAAAATTTACAATCTAAACTACATCCAACTTGAGAAGAAACACAAGCCGTCGTTCTTTTTTTTGTAGGAATAAGAACTGACTCTACAATGAGACCATCATGTAGCTTCACCGCATTTTTTACCGTTCCATCACTACTGCGCTGAAGACTATTAACCTCTATATGATTGATCACATAATTTTCCTCTAGATGTGTTCGAGTTTCCTTCGAGATATTGGTCATATCTTCAAAGCGATGAACACCCTTACTCCAAAGCCATTCATAAACCTGATTCCCTCTAAAAGCCTTGTCTCCAATACTTTTAAAAAAGGTTCTTAACTCTTCCTTTGTAAGTGATCTAATGTCTTTTTTTTCTGAAACCATTTGATTGCAAAAATACAGAATTAATATAGAAAGAAGTAGCAAAGTTCCGCACGCTAATATGGGTAAGAATCTGAAAAATTAACCGAAAGCAAATAGCAATTATCTATCAATAACAATCTTTTTGGTAATGCTGGAGTCTGAGTCATTATCCAAAAGATATAAAAAGTAAACTCCTTCGGTAAAATTCTCAACCGAAAGAATATTCGTAGTATTCGACAAATCACCTGTCATTAATTGTTGGCCCACTACATTGTAAATAGCATAGGATAAATTAGGGTATCTACTATTCATAACCGTGAGATTGGTGCTGGCCGGATTCGGGTAAATCTCTAAAGCTCCTGTAATCTCATTGTCTGGAACACCCAGACTATTTTGCAACATTTCTGTTACAGTCGCACCAGAACCTATTGGATCTAGCCAATCACTCAATCTTGTCTCAGGCGTAGATCCCGCATCCCATGAAACGCCAAATCTACCATAAATATCATAATCATTATTATTGTCAAGTCCATTACAAAATGATTGACCTGCATATAATTGCCCAATGATACGGCCATTTTCATCAAAGAGAGGAGATCCAGAAGAACCACTTTCTGTTGTACCTATCTCCCAGCCATCTCCAACCCCAACAGAAATACCACCTATGAGCCAAACTTCTGTCCCATTGGCGTTTTCTTTTACGGCACCAGAATCGTCCCTACAAATCTTCATAATATCACCGTTCGGATGATGAATTCCAATCTCAAACTCCGGGTCAACATCAGTATTATCCCATCCTGCAAATGTAATATCCCACGAGGAAGGAATTGAATTGAACATTTCTACTAGAGCAAAATCACTAAGGGGGTTACTAGCCTTCAATTCGGCACCGCTCATTGTAAAATTAGTTTGAAGATCGGCACTATCCTCTCCGGTCCCGCACACTGGGTTTGGGCTAGTCCAGTTAAAGCGTATGGTCCAAAAAGCTGGATCACTATTTTCTAAACAGTGATTCGCTGTAAGGAGATATGGAGTTTTATCCGTTAAAGTATTGTTCACGAGGACGGCAGAACATAAGTAACCGTTTCCCAATGTAAGTAAAGCAACTGCCTTTTTCAGCAAATCTTTTTCACTTTCGAAATCTGCTCCTATTGGGCAATTAACATCATAGTTACACTCCCCAGAATCATTGAGACCTCGTAGATCATCTACCAGACCATTCACTCTACCCATGCGATATCCATGAATTACACTGCCTACTTTTAATTTTACGTTCCCAGTAACATTTCGAGGCTCGAAATACTCAATATAAATAACGTCATCGGCAATATACCAGGAGCTTATTTGATTATTTGCTCTGTTTTGCCTGTGAGAATAAGTTCTTGAAATATCTGTTTTGTCTTCGTTATAAAGATGCAGCGTAGCTCCTTCGGGCAAGTTAAAGTCATTAAAGTTGATACCAAGATTAATTGCATCGGGAGATTTGATTGCTGCTCTCCAAATTCTACCAACATTTGGAATGTCTGTCCAAACCCCATCCCTGCTAGGATCTAACAGCAAAGGTCGTACAACACCATAACGCCATGGAAGGCTTTTATCTAGGTCATTTATACTATCCTCAACTATCAATGCCTGTAAATTTAACGGAGGTAATTCAACAGGATCGACATTCTGTATCACCAAGTCCCAACTAATAGGGGTTCTACCCCCTTCCTGAGCAAAACAGCTTAGGAAAGCAAGAAATAGAAGTGTAAAGACGAAATTCGTTTTCATTCTTAAAATTAGTTAGACATAGAACAATCGTACTAAAATAGCCAATTTATTCTGTATTTCTGCATGAAATCGCCACAAAACAAAAAATCCCGATAAACATCGGGATTTTTTCTCTATGTCGTTACTCCTTATATAATGAGCATTGCATCTCCGTAGGTATAAAACCTATACTTCTCTTTGATCGCTTCCGCGTACGCCTCTTTAATAAAATCGTGACCAGCAAAGGCAGAAACCATCATTAACAAGGTCGACTTAGGAGTGTGAAAGTTTGTAATCATTGTATTGGCAATGCTAAAATCGTAAGGAGGGAAAATGAACTTATTTGTCCATCCTGAATAAGCATTCAGTCTGTGTCCAGAAGAAACAGAACTTTCTAAAGCTCTCATTGCAGTGGTCCCAACTGCACAAACTCGTTTTTTTCTTTCAATACCTGAATTAATAATTTTTGCTGCGCCTTCATCGATGCTCATTTCTTCAGAATCCATTTTGTGCTTGGACAAATCCTCAACTTCAACCGCACTAAAAGTACCCAATCCAACGTGAAGTGTTACTTCAGCAAAATCAACACCTTTAATTTCAAGACGTTTTAGCAAATGCTTGGAAAAGTGCAATCCAGCAGTGGGAGCAGCAACAGCGCCTTCATTTTTTGCAAAAATAGTTTGGTAACGCTCTGCATCTTCAGGCTCAACTTCTCTCTTTATATACTTCGGAAGTGGTGTCTCTCCCAGTTCCGTCAATTTATTTCTAAATTCTCTATAAGAACCATCGAATAAAAATCGTAGCGTTCTTCCTCTTGATGTTGTATTATCGATTACCTCTGCCACTAGCGTCTCGTCATCACCAAAATAAAGCTTATTTCCAATTCTAATTTTTCTAGCAGGATCAACAAGTACATCCCAAAGACGGGTTTCAGAATTTAATTCACGAAGCAAGAAAACCTCAATACGCGCGCCTGTTTTCTCCTTATTTCCAAACAAACGAGCTGGAAATACCTTTGTATTATTAAGGACCAACACATCATCCTCTTCAAAATAACCTATAAGATCTTTAAACATTTTGTGTTCAATAGTTTGCTCTTTTCGATTAAGCACCATTAAACGTGCTTCATCCCGATTATCCGCAGGATATTCGGCCAAGAGTTCTTCTGGAAGATCAAATTGAAAATTAGATAGTTTCATTCCCATAATTACGATATGTTTTAGCTTAAAAAGTGGCAAATATACAACCTCAGCATAGGGGTTGTCAAGTAAATGGACATTTATTATTCAAAATCAACCTTGATACCCATTCTTGAAATGTCTTCCCAAAAAGTGGGAAAAGACTTTGTAACTACCATTGGTTCATTTATTATCAAAGGAAATCTCAAGGCTAAAGGAGCAAAAGCCATTGCCATTCTGTGGTCTTGATAGGTGTTAATTTGTACTTTTCTCTTAATTGCTTCGGAAAAATCCAGCGCCGCATGTAACTCGAGTATCAATGTATCTTCAGTTATCGTAACATCCGCTCCTAACTTCTCCAGTTCAGTTTTTAATGCCGTGAGGCGGTCAGTTTCTTTAATCTTTAAAGTATGTAATCCCCTAAGCTCACAAGCTATTCCCAACCCAAAACAAGTAACTGCAATTGTCTGTGCTATGTCTGGTGTATCTGATAGGTCTAATGAAATACTCGAAGGAAGGTCCTCTTCATTTTTTGAAAGTAAAATAGAAGAATCTCCAACATTAAAAGTAGTATTAACTCCCAAATTCTTATATATAGAAGACAATGCCCTATCCCCCTGCAGACTACTTTCGGTATAGCTTGCAAGTTTCACTGAAGATCCTTTCGACAACGCAACCATACTATAAAAATAAGAAGCTGAGCTCCAATCAGATTCCACAACAAAAGTGGCTTCAGGAACCTTTATCGGGCGTTCAATTTTGATGATATTGTTAGAAAAAGAACATACGGCACCCATTCGTTCTAATAACGAAAGTGTCATTTTTATATAGGGTACAGAGGTGACTTCTCCTTCAAGGTGAATAGTTAATCCATTTGTTAAGGAAGAAGCAATGAGCATAAGGGCAGAAATGTATTGACTACTCACATTTGCCTTAATGTTTACTGTATTATTATTTAGTTTCTTTCCAATAATCCTCAAAGGTGGATAGCCTTCAACTTTATCGTATACAATGCTTGTGCCTAGACTTCTTAAAGCATCCACCAGAATTTTAATAGGGCGCTGTTGCATACGAGTACTTCCTGTAAGGAGAATCTCAGTTCCTTTGGTAGCAGCGAAATAAGCTGCTAAAAACCGCATTGCCGTCCCTGCATGATGGACATCAACTTCACCATTCGAAATTTTCAAGCCTTTCTTTAAAACAAGAGTATCATCGCTTTCTGAAAGGTTTTCAATATTAATTTCAGGAAAGAGTGCTTGTAAAACCAACAAACGATTCGATTCACTTTTTGAACCAGTAACCTGAATGACTTTAGTATCCTTTGAAGTGCTTTCGCATTTTAGTGAGGCTATCATTGGATCGATTATTTCTTTAATTTATTTCTGAACTTTCCGAAGCTCACAAAAAAACCATACACTAAACCAGCTAATAAAACACCACCAAAGAATTTAAGAGGATCATTTTTAGAAAAAAAGAACATATCAAAACCATCGATTCCCCATTTAATTAATGTAAACACCAACGCAAATGCTATCGCCAATGAAACAACTGATTTCCAAAATCCTTTATGGTTTATTACTTCTTTAAACATTATTTCAGTTTTTGATTGCCGTGATGACGATCGTGATCACGTTTCGTTTTCAGGTCTAATTTTTTATCAAAAACCTCCTGAAGGTCTACCCCTGTTTGATTTGCAAGACATAATACCACAAACATAACATCTGCAAGCTCTTCGCCAAGATCTTTCCCTTTATCACTTTCTTTTTCACTCTGCTCTCCATAGCGCCTAGCTATGATGCGGGCGACCTCTCCCACTTCTTCCGTTAATTGCGCCATATTGGTTAATTCATTGAAATAACGAACCCCGTGTTCTTTAATCCAATTATCAACTTCCTTTTGTGCGTTTTTAATGTCCATAAATCAAATTTTTGAGAGAACAACCTTCTCATTTTCTTTGTCTATTAGCAACTCATAAAACCTTTTTAGACCTCCGTATTCTCCTGCTGGAATAACAGCTTCATTCATAGCCAATTCAACAGACAACTGAACCTTATTTCCAGTTTTAGAAATTGAATATTTGTAACTACCTATTCCTTGCTCCATTCCAAAGCTAGTACTTTCTGGAATAGATTCTACAACATAGCCTTCCGGAATTGTAATATTGATAAGGTAGCGATCTTTCCACTTATATCCATAGTCTACGGGATACTCTCGATCGTCTAGTTTAAATGGAGTTTCTGAAGTTGCTAAGAAAATAAGAGGTGAGAAATACAATTTCCCGCCTATATCTTCCATGGTATGTGACGCATCAAAACCATATGAATATGTAACTGGCTTATGAAGAACACCTAGGTTTTCAAAAGCAATAGTGTTAAGTTCTGTTTCTCCCTTATTTCTTTCTAACATTTTCCTTTGCGCATCCTCGTTTAAATTCTCATACCTATCTCGGGTTGCCATAGCATAATGGCCCGTTACTCTATTCTTTGAAGTTCCTTTTACAGAAAGATCTTTATCTATTTCTATGGATAACATCGTATTTTGAATAGCGTGTTTTTTTGGAGCAAGTGGCACCCAAGCCGAAGTTTTCTCATCCAAAACCATTCTACCTTGCCAATTAAGAAGTTTGTCTTCCAAAATATTTATCTCCCCAGATTTATTCGTTGCATCACATAAATAAACGGCGCCATCAATTACAACTCCACTAACCACATAATTAAATCCATCTCGAGTTGGAAAAATTGGAACCCCATGATTTCTCGTACTAATCAGCACTGGATTTGCATTTAAACCGGCATATCTTAACATTGAAGTAAGCGCCAAGTTAATATCGCCAACACTCCCAGAACCTTTTTTATAGGCATTTTTAACACCTTCATCTGTATAAATACTGTGTATGGAATTCCAAGTCATTTTTGATTTTGCATGCTCAAAAATCCGTGTCATTTTTTCTGAAGGGCTAGTTGCTCCAACTAGAAGAGCATCCACATCATCCTTAAAATAATTTGTCTTTTTAATTTCCGCACCAAAAGATGTAGACTTGTAAACTCTTTCTGAAACATCTTCCCAAGAATGAGAATAGGCGTTATATGTAGAATTTGGGAACTTCGTAAAAGCAAGTTCAAATTTTATCGAAGAAGTATAGTTGTCAATGTTTCCAGCGTAAACTTCTTCGGTAACGGCAGGCACAGATCTCATAGTCACTTCAGATATGTTTTCTTGAAAATTCATTTTTGCACTTATACTTTTATCAGCTCCTCCGCTACCAGAAACAGCCGCACTCTGAGTATAACGATAATTAATAGTTCGAGGTCTATTATTAGTAGTAATATTTATAGGTAACCATCCTCTTTGATGTGTCTTATAGTTTAAGTACTCTGGAGAAGCAAATTTTAAATAAGCTTGATTAACTGGTATGGTTTCTTGAAAAACATATTTGTCCACACTAGAAATAAATGGCGATTTCAAGGTATATTTATATTCAATAACACATCCCTCTTTAAGATTTGGCATGGTGAACTTCTTTTGTTTCCAGTATTTTGTCATTTTTTCATCAAAAACACCATCACTACTAAGTTTTTTATCCTCTATTTTATCATCCACGCCCAGTGTATAAGTATACGCTTTCAAACTTCCAAATTCTTCCTTACTTCTACCATTAGATTCTTGTAAGTTTATCACTTGGGTGCCCCAAATAAAACCTTCTTTTTTATAAATTTTTATCCGCTCTAAGACCTCCGTTACTGTATAAAACCCCTCGGTCTCAGCATATTCAAACTTGGTTTTATATTCACGATACAAAACGGCTGCATTAGCATCTGGTTCAATTGGATGAACCTTTTCTTCCAACTCTTCTTTGGATACCTTTCCAAATTTAAAGTTTTGAGCATTTGCCATTTGAGCGATAAAAAGTAATAAAACAATTGATCTTAATCTGGCCTTCATAGTTGATGATTTATTGTGTTTTTAGTTTTAAGAGGATTTTAGATTTGTCGAGTTTTGCAACCTTCTTTCTGAAAGACCGATACGCACTGTATTCTTCAGGAGGAAATGTACCTTTTCTTATAATCAAATTACGATTGTATTCAATTCGATTTTTAGAAACTTTAGAAAAAGAAATAGAATAACTCCCAAATTCTGTCTCTATAGTAGTATCCTTGGGAAGTGAATCGATGTTGTAATTATCAGGCACAAAAATATCCCATTGATCAATGTCTTTAAATCCATCAGAAATATATAATTCTTGTGTCCTATTTATAATTCTTGGTGGAATATATTGAGACCTATTAAACACATTAGCGCATATAAGCAGATCATCGCCGATCTTTGTTGCGTAATTTGGAGCCTTGACATTTAATTGCTCCGTAAATTCAATAGTTATTTTATTATCTTCAAAACTTGCCGATTCTATGGTTAATGCATTGAGATAAGCCCAACGATTTTTATATATTGTTGATTGCTCCTCTGCAGTTTTACTTTCCCAGCGATACTTGCCATCATACTGGAGTCCTTTATATTTTCCTTCCAAATATCCTGTTATATTACCTTCTTCACTAACCCTTACCGAAGCTCGGTATTCTTGCAGATTCTCTTCGTCAGGATAGACTTTGGTGTGCATTATTCTACCGCCTTCGGGTGTAATTGCAAGCACATCACGATCATCAGTGAAATCTCCTGTAAATCCAAAAGGTTTATCTTGTTCGGTACACTCAAGCCAATATATTTCATCTCCATCTGGCACACCAAGGATAACATGGTTTCCTTGCATGGAAGAAAAATCTTTTAAGATATCTCTTTCACTAGAACCTGCATATAGAATAGTATAATACGAAGGTACTCCTACTGCATCTAACAGAGCCTTTGTATAATTTGTCAAGGCCTTACAGTCTCCATAGGCCAATTTATCAACTTTACTTGCCAACATCGGTTTCCAGCCTCCAATTCCCACTTGAACACTTATATAACGAACTTTATCTTGTAGATACTGATAAATCTTACGTGCCTTGGCCTCGTTCGTCGTTTCACCTTTGACTAAATTTCTAGCCATCTTTTTAGTGCCTTCTGGAAGTTCTGTCACATCATGCAATATTCCATTTTGCATCCAAGAACCAAACTCTGTCCAATTCCTAGCACTTGCTGAAACACCTTCGAGATAAAACCTGTCCAGCGAAACGTGAATATGTGGCGCAATATTGGGGATAGATTTGCTTAAATCTTCATATACTATTGCTTTTAAATTTCGGGCTTCAAAAACAATTTCATTTGGACTTTCAGAAACAGAAATAGCAAATCCTTTCATATTGGATACGTGATATCGAGGTTTGTTGTTAGGGTTAAAAATTAGTTTATAGACACTCTTTTTTGTGCTTGAAACATAGCCTCGTATAGGAAGCCAGCCAGGTATAAATGCGGTTGAAGAAGTCTCATATTTATAATTGAAAACTATAGTGAAAGGATAAGATGCTGGGCTATAGTTCAAGTATAGCGCTCTGGAATCACTGTATAAAGTTTCCCCGTTTACCGCACTCACATCCTTAAAATCTCTTTTCTTATAATGCTGAATTTCATTTCCAAACGTATCATAAACATATACTTCCGCATCTTTTACCTGCGAAACATCATCGTAGTATACTACTGGATTTGCATAGCTATCACCTTTCTTATTAAGAACTGTCACCGCTTGTGTAGAAGTAAACACCATTTTTCTATCTTCGGAAACATCCACTTCGATGTATTCCTCCAATAAAACGCTATTTGCATTCTTGCGCAACTCAATGGGAACATTGAAAACTGCATACTTAGATTGGGCAAAAGTTACAACAGAAAGCAAAAAGAAAATTAAAGTAAAATTTCTAGTCATAAAGTATTTTAGGGGGAGCAATAAGATTCCCAATATAGAAAGATAATTTAAAATTATACTATAAGTTATTCCCTGTTTTTACTATCGATTGCTATAGTCACGGGACCATCATTAATAAGGGATACATCCATCATTGCACCAAATTCTCCAGTTTGCACTTTTTTCCCTAATTCATTTTCAAGTTGCATAATAAAAGTCTTATACAATGGTATCGCTACTTCGGGTCGAGCGGCTTTTATAAAAGAAGGTCGATTACCCTTCTTTGTACTTGCATGCAAGGTAAACTGGCTCACTACAATAATATCACCTTTGCTATCGACAATTGAGTTGTTCATCGCATCATTTTCATCTGCAAAAACGCGAAGTTTCACAATCTTTCCTGCCAACCAATCAATATCTTCTTTTGAATCCTCATTTTCAATCCCTAGTAGTATAAGAAAACCATTCCCTATACTAGAAACAACCTTACCTTCAATAGTTACTGAAGCCTCTTTAACACGTTGAATTACAACCCTCATTCGTTTGTATAGATATCTTTTCGGTAATGCTCTTCCTCTCCTTCAATAATTTGAAGATAGCTCTTATACCGCGACCAAGCAATTTCTTCATTTTCCAAAGCCTCTTTAACAGCACATTTAGGTTCTTCTATGTGAAGGCAGTTATTAAATTTGCAATTCTCTTTCAGTTTAAAGAATTCAGGAAAATAGCCCCCCAACTCCTCTTTATCCACTTCAACAACCCCAAAACCCTTTATACCCGGAGTATCAATAATTTGTGCTCCGAAAGAAAGATCAAACATCTCTGCAAAAGTTGTTGTATGTTGTCCTTGCATATGTTGGCTAGAAATCTCAGTAGTCTTCAAGTTTAGGTCAGGCTCCAAAGCATTGACTAACGTCGACTTACCTACTCCGCTATGCCCCGAAAACATACTTACATTGCCCTTCATCACCTCCTTTACCTTGTCAATATTCTTACCTGTGGCAGCCGAAATACCAACACATTCATATCCGATTTCACGGTACAACGAAGCTAAATATTTTATCTCTGCTAGTTCATCTTCATTATAAGTGTCTACTTTGTTAAAAAGTAAAACAGCTCGTATTTCATAAGCCTCTGCTGTTACTAAAAAACGATCTATAAACGGTGTGAAAGTAGGCGGATTGCTAAGTGTAATCAATAAAAATGCAATATCAACATTAGCCGCTATAATATGCGTTTGCTTTGAGAGGTTTACAGATTTTCTAATGATATAATTTTCCCGTTCTTCAATCTTATTGATGATACCTATTGTTTCATCTCCTTTGGTCTCAACTTCAAAAATGACGTGATCTCCCACCGAGACAGGATTGGTACTCTTAATACCCTCCATTCGGAATTTTCCCTTAATTCGACATTCATAGATGGTATTATTTTCGGCTTTTACCGTATACCAACTTCCAGTAGACTTATAGACAACGCCTTTCTTCATAATACAAAGTTGCAAAACTTTTTAATCATTGATTATTTTTTTCTGATGATTAATCGATTCTTGATGAATTGCCTTATAAATACGTAACATAAATTCCTCGCTTAGTTCGTTCTCCTCGCCTTCCAAAATCATTTTACCTAATATCTCATTCCATCTTTTATTCTGTAGAATCGCAACATTATTCCTCCTTTTCAGCATTCCAATAGCATCGGCGATTTTCATTCGTTTTCCCATCATCTCGACAATCTTATTATCAATAACATCTATCTGTGTACGATATGTATTCAGCTCAGTATTATATACAACTGCATCATCTTCGGCCTTACGAATACGCAAATCAACAGTTATCTGATCCAAGGTAGAGGGTGTAATTTGCTGTTTAGCATCGCTCCATGCATTATCTGGATCGAAATGTGTTTCTATCATTAACCCATCGAAATTTAAATCTAAAGCGGTCTGACATAAATCAAAAATAATATCTCTACGTCCAGCAATATGGGATGGGTCCAAAATCAAAGGTAGGTCTGGAAAACGACTTTGTAGATCAATTGGTATTTGCCATTCTGGGTTGTTACGATATTTTGTTTTTTCATAGGTAGAAAATCCCCTGTGAATAACTCCAAGGTTTTTTACATTGGCTGTATAAAAACGCTCTACAGCCCCTAACCACAACGATAAATCTGGATTCACTGGATTCTTGACCAAAACGGTTTTATCCGTTCCTTTTAAAGCGTCTGCTATCTCCTGCACTATAAACGGGGAAACCGTTGTACGAGCCCCAATCCATAAGATATCAATATCGTGTTTCAGCGCCAAATCTACATGATTGGCATTAGCAACTTCAGTCGTGGTCAACATTCCTGTTTCCTCTTTTGCTTTCTGAAGCCATTTCAATCCCAATGCACCTACTCCTTCAAAATTTCCTGGACGGGTACGAGGTTTCCATATTCCTGCCCGAAGTACTGTAGCATCCGTATCCTTTAGTTGGTACGCGATTTTGAGTACTTGTTCTTCTGTTTCAGCACTACATGGACCCGCAATTACAAGTGGGTGATCCAATCCAAATTTATCCAACCAAGATCTAAGGTTTTTATTATTTTCCATCAATTAGTTCATTAGTTAGTTGACTAGGTACGTTTTCAATATTGTGTGTGTATACACCTAAAATTTTGAGTTCTTTAACCGCTTTTTTCAGAACCTCTACCACTTCCGAAAAAAGTTCATAATCATCAAATAATACGTCTACAAAGAACGCATATTGCCACGGTTTTCCAACAATAGGTAAGGACTGAATTTTGGTTAAATTAATATTGAAGGTCGTGAACAATTGCAAGGTGTTGGAAAGACTTCCTAGGGTATGTGACAATTCAAATTTAAGGGTTGCCTTATTGGCCGTTTCTATTGGTGCTATTTCTCGTTTTCCAATTAAAACAAATCGTGTCTGATTCTCCTCCATACTCTGGATATTACTATCCAATATTTCTAATCCAAATTTCTCAGCGACCTGCTTCCCCGCAATAGCCGCAACACCTCTTAGGTTATTGTTCTTTATTTTTTTCGCTTCGGAAGCTGTGTCCTTTCCTTCAATTATTTTAAGCTGAGGTGGTAATTTTCGAAGGTAATCTTTGCACTGAAGCAAAGCAACGGGGTGGGAGTGCACTTCCTCAATATCATAAATAGATTGCCCTTCCAGCGCCATAATGTACATTTGAATATTAAGGAAAATCTCATCATAAATTACCAATCCGCTAGCATCAATTAAGTTGTAGTTAGGTAAAATAGAGCCTGCAATCGTATTCTCGATAGCAAGTACGCCAAAATCCGCTTCAAAATTTTCAATACAATGTGTTACCTTTTCAAAGGTATCGCACATAATGAGTTCAATCTCTGTTTTGGGAAATAGCAAGCGTGTAGCCATATCGTGAAAGGAACTTTCAATACCCTGGATAGCAATCTTCATAACTTTAATTTTAAAAATTAGTACAAAAAAAAGTCTCGGAATAAATTTCCGAGACTTTTAATAATTAATATGTTTAATTAACTACACAGCAATCTCGGATCTTTCCGTAAAATAGAAAAACCAAAAATTAAAATATGTACTTAATGTATTCATGTTTCGTTTATGAACAGCTAAAGTAAACAAAACTTTAAAAGAACAAAATGTTTTGTCTTTTTTTTATTCGCTTTATGTAGTTTTACAAAACCAAAAACATGTCGATAACAGTTACAAATATCAGCAAAGAATACGGCGCTCAAAAAGCGTTGAACAAAGTTTCTTTTTCTATTGAAAAGGGTGAGATTGTTGGCTTCCTAGGGCCTAATGGTGCGGGGAAATCGACGATGATGAAGATTCTTACCACATATCTAAAGGCTTCCGGTGGACAGGCTAGCGTGAACAATTTCTTGGTTTCTGAAGATATTATAAACGTTCAAAAGAGTGTAGGGTATCTTCCAGAACATAATCCTTTATATTTAGATATGTATGTTAGAGAATATCTTCGGTTCAACGCTGATATATATAAAACACCAAAATCTGATGTTGAAAAAGTAATTGAGCAAACTGGGCTTACTTCCGAAGCAAATAAAAAAATAGCACAATTATCCAAAGGATATCGTCAACGAGTTGGTCTGGCAAATGCGTTGCTCCACGATCCAGATGTTCTTATACTCGATGAACCCACGACTGGATTAGACCCCAATCAACTTATTGAAATAAGATCTCTTATAAAGAATGTTGGAAAAGAAAAAACCGTATTACTATCAACTCATATTATGCAGGAAGTTGAAGCGATTTGTGATCGTGTAATTATTATTAATAAGGGTGAGATTGTATTGGATAAGAAATTGAGTGAGCTTAAAAGCGATGCTCAACAAATCGTAGAAGTTGAGTTTGATTATCGGGTTGAAGAAGTAGCTTTGAAAAAAATTCCAAAGGTTGAAAAAGTAGAAAACACATCCGGGTTTCTTTATCAAATATATTTTAACTCAGATAAAGATATGCGTGGTGATGTATTTGACTATGCACACGATAATGGATTGAAAATACTTCAACTTCATCAAAAAAACACAACGCTTGAAAAATTGTTTATTGAATTGACTACTCAAAAATAAGTCGCCCTCTAAAGAGTTCTTCTACCTCAACAACTGGAGGTCTATTTTTAGAAATTACGTCACCTAAACTTCTAATTTCTCCTTTAATAAAAAGTTGGGGATTCACGATCATTATATTAGTTCCCCGATGAGCGATTCCAAGTCTCTGAATAATCAATTCTCCTGCCTCAATTCGCACGTCACTGTCAGAGATTACAAATGATGCATTAAAAGCTTTTCCTTTTAATATGAACCTTGAAACCCCATTTGCATCGATATTCAAAGCTCCAACATCTAGATCTAATTCAAAACCTCCATCATTGTGGAATTCATCACCAAAAAATTCATCATTTGATATCAATTTTAATTTTGGAAATTGAAGTGGGGCTCCACTGCTTTTAACATTGATACTAGAACTATTACGTATTTCAGTAATATTTGGAGATGTAACATAAACCTTCGTTATTCCATAATCTCTAATAAAATTACAACTGTTCCTGTTACTGACTTTAAGGACACTATCCTCAACTCTTACTTTAATTTCATTCAGAAGGTTTTCACCTGTTTCAACCACGATACTTTGTTTTTCTCCTTGTGAAACAATTAATTCAACCCTTTCAAAAATCATTATTTTTTTAAAAATATCTCGGTCGTATTCCTTTTGAACGATCGTCCCTGAATTTTGGAGACAGTCCAGACTGCTATCTGATCCACAACTTAACAAAATTAATGAGTACAGTATATATTGTATCTTTTTCATTTTCTATTTATATACGAATTCCTAGCCCAAATTCTATTCCCTCAGCCTTTGCAAAATGAGCTTTTAAAGTGATTGCTGTAAATATTCTATCCCTATAAAAATACATTTTTAAGCCTAATCTATTATAAGTTGAGTTCTCAAATTCATAATCTCGATAAACATACTTTCCAACCTGAGTTACTACCCCTAATTTACCAAACCTCAACTCGTGACCTACAAACACTCCTATTCGCCTGTAATCTTCATCACCAGTAACACCTCTATTAGGAAATACAGCTGCTTCATATCTCATAAGATCAATTAAGAAATCAGAAAAGAAAACATCTGCTCCAACTTGGAAACTACTTTTATAATTTATCCGTTTGTCTGCAAAAACTGAAAACACATAAAAAGGATGCTGCCCAAGACCATTTACATCAGCTTCGTTTACACCTGTACGAAAAACTAGGTTATATTTAATTCGCTCTTTATAATTAGAGCTCCTCCAAGCTCCATGAGGAATACGTGCAGGGAAATTAACATTATTTATTAAATAACTAACTCCTACATTTGCAAAAAATGTATTCGTACTTGCATTCGGCGCCTTAAAATTACCATTAGAATAGTGGATCAACCCTAAACCTGCCTGTAAACCAATACCTTTATAAATATTTTCCTTAGTATAGTTAATTCTAAAAAGAGTGGTAGCTAGAAGACGAGTACCAAAAGCATTATTATTAAAATTAGTCTCTGGGTCATATGGATTTGTCGCATAAGAAATACCTTGTCCTATTCCAATGGTAAGACTCCTATCTAACATGTAAAAATTAAAATGTCCTAATAGAGAATAATTTTCTCCTAAAAATTCATTCTTCAAATCTTGATGGACAAAAGTTAAACCCCAGTCGGGAAAGTTATATCTACTCTCCCATTCGTTAAAACCATAAGTTTTACGGCTTATACTTGCTATTATTCCTGTGGGATGTCCCGTTATTAGATGCTCTATTCCTGGATTGTGATCAAGGATACTTCCATAAAAATAACCCACCTCTAAAGAAAAAAACTTTATCTCATTTTGCTGAGCGCAGGCAAACTGGAATGTTAAAATGGTAATAAATAGAAAAAAATTATTTTTCATTCTTCTTAAGCAAGTGCAAATATAACTAATCTTGAAATATCAAGTGACCTGTGTAAATTTCTTCAACCTCCACCGTGGTAGGGCGATTTAAAGTAATCACATCTCCAGTTCCTCAATAATTCCAGATATTTTTTCCAGTGGATTAACAATCATCTTATTGGCGCTAACTTGAAGTATGCTTAAATCATTAATAAGGAGATTCGCACACTCAAATCTGGGGTTCTCATCGGTAAAACTTAACCTAGCTCTGGAAGCATTTCCTGAAATATAAAAAACGCTTTGCCCGTTTGCTGAAACGTTAAGCTCGTCACAATCAATATTCAAATAAAAATCTCCTCCTTTCCTAACGTCATCTATACCTCCTGAAGTATTGCTGACTAAAAGTAATTCTGGAAAAACCAACACACCTTCACTAGAAATATCAAAGGATGAACTATTCCGAATTTCTGTGAGATTTGGCACAGTAACAATGGCCTTTGTAAACCCATAACCCCTTAATAGATTACATTTGCTGCTATCTTTTATAACCAAGATTTTTCCTTCGACTGTTACCGTAATATCATTTAATAGATTTTCTCCTGTTTCTAAAAAAACACTTTGAACGGATCCCTGTTTGATTACCAGCGAGACCTCGCCTTCAATACGAACTTTGGTGAATTCCGAAACATCGAAAGAGGTTTCTATAATTGTACCTTCTGCTTGAAAACAGTCGTTTCCGATTTCAGAGTTGCAAGCAACTAGAAAAATTAACAACACCATGTAATAACTTTTTTCCATCATTCTAAATACGAATTCCAACACCAAGTTCAATTGCTTCGGCTTTAGCCCCGTGCGATTTTCAAAGTCACTTCACCAAAAACATGTTGGCTAATATAATAATTTAACCCAGCTCTCAAGTAGGTCCTGCCTTCAAAATCATATGGATAATATATATAATATCCGAACTGAGTAACCACAGCTAGCTTATCAATATGTAACTCGTGACCTGCAAAAAACCACCCTTTTATAATCCTCATCACCAGTAATACCTCTATTAGGAAAAGCGGCAGCAATGTATTCTACTTCTTTTTGTAAAAATTTTGAAAAGAAAGCATCGGCTCCTAATTGAATACTATTCAAAAAACTAAGGCGCTTATTTGCATATACAGATACAACACCAAAAGGTTGCTGTCCTAGACCAATAAAGTCGCTTTCATTAACACCTCCACGAAGCATAAAGCTGAACTGCAGTGGTTTTGAAAACGTTGAAAAGGGTACTGTTTTTCTATACACAGTTGTGTTTTCTGCATCAAAGTCATAATTAACCCCTAGATTAACAGCGAGAATATTGGTACTAGAATTGGGGTCCTTTAGATTCGCATTCGAGTAATGTATCATCGTTATCCCAGCTTGCAATCCAAAGCCATAAAATAAATTTTGTTTTGAATAGTTGAGTATTAAGTAGGTGGAGTTCATAAAATGACTTCCGTACGCATTATTCTTAAAATTAGCATCCAAATCGAAAGGATTGGTATTATAAGTAATTCCAGTTCCCAATCTAAGAAGCAGGTTTCTTTTAAAAAAATAAAAGTTATAATGCCCGTGCATCCCATAATTTTCTCCTAATACTGGTTTATGTGGATTCTGATATAAAAATGAAAACCCCCAATCTGGATAATTATAAGTCCTCTCCCAACGTTTTTTTCCAAAAGTCCTTCGATTGTAACTTAGAATCAAGCCTTCTGGATGATTCTTTATCAAATGTGAGATATCTTTGTTATGTATTAAAATCGTTCCGTAAAAGTAATTTTCATCCACAAAAAAAGAAGCGTCCTCGTTTTCCTGAGAAAATAAGGTACCACATAGAAGTAATAGTACATAAACTAATTTCTGGGACATGGAAGCAAATTAAAGGAATCTTAGACTTATTTAAAAGGTAAGTTCGACAAATCAACATTCCCGCCCGAAATAATTATACCAACCTTTTTATTTCTGAAATGTTCTTTTTCCTTTAACAAGGCAGCGAAAGGTACAGCGCTAGAGGGCTCTACAACAATTTTCATACGCTCCCAAATCAACCTCATGGCAGCAACAATTTCACTTTCTTCAACTCTAATAATTTGTTCGACGAGCTCCTTGATTATTGGAAAATTAATATCGCCGAGGTTTGTTCGTAATCCATCGGCAATAGTTTGAGTACCGTGATTGGTTTCAATAATTCCACTTTTCAAAGAACGATAGGCATCATCCATGTTGGCCGGTTCGCCTCCAATAGTTTTACAACTAGTTCCGAAATAATAAGTAGCAAGAGCGGTTCCAGCAATAAGACCTCCACCACCAATAGGTGTAAATATAAAATCAAGATCCGTCTGATCTTGAAGTAATTCTATGGCCGCAGTGCCTTGACCCAGAATCACATTCGTATTATTTGAAGGATGTAAAAAAGTAGCTCCCGTCTTTTCAACAACTCTAGTGGCTTCTGCCGCTCGGGCTAGCAATGTAGGCTCCGATTCGGTAATAAGGCCTCCATAGCTCCTAACTGCTTCCTTTTTTACTGTGGGAGCGTTTGATGGCATTACAATATAGGCAGGAACTCCCAAGTTCTTTGCAGCTAACGACAATGCCTGAGCAAAATTTCCCGAGGAATGCGTTACTACTCCTTTTTTCCTGTATTCATCGTTTAATTGCAATATAGCATTTATAGCACCTCGCATTTTAAATGCTCCCATCTTCTGAAAATTTTCACACTTAAAATACACTTTCGCACTTGAGATTTCATTTAACACAGAAGAAGTAAGTACTGGGGTACGATGTACATGTGAACATACCTGATCATATGATTCCTGTAATCTCTTTTTTGAAGGAAGTAACATAAGAGTCTAAAACTACAAAATCTCCAACAAAAACAATGACACATTTATGAACGTAACTGAATACCACATTCTCCTTTCGAGTTCATCTTTAACGGATCAAAATAATCGTATTCGACAGGGAGCTTATGTTGTTTCAAATACGCTTTAATCTCATCATCGCTATAATGATAAAATGGGCTAACCCTTAAAATACCATCATTGGTCAAACTAAATACATCCAATTGATTCCTATATGCGGTTTGATTTTTTCGAACTGTGGTAAACCAAACATCGGGTCGATACTTATTCATAGCTCGTTCAAAAGGCTCTAATTTTACATTTCGAGCCAAGTCATCACTATACAAAGAACCGCCATCTTCCATAAATGTTTCCGGCTGTAACATCGCGCTTTGAATTTTAGGTTTAAATACCTCTATTTTTAGTTTAAGTTCCTCAATCAAGTCTTGTGCATGTCTATGAGTAGCGGCTGTATTGAATCCGGTGTCACACCAGACCACTTGAGTATCTTGTCTTACTTTTGTCACCGCCGACAAAATTGCAGCAGAATGGGCTCCAAAACTTGTAGTAATCAAGGGGTTTTTAGCAAACCCAAGTACAAAATTTACAATAGTTTCCGCATCATCCTCTTTAACACTATTGTTAAGTAATGGAATGTTTTTATCTGTCATCATAAAAATAAATTTATCCTATAGGATTAGTAGGATAAACGAAATTAATAGTAATATATCTTCTAATCTAGTAAATCTTAAATTTTATTAATTAAATCTTCAAGGGAAGTATTTTCAAGTATTCGAAGGTTACTGTCTCTTACCTGAATCATTAGGCCATGAACGCTACACTTGTCCTCATCAGGACAATCGTCACATTTTTCATAAAAGTTCAAACTCACACAAGGAACGAGCGCAATTGGTCCCTCTAAAACTCTATAGACCTCGGCTATCGATATATCTTTAGCTTCCTTAAGCAAGTAATAGCCTCCACCCTTACCTTTTTTAGATCCCAAAAATCCTGCTTTTCTAAGAGTAAGCAGTATGCTTTCTAAGAATTTTAAAGAAATGTTCTCGGCCGTTGAGATCACCGAAATTTGTACCGGTGCGTCCTCCTCACATCTCGCAAGATATGAGAGCGCCTTAAGTCCGTATTTTGTTTTTCTTGAAAGCATTCTTTGGGTTAAAAGTAATTAATTTTTATCCATTAAAACAATTCCATCGCAATAGACCGTATATTATCACTTTTACCCATGGAATAATAGTGTAAAAATGGAATGTTACCTGTCATCAACTCTTTACTTTGTGCGACACACCATTCCACACCAACTTGTCGAACTGCAGCGTTATCCTTGCACTTCAACACTTCTTTAATTAGCTCTTCCGGCAAGTCTGCATTGAAACGCTGTGGAATAACATTCAGTTGCTTTTTTGTGGATAACGGTTTTAATCCTGGTATGATTGGTACGGTAATTCCTTCCGACCTACATTTATCCACAAAACTAAAGTACTTTTTATTGTCAAAAAACATTTGCGTGACCACATAAGATGCGCCATTTTTTATCTTCTTTTTCAGAAAGTGTACATCGCTGTCTAAATTTGGTGCTTCTAGATGCTTTTCAGGGTACCCAGCAACACCAATACAAAAATCGGTTGGTGTAGAATTTTGCAACTCTACATCTAGATAATCTCCATTATTCAGATCGGTAATCTGTGTAACCAAATCACTAGCATATGAATGCCCGTCCTTTTCGGCTGTAAAATAGGTCTCACTCTTTACAGCATCCCCTCGAAGCGCCATTACATTGTCAATTCCTAAAAACCCTAGATCGATTAAAAAATTCTCAGTGTCTTCCTTACTAAAACCACCGCATAATATGTGCGGAATGGCATCTACATTGTATTTATTTTGAATCGCCGCACAAATACCAACTGTTCCTGGTCGTTTTCTAACGACCTTTTTTTGAAGCAGTCCGTTTTCCTGTTCCTCATAAACATATTCTTCACGATGATAGGTAACATCAATAAAGGGTGGGTTAAATTCCATTAATGGATCGATCCCATCAAAAATTGATTGAATATTCTGCCCTTTCAAAGGGGGTAAAATCTCAAAGGAAAACTGTGTTTTACCATTTGCTTTTTCTATATGTTCTATAACCTTCATTTAATCTGCAATATTTGTTCGGAGCCATTTTTTGGCCAATTCAAAATCTATATTTTTTCTTGCTGCAAAATCCATAACCTGGTCTTCCTTTATTTTTCCAAGCCCAAAATAACGAGCGTCCAAGTTTCCAAAGTAATAGCCAGAAACTGAAGCAGCAGGCCACATAGCAAGACTTTCTGTTAAACTTACTCCAATTCGTTTCTCGACGTCCAAAACATTCCAAATCGTCTTTTTTTCTAGATGATCTGGGCAAGCGGGATATCCTGGAGCAGGTCGGATTCCCTTATAACTTTCTTTAATCAATTCATCATTAGACAAAGACTCATTTTCTGCATAACCCCAATGCTTTGTTCTCACCTCTTTATGCAAATACTCAGCAAATGCCTCGGCTAATCTGTCTGCCAACGCCTTTACCATTATAGCATTGTAATCATCGTGCTTTGCTTCATAGGCTTCAGCCAGTTCTTTGGTTCCAAAACCCGTAGAAACACAAAAACAACCCACATAATCCTGTATGCAACTTTCCTTGGGCGCAACGAAATCTGATAAAGCAATATTAGGACGTCCTTCTGCTTTTTTACTTTGTTGACGAAGCGTTCTAAAAAATTCTATTTCTTCGGAAGCAGTAACAATTTGAATATCATCCTCATTTACGGTATTCGCTTCAAAGAGTCCGAAAACCGCTTTCGCTATCAATAATTTTTCAGAAATAATCTTCTGAAGCATTTCCTTAGCATCGGCAAACAATTCTGAAGCCTGTTCTCCAACAATTTTATCTGTCAAAATCTTAGGGTAACGTCCGTGCAAATCCCAACTGCGGAAAAACGGACTCCAATCGATAAACTCCTCAAGCAAACTAAGATCAAAATTCTCCAATGTTTGAACACCAAGTTGTTTTGGTCTTGTAATTTGCGAAGCTTTCCAATCAACTTTAAGCTTATTCCTTCGAGCCTCATTAATGGAAATGTATTCTTTAACTGTTTGACGCTTCAAAAAGTTCTCTCTAAAAACCGCATAATCTTCCTTAAGCGTATCTTTATAATTGGTCGAGGTTTCCTTCTTAAGTAAATCACCAACAATCGTAACCGCTCTGGAAGCATCGTTAACGTGCACCACAGCGTTCTCGTACTGAGGATCTATTTTCACAGCGGTATGCGCCTTGCTTGTAGTGGCTCCACCAATTAACAGCGGGACACTAAAATCTTGCCGTTGCATCTCTTTAGCCAAAAACACCATCTCATCCAAAGAAGGTGTTATTAGACCACTGAGGCCAATCACATCCACCTGTTTTGCTTTAGCCTCAGCAATGATTTTTTCTGGTGGAACCATTACCCCAAGGTCGACGATTTCATAGTTATTGCAAGCCAGTACCACGCTAACAATATTTTTACCAATATCATGCACATCGCCTTTTACAGTTGCCATCAAGATCTTACCATTTGTTTCAGAAATTCCATCCTTACTAGCCTCAATAAAAGGAAGCAAATAGGCCACAGCCCTCTTCATAACCCTTGCCGATTTCACGACCTGCGGAAGAAACATTTTCCCACTTCCAAAAAGGTCACCAACAACGTTCATCCCTATCATTAAATGACCTTCAATAACTTCAATTGGTCTTGAAACATTTAAACGAGCTTCTTCAACATCAGCAACGATATATTCATCTATTCCTTTTACCAATGCTCTAGTTATTCTATTCTGAAGCGATTCTTCTCTCCAAGAAAGGTCCACCTTTCTTTCTTTTGAAGTACCTACTACTGTTTCAGCAAGCTCTAACAAACGCTCTGTAGCATCTTCCCGTCTATCTAGCATTACATCTTCCACATGTTCCAGTAAGTCTTTAGGAATATCATCATACACCTCTAGCATGGTAGGGTTTACAATTCCCATATTCATTCCCGCCTGGATGGCATGGTACAAGAATACCGAATGCATCGCTTCGCGTACACTTGTATTTCCTCTAAAACTAAAAGATACGTTGCTAACACCACCACTCACGTTACAATAAGGAAGATTCTCCCGAACCCATTGAGTCGCTTCAATAAAATCAATAGCGTTTCTACGATGCTCGTCCATACCTGTAGCAACTGGAAAAATATTTAGATCGAAAATAATATCCTCGGGTTTAAATTTCACTTGGTTCACCAATATATCATAACTGCGTTTCGCAATCTCACATCGACGTTCATAATTATCTGCTTGGCCCGCTTCATCAAAGGCCATAATAATTACGGCGGCTCCATAGCGCTTAATTAGCTTGGCTTGGTGAATGAAAATTTCCTCCCCTTCTTTTAAACTAATAGAATTTACAACACACTTTCCTTGCACCACTTGTAACCCAGCTTCAATAATTTCCCATTTTGAACTATCGATCATAATAGGAACTCTGGAAATATCTGGTTCAGCAATAACTAGATTTAGAAACCTCACCATAGCTTCCTTTCCGTCAATAAGCCCATCATCCATATTAATATCGATAACCTGAGCTCCTCCTTCAACTTGGTGCCGTGCAACACTCAAAGCTTCTTCAAAATTTTCTTCTTTAATCAAGCGAAGAAACTTTTTAGAACCGGCAACATTTGTACGTTCACCAACATTGATAAAATTACTTTCTGGTGTAACAACTAATGGTTCCAAACCTGATAACTTCAGGTACCTCTTTTCTTTTATTTGAATCGTATTGTCTTGCATTAGTCGTGAGATCGGTATTTATTTGTTATAAGAGAATTTCCTAGGTTCAACTCCCGAAGCTATTCCAGCTATCGCCTTTATATGTTCGGGTGTTGTACCGCAGCATCCACCAATAATATTAATCAATCCTTTTTCCAAATATTCATTTACTTGAGATGCCATTTGTTCTGGGCTTTCATCATATTCTCCAAATGCATTAGGCAAGCCAGCATTGGGATGTGCTGATATTGCCAACTGGGTACGTTTGGATACTACCTCGAGATGCGGCGTAAGCTGCTTTGCTCCTAAGGCGCAATTAAAACCAACACTTAACAATGGGATGTGAGAAACAGAAATTAAAAATGCTTCTGCTGTTTGCCCCGAAAGCGTGCGTCCAGAAGCATCGGTAATTGTACCACTTATCATAACAGGGACATCAATATTCCGTTCCTCCTTTATTTCTTCAATGGCAAACAATGCGGCTTTTGCATTTAAGGTATCAAACACGGTTTCCACGAGTAAGATATCAACACCTCCGTCAATAAGACCTTCGGCCTGTTGTTTATAAGCAATTCGCAGTTCGTCGAAACTAATCGCTCTGAAACCTGGATCATTTACATCTGGCGACATACTAGCGGTTTTATTGGTAGGTCCTATGGCGCCTGCAACAAAACGTGGTTTGTTAAGCTCTTTTTTAGAAATTGCATCCGCAACATTTTTGGCAATTTTAGCCGATTCAAAATTAAGTTCATATACTAAATCTTCCATATCATAATCTGCCATGGCAATTGTGGTACTGGAAAACGTATTAGTTTCGACAATATCAGCTCCGGCCTCAAAATACAAGCGGTGCACTTCTTCGATTGCCTGTGGTTGCGTTAGTGACAGTAAATCATTATTGCCTTTCACAGACTTGTGAAAACCTTTAAAACGTTCGCCTCTAAAATCATCTTCAGAAAATTTATAGCGCTGCAACATGGTACCCATGGCACCATCAAGAATCAAGATTCGATTTTGCATTGCTTTTAGTAATTCACTCATATTGGTTTTCCGTTTAAAACTATTTTGTAGGTAACCTTTACACAGCCTTCCATGGTAATAGAAACTGAACAATACTTCTCAAAACTGAGAGACGCAGCTCTTTTTACCTTTTCAGGGTTGATATCTCCTTCCAAATAGATGATCACATGAACCGATTCGAAAGGCTTGGCTTCTTTTACCTCTTTCCGTATTCCTTCAACTTCAATTTTATACGAAGCCACAACTTGACGTTGTTTTTTCAGAATTGAAATAATATCAATGGCATTGCATCCTCCAATTCCCATAAGCAACAACTCCATAGGGCTTGCACCTTTTGTAACTTCGTCGGTTTTACTATCGATGTAAACAGGTACATCGCCCCCCCCTTTGGCTTCAAAAAGGAAATTGTCATTGATTCTGTTTAGTGTAACCTTCATATATTATTATTTTAATTTGCTCTATCGCTTAGTCGTAAAATATCTCCAAAAACTCCTCTCGCTGTTACTTCCGCTCCCGCACCGGCTCCTTGAATGACAATTGGGTTCTTTCCGTAGCTTTCGGTATAGATTTCGAAAATAGAGTCACTGCCTTTCAATTGACCAATCATACTATCCTTGAGCACGGACACCAATTTTACTTCCAAAATAGCTCCATCATTTCTTGATAAATCTCCCCGCAAGTCTCCCACATACCTTAGCACATGATTTGAGTCTTGATTCTTTCGTCTGATATGGAAGGGCGCATCAAAATCAGACAAACTAGTCAAAAATTCATCTTTTGACAACTTCCGAAGGGACTTGGGAATAAGGTTTTCAATTTTCACATCTTCAAATTCATTGTGTAACTCCAGTTCACGAGCTAAAATTAGCAATTTTCTTCCCACATCATTACCACATAGATCCTCTCGAGGATCGGGTTCGGTAAATCCCTTTTTTATAGCAGCTTGTAGAACATTACTAAACAACTCTTCTTTTTCTGAAAAACTATTAAATATATAGCTCAGCGAACCAGAAAACACTCCTTTTATTCTTGTTATATTCTCTCCCGAAAGATGTAACAGTTTGATAGTATCAACCAGAGGCAAGCCGGCTCCTACATTAGTTTCATAGAGATATTCCTTATTATTTTCAGTAAGCAATGTCCTAATCTCATTATAAAAGTCTAGTCCAAGAGTATTCCCAATCTTGTTGGAAGAAACCAAACTAAATCCCTGAGAGATTAATGATTTATATCCTGCCACAAATTCCTCATTGGCGGTATTGTCTATTGCAATTAAATTTTCAAGATTATTGTGCTTTGCAAAGTCAATTACATCATGAATGTTATAGGCAATTCCATTTTTTGCTTTAGTATCAAACCAATTAGTCTTGACCCCTTCTTTATTAAACAATACAGAAGTTGAATTTGCAATGGCAAAAATATTTAATTCAAGATTTCTTCTTTTCGAAATCTCTTCACAAGAATTTATTATTTGATCTATTAAAATACTTCCCACACTTCCATGTCCAAAAATCGCAAGATTAACATGCTTCTTTCGTATTTGATCCAGATCAATTACTGTTTTCGTTTTTTTTATAGTTTCTGTACTCATAGCTTTTAGTGTTTAAATAAAGATTGCACCTCTTTTATGAGTAACTTGTTGAAAGGCTTGTCCTAAATCTGAAACCAAATCTGCGCCCTCTTCTACACCACAGGAGAGACGAATTAAAGATTCTTTAATTCCAGAACGTAACCTAATTTCTCTAGGAATAGAGGCATGGGTCATTTGGGCGGGATGGCACAGGAGACTCTTTACTCCACCAAGGCTTTCTGCCAGTTTAAAGTACTTTGTACTCGTCACAAAGGCTACAGCTGCTTCTTGGGTATCGTTTTTAAGTGAGAAAGAGACAATCCCTCCAAAGAGTCCGTTTTGCTGCTTTCTTGCGATATCATGATTTTTATGGGTGACTAACCCTGGAAAATGTACTTCACCTACCGCCTCGTGATTCACTAAGAAATCGGCAACCTTAATTGCATTCTCACATTGCTTTTTATATCGAAGATCTAAGGTCTCAATCCCCCGAATTGTCAAAAAACAATCCCAAGGCCCAAGCACTGCACCGGAAGCATTTTGAATAAACTTTATTTTTTCTGAAAGCTCCGACGTCTTAGTCACCACCAATCCAGCAACCAAGTCGGAGTGACCTCCAATATACTTAGTTCCACTATGGATAACAATATCGGCACCAAGATCAATTGGTTGTTGTGCGATTGGGCTAGCAAATGTATTATCAACCACCAACAGCGCCTTAACACTTTTAGCAATTTTAGCAATTCCTGCAATATCAGATACCTTCAATGTGGGATTTGTTGGAGATTCAATCCAAATCAATCTCGTTCTTGTTGTGATAGCTTGGGCAACATTGTCCAAATCTGTTGTATCCACATACTTTACTTTAATGCCTAGTTTTTCGTACACATGGGTAAACAGACGATACGCCCCGCCATAGATATCATCTACCGCGACAATTTCATCACCAAAAGATAATGTTTTAAGGACAGCGTCAATACCAGCTAAGCCCGTGGAAAAAGCAAAGCCTGCGTGACCATTCTCTAGTTTTGCTACAAGATCTTCTAAAGTTTTTCTGGTAGGATTATTAGATCTGGCATAATCAAAACCCTTGTTCACGCCAGGCGCTTCTTGAATAAAGGTCGATGTTTGATAAACAGGTACCGAGATAGCACCAGTTAGTGGATCACTTGGGATCGCATGAATAATTTTTGTTGCATTCATTTTTCTTACTTTTTAAAATTAATTATGAGTTAAAATCAAAAGTCAAAATGCGTCGACCAACGGCTGACGTACTAAATAGAAAAATGTTATTAAGAAAAAATAAAAATTACGAAAAGTAATTTCATTTGGTTATCTATCTAAATGTCAAAATAAATTGACATAAAAGTAGAATTTAGCACCTTCTTTACGAATAAAGGGTTGCTAAGGTTTCAAAGGGTCTAATCCCTCCACCTTTCTTGATAACAGTTTCAATAAGTGTTTGAACTTTGTGAATGCAAATATTCGTTCACAAAAAGTTAGTATCCAAATTTTTATCAATAAAAATTTGGACTTTAAGTGTTACTGGCTTGAGATTTTAGTAAATATTTGGCTCTAATCACCTGATTAACAGGTATGTTATCTATTTTGCTTTCCAACCAAGAAATTATATCCAAATATAGGAACGCACGACTTTCAAAAGGATGGTTTTCGTAGGTGCTAAGTTTTTTATGTAGGTTTAAAAAAGCTCTTTTTAGGTCATGAGGGTATATATCTTGTAAACTCTTAATAAACTTAATCATCTCCTTTTGAACTTCATGAAGGTCATCCATTTTTAACAAAAACTTGTATGTGCTTTTTAATAAGCTCTGCAAATGATAGTCTTTTCCAGCTTCATAATGAGCCACAAGATTTAAAATTCTTGAGAAGCAAAGTAAATCTTCTCATCTCAAAAATACGTCTACTAATCTGTAAAATGTATTTAACTAGCAAAATATCTTTGGTCAAAACCGACCAAGAGCCTAATTCCTCCTATTCGCTACATCCAAAAACTTCCTAAGCGAAAAATAGTTGTTCTTATTGAAGGTATATTTTTCTTTCGTAACAAGTCTCAAATTAATTCGGCACTTTCTTTTTGTGGCAACCTTCTTGACAAACAAGACTTAGTCTATTGCGTTTCTTATGATGAAAAAATTAAAAGTACTGCGGTTTTCAAGAAACTCACCACCTATTTTGAAGAGGTGATGCATAGTGAAGGAAATCCATATACGGTACTTCCACATTCTTACTATGATAATCTCCCCGAATTTAACCATATAGATCGTTTTAGTAGTTTGGAACTAGCCAAGCAGTTTAATTGCTTGGATGGTTCGGTAATGGAAGAAAACATATTGAACGAATATTTTTACAAACTTCAGAAAAAATAAACAGACTAATCTTAAGGTTTCTCGATTAACTAACAATTAGACCGATCAACAAACCCCCGTATATCGAGTGTTTATTGCACTTAATCGATCATTTAAAAAAATAGTGTCGTTTAACGAGTTTCTCTTTCACTTCAATTAAAAGTTTTGATAGTCCTTTTCTTACGAGATATGTTTGCCGTGTAATTAACAATACCCGCAGGGATGAAAAAAGTTTTATTTTTAGTTTTAACAGTAATTTTTACCTTGAGTATTTCCTCTTGTGGAAGTACGATAGCCGCACAAAAAACGATACAGAACTAACTGGTTATACGCTAAAGAATAAAAAGGAACTAATGCAGCAAAGGGTATTGCATAAAAAAGTAAAGACGGTGGTTGTAGCCCCGTAATTAAAGTTAGTTTAAGTTTATACAAAAAGCCCCTAAACCAATTGGTTTAGGGGCTTTTTAATATATACAACCTCTTGTTAAGAAACTGCTTTTAGTTTTTTAATCGTCGCCTTGTTTAGTTTCTCCGTAACATATTCTTCATTTACATGCAAAGTATTATTATCGGTTCCAGGCAATTCGAACATGGCATCGGTAAGTACGGCCTCACAAAGTGAGCGCAGTCCTCTTGCTCCTAACTTATACTCGATAGCTTGTTCTACGATAAAATCTAAAGCTTCTTCGGTAATCACCAACTCGATATCGTCCATTTGGAACAACTTCTTATATTGTTTGATAATCGCGTTTTTAGGTTCCGTTAAAATCGCTCTAAGCGTACCTTTATCCAAAGGGTTCATATACGTAAGCACTGGCAATCGTCCAATGATTTCAGGAATCAATCCGTAGTCCTTTAAATCTTTAGGGATGATATATCTTAGCATATGGTCGCGCTCTAAAGAATCTTCTTTTTTTGAAGCACTAAAACCAACCGCTTGCATATTCAATCGTTTCGAAATATGCCGTTCAATACCATCAAATGCACCACCGGCAATAAAAAGGATGTTTTCGGTATTAACCTCAATAAACTTTTGATCAGGATGCTTTCTACCTCCCTTAGGTGGAACATTTACTACGGTTCCTTCCAAAAGCTTCAACAATGCCTGCTGTACACCTTCTCCACTAACATCTCTTGTAATAGATGGATTGTCACTCTTACGTGCAATCTTATCAATCTCATCTATAAAGACAATTCCATTTTGTGCTTTTTCCAAGTTATAATCAGCCGCCTGAAGCAATCGCGTTAAAATACTCTCTACATCCTCTCCAACATAACCAGCCTCAGTCAAGACAGTGGCGTCTACAATTGCCAAAGGCACATTTAGCATTCGAGCAATCGTCTTTGCTACCAAGGTTTTCCCCGTTCCGGTTTCCCCTACGATTATAATATTACTTTTTTGTATCTCAATATCGTCGTCGGTCTTAGGTTGCAATAATCGTTTATAGTGATTATATACAGCAACAGACATCACCTTTTTAGTGTGCTCTTGTCCAATCACATAATCATCTAAAAACTCCTTAATAGACCTTGGCTTCTTAAGCATCAACTCTTTGGACAATTCATTATTGGTAGAATGCAATGCTTCTTCCACAACTATTCCGTGAGCCTGCTCAATACATCGATCGCAAATATGGGCATCCAAACCTGCAATAAGCAAATTGGTCTCCGCCTTTTTACGACCGCAAAACGAACATTCTAACTCTTCTTTAGACATAATTTCTTTTCTGAAAATTTAAATCGAAACAAAAAGACACTTATCCTCTTGTTAAAATTTCATCAATCATACCATACTCTAACGCCTTGTCGGCTTTCATCCAGTAGTCTCGATCACTATCCTCATACACTTTGTCGTAACTCTGACCACTGTGATTTGCAATGATATCATATAACTCCTCTTTTAAGGTAATTATTTCTTTTGCCGTAATTTCAATATCACTCGCCTGCCCTTGAGCACCTCCCATTGGTTGGTGAATCATTACACGAGAGTGCGTTAAACCACTGCGTTTTCCTTTTTCTCCCGCACACAATAAAACAGCTGCCATTGAAGCCGCCATTCCCGTACAAATTGTAGCCACATTTGGTTTGATAAATTGCATCGTATCATAAATACCCAAACCAGCATATACACTTCCTCCTGGAGAGTTAATATAAATCTGAATATCTTTAGATGCATCAGTACTCTCCAAAAACAGTAATTGAGCTTGTACTATATTGGCAACCTGATCATTAATTCCTGTTCCTAAAAATATAATTCGATCCATCATCAAGCGCGAAAACACATCGAATATCGCGATGTTCATTTGGCGTTCTTCAATAATATTTGGAGTCAAGTTCACAGGATACATACTACTCATTATCTGATCGTAATACATACTACTGATTCCTTGATCTTTAGTGGCAAATTTTTTAAATTCTTTTCCGTAGTCCATAAATTTATTAACGTTTTTCTAAAAAAAATGAAACTCCCAATCACAGCAAGCTGTGGGGTGGGTACCTTGTTTAAAACTTAAAAAGTTTTAATTGGGAATATTGTTCTTTCTCTTTTTCACTCCCTTGTTCTTGTATATACTT
>CAJXZB010000023.1 GCA_913063405.1 uncultured Ulvibacter sp.
CTACTGAACTTTAATTCCATCTGATAAAGTTACAGACAAGCTGTAACTTTGGCAAATTCATCCCAATCGCAGCAAGCTGCGGGGGATTCTGCCCTTTTGATAATCTTCGTTGGGTATAGGTAATGCGTAGGTTTAGGGTGTTTTAGGTTCAGAGGGCGTAATGGAGTGCTAACGGTGCGAAATCTAGGTCCGAATTTTACCGCAGTAAGAAGCTCAACAGAGCTTTATAAACATACCTATGATGACGAACAAGTTAAGCACTATTCTGAATTACGGCTTTACCTCAATAAAAACACGTGTTTATACGTATTTATTCACGGGAACAATAACCCTACCTTCCTCTCTGACAAGTGAAATAATATTTTAATTAAAAACTAGTAAAATGGAAAACAAGTCTAATGAAAGTCAAATGAAACGGATATATGCCGAGGAATGGCTAGGAAAAGTATGGTCTAAAAACGATACTTCCGTTGCAGAAAAAATTCTAGCTGATAATTTTAAAGATCATCGCCCATTTCATCGTTTTAAGAATAACAAAGAAGGACATATTAATATGGCCAAAGATTGGTGTGATGCATTCTCAGATATAGAGATCACTATAGAGGATATGATCGTCTCTGGTGATAAACTGGCAGGAAGATACCGAGGGGAAGGAATGCAAAAATCTGGTAAAAGAGTTTCTTTTACGGAAATTGATATCGTTCGTTTTGAAGGGGGGCAAATTGTTGAATGGTGGCATAACGAAGATCTTAATGAAATGATGGGATAATTGTATTCTCAATAATTATAAGAAGTCTTTTATGTTAACCAAATTTCAAAATTTGATTTCTGAGATAGAAAACACTGGTTTTTCAGAGGTTTGTTGTAGTGAAAAAAATGCGAAAAGCATTAAGTCTCTACAGGCTTTAACTAGTAATATTTTTAAGTTAAGGCCTAATATTCTA
Organism: uncultured Ulvibacter sp.; assembly: GCA_913063405.1. Taxonomy (GTDB): domain Bacteria; phylum Bacteroidota; class Bacteroidia; order Flavobacteriales; family Flavobacteriaceae; genus Ulvibacter. The sequence continues at coordinate 945 of CAJXZB010000023.1, forward strand.
AAGAAAATGTTATCGGCTGAAATGTATGCAGGCTATAGAAAAATGGGAATAGAATATTCTCAAAATCCAAATGACCCCGATTTAATGGAGTCAATTTCCTTGCCTTGTAATATATTGAAAAATAAGCCTATTGGGGAAATTTCAGAGTTTGAGATTGCCTTTCGTGATGTAGGAAATAAAATGTTTGAAATCGCAGAACAGCTCGTGTCTGTAATTAGTGAAAAATATTCTGACGACCATACAACTACGTTCTGTTGTCCTGAATCATCATTTTTTCAGATAAGCTATTATAAGCCATACTTACATAGCCGGGAGACCTTACAGGAACTTCATCAAGATGGAAATTTATTAACGTTTGTTATGGGAAATGGGCCAGGTCTTGAGATTCGCGATGATGCAGGAGGTTTTCACCCGATTAATTTTGAGTCCGATAGTATGTTTGTTATGCCTGGGGAAATATTGTCTTTACTTACAGGAAACCAGGTTAAAACTCTTTTTCACAAGGTCAAGAACCATCAAAAACTCAAAGAGAGAATAGCCATAATGTGCTTTATAAATCCTAGCACTGAAAAAACAATAAAGCCTTGGGTGAATAATACATATAACCAACATATTGACATAAGAGAACGAATCCAATTTCACTCAACCAAGTTTGGCCTAAAACCTATTGCCTAGTAATATTAAACCAATGAAGGGTATCTTCAATTATTTAATAAATATTTCTCTCAAAGATGTAGATCTCGTTGACGATGCGCAAGTTCTAGAAAACTATATCATTGAAATAGCGAGGGAATTAAATTTTTCTGTACTTGGAAAACTGTCTCATAAGTTTACTCCTATAGGTGTTACATCGATTTTATTATTAAAAGAATCTCATATTAGCATCCATACCTGGCCTGAATACGGTCTGGGGTGTATAGATGTTTTGACTTGTTCAGGCAAATTGGAAATACCTCGATTAGAATATGCAGTTTTTAACGAAAATTTGAAAATAGAAGTAGAAAAGATCACCGAGATTGAAAGGAATAAAGGGTGAGCAATAAATGTATATAATTTATTTTGCAATTCAGGATAACTCAAAAATTTAGCTACTTTTAATCCTTTGTAACTTCCGAAAAGCTTGGAGGTGCAAGGCTTCGCTCCAACAGCCGACGAAAAGCCAACACGGCTTCGCTGCCAAAGCAAAACAAATCAATAAATGAATTGATCTTCCTACAATAACTATCCTAGTCCTCAGGGATAGTGAAATTTAAACCAGACATATAAATTCTAATCTTTACCAAGGATTCTGGTTTACAACACTTACCCTTCTCAAACCCTACCTTGCAAGTTATATTCGACAGCGCCAAGCAGTTTTTATTCGATATCCATACATTGCGCCTCTAAGGCTTGTTTCATCGATATTCAACGTATTAGAAATGTACCCTAAAAACATAAAAGGTTTGTGAAATATATAGATGGTATTATCTCTCTTACCAACCTCCAATTCGTTGAGAAATCCTCGGTATGTCCCTACAAAGTCATCTACCCCCCATTGGGTCATACCTCTGTTTAATCGTTCTGTTCGTACCTCGTCTCCAACGGTGATTATCTTTGTGGGATATTGAAAACAACTGGGTTTAAGGTCTTTTAGATTTAGAGGGGGTAATGGGCTACTAACTATTATTCAATAATAATGGGAGGTACTAAATCGCTATTAATTGCAAAAATCACCAAACCAGCAATGTTTCTAACACCTGTTTTTTCTAAAAGGTTTTTACGGTGAACCTCTACAGTCCTTGGACTAATAAATAGTTTCTCCCCTATTTCATGGGTTGTATACTGTTTACATATCAATTCTAAAACTTCTCGTTCTCTAGGCGTTAAGAAACTGTCATCAAAAACAGATTTATCCGCGGTATTCTTCTTTGAAGCACCCGCCTGATTTATAATTTTCATAACCTGATTGTCATAATAAAATCCTTTATAAAAGACTTGCTTTATAGTATGCAATACTTTATCGGGCGATGAATTTTTTACGAGATAAGCACTCGCTCCAACATCGATCATATTTCTAATAAACGACTTCGTGTTATAAGTTGTAAGGGCGACAATTCCAACTTCTGGGTATGCCTTATTTACAATTTTGGTAGCCTCTACCCCATTGAGTTCTGGCATCTTAATATCCATAATAACTATATCCGGCAAAGCGTCACAACCTGCCAAAAAATCTAAAAGCTCCTTACCGTTCGCAGCTTCAAACATAATATTAATATCCTTGTCACTATAAAGAATATGTACCATTCCAACACGAAACAACTCTTCATCATCCGCTATAACCACATTTATAATCACCTATACGTATTTATTGATTACTTTATTAATAGTTGCAAGAACTGATATCCCATTGCCAGTACTACTTTCTACGGAAAAATCCGCGTTTAAAATAGACGCTCTATTCTCCATCCCACTTAAACCAATTCCTTTAGCTTTCCTCGCTTCGGAAACATCAAAACCCTTTCCATTGTCCGAATAACGTAAAGATACTATGTTTTCTTTATTATCTAAAAATAGTTCAATTTTTGTTGCTTCAGAATATTTCATAGAATTACTGAATAATTCCTGTGCTATTCGAAATAAGTGTAACTCTTCATCTGTAGTAAGTTGCCCTTTTGCCAACTGCAATTGATAGGCAACCTCAAAGACTCCTGATTCTCCCGTCTCCTCACATAATTCTTCCAGTGCCGCTTCCAAACCAAACTTTTGCAAAGTTGGTGGTAATAGATCATGGGCAATTTTACGGGAACTCTCTAAAACGGTTGTCGTGACTTTGAGAATACTACTTCCAAACTTATTGGCGTCCTCAGTAGAAATATCACTTTCGGTTAAAAAGTTTGCATTTAAAGAAACAATATTGAGTTTGGAACTAATAGCATCGTGCATATCCTGAGCAATTCGTTTACGCTCCGCCTCTTGGGTAATTAATGTAGATTGAATCACCTCTTTTTGATGTTCAATGATCATGTTGGCTTTTTCTAATTCGGTTTTTACGATTTTCTTTCTGGAAAAATAAAAGAATAAGATTATAGCAATCGCCATCAGCATCAAAAGACCTATTGCTATGACAATTATATTTATAATCTGGGTTTCTTCTGAAAGGATAGTTTCCACAAAACGAAGATACTAATTTGAAATACTAGTTTCTAGAAACTCTTATGCGATAATTACGGTACCATTCTATAAAAACAAGAATTTGAAAAATAATCGACAACATACGATTTACATTTACCAAGACTAATCTAGTTTCTTTAGAAATGTTAAGATCCAAAACGAGGTTTCCCGAGGCAAAAATTAAAGTACTGGACAAAAGATAAATTAAAATTCCAATATTGACTATTACAAATTCACCTTTATTGGTTAGTGATTTATATAGATAGATGATAGAATATACAACCAAAATGATCTGAGTAAAAGACATTCCGATAGGATTATATCTAAAGAAAATACTAGGATCATTTATAAATTGTATTGAAATAAGTAGAAGAACTATTAGCAATAGATAGACTATTATTTTTTTGCTTAATAGCTTTAAATAAAAAATGGAAAGAATAATGAATTGAGAAATATAGAATATATGAGAGAAATATAAATTCGTTTTGTTTAATCCTCCTCTTCCAACATAATGAGAACTAATCTGTACGAGTGCCATTGCAATAAGATAAATAGTAAAAACCTTATAAATTTTATCATTTCTTATAAAACTTATAAGGTAAATTATTGCTACTATTGGAGAGATATAAATCGCCAAATCGCCTAAAAAACTTGTAAATTCCTTCACCTCTAATTTAATAGACTTTTATCATCACAAGCTGGAGGACACGGGTCTGTAAAATCCCAAATACTACCCCCACCATTAGTATCATCCAATGCTGAACCCTTTGAATCTTCATTAGGAAGGATATCTCTGTAAATGATAGTTCCATCATCTTGAGGGTCTGGACGCGTACCAACCATAATTAATTTTTCAGTAAACTCAGTAGGGTCTGTATCACTCACTTCTACTCCTAAATAAACTCGTACATATACATTCCTATCTTTAAGTTGTTTTCGTATTTCCATAAGAGCTTCCTCCAAATCTACTGCAGGAACCAAAAATCCATTACATTGGTTATACTTGTTGTAATCGCTTTCATCTTGCCTCCACTCCTGAGTCCAAGCCTTAGCTTTGTCTAACGAAATTGTATTTTGTTCTTTACTCATATTTAAAATTTAAATTGGTTATGACATAAAAGTAAAAAAACTACCGTTGTGATTCGCATTATTTAGTTACCAATTTTAAAAATAGGTGCATAAAAAAAGCCTCCGTTTTTAACGGAGGCTAATCACTCTTTTTATTTTAATGCTATTGCTTTAAAATTTGCAATACACTTGAGCTATTCTCTGAAGTGACTCTTACAAAGTAACTTCCGGTACTCAAAGTAGAAATATCCACTTGTGTTTTATTTGATGTAGAAGTTTTAGACAAAATTGTCTGACCTAAAATATTCATTATCTCTATTGAAGAAATAGTTGATTTGGCTTCAACATTTAGAACGTTATTCGCAGGATTTGGATAAGCTATCAAACCTTCTATAATTTGATCTTCAGTCCCAAGAATACCTTCCACTGTAAAGCTATATACCTCAGAAAAAACACCTTCAGTACAAGGAGAACTTGGTTTTACTCTCCACCAATACTCAGCTCCTTCGGTTACTCCTAAAATTTGAACCGTTGGGAATGCCACATTTTCAGTAAACTGAACAGAAGAGAAATCTTCAAATCTACTTAGTTCAAACTCATAGTTCGTAACAATAGAACCACCGTCCTCCCAAACAAATTGAATAACCACTGGTAAATCAACCGCCTCGTCCGCTGGATATGTTAACCCTATTATAGGAACAGTAGTTTCCAAAATTCTTAAAACTACATATGTGTTAACTGTTTCTGTAGATCCGGTTGCTGTAACTTTCATTGTGTAATCTCCAACAGCCAAAGCTCCAATACCATCAACTGTAAGCACAACAGTACCTTCAGCACTTAATGAAGTAGGTGCAATTGCTCCTGTTGTACCAGAAGGTAAGTCAGACACTGTAAAATTCACTGTATCCGAAAAGCCATCACTAAATGCAAGATCAATGTCAAACGTTACACTACCATCGGCCGCACAAACTCCGTTAATTCCATTGTGACTTGACACGTAGAATTCCTCTCTATCAATTCCTGTAACAATAACAGAGAAAGCTTGACCTCCATCTGCTAATGTACCTCCTTTATGAGAAACTTGGATAATGTACTCTCCTGAAGCTCCTGTTATTTCAACCTTTTCAATATTATCCACCAGATTGTCTCCTGTTGTTGCCGCCGCAGAAAAATTGGACGGATCCAATTTCCAAGGTAAAAAAGTTGCACCACCATCTTGAGATACTCGAATATCCAAGTCGTTTACCAACGAAGGTGTTGGATCATCTTCCACTCCAGTAGGAAGTGTAGTTCCTGGCAAATCAGTCCATGTAACTGAAGCCATTAAGGTATTTACACCATCAGATTGAACTGAAAAAGTATATGCCTCTCCAGATGATATTTCTTCTTCAATAACAATCGATGAAGTTCCATTATTAGAAATAACTTCAGCAGCTCTTTCAATGTTTAATAATCCCCATCCAAATCTATAATCTGGACCTGGATCTGCACCAGCTTCGTCTGCAGTATGCAATATTAATCCTCTAAGCGTAGCACTACGCATAAACTCACCATTGACATCATTATAATGTTGTTGTAAAAGAATCAAACTTCCCGAAGTATTAGGAGCAGACATCGAAGTTCCGCTAAAGTTTGCGTAAGAAGTCGTTCCAATAGAAGAAAACATATTAACGCCTTTTGCAGCAACATCTGGTTTAATTCTACCATCATCTGTTGGTCCCCAGCTACTAAAGCTAGACATTGTTACACTACCTGGTCCTGTATAGTTCAAAACTTCAAAAACAGCAGCACTTGTAATCGCATTTTTGTTAATACCAGCATCCGTAAGGTAGTCATATCCACCATCTCCAGAATTTGCGCCTGATTGACGATCGTTTCCTGCAGAATAAACTGGTAAGTAATAAGGTGCGTTGTAACAAATATTATCTACCCCTCTTGCAGATCCAGCGTAAAACCCAAGTTGCCATAAATCCAAATTAGTAATAAGTTGACCATAAGAGTGATTTGACACTAGTAATCCGTTAGCTGCAGCAACGGTCATCTCGCCAAAAGAACTAGCCGCAGTATATGAATGACCTAATGCTTCTGGTGCCATCCCTTTTGTAGCACCTCCATTTGGTGCTGCAGCGCCAATCATAGTACCAGAAACGTGTGTGGCGTGATCACTAATACCTAAAGGCGAATCCATTTGGGTTACTCTATTCTCCAAAAGTGGGTGTGTAAGTCTCGCATCACCTACTTCCCATATACCAACAATCATGTTCTCTCCATTAAGGTTTAAACCGGCACCTCCACCAGTATGTACTTTGTTGGTACGTGTGGTAATGGCTCCTTCTCTATTATGAGTTACTAAATACTTCGGCTTTCCGGTTTCATAGACTCCAACTAATAATGCCAAACCGCCATTTGGCAATTCAATCAACTCTTCCCAGCCATTTTCGGCAGCTAAATCCATCGCTTTTTGCTTATCTGCCGCAGCTTGGGCAAAATAATCAGATTCGATTTGTGCTAATTTGTCTAAATCGTAGTTACTTGTAATTTGTTGTCTTTCTGCAAGTGTCTGCGCGAACATCATACTTGACGTAAGAAACAAAGAGAACAAGAACAATTGTGTACTTTTTTTCATTGTAAATTTTTTAAGTTTTTTTTAAAGTAAGGGTCCTAAAGTATTAAATAAATAGGTGAGTTCCTCCTTTTCAATAGAAAAAATTGAACACATCACATCTTACCAAAATTAAGACCATAGAAAATTCGCCAAATTCAGGGTCAAATCAAAATAATCAACCGCGTTTTGGGGAGTATTCTTACCTATTCAACCACAGAAATTATCTCTCGAATAGAAACAGATTCTCCTTCCTGTGTAAAACCTTCCAAAGAAATTTGATAATTGCCTAAATTATCTGAAGTGAAAAACTGAAAGTTCATCTCATTCGAGGTCAAATTAATCGAGGGTTCCCAAAACAGTTGAGATCTAAAATCTGGCGTACGCTTAGTTAATTGGTTATTTTTTTCCTCATAGGCCTGCCGAAAATATCTCTTTCGTTGTTGCGGCATAAATAAATTAACATTCTTCAAAAAATCACCCGATATTTTGTTGGTAAAATCTTCAGCAATTGTCTCTATAAGAATTACCCCCTGATAATCTTGAGTGCCAAACTTATATCGGTCTCTTAGAACACTAATATTGTCGACTTTTAAAGCGTTGTATTCTAATAAATCTCCATGTTCTTGGACAAAAACTCCATCAATAAATACAAGTGGTAAAAATTCTGTCTCTTCATTATATTCATAATTTCGAACTTTAATAACTTTCTTTTCACTACTATCATTTTCAGTCCAAACATGTTTTACCAATTCTTTGAAAACATCTTTCATTGTTGAAAACCTAGTAAAATCATCAAGCTTGTATGAAGTGATTTTTTCGTAATATGTAAACGGTTTTTTAGGAGTTGTAGTTTTAATCGTATCTGGTTTTATACCGTAGTAGGCATTTTCTATTTGATTATATACACTACGTTCAATAATTAAATCCTTCATGTCTGGGGTAATACTAAAAGAGGCGAATGACAGGCTCGAATAATTGATGATATCATCGTTATAAAGTTCAATCTTGTATTTTTCTTTTATATCTCCAATAACTTGAATAATTGCACTATCACTTTCATAATCTGGATCTAACCAAAATCTAAAATTTCCATTGAAATTACTGGTTGCTACTCTAAAAAAGAAGTTCTTACCAGAAACCGAAATTGCAACATTTATATCTTTAACCGGAAGGTTCGTTTCTTTATCAAATACCTGCCCGGTAATAAGGGACCCGCTTAATTCGGGAGCGTACACAATACCTTTTGGATAAATTTTTGAATTTCTCTTGGTATTAAAATCAAATGAACTTTTTAGGTCACTATGTGGTACTGGCTCTAGCTTTTTTACCGACAAAGAATAGTTTCCATAGCCTAATGTTCTTCTGTGGTTCCTTAAAGTAAGGGTAATAGCTTCTCTCTTTTTGAATACTTTTTTATTTGGAGTTAAGCTAAAGCCTTCCGCCCTATTCAGTTTCGTCTTAGGTTTCGTGCCTGTTCCCTTGACAAAATGTTTTTCGAAGCCTTCACCCTTATTTATGCGCGTATTAGAAATCGCGTATTGATTCCCTATATATGGATTAACAATACTAATATTAGCTTGAAATAAATTTCGAGTTTCCCCCAGATTTTTCATCCATCTGGTATAGGCCAGTAGTTTGTAATTCCCAGATGGAACACTTGTGGGAATAAAGAAATCACTAAATCCTTCACTATCTATTAACTCCAATTTGTGCTTAAACACAACACTACCTTCTTCACCTACCAGCTCAACATATGCGATCTTACTTATCTTGCTAGGTCTATTTATTCTTGTATTTACGCAATATACCTTATAAAAGAAGTATTCTCCTACAAACAGTAATGATGTATTATAATGAACAAAAACATCTTCTTGAGACAAACTTTGATATTTATTATTGTCTGAAGCATTAATATGCGCACCTTGCCCCAAACTTATGTTGGAGCTACTTAAAAACAAAATAAACAATGTTGAGATAATATATTTCATAATTTCTTAAACTTAATCAATCCAAAAATTTGGAACAATATTACTTCCTAGTGCAGTGCAATCACCACACCTCCTGTTAACAACAAAAAAAGGACCTCTCGTTACTCCTGTATTATCAATTGATGCGCCATAAACATAAGTGGCTCTATTAAAAAACAATCTTGTCACCAAGGGTCCACATGCACCACTGGGTGCATACTGCTGTGATTCGCGAGGGACACAGTTATATGGTAAAGACGGTATTGCTTCATTCGGATAAAAATCTTCGTAATTGAAATAAATTCTCCTTGATGTAACTGAAGATACACTAAAGAATCCAACTACTTTCTCTGAAGAGTCATTTTCAGAAAACACATTTCCGCGAAAAAAACCTGGCTGATTTTGTGAGAAAATACTCCCTTCACTAGAAATATCATTCAAGGTTTCAAAATAGGTATACGCCTCTTCAGATTCTATAAATTGCCTTACCAAAATGCTGTAACGATGTGATAAAATAAAATCATTGCTGTTTATAAACCGTATAGGATGTTTTACAACCCTGTCTTCAGTTAATGAACTTGTGTTCATTAGGTTAATGGCTGTAGACATTTCGGTTTTATAGCAAACACGTTCTTCTTGGCTTCTAGTTGTTAGAAGTAATTCGCAGGTATTTACATCTATTAAGACTAAATCTTCCGGAACCCAACTTGGTGCAATTATCTTGTATGTTTCTTCATATTCATAACGATAGTATTTCGACTCACCTAGAGGATCGGAACTATCTATATATATTGACATTCCATTAACCCCATCGTCATTAGTAACTCGTTCCGCATATAAATTATCTATTTGTGCAACTGTGGTTAACGACGTAGGCGAAGAAACATATAATCTGCCATCATTAGTTGTGATCTCCAATTTATAACTTACGCCGGGTAGCGCTTTAAAAGGAGTGATTGAAGCATAGACACCTCCTTCAATTTCTTCAAACACATATACTGTGTTACCACCAATTATTTGCACTGCTGCCGAAGTTTCGGGATTGGGGTTTTCATCTCCAAAACGATGTACCCTACTTAATAAAATTATTTGTTGTTTTTCCTCGTTAGTTATCCTAGCGTCAATTACAATAGCGCTCTCATATGTTTCGGCCTGATAATCAATTGCCTCAACACATCCTACGAAAAAAAATAGTGAGAACGACATTACAAACAAAAAAACTATGTTCATTATTTTCATTTAATTTCTGTATTTACTTTAATTCCACTTGAATCTAATCAATCCAAAATTCAGGAACAACATTACTTCCTAACGCAGTACAATCTCCACATGCCCTAGGCAACATAAGATATGGCCTCATATAACTATTATTATGATCATAAAACACAATTGAATTCAACTTAATACCCGTAATTAAACTACCACATCTGCCTACATGATCCGGACTTACAATTAACAAGGCTGGAAACAGTTCAATGCATCCTGAAGGAAATAACGGCGGAGTCTCATTAGGATAGAAATCCTCATAATCAAAAAATAATCGCTTTGATGACACAAATGAAACTTCAAAAAACCCAATTACCTTTTCTTCTGGATTAACTTCTGAAACCATGTTGCCCTTAAAAAACCCGGCCTGACTTTGAGAAAACAAACTTTGTGATACGTTGAAGCTATTTAAGATTTCAAAGTAGTTGTACGCTTCATTAGAGCGAACAAATTGTTTCACTACAATACCGTATCTATATGTTGACCAATAACTTTCACTATCAACAAATCGTATTAAAAACCGTGATAATCTATCTTCCTGTAATCCGTCTGTGGAAGTCTGTATAATTTTATTCGATTCAACAAGTCCATAGCAAACTCGTTTCTCCTCCGTTTTAGGAACAAGTTCAACATTGCAATCTGGAAATAAATCACCAGTAACTACTGCATCTAACGGCACCCATCGAGGTGCTACAATTTTGTACATTTCAGTATATTCAAAGCGATAAAATTTTGAGGATCCAGTAGGGTCAAAAGTATCAACATACATGGACATACCATTAATCCCATCATCATTTGTCTCCCTTATTGCATATAAATTATCCATTTCAGTTTCTTGAGTCAAAAAAGTTGGTGTTGAAATATAAGAACGTCCATTGGAAGTTGTAATATGCAAAGTATATTCTTTATTGGATATTGCACTAAACTCTATAACTGAAACATACTTTCCTGGTTCCAACTCTTCAAACTGATAAGCTGTATTTCCTTCTATCACTTCTACCTTGGCGTCAATCTCAGGATTTGGCTCACTCTCTTCAAATTTATAAGTACGACTCAAAGCGATCTCTTGAGTTTTTAATTCATTCGTAATCACTGCGTCAATAACCAACGCACTTTCAAAATTTTCGGTATTCAAGTCAATCTCCTTGACACAACCATTGATTAGCACCAATGACGACCCCAATATCAAAAGCGAATATGTTTTTCTAATTCCCATCGTTAGAATCTAAAATTATAACTTATTGTAGGTACTGGGATAGAAAAAATAGAGCTCTGATAAGCTTTCACTTGGCCATTTTCAGTAACAAAGAAAACCGAATATGGATTGTTCTTACCTAGAACATTATAAATTGAAATATTCCAAAAACTGTGAGCAAACTTCTTTATCTTATGATTGCCCTCAATATTTACACTAATATCTAAACGATAATAATCTGGTATTCGAAACGAATTTCTATCACTATATAAGACAAACTCAGAATTATTCAGTATAAAATTACCAACGGGCACAGTAACTGGTCTTCCTGTTTGATAAACAAAATTAGCGGAGATACTATATCTCCTGGTGAGCTTATAGTTTCCAACTAAACTAAAGTCATGAGGCTTATCATAGTTTGATGGAAAAAATTCGCCGTTGTTCACTCGTTCTTCTGCAAAACTACCATCGAGCCGGACTTCAGATTTCGAATATGTATATCCCAACCAACCATTTAGACGTCCCTTTGTTTTTTTTAAAAGAAACTCAACCCCTAATGCCCTTCCATCACCTTGTAGAACTTCTCGCTCAATAGTTTCGTTCAACAGCAATTGGGCACCAACTTTATAGTCAAGGATATCTTCTGTCTTTTTGTAATACCCTTCTATACTGGCTTCAAACGTATTATCACTAAAGTTCTTATGGAATCCAAGTGAATATTGATTTGAGTGTTGCGGTTTGATATTTATACCCGAAAGCTTCCAGGTATCTGTTGGAGAAACTGTGGTATTATTTGATAAGGCATGAATGTATTGATAATTAGTATTGAAACTACCTTTAACCGAAAACGATGGAGTCATAAAAAATCTAGCCGAAACCCTTACCTCTGGGGAGCTATACGTCTCGATAACTTCATTACTTCCAAACTGTTGTGTTTCGATCAATGTTCCCTCACTCTTTGGCAAGCCTTCTTGGTAAATTCTCTGAGCGGAAGCTCCCAAGGCCGCAAAAATCGAGTACCGAATCCCAGCATCTAAGGTTAATTTATCGTTTATCTTAAATACATCCGAAACGAAAACTGCCGACTCCAATCCTCTTTCGTCTGGAATACTTAGCGCTTCTATAATGGATTCAGAATTCTTTGGTTCAACTTTACCAGGCTCAACATTATAGAGCTTACTCGACAAACCATAATTGAAAGTATGTCTATCGTTTGGCTTGTATTTTAAATTTAATTTTAGTTCAGATTCGTTAATAGAATAACCCAAGTCAAAATCTGTATTGGTCTGTCTATCAAAATCAATGTTGAATTTGTATTGACTATTTGTTATTCCAAGACTACCACTATTCTTTAAATTGAAATCATGATTCCACTTCAAAGAAACCATCCGATTACTATACTTATAAAGCGAGTCTGATGTAATACTAAACGCATCTCGACTGTAATATCCAGTTGCCTTTAAACTATTGTTATCATTTAACTTATGATTGTATTTAAGAACAACATCATAAAAATTGGCTTTACTTTTATTCAGTTCTTCCTCATCCAAAGAGCGTAGTATCCAATCTGAATAAGTGCTTCGCCCTCCCACTAAAATACCAGCCTTACCCTCTATGACGGGTAGCTCTAAGGCGATGTTACTCGTAACAGGGCCTATTGAGGCTTCGCCAGAAAACTTTTCAATATTTGCATCTTTGGTTTTTATATCGAATACTGAAGAAAGTCGTCCTCCAAACTTGGCAGGAATGTTCCCTTTATAGATTGTTACTTCGTTAGAAGTAAATGGATTAATTGCAGAGAAAATTCCGAAGAAATGAGCAGGATTATAAATTACTCCATCGTCAAGAAGGACTAAGTTTTGGTCCGTCTTACCTCCTCTAACGTTAAAGCCAGCCGCTCCCTCACCCGCAGTACTAATTCCTGGCAAAGTAGCGGCCACTTTAAATATATCGCGTTCTCCTAAAACTAACGGAATATTCTTTATTTCCTTCACATTTATTTGTATTGTTCCTGTATTAACCTCCTTTACGTTACGATCTACATTTGCCTTGATCACAACTTCCATCAATCCTTCCACGGCTTCGTTTAACCCAAAATCCAAGCGACCATCGTTGTAGATTACCACCCTTTTTTGAATCGTTTCAAAGCCCAAGGAGTTTGTTTCTATCAAGTTTATTCCAGATGGAAGTTCCAATTTAAAGAAACCATCAGCATCTGTAACTGCTCCAATTTTCTTTCCCTTTACTAAGAGCGCCAAACTTGGTACAGGTTCTCCTGTAAGCGCATTTTTTATATTCCCAATTAGTGTAAACTGTTTACGGATATCATTCTTATTCTCTTTACCGATTCTAATTGTTTCTATACTTTTTCTATCCGAGGTGTTTGCCTCATTAAAGAATACTGGGGCATTTACAATTTCTTTTTCTGGAATTTCTGTGGAGGTTGGCGGTGACAAAGATTCATTGAAAAAACCGTCTGGAAGAGTATCATAAATACTATTATTTTGAGTTAATATGATCTTATTATCATTTGAAATATAAAAATTGAGTAGCGTCCCTTCAAAGAGAACATTCAATAATACATCCACTGTCACGTTAGTGTATGAACCTGAAACCAAATCTACTCCCAGCCATTCTTCCACATAATAGAAATGAAAGTTAGACTCTTCTTCAATTATTTTAATAACATTCTCGATACTAGAATTTTCGAAACTCAAAGAGATCTTTGTGTTATTTTCTTGAGAAAAAGCTTGGAAAAAAACAAAAAGAACTAAGGTAGCTAGATAGTTTTTCATTTTTATTTTGTGATGTTATCAGATTACATTAGACTGTTAAAATGACTTGATACGGTTATATTTTCACAAATCAATAGTATAACTTATTTATCGCTATCGGTGAATTCCCGATAATAGTTTACCTCGTACAAGTTATAAAGGGTGGTCAAAATAAGGATACAAAACGGCCATTATGCAGCGTAGCGAACCGTTCTGTATCCATGCCAATTTTAATTAGCTACTGGGAATGTTGGATACCCAGGATTGTTATCCCAGAATACCTGAACATCTACCCCAGGCTTCTGCGAAATATTAGAGTTATCGTTTACTTCATCTGTTGGATACAGTAGTGATCTTACAAAAGACCCTGGATCTGCAGTTAAATGATACTGTAAAGAAGTTGGAAATCCAGTTCTTCTGTACATATTGTAAGAATTAATTCCATTACCGTACTGACTAATAAATTGCTGTTCTGCAAGGACATTAAATTTTGCATCAATATCCCCATTACTAAAAATAGTTCCAACAGATGTAATATAATTAGAAACATCATTCGAGGTTGGAGCATACATAGCATCCGCTCCAGAGTCTAAAGAAATAAAGCCCATTACTTTATCAATGGATTTTTGCATTCCACTTACCATAAAATCTTGAGCCGCACCAACGTTTCCATCAGCTAACGCCATTTCAGACTGCATAAAATCTATCCAACTCGCAAGCATCAAGGGTGTAATTCCAGCTCCCATTCCACCTGCATCTGCACTTACAATCGCAAACTCATCATCATCAAATTTTCCTGCAGCGGGGTATACACCAATCGTTGATCGTCTAAAACTATCTGGGGGAATTCCACCGGAGTCTCCTTGATCTCTACCCCAATAACCCGCCGCTACGCTACAAAAGGTCATATCACTAGGATAGTGCTGAGGAGCTGATTCTGTCGAACAAAATTTTCGTGTTGGGTCTGAGGGACAAGTATTTCCGTTGGCGTCTACGTTACCAGGGGTACATTCCGCTTGACGATAAAAATAATAACGTTGCCTTGGATCTTCTTGGCTCAACATGTTATCCATCAACCAATTTGATCGATAAATACCCGCTCCAAAAGACCTATAATCAATTAAATAATCTGGATGTTGCCTATTAGCGTTTGCATAGTTAAATTCAAAATCATCTTCTGTAGTAGAAATAAAGTTTCCCATGTCCGCAATTGCATTGAAATTTGCCAAGGCATCAGAATCGACTAGGCGCGTATTTAAATAAGCGTTCATTCGTAAAGTATTTGCCAGCTTCGTCCATTTTTGAAAATCGTTGTTGTAATAATAATCAACCTCCATTTCGTCCGTTCCATCACCAAACCAACTTATCGCATCCTCTAGCATTGTTAATGCTTCTGGATAAATCAACGCCCCATCATCTACATTTGGATCTTGGTTAGCGATTTCAGAATAGGGAACATCACCGTAAAAATCGACTAAGGTCAGTAATGTAAATGCCTTGAAGATCTTTGCAACTCCCAAATGATTTGCATAGCCTTCAGCTTCTGCAATACTAATAGCTTCATCAATTTTAGGAAGTAAGTCGTTATATGCAATACTCCAAGCCACATTACCTTCAGATTCACTAGTGCCATACGTATCATAAGATTCACCAAAAAGATAATTGATGCGTGTTAATCTTCCTCCCTCTTCTTGAAGATCCTCCATAAATCTTGGGAAGTCTAATTGAATCTCTTCTATAAGGTCATCAATTTCACCGGCCACGCGGTTAATTGGTTCGTTATCGCCAGTATCTAAAGTTTCACAGGAACTAAATGTAAAACCAAAAATTAGCAATACAATGATGGTAATTTTTTTCATTTTTCAAAGTTTTTAAATTATTACAGCGGTTTATAAATTTAAAAGCAGAATAAAAAATCAATATTGATGGGAAGAAATCAGTATCCAACTTTCATTACAAAGTGAACTGATTTACTGAGTTTTATGACTAATTCCGATAAGAGTTTACCTTTTAGGTAGGAACTCTCATGATGAAAACTGAAGAAATTTTATTATCTATTGCAAGATCTCTTAAGAAGATTAAGAGTAGACGGGTTTACTATTCCGTTGTATTGCTGCCTTTCAATGGCATCCAATGTGTTTTCTGCAATTTTCTTTCCTAACTCTACCCCCCACTGATCATAACTAAAAATATTCCAAATAATTCCTTGGACAAATAGTTTATGTTCATACAAAGCGATTAGACTTCCAAGATTTTTGGGGGTGAGCTTCTGAATTAAAATGCTATTACTTGGTCTATTTCCCTCGAATTTTCTGAAATTATTCTCCACAGAAACACCTTCAGTACCCAAAAGAAGCCCTTCAGTTTGAGCAAAAAAGTTAGCCAAAAGTTTGTTTTGATGATCTTCTTCTCCATAAAGAGATTCGGAAAAAGCAATGAAATCGGTTGGAATTAACTTGGTTCCTTGATGTAACAACTGAAAGAAAGCGTGTTGTGAATTGGTTCCCGTATTTCCCCATACAATAGTTCCTGTTTGATACGCAATACCATCACCATTACGATCTACACTTTTACCGTTACTTTCCATCACCGCCTGCTGCAAGTAAGGTACCAATTTAGCCATGTACTGAGAATAAGGAATCACAGCTTCCGTTTCCGAGGAATAAAAATTGGTGTACCATATAGATAGTAGCGCCATAATAACTGGAATATTCTCCTTAAACTCGCTTTCAACAAAATGCTTGTCCATTTCGTTCGCACCTTTTAATAAGGTTTCAAAATGGCTATATCCTATCGCACAACAGGTAGAAAGGCCAACAGCACTCCATAAAGAGAATCGACCTCCAACCCACTCCCACATAGGAAAAACATTATTTGATGCTATCCCAAAGTTCTCCACAGCATCGAGGTTTGTTGAAACCGCTACAAAATGTTTGGCTATATCCCCAGCGGAGGCATTGGTCAAAAACCAATCTCTTATAGTATTGGCATTTGTTATCGTTTCCTGAGTTGTAAACGTTTTTGAAACAATAATAAAGAGTGTTGTTTCAGGATTAAGCGACTTCAACGTTTCCTGAACGTGGTCACCATCCACATTTGAAATATAATAGGTGTTAAGGTGATTTTTATAAAATGTAAGTGCCTCGGTCACCATATCCGGACCAAGATCACTACCTCCAATACCAATATTCACGATTGAGGTGATAGGCTTTCCTGTGTATCCTTTCCAGTTACCACTTATGATTTTTTCGGAAAAAAGTTTCATTTGCTGAAGTGAATGCTTCACTTCAGATTTCATATTTCCAAAATCACGTAGTGAGGTATGAAGTACCGCTCGATTCTCGGTTTCATTTATATGTTCTCCCGAAAATTGCTTCTGAATCGCAGCCTTTAACTGAACTTCCTCCGTAAGATCTAGTAATAATCCAATAGTCTCTTCAGATACGCGATTTTTTGAATAATCCAAATAGAAGTCGTTCCATTCGATTTTCATTTGGTTCGCTCTCTCAGCATCCTTAGCAAACTGATCCTGCATTTTCACATTTTTAGTCAATTCGAAATGTGCTTGTAGTTTTTTCCAAGCTTTGGTAGTAACAGGATTTATAGAAGGTAAACTCATTATTAACTTTGGACTGTTCTATTTTAATTATTATTATTTATAACTCAAACTTTGTTTGCCTTATAGTATGCTATTAAACCATCAATTGGTCTTCTTATTATATTTCCAAGCTCTAAATGATAAGGCTTCATACAATCACGTATAATATCTTCGGAAAAATGTGCGATCGAGCCTATAAAATGTATTGGTACATGCTGCGCTTCTTTATAACAAAGGACACGATATTCAATAAATTTCAGCATTCCTTCACTAATAAGTTTATAAAAGTAACCGTTTACTTCTTCCGAAGTAAATATAAACTCAGCAAAAGATGCCAAATACATATTTGGATTTGGTCTCTTATATAAATTTAGCTTTATTTCATCCGGATCTAAGTTGAATTTTTTTTCAAATTCTGAAGCCAACTCCGTCGGCATCTTCTTATAAAAATAGTCTCGTAATAATCTTTTTCCAAAATAATTGCCACTTGCCTCATCCATTAATGAATACCCTAAAGACTCAATACTATTGTGTATTTCGTTTCCATCAAAATAACAACTATTGGATCCTGTTCCTAAAATACAGATAATCCCTGGTTCATTGGTCGCAGCATAAACAGCAGCCACGGTATCTTCATTAACCGAAATTTTAGCATTGGAAAATATACGCTGCAATACACCTTTGAGCATTGAAACAGGAGTGACTGTTCCACAACCAGCTCCATAGAAATCTAAAACCTTAACCTTATCGAAAATAGGTTCAAGGTCTATATTTGAATGAATTCTACTATACAATTCTTCTTCTGGAACCACAGCGGGGTTGAGTCCCTGAGTTCGTGTCTTAAGAATCACCTCACCCTGTTGGTTTAGTAATATCCAATCACATTTAGTGGAGCCTCCATCGGTTATTAGGATCATAATTATAGAGTTGCAACGTGAGCCGCTAAATCAATCAATTTTGCTGAATAGCTATACTCATTGTCATACCAAGCCACTAACTTAAAGAAATTATCGTTAAGAGCCATACTGGCGCCTGCATCGAATGTGCAAGTGTGAGGATCACTCACAAAGTCTTGAGAGACCACTTCATCTTCTGTATAATTTACAACCCCTTTATAGCTACCTTCGGAGGCGTCTTTGAACAACTTCTTAATATCTTCGTATGTTGCCTTCTTTTCAATTCGAACGGTAAGATCTACAACCGAAACATCTACGGTTGGCACACGAAATGCCATTCCAGTCATTTTACCTTTCAACGCTGGAATCACCTTGGTAACGGCGACCGCTGCACCAGTAGTGCTCGGAATAATATTATTTACTCCACTTCTCCCTAAGCGATAGTTCTTACGTGAAGGTTGATCTACTGTAGATTGGGTAGCCGTTAGAGAATGAATAGTTGTCATTAATCCTTCTACAATTCCGTATTCATCATCAATGATTTTAGCCAGAGGAGCCAAACAATTTGTCGTGCAGGATGCGTTGGAAACAATACTGTCTGTTGGTTTAACATCCTGATGGTTGACTCCCATTACAAACATAGGCACTGTTTTTGAAGGAGCTGAAATAACTACTTTCTTAGCTCCGGCATCAATATGTGCTGCGGCAGAATCTAGTTCTTTAAAAATTCCTGTACAATCAATCACAATCTCAGCATTTACCTCATTCCATTTCAGGTCTTTTGGGTTCCTTTGTGCGGTTACCCTAATGGTCCGTCCATCCACGATCAATTGTTCACTTTTCACAGCAATTGTGCCTGGATACTTTCCATGTACAGAGTCATATTCTAATAAATAGGCAAGATGATGAACATCCAGTAAATCATTTACCGCTACTACTTCTATATCTTTATGCTGTGATGCAATTCTAAAGGCAATCCTTCCTATTCGGCCAAAACCGTTTATTCCTATTTTCGTCATATCTTTTGATTATATCGAAGTTATATCCGCGACTCTTATTAATTCTAAATCCAATTTATTCTCCCCTTTTAAAGCTTCAGAAAATGCCACAGAAGTCATTTTATTATGAACCACTCCTATCATAATATTGCGTTCATTGTTCAATAAAGCATCTACAGCTCCAACGCCCATTCTACTGGCCAAGACCCTATCGAAGCAACTTGGAGAACCGCCACGTTGAATATGCCCTAACACAGTGACACGAACCTCATAACTTTCCATGTTCTCTTCAATATATTTTGCTAAACTGAAGATGTTTTTACCTATCTGATCTCCTTCAGAAACAACAATAATACTTGAGCTTTTTCCAGACTTTTTACTTCGTCTTAAAGACGCTATTAAGCGATCTTTTCCCATGTCTTCCTCAGGAATAAGTATTTCCTCCGCTCCAGCGCCAATTCCAGCATTTAGCGCGATATCTCCGGCATCTCTACCCATTACTTCAACAAGAAACAATCGGTTATGAGAGTTTGCTGTATCACGTATTTTATCAATGGCATCCACTACAGTATTCAAGGCAGTATCATATCCAATGGTATAATCGGTTCCATTAATATCATTGTCAATAGTCCCAGGAATACCAACTGTTGGAAAATCATGTTCTTCATTAAAGACAATAGCTCCTGTAAATGTACCATCACCGCCAATTACAACAAGTGCATCTATTTCCTCTTTCTTAAGGTTATCATATGCCTTTTGTCTACCCTCTTTTGTAAAAAAACCTTTAGATCTCGCAGACTTTAAAAAAGTCCCTCCTCGATTTATAATATTCTTTACAGAACGCGCATCCAATGCCTTAAAATCTCCTTCGATTAAACCTTCATATCCTCTAAACATCCCGACACACTCCAGCTTATGGAACGCACAAGATCTCACCACTGCTCTAATAGCGGCATTCATTCCAGGGGCATCACCGCCACTAGTTAAAACGCCAATTTTCTTAATATTCAAACTCATCACCGTAAATCTAGATTAATAAAATAATATGCGCAATTCCTTTTGAATACTATAACGTTTTCGGTTAATAAATATCCAAGAAATTCTTTATAAACTCAAATAATCTGGCTGCTTTTAAATTTTATTGAAAATATAAGTAAGTAAAAATAACTATTGCACAAATTACTATTCCAATTACTTTGGTATATTTCCAGGGTGTAATATCGACCTGCTTTGTATACGATTGCTCATACGCTTCTTCTCTAGGGAATAATTTGCCAATTGCTAACATTATTATTACGTTAAAGACAAATAAGATTGCCATTATATGCAAGAAATGTGGATAGTTTTCTTCGCCATAATATGGCTTTAAAATAAACTGACTAACACTGTATAACACCACACCAGATATAATCCCAACTTTCGCTGCCAAAGCAGGCACCCTTTTCGTAAGATAACCCACAACTATAATGGTTAGAATTGGAATACTATAACAACCGTTGACCTCTTGCAAGTAACCAAATAATCCGCTTGGCACATTCGCAATCAATGAGGCGATAGACATGGACATAAGGCAGCAGTATTTGAAATATCAAACACTTCTGGTACGTTAAACATGGTACTTATAGCTAATGCCCCCGAATACAACACAACAGGAAGTAATACAACTACATAACCAGATAAAAACAATATTGAGGTAATGGATTTAGTTGTCTTATCGTACCTACGTTCAAGAAAAGGGGGAATTGTAGTAATTCCTCCCTTGAGATATCTAGGTAATAAAAAAGCAACCGTTACTACCATCGCTATTGCTGCTAAAGTTTCCCAAGCCATTACCAATATTCCTTCAGAAAAAGCCTGACCATTAAGACCTACAATTTGTTCGGTAGAAAGGTTTGTAAGTAGTAAAGAAGCGGCAATAACCCCGGCCGTTAAACTTCTACCCCCTAAGAAATAACCATCCGCTGTACTTTCATTGGTTTTTCGAGTTGCCATATAAGAAACAACCGCAACCAATAAAGTAAATGCGATAAAAGAGAAAATAGCCATATAGATTGATAATAGATGATTATTAGTTCTAAAAGGTCTTAAAAGTAGGTCCACACGCTAATTTGTTGTTTCTAAACATAAACAATGGGCTCTATCTGTTTTTTAGAAGCGCAAGAGGTTAAAAAGATAATAACTAAAAGTGTTAAGGTATTCTTCATATTAAATAAAAAATAAAAATAGGACAGTATTAAATGCCAAATATTTAAAAAAACATGATGATATTCTTACAATTCAATTAGTTTATTGAAAGAACCGCAAAATGAATGTTTCTTGAAAAATACGTGTTAGTACGTATTGACTTAAAGAGAAGTATCCTTTAAATTTGAGGTATGAATTAGTAAATGTTTGTCGAATTAATTTTTTGTGGGGATAAAAAATTTCTTTGGTATAGCAATTAAAATTTACTAAGTTAGGTTTGTTACAAACGTCTCAACTATTAGTTGAGACGTTTTGTTATTTATACCAATTCCAATTTTTAGAATAAAAAAAGCATTTTATACTGCTATTCTATTTAAAATTTTTGACTCCTTCTTTCAACCAAGATAAGTATTCGTCCGCATCGGGGGTATACCCAACAGGAACATTGAGTAAATTCAAATCACTATCTAGCAAAATATAATATGGCTGAGAATTATTTTGGAAATTAACAGTTTGAAAAGTAGCCCATTTGTCACCTATAGTCTTAATACTCTTTACTCCTCCTGTAGGTTTAAGAAAACTAAATTGTTCTTCTTCTGAAAGAGCTTTTCTATCATCAACGTAAAGAGACACCAAAATATAGTCATCATTAATAGTATTAAAAATGTCATCCCTACTCCAAACCTGCTCTTCCATCTTACGGCAGTTTACACAAGCCCATCCCGTAAAATCTACCATAATTGGTTTACCTGAAGCTTTGGCTGCCTCTAGACCCTCGTAAAAATCTTTATATGCGTTCAATCCTAAAGGGGCGCTTGTACCCTTATCGTATAAGCTATAAAATAGGGGCGGTGGAAAACCACTCAATAATTTTAAGTTCGCATATTTAGAATTTGTCAAGCCCGGAATTAAATAGAGCATAAAAGCAAAGCTCATAGCCCCTATTGCTATATTTCCAATTGGCAATTTTTTCTTTTTCGGTCCATCATGTGGAAAACGAATAAAACCGAATAAGTATAGAGCCAAGCCTAAAGCACATAGAATCCATATTCCTATAAATATTTCTCTTTTTAATAATCCCCAATGCTCTACTAAGTCTGCGTTAGACAAGAATTTAAACGCCAATCCTAGCTCAATGAAACCTAATACAACTTTTACCGTATTTAACCATCCTCCACTTTTCGGAAGCGTATTAAGCCAATTCGGAAATAATGCAAAAAGAGCAAATGGTAAGGCTAAGGCAAGACCAAACCCTCCCATTCCAAAAGTTAATTGCATTGCACCACCATCACTAGAAAGTGATCCGCCTAATAACGACCCTAGAATGGGACCAGTACAAGAAAAAGAAACGATCGCAAGTGTAAGAGCCATAAAGAAGATACCTATAATTCCTCCTATACTCGAAGCCTTGTCGTCCATTTTTGAACTCCAGGAACTAGGAAGAGTAATTTCATAATAGCCAAAAAATGAAAACGCAAATACCATGAAAATAACAAAGAACACAACATTCAATGTAACATTAGTAGAAATATTATTTAATATTTCGGGGTCGAGTGAATCCAATAAGTGAAATGGAAGGCTAAGGAGTAAATAAATCCCGAAAATAAAAAGACCATAGAGTATTGCATTTGCCAATCCCTTCTGCCTATTCTTGGCGCTTTTAGTGAAAAACGAAACAGTCAGTGGTATCATAGGAAACACACACGGTGTAAGCAAAGCTATTAACCCTCCTATAAAGCCTAGGAGAAAAATCATGAGGAAACTCTTTTCAGACGTTTCTTCCTCAGTTGCATATTTCTCTTTTCCCTTTATATCTATTGTAAGAGCCGCTGTTTTTTTCAAATCTTC
The DNA here is from genome assembly GCA_913063405.1 of uncultured Ulvibacter sp. GTDB lineage: Bacteria > Bacteroidota > Bacteroidia > Flavobacteriales > Flavobacteriaceae > Ulvibacter. Next base: position 24,494 of record CAJXZB010000023.1, read on the forward strand.
TTCTGTAAGTTCAACTGACGAAGCTTTGGCTTTTCCCGTTCCTAAGCCTAATTCAAAAATCTTACTCTCTGGGGGCAAACATTTTTCTTCATCACAAACAGAATAATATACTTCAACCTTAATCTTTAGTCCTTCTTCATTAATTACTTTAATAGGTTGTATAAAGACAGGTTTATCAGAAAAATACACAATATCCGCTTCAAAAACTGGATCGTAATACGGAACTACATCTGGTTCTTGTGTTTTACCCACTAACTCATATGTCTCAGGTGTAGCATTATAGGCAAATTCGGTAGGGATAGGCGCTATTTCTACATCTGCCTCAACTTGACTATAAATATGCCATCCATCATCTATGGTAGCTTTTATTAATATATTGTAATTATTTCCCTGTTGCTTTTCAATACTCACATCCCATTCTACTGGATCAAAAAATTCTTGAGCATTTGCTGAAATAAAAACACTAAATACTGCAGCTAAAAACAATAATACTTTTCTCATAACTAATCTAAATTGTTGTGGAAATCTTTAAAATTCGTTCCGTTTTACCATCTACTTTAAAACGATCGTCTGGTCTAAGGCTTATCACCCATACTATTTGATTGGCGCTACACAAGACCCAAATTTTTTCTTTAGTGACCAAAGATAGCTTTTCATCTTTAAAAAACTTACTCAATTTCTTTTTTCCTTTCATCCCGAAAGGCTGGAATACATCGCCTTCCCGCCATTTCCGAAGTTGTAAGGGGTATGCTAATTTATCGCCATCAACGTATATCGCAGTGGCAGTAATATTTCCTATCTTTTCGATAGATTTAATTTCTAAAGAAACTGGAGCATAAATTTTTTTTTGATTTTTTTCAATAAAAGCCTCCTCATTATTCTTTTTCACGGTCAACTTCGTCAAAATTAACACCTCTCTGTCCTTCAAGAGTCGGTGTGTTTTTGAAAAAACCTGTTTTCCACTTTGTGCAGAAAGCAAATCCAAGATCGTATCTAAGTCGGAAAAACCATATGGTGATAACAATTCATACAACAAAACATTTGTGTTTGGTAATTCTTTAAGTTTCTGCACATCCAGATGATACCCTTCAGGAGTTTCAGAAACAACTAATGCTTGAATCAACACCAAGTAATCTTGAATCAGACTTCGAGATTCTTGAAGGTGTTTTTGTGTTTTTCGGAAGCTATCTAGCAAGCCGTCAGAAGACACCTTATAGTTTGGGAGTACATCTATACGCAATTTATTTCTAAGGTAATCTGTTTTCTCATTACTACTATCCTCTCTCCAATATAGGTTGCTGTCCTTTGCATATTTTAAAATATCATTCCTTCCAAAACACAAAAGAGGTCGAATGACCCGTTCATTTGTCACCGGAATACCCGTTAGCCCCTTTAGTCCAGTTCCACGGGATAAGTTGATAAAAAAAGTTTCTAGGTCATCATCAGCATGATGTCCTGTTAGGATATAATCGTACTTAAAATCAGTCAACAACTTATCAAACCAATTATAACGCAAGTCACGGGCCGCCATTTGAGTCGATGTTTTATTCTCTTTTGCATACTTCTTGGTGTCAAAGGTTTCAATAAAAACAGGAATAGAATATTTATCCGCTAAATCAACTACGAAGCTTTCATCTTCATCGCTTTCAGCTCCACGAAGTTTAAAATTACAATGAGCTAGCCCTATTTTAAAATTAAGTTTCTTTAACAAATGCGCCAACACAACACTGTCAATACCTCCGCTGCAAGCAATAAGAAGCTTCTTCCCATTTAAAAAAGGAAGGTTTTGATCAATATGTGTTTCAAGTTTTTTAAGCAATTTTAACGACTCTTAATTTAGGCTAAGTTACATAAAGAAGCGATAAATAAAATAATGAGTTTTAGCTCTCCAATACCTCACGCATAGCCTTTGCCTTTATGAGGCATTCTTCGTATTCGTTTTCAGGTATTGACTTAGCGGTAATAGCACCTCCTACCGAATAACTTACGTACTTCGCCGCTTCGTTATACAAAATACTTCGGATTATCACATTGAAATCAAAATCTCCGTTGGGGGTAAAGTATCCCATAGCCCCACTATACAGGCCTCGTTTAGCGTCCTCTAATTCTTCAATGATCTTCATCGCGGAAATTTTAGGTGCGCCTGTCATACTACCCATAGGAAATGAATTTCTAATGATTTCTACCGGACTTACTTCCGAGGAAACCCTACAACTTATGGTAGATATCATTTGATGCACTTGTTCGAAGCTAGATATTTTACAAAGTTCATCTACCTTCACACTACCTTTTTCTGCAATTTTTGAAAGGTCATTTCGCACCAAATCTGTAATCATTATGTTTTCACTTCGTTCTTTAGGGTCTTGCGAAAGCATTTCTATCATTTTCTTGTCTTCGGAAGGATTGTCCAATCGCTTTGCTGTTCCCTTTATGGGTTGTGAAACAACACGACTTCCAGTTTTTTTTAGGTAACGTTCTGGTGAAGCACAAAGTGCGTAATGTTTATCAAATTTCAAGAAAGTTGCAAAGGGAGGTTTTGAAATTTCATTGAGATGCAAGTAGCTTTTCAGCGGGTTAATTTTCACATCTTTGGAAAAGAACTCTTGACAAAAATTAGCTTCGTAAATATCGCCTCTACAAATATGTCGAAGCATTTCATTAACTTTTTCAAAATAGGAATCCTTTGAAGTACGGAGTCTAATTTTAATCGTTTCTGGTTCTGGTTGAGAAATCTCTGAAGTTTTAAAATTTGAAATCTCTTGCCAATCAGATTCCAATTCATCATCGACCATATTGAGATACTGCATGGTTACTTCATCTTCAGAAAACAAAAACACTTTTTTTGGCTGAAAGAAATAAAGGTCTGGAAAATCGAGACCATCCAAGTTTTTGGACTCCAGGTTTTCAACAGCATTTTTAAGGTCATAAGTTAAATAACCAAAGAGCCAGTCATTCGTCTTTTGTTGGTATTCATCCAGTGAAGCAAAAGCATTGCTGTAGTCCGTTTTAACAGCCGTAAATGCATCTACCGCAAGTATGGCAGAAAAGCTTCCATGTGTTTGCTCGTAATCATTAGAGTCTAACCAAACAACCTCCTCGAATTGTTGCGCCCAAGAGAGAAGTCGCTGTTTTAATTCAGCTGTTAATTTAATCGAATATTTTTGGATTCTTCTCATTAAAAAAATAATGGTAAATATATTGAAAACAAAAAACCATCAGCCTTTTGCTGATGGTTTTTAAAATATCAAATGTTTCTTTGTTTTTAAATATGTAAAGGTCTATCGTCTGTTGCTGCCAACGCTGCTTCTTTAACCGCCTCGGCATAGGTTGGATGTGCGTGACTCATGCGAGCAATATCTTCTGCGCTAGCGCGAAACTCCATTGCAGTAACTGCCTCCGCAATTAAATCGGCTACACGAGCACCTACCATATGCACGCCAAGAACCTCATCTGTAGTTTTATCTGCAAGAATTTTTACAAAACCATCTGTATCTCCACTTGCTCTAGAACGTCCCAGAGCCCGCATTGGAAATTGTCCTGACTTGTATTCAACTCCAGCTTCCTTTAATTGTTCTTCTGTTCTTCCAACCGAAGCAACCTCGGGCCAAGTATATACAACTCCAGGAATTAGATTATAATTAATATGTGGTTTCTGCCCTGCAATGGTTTCTGCAACAAAAGTACCTTCTTCTTCTGCCTTATGGGCCAACATCGCACCTTTAATTACGTCCCCAATGGCATAGATATTCTTCACATTACTTTGTAAGTGATCATTTACATCAATCATTCCACGTTCTGTGATTTTAACTCCGGCATTTTCAGCTTTTAGACCATCTGTATAAGCACGACGTCCTACAGAAACCAAACAATAATCACCTGTGAAAGAAACTTCCTCATCTTTTTTGTTAGTCGCCGTTACAGTTACCTGATCTCCTTCCCTAGTAACAGCAGAAACTCTATGTGACACAAAGAATTTCACACCTTGCTTCTTCATCGCCTTAGTCAACTCTTTACTCTGTGCAGCGTCCATTGTTGGAATGATACGATCCATATATTCCACAACAGAAACTTCTGCACCTAATCTTCGATACACCTGCCCAAGTTCCAAACCTATCACACCTCCACCAATAACAATCATATGTTTTGGTATTTCCGTAAGACTTAATGCTTCAGTTGAAGTAATTACTCTTTCTTTATCAATTTTAATAAACGGAAGAGAGGCTGGTTTGCTTCCCGTAGCAATAATGGTATTGGTAGCCTCTATTGTCTCTTCTCCTTTTTCCGAAGTAATCACAATATGGGTAGCGTCTTTAAAAGAGCCAACTCCTGTAAATACATCAATTTTATTCTTATTCATTAAGAAATCAATCCCCTTTGTAGTTTGGTCAACAACCGCAGCCTTTCGCTCGATCATTTTTTTAAAGTTGATTTTTACTTCACCTGGAATTTCAATTCCGTGGTCTTCAAAATGTTTTATAGCGTCTTCATAGTGATGAGAAGAATCTAACAATGCTTTACTTGGAATGCAACCAACGTTAAGACAGGTTCCACCCAGTATATTATATTTCTCAATAATCGCAGTTTTCATTCCTAATTGCGCACAACGAATTGCTGCAACATATCCTCCAGGACCTGAACCAATAACGGCAACATCATATTTTGACATAGTTGTTTTTTTTGATTTCGAAATGCAAAGTTACGATACTCCACCTCAATAGCCAATAGCGTAGAATTCTAATTTCATAAATTAAAAAAGTTCCCCGATTTCTAAATTGGTTCCATTCCAGGAAACGCCAACATTTGTCCCATTCCAACTGTAAACAACCAATTTCCATATAAGGCATGTTCAATACTTACCAAAGCTGTAGAGCGAAATTTAAGATAGGTAAACCCAAAAATAAGCCCCCCAATAAAGGTTAGCACAATAACGAGTGTATTTCTAAAAAATAGATGTGCCAAGGAGAAAAGAATGGCGTTTACAAATATGAATAAAGATTTGCTTCGGAAGAGTTCTTCATAACGCTTAAAGAAAAAAGTTCTATAAATAATTTCTTGTGGCCAAACCGACAGAAATGTATAGACTAAAAGTATCATTACAAAAAGAGGGAGATTCGTTCTTGGTACGTAAAACAAAGCCGCAGCATCTGTAAACCAGACATAGCAGGTAGTCACAGCTATCACAACAACTCCCGTGATAACTAACCGTTTCTTAAATGCTTTCCAGTCAATTTCTTTTTTTATTTTGAAAGAGATCCCTTCAACTTTTACCAAAATGTATAGAACATAAATGAACCCTATTAAAAGCAAGCTACCTTTAATCCAAATAGGATATTCGATTGCCAAACCTAAAGGTAGCATGACAAAGAGTAAAAATAATTCGGTTGCTAAAAAAGTAATTCGTTTCATTAATCGATGTTAATTTCAGTACTATTTTTAACTTCACTTATCGTAAAGGAACTTTGTGTACTTCCTATATGCTGGATAGTTGTAAGCTTTGTGACCATAAAACTACGGAAATGCTCCATATCCTTCACCAAAACTTTTAGTAAATAATCATACTCACCACTTACGTGAAAACATTCTAACACTTCTTCCAATTTGATAACCTCCGCTTCAAACTTCGTTAGATATTCTTTTGAATGCTGCGCTAATTTTATCTGACAAAAAACCACAAAGCCTAGTCCAACTTTTTCTTTATCTAATACTGAAACATACCGTAACACAATACCTCCGCGTTCGAGCTTCTTAATCCGCTCATAAACCGCAGTTACAGAAAGATTAAGTTTTGAAGAAAGTTTTTTATTGGTTTGCTTACAATCTTGCTGAAGGTATCTCAATAATTTTTTATCGATTTCATCTAATATCATTTCTGAAAAATTTTCTGAAAAATAAATAAAATATCATCACAAATAGAATAAAAAACTAATAAAATCAAATTATTTAGTTGAGCGTTCCGAATAACATCCAATCTATTGACAAATAGTTTAAAACCAACGAACTTTGTGAAATTCAAAAAAGAACTTCGAAATGGCAAATATCAAAGATTTTAAACCAGCAGCTAATACCGCTTTTAAAGCTACAATTATTTCATGATAGATTATATAATCATAGGAGCTGGTCAAGCGGGTCTTGCGATGGCCTATTACCTAAAAGAGTTACAAAAAGAGTATCTCATTGTTGATGCAAATAATGAAATTGGAGCTCCTTGGCTAAAACGTTGGGATTCTTTAAAGTTATTTACACCTTCTGAGTTCAACCACTTACCTGGGAAGAAATTTCCACACCAAAAAGGGTATTATGCCAATAAATATGAAGTAGCAGATTATTTAAAAAATTATGTCGAAGAGTTTAATATACCCATTGCCTTCAATCAAAAGGTAAATTCCTTAAGGAAGGACGGTGAATTTTTCATAGTGAAAAGTGACACACAAGAATACAGAGCTAAGAATGTGGTAGTGGCTACAGGTCCTTTTCACACCCCTTTTACACCAGCTTGTCATACCAAGATTGATGAAAAGGTGGTGCAAATACATAGTGAACATTACAAAAGCCCAGACCAATTACAAAAAGGTGACGCATTAGTCGTTGGAGCAGGAGATTCTGGAGTGCAAATACTTGATGAAATTTCGAATACGAATAGGAACGTATATTTTTCAGGAAACACCAATATAAAAACACTTCCTCAAGAAATTTTAGGTAAAACTTTATGGTGGTGGTTTCGCAAAGTTGGTTTTTTAACCGCTCCTAAGTATTCTTGGATTGGTAAGAGAATAAGTAAAGGTCTACAACCTGTAATTGGAACTGATGTTAAAGCTTTATTTAATAAAGGCAACGTGACCTGTTTGGGTAGAACGTTAGATGCAAATAACTCCAATGTTGTCTTTGAAAAGGGCACAGTTTCTAGTATTAAGAACATCATTTGGGCCACTGGGTTTAAACCAAACTTTAAGTGGATTGAAGGTATTGAATTGGATGATACACAGTATCCAAAAAACTACAGAGGAGTTAGTAGTATTGAAGGAATTTACTTTTTAGGTATCCCTTGGCTATATACTAGAGGTTCCGCTACCTTAGGCGGTGTAAAAAAAGACGCTAAGTATTTAAGAAATTACATCTACAAAAAAGACAGATTGCCAAATACAAATTGATGATGAACAAAAACTATCAGAATATTGAGGATAAAAGAGATGATGGATCGGTCTGGATTAATGACTTAGGGCGAAAAAGAGAATCGGGCCCTAAACTACTCGATAGCCGCTATGCAAATTTTGGAGACGGAACCAAATCTGTACACGCAGGTCAGTATGATGATCCTCAAACTGGTGCTTTAGGCACACCTATTTTTCAATGCTCAACCTTTTTTCTGAATAGTACTTCTTACGAAGCCATTAAAGAAGGCCGTGGCAGAGATGAAATGATATACTCCCGGTACGGCAATCCATCACAATGGAGTGTTCAAGAAAAATTGTCATCTTTAGAAAATGCTGAAAGCTCCATTGTCTTTACCTCTGGAATGGCTGCTATTTCATCTACATTGCTGGCTATACTAGATAAAGGAAGCCATGTAGTATCTTCCAGGGACATATATGGAGGGACATACAACTTTTTATATGAAGATTTAGATCGCTTTAATATGTCCGTTACTTTCACTTCCCCAACAGACATTAAGGAAATAGAGGCAGCCATTAATGAAAACACTAAGGTTCTTTATTTCGAAGCCTTAACAAATCCACTATTAAAAATTGCGCCAATTAAAGAATTGGTAGCCTTGGGAAAAAAATATAACCTACGTGTAATTATCGACAATACTTTCCTAACTCCTTACAATGTCAAGATGCTGGATTTAGGGGTTGATCTAGTTGTAAACTCTGCCACTAAATATCTAAATGGACATTCCGATTTAATAGGTGGAACCGTATCCGGCTCTAGGAAATTAGTAGATCGCATTTGGCCACAATTGCTTAAAAATGGCGGATCGATGGATCCGCACGCCTGTTTCTTACTGGAACGTAGCTTGAAAACATTCGCTTTACGAATGAAAGCACACAACAGCAATGCTCTTGCGTTAGCCACATATTTGGAAAAACACCCCAAAATAAAACGTGTCTACTACCCCGGTTTGAAATCACACGATCAACATGAACTAGCAAAAGAGCAATTGAAGGGTAAAAATTCTGGAATGATAAGTTTTGAAATTGAGGGAGGAGATAAAAATGCACATCAATTATTAAAGAATTTAAAACTCCCAAAAGAAGCTACTAGTCTGGGAGGTGTGGAAAGTCTTATCTCCCTCCCACATAACACTTCTCAAGCCTCTCTTACCAAAGAACAGCAAAAAACTATTGGTATAAACGACGGATTAATTCGTTTGTCGGTTGGGGTGGAAGACATAGAGGACCTTATACTCGATTTCAATCAATCAATTTTTAACATTTTTAATAATTAAGTAACTATGCTAAACAATATTAACTTATCTGGACTAAGTGAATATGCCAATGAGGTTAAACAAAACAACGTTCAAGGAAAGGCTTCTTATGGTGTTATTTTGAACTGGGAAAGTGGCACGAAAACTACTGTTTCTACAAAAAACATGATACTCGGTGAACATAAATTAGTTAGAGACTTTAATTTCATTATTGATGAACCTACACAGCTTCTAGGTGTTAACTGCGCTCCTAACCCTGCAGAGTATTTGTTAGGCGGTTTAGCGGGCTGCATGGCTGTTACCTTTATGGCTGGGGCCACGGCAATGAATATTGAGGTTGAACAATTAAAGCTCGAGATCGATGGTGAACTGGACTTACAAGGCTTCTTAGGTATCAATACCGATGTTGAGGTAGGGTTTCCAGCATTAAATTTCATATTTCATGTAAAAGGAAATGGCAGCCAAGAGCAATACGACGCCTTAATGAAGCGGGTTAGTAAGCACTCTCCTAATTTTAACACTATAAAAAATGAAGTTAAAATGATTGGTATATTGGCTGTCTAAAGAAATGATGAAAACGTGCATGCTAGAGGCAGATATACTCTATCCAACACATAAATTAAACTAAAAATGAAATCGGTCCACCTGTAGCTAGGTGGATGGATTTTTTCTATTTTTTATTATTTGTTTTGTAATTTTCCCTGCTTCTGTACTAATTTCAAGATAGTATATAGAACTAGTTATTTTTGAAAGATCTATTTGAAGGTATTTGCCTTTATTCGCATCTTTTTCGATTACCTTTCTTCCTGTAGCATCATATATTACAGCAGTCGTCATGAAAGTATTTGGTGATTTTATATATATGATATTCTCTGTAGGATTTGGATATACTAAGACCGATTCTAAAATCAATGAATTGATTTTAAGTGCTTTCTTTTCATCTGAATAGTCATCATACATTAAATCAGTATTGGCAGTATGCGTATTATTTGGGTTAATGAACCCTTCTGAAACTCTAATATTTCGTCCAATAAGTTCCTGTACATTTACTTCTCCAATCGTGTATAGAATACGAACACCCCCATTACTAGTAGATAGGCCACCGCCATCCACACTGTATTTTTCGATACTTTGGCTCATTCCGAAGAAAGGGATAAGCAAAAAGGCAGCAATTTTAAGTATAGTTTTCATAGCTCCCTTTTTTAATTATTAGAAATTGAAAGTGCCTCCAATTGATTAAGCCTTTGTTCTATGTATTTCTTCGGAAAGTATTTCGATCCGCGATTGTTACTCTTGCAGGGCTTTGGTTAATAGCGCAATAAGATCATTATACCGAAGGCTTATAAAACCATCCCCATCCTTGGTAAACTTTAGTTTGACTACATACACTTCCTAGTCCATTACAAATAATGGCTGTTTGTTTTTCAAAATTAATGGATTCGGCATATCGCAAGGCTTTTAAGTGATAATCAATGGCAGTTTTTACATCAGATTCATCGTCGGCCAAACTGCCTAGTGAATTAAAAATTTTCGATTTATAAAAGGCTGAATCTTTTGTCTTATTTGCATAATCCATTGCCTTGAATGCTGCCACCCTCCCAATTTTAGGGTTTCCAGTTATACGTTGGTAAATACTCTCGGCTATATAATAACGAAGGGTGAAAGATGTATTTTCTTCAGTATTTATTTTGACTTTAAGGAACCCAAGGTATCTAGCCGCTTCTTCCAAATTGCTATCTAAATATGCTTCTGCCAAGAGCAATTGGGTGCTGGTTTTTTCTTCTTCGGAAAGAGGTAATTGCAAGTGATTCTCCAAGCTGTCCGTTTCTATTTGTGCAATACTCAGGATAGAACACAACAACAGAACCCCCGCCATAAAAAATGGCATTCTTTCTTTATTTATCATTGGAACAAAGACTAAGCAATTGTGTTTTCTTGAAAAGGATATTTTTATTTTTCTACAATATCTGACTTTTTTACTGAAACTAAAACCGGAATAAGCCAATAGAACAATCTGTGAGTAGCTGTTGTTTTCTAATGTGTAATTAACACGTACGTCACATCAAAAATCAAATTTGCACAAAGTGCCTTAATATCGTAACATTACATACCAATTAAAAAAACAAGCATGAGTGATCAAGAAAATCTTTCAGAGATTAAAATAGAAGACCAGAAAATAATAGAGAATAAAGAACTCAATATTTGGGAAGCGCTTATTCCTGTTGTTATATTAATGGCGATGCTTGCCTATAATATTTTTTATGCAGATGGAGCTTGGCTAGGTGACTATTCCAACCAATATATCCTTCTTATGGGAGGAGCGGTTGCTGCTGCCGTAGGTTTCTTTAATAAAGTATCAATAAGTACAATGTTAGCAGAGATCTGGGAAAACCTAAAGAGTATTTTTATTCCTATAATGATCTTATTACTAGTGGGTGCTCTTGCCGGAACCTGGCTTGTAAGCGGGGTTATTCCTGCTATGGTATATTATGGCCTGCAAGTGCTTAGTCCAGAAATATTCTTACCGGCTTCAGTAGTTATCGCAGCGATTATTTCCATTGCAACTGGTAGCTCATGGACAACTTCTGCCACTGTGGGCATTGCATTAATTGGTATAGGAACCGCCCTTGGAATTTCTGGAGGTATGATCGCTGGAGCCGTAATCTCGGGTGCATATTTTGGAGATAAGATGTCTCCATTAAGTGACACCACCAACCTTGCTCCTGCAATGGCTGGAACCGATTTGTTTACTCACATAAAGTATATGGCGTATACTACGGTTCCTACAATTATTGTAACGCTCATTGCATTTAGTATTATTAGTGCAACTATTGAAACAACTGGGACGGCAGACATTAGTAGTTTTTTAACCACTATTGATACTACGTTCAATATAACACCTTGGTTATTTATTGTTCCTTTAATTGTTATTGTACTCATACTTCTAAAAACAAGGCCTCTTGTTGCTTTGGGGGTGGGTGTTCTTTCTGCAGCAATTTTTGCATTTATATTTCAACCAGAAATTTTGTCTAGTTTGTCCTCGTCAAACTTTTCTTCAATAGTGAACGCCATTTTTTCTGACACGGCAATTGTAACGGAAAACGAAAAGCTAAACGATTTGTTTTCTTCAGGAGGAATGATCGGAATGCTTTGGACAATTCTCTTAATCATAAGTGCTATGGTTTTTGGTGGTATTATGGACGCAATAGGCGCCCTTGCAAGAATTACAAGAGAATTATTAAAATTGGCAACTACGGTCTTTGGATTGTTTGCCAGTACCGTAATAAGTTGCTTAGGTTTAAATATAATTGCTTCAGATCAGTATCTGGCGCTTGTAATACCTGGAAAGATGTTTAAAAAAGCATATGAGGATAGAGGCCTTGCTCCTGAGAATCTTAGTCGAACATTGGAAGATTCTGGAACCGTAACATCTGTTTTAATACCTTGGAATACGTGTGGTGCTTATCAGAGCGGTGTTTTAGGTGTCGGCGTTTCAGAATACTTCTTCTATGCAATATTCAACTGGTTAAGTCCATTTATGACGTTGCTTTTTGCCGCCTTCAGAATAAAAATAAGACAATTAGCAAGCCCAAAAATTGCATAATTGATTGCTGTTGGTATTTATAAAAAAAATAAGTTGGAATTGCTTTAAAATCGCTTTTTGAATTTGTACTTTTGCATCCGCATAATCAGATACTATTTTCAGTAGAAGATTGCCAAAAAAAGTATTAAAATTCAAAACAAAAATTCGATGGCATTGGTAGGAAAAAAATTCCCAAATCTAACTGTTGACGCGACTGACAAATCAGGAGTTACTCAAAAATTAAACATTCTAACAGAAGCTCAAACTAAAGGTAAAAAAGTACTCCTTTTTTGGTATCCAAAAGATTTTACTTTTGTTTGCCCAACAGAGCTACACGCTTTTCAAGCAGCAATGACAGAGTTTGAAAAAAGAAATACCATCGTAATTGGTGCTTCTTGTGATACTCCCGAAGTTCATTTTGCCTGGTTAAACACACCAAAAAACAACGGTGGTATTGAAGGAGTAACCTATCCTATTGTTGCAGACTCAAATAGAAATCTTTCATCTCAGTTAGGGATTCTAGATATCACGAACGAACGTTACGATGAAGAAACTGGAAACGTTTTAGTAGATGGTGATAATGTGACTTACCGTGCTACTTATTTAATTGATGAAGAAGGAACTGTTTTTCATGAAAGTGTAAATCATATGCCTTTAGGAAGAAATGTCGCAGAATTTTTACGATTGATAGATGCTTACTCACACGTACAAGAAAACGGCGAAGTATGCCCTGCAAATTGGCAAGAAGGCTCTCAAGCAATGAACGCGGATCGTGAAGGTGTTGCTGAGTACTTAACACAGCATTTAAATTAGGAAAAATTAGTTAAGTTTGGTTAAGCTGGAAGCCCACATCCCATTTTTTTGATGTGGGCTTTTATTTCTGAAAACTTTAAGTTTTAAGTAAAGCAGAATGCTTATCTTTATCATTCGAATAAATTAAAAACTATGGCTTCAATAACACTTGGTGGTAATCCTGCCAAAACAATAGGATCTCTTCCACCTAACGGATCAACCGCTCCTAATTTTACAATGACAGCAGTCGACTTATCATCCAAGTCACTATCAGATTATGACGGTAAACGTAAGGTGTTAAATATTTTTCCAAGTGTGGACACAGGAATTTGTGCAGCTTCGGCTCGAAAATTTAATGAGGAAGCATCGAAATTAAAGAACACAGCTATCCTATGTATCTCAAAAGATCTTCCTTTCGCTCAAAATCGATTTTGCGCCGCTGAAGGACTTGAAAATGTAGAAATGCTGTCTGATTATAAAAATGGTAGCTTCGGAAAAGATTACAATTTGGAAATCACCAAGAGTGCCTTTACCGGACTTCACTCTAGAGTTGTGATGGTCTTGAACGAAAAGAACGAAATACTATACTCTGAACAAGTTCCTGAAATTGGCGAAGCGCCAAATTATGACGCTGCTTTAAATGTATTGACTTAAATATGTGGGATTGTTTTTAGGTAAACGCCTTAAGGGCTGCAAATATGCCATCAAAGGTGCTTGGATGCTACTAAAAAACGAAGCAAGCATTCAGGTGCAGGCTATTATTGCTATTGGTGTAACCATAGCTGGCTTTTATTATAACATTTCGCCCGTCGAATGGATGTTTCAAGTTTTCGCAATCGGCTTAGTGATGAGTATCGAAGGACTCAATACAGCAGCTGAAGAAATCGCCGACTTTATTCATCCCGAGTATCATAAAAAAATAGGCTATATTAAAGATGTTGCTGCTGGCGCTGTGTTCTTTGCTGCAATAGTCGCAGCGATCATAGCCTGCTTAATTTATATTCCGAAGTTTTAGAAAATTTTATCTAGTTTTGAACGTTTTGTTATTGTATTTTTGCTAAAAGTCAAAGTGTTTTAAATGGCCAAAAGAAAGACCGCAAGCTCCAAAAAAGCCAAAACTCCTCGTAAAAAAATATCGCTTGCGCTATCAAAGCAGCAAAAAATATTATTAGGTAGTTTTCTTTTCTTACTGGGTATAGCGCTTATTTTCTCCTTTATTTCCTACTTCTTTACTTGGCAAATAGACCATAGTATCGTTGGAATTGAGACTGAACGAAGTATCGAAACACAAAACTGGCTCAATAAATTTGGCACCAACGTTGGACACTTCTTTATATACAATGGTTTCGGTATTACTGCTTTTATTCTAGCATTCCTTATTACATTGACTGGAGCTTATTTCTTTTTCGACTATGCGAAAAAAGCCTTAAAACGATTCTGGTTTTGGGGAGTTTTAGTGATGGGATGGATTTCCGTTTTTCTTGGGTTTTTTACATCAAAAAGTTCACTTTTTAGCGGGGTTATTGGATTCGAGATAAACGACCTTCTCCAAGATTATCTTGGATTTATTGGTGCTATATTGGTAATGGCCTTCTTGTTGATAGTTTATTTAGTTGTACGACTAAAAATCACTCCAGAATCTGTTGGGTCTAGTTTAAAAAGAACAAAGAAGGAAATTGTTTCCGATTTTTCTTCGGAAAGAGCTTCAGAAGAAGTTCAATTCAAAAAAGACCCCTTAGTTAGGAAGGAAACGATTGAGATTGTTAGCGAAACACTTGAAATTCCCCTAGTTGTTTCTGAAACGCCTTCGGAAAAAAAGGAAATACCGGATCTAGAAAAAATTGTCTTAAAGTCTGAACTAGAAGATGATGTTGATCTTGTGGTCGAACAGGTGGCCGAAGAAGAAACTGTTAAAGAGAACTTGAGCGATACATTGGTAAAAGATTTTGGGGAATTCGATCCTACACTTGAGCTAAGCAAATATAAGTTTCCAACTATCGAACTCTTAAGGGATCATACTCCTGGAGCTACCATCACTATTAATCAAGAGGAACTTGAAGAAAATAAGAATCGGATCGTTGAAACCTTAAGCAACTATAAAATTGGAATTGCCAGTATCAAAGCAACCGTTGGCCCAACAGTAACGCTCTACGAAATTGTTCCAGAAGCTGGAGTGCGCATTTCTAAAATCAAAAATCTAGAAGACGATATAGCACTGTCACTTGCCGCACTGGGAATTAGAATTATTGCTCCTATCCCAGGAAGAGGAACCATTGGAATTGAAGTGCCAAATAAGAACCCGCAAACTGTTTCTATGAGAGCGACCATTGCCTCTCCTAAATTTCAGAATACCGAAATGGAACTCCCATTGGCCTTGGGGAAGACAATTAGCAACGAAACTTTTGTAGTTGATTTGGCCAAGATGCCTCACCTGTTAATGGCTGGTGCCACAGGGCAAGGTAAATCGGTTGGACTAAACGCAATCCTCACCTCTCTTATTTACAAGAAGCACCCTGCAGAAGTAAAGTTTGTATTAGTTGATCCAAAGAAAGTAGAGTTAACACTGTTCAATAAAATTGAGCGACATTTCCTGGCAAAATTACCAGATACCGAGGAAGCCATTATTACAGATACAACCAAAGTGGTACATACACTTAATTCATTGTGCATTGAAATGGACGCGCGCTATGATTTGCTTAAGGATGCAATGGTTCGAAATATTAAAGAGTACAATGTAAAGTTTAAGTCAAGAAAGCTAAATCCAAACGATGGGTATCGTTACCTACCCTACATCGTTTTAGTCGTTGATGAATTTGCCGACTTGATAATGACTGCTGGTAAGGAGGTAGAAACACCTATAGCTAGGTTAGCACAATTGGCCCGTGCCATTGGAATTCACTTAATCATTGCCACACAACGTCCATCTGTAAATGTAATTACTGGTATTATCAAGGCAAATTTCCCCGCGAGAATTGCCTTTAGAGTAACTAGTAAGATTGATTCTAGAACTATTTTGGATGGCTCTGGTGCCGATCAATTAATTGGCCGTGGTGATATGCTCTATACTCAAGGTAATGATCTAATTAGGCTTCAATGTGCTTTTGTTGACACACCAGAAGTGGCGGATATTACTGAGTTTATTGGTTCACAAAAAGCGTATCCAGATGCGTATTTGTTACCCGAGTATGTTGGTGAAGAAGGTGGCACAAATCTTGATAATGTTATTGACGAGCGGGACAAAATGTTTAGGGAGGCTGCGGAAGTGCTAGTTATTGCTCAGCAGGGTTCAGCTTCGCTTTTACAACGTAAATTGAAATTAGGTTATAACCGAGCAGGTCGAATTATCGATCAACTAGAGGCAGCAGGAATTGTGGGGCCATTTGAAGGAAGCAAAGCCAGACAGGTACTGGTTCCAACCATAGATGCGCTTAACCAATTATTAGACAACGAAAGCAACAACACATAAAAATGAGAAAGTTAATCCTATTATTAACAGTGATTTGCACCACTTCAATTACAAGTGGGCAGAGTGCAAAGTCTTTACTAAATGAAGTATCTGCAAAGGCTAGGAGTTATGAAAACATTCAAATTGATTTTAAATACAATTTGAGCAACGCTAAGGAGAATGTAAATCAAGAAACTCGTGGAGATGTTACACTGGCCGGAGACAATTACCTATTAAATATGCTTGGAACATCACGTTTATTTGACGGTAAAAAGATTTATTCCATAGTTCCTGAAGACGAAGAGGTAACTATTTCAAATTACAATGCTCGGGACGACAAAGATATCACTCCGTCTAAGATGCTTACCTTCTATGAAAGAGGATATACTTCAAAAATGGATATCGTTCAAAATATAAAAGGAAGAAAGGTTCAGTTTGTAAAACTGATTCCTATCGATACTAAGGCAGAAATAAAAAATGTATTACTAGGAATAGATGCTCAAACAAAACATATTTATAAATTAATACAGACTGATGCCAAAGGCACTAAATATACACTTACCGTAAATTCATTTAAAACCAACCAGCCTCTTTCAAAAACCTTGTTTACCTTTGACGAAGCCAAGTACAAGCAGGAAGGTTATTACATCAATAAGCTTGACTAAGCTTTGAAGTGAAAATACTGGACAGATACATATTAATGAGCTATTTGAAGACGTTTTTTAGCGTCTTCATTATTTTAATGTTCATTTTTGTCTTACAAACTATCTGGCTTTACATAAACGAATTAGCAGGTAAGGACTTGGATGTATGGATCGTTCTTAAGTTTTTATGGTTTGTTTCTCCTAGGTTAATTCCTTTAGTATTGCCATTAACGATATTAGTTACCTCATTGATGGTATTTGGTAATTTTGCCGAGAACTATGAGTTTGCTGCGATGAAATCGACAGGGATTTCGCTTCAGCGCGCTATGAAAAGTCTTATGGTATTTATTGGAATTTTGAGCATTGTCGCTTTTTTCTTTGCCAATAATGTAATTCCCTACTCTGAATACAAGTGGCAAAACCTAAGAAGGAATATTGCACAGGTAAGTCCGTCGATGGTAATCTCTGAAGGACAATTTAGCCAGATAGGAGATGATTTCAATATAAAGGTTGCAGAGAAAAGTGGTGATCGGGATCAGTTTCTAAAAGATATTGTAATACACAAAAAAGACCCTGCTCGGCCTAATGGAAACTTTACCGTTATTATCGCCAATAATGGTGAGCTGGCTAGTGAGGAAGGAAGCAATACCTTGTCGCTTATATTAAAAGATGGTAATTATTACGATGATGTGAGAGTTAAGAATGCGAAAAAGCAAAAGAGAATGCCCTTCGCTAAAAGCTATTTTGAAGAATATGCCATAAACATTGATCTTACTGCACTCAACAACACAGATATTGATAAGGAAAACCAGCTTTCCAATCAAAATATGTATAATATGAGTGAGTTATTTGTAGAGATTGATTCGTTATCCAAAAGTTATACTAAAGATATTCGGGTTTTTTCAGAAAACATGTACTATCGAAGCGGTATTTCAAAATTTGGAGATAAGAACTTTAAAGACACCACATCATTAGACACTTTACAGTCAATCGTAAATATTTTCACACAAAAACAACAACCGGAGTTAGTAAATCTTGCTTTGAACAATGTAAAAGGTACATTGCAATCCGTTGGTGCAAAAAAGAACGAGTTTAAAGTAAAAACAAAGCGCCTTAATAAATTCGAAATGGCCTTACATGATAAGTATGTTTTGGCTTTTGCCTGTATCATACTCTTCTTTGTCGGTGCTCCTTTAGGGGCAATTATCCGTAAGGGTGGAATGGGATTGCCTATGGTGGTTGCTATTGTTTTATTCCTTACGTATCATTTTATAGGAATATTTGCGAAAAACAGTGCTGAAGATGGAACATTACATCCTTTCATCGCAACCTGGCTGAGTACGGTTATTATGTTGCCCCTTAGTGTCTGGCTTACTTATAGAGCGACTACAGACCAAGGAATTATGGACATTGATTCCTTTTGGCGACGGATTTCTCGCCTCTTTAAAAAGAAAGAAAAAGCAACAAAAAAAGAAGCCTAGTTTCAGTATCTTTACGCCATCAATACAAGCACTATGATTACTACCAAAAACGGTACTTCCGTTAAACTAAATACTATAGAAGAGGCTATTGAAGATATCCGCCTCGGAAAGATTATTATTGTAGTTGATGATGAAAACCGTGAGAATGAAGGGGATTTTATTGCTGCTGCGGAAATGGTAACACCAGAAATGATCAACTTTATGGCTAGCAATGGCCGCGGGCTTATCTGCGCACCTTTAACAGAGGAGCGTTGTAATGATTTAGACCTTGCCATGATGGTGGAAAAAAATACTGTTTTGCATCATACGCAATTTACAGTATCGGTGGATTTAATTGGTCACGGTTGTACTACTGGAATATCTGTACATGACCGTTCAAAAACAATAAAAGCTTTAGTAGATTCTAATACTAATCCTCGCGATTTAGGGCGTCCTGGACATATTTTTCCGTTACGTGCTAAATCTGGAGGGGTATTAAGAAGAACTGGCCACACCGAGGCGGCTATAGACCTTGCTCGACTTGCTGGATTACAGCCAGCTGGAATTCTAGTGGAAATCCTAAATGAGGATGGTACTATGGCACGACTTCCACAACTCGTTGAAGTGGCAAAAAAGTTTGACCTGAAACTTGTTTCGATTGAAGATTTAGTTGCCTATAGAATGGAACATGATTCCTTGATCGAAAAAGAGGAAGATTTCAAAATCAATACCAGATTTGGAAGTTTTAGATTAAGAGCCTATAAACAAACTACCAACGGGCAAGTACACATCGCCTTGACTAAAGGAGATTGGGAAGAAAATGCGCCCGTATTAGTTCGCATAAATGCGACTCTAGTAAATAATGATATCCTCGGAACACTCACCAATAATGCCGAACAAAAATTGGATGATATGTTCAATCGAATTAATACAGAAGGTAAGGGTGCTATTGTGTTTATCAATCAGCAAAGTCAATCCTTGAATCTTTTAAAGCGCTTAGCAGAGTTAAAAGAGGCTCAGACCGAAACCGAAGTTGCCAAAGCGCCTCGTATTGATATGGATTCTAAAGACTTCGGAATAGGTGCTCAAATCTTACACGATCTAGGTATTCACAAGATCAAGTTAGTTTCAAACAGCGTACAAACCAAACGAGTTGGGATGATTGGATATGGTTTGGAGATTACCGAATATGTTAGTTATTAGTCACTTCGGAAAGAATTTTTACCATTTTCTTAGCTCTTTCCTTAACGTCATCTTCTGTCCAACCTATTTTAATCAAAGAAGAAATGGTTCGACGCATCCAAGCATCACTTTTAGAAAAATCTGCTGCGTTGAGATCCTGCATCTGATTTTTCACTTCGGAAGGTAAACTCCCTAAAGAATTTAAGTTTCTAAGATGTTCCCATCCATTGATATAATGCCAATTATTGGTATACCAGTAGAAACAGGCGTCTACTCCTGTTTCAGATAAATTTTTATAAGCCTTTTGGGTAAGTTCTTCAGAAGGTAAAAAGAAATTCAAGAAGGAATAATTCTCAACGCCACCTTCGGGAACTCTTCTAAAAGTAACTCCTTGAACCGAAGCTAATGCTTGGCGAATAATTGTATAATTTCTCTTCTGAATCGCTAGGATGTCATCCAACTTTCCTAATTGTGCAATCCCTACCGCTGCGTTTAATTCAGAAATACGAAAGTTATAACCTAGGGTCGGATGTGTTTCCGCACCGCGATCATTTCCGAAATGATCATGACCGTGATCCTGATATTGATCTGCATTGATTGAATACTTTTCAGAATTTGTGATAATTCCTCCACCTTCACCACAAGTAATGGTTTTCACATAATCGAACGAAAAACAACCTAGATCTCCATAACTCCCCAAAGGCTTTCCGTCGTAAGTGCCTCCAAGTGCTTGACAAGCATCTTCCAATAATAGTAGGTCATGTCTATCACATATCCCCTTAAGGGCTTTAAGGTCTGCCATAGAACCACACATATGCACAGGCATTACACAACGAGTCTTAGAAGTGATTGCCGCCTCAACCGACTTAGGGTCAAGAGTTAAAGTATCATCAATATCGACCAATATTGGAACTGCTCCCAATGCAATAATAGATTCGAAACTTGCAACAAATGTAAATGTTGGCATAATCACCTCATCCCCTGCTCCTACTCCTGCCGAAGCCAACGCAACTGTTAATGCAGACGTACCACTAGAAACCAATTGGCAGTATTTAGACCCCATCTTGGCTGCAAAAGCAGTTTCAAATTCTTTGGCCTTCCAATGCCCGTTTCGCATGCCATCAAAGCCATAGCGCATTAATACTCCGCTCTCTAGAACATCATTTACTTGTTTGCGTTCTTCATCTCCAAAAACTTCGAATCCTGGCATTCGGTCTATTATTTTAATCTGTTAGTACTTGCTTGTATCATCCTATAGATACCAGTCAAAGATAAGGGTTGCGTAAGAATGCCGAAAGGAAAGAATCAACAAGTTTTATGGTCGCAACCAGGTATCTGGATTAAGATAAAACATCTTTTTATAACCGTGAACCGCTTCTTTGTCATACAATTGTGGGTATGGAAAAGGCGTAGTAATCGCATAATGTAAATGTGGCGGTTTGCCTTTAGCATTTCCTGTGTCTCCTACTGTGCCAATAACAGTACCTATCTTCAGGGGTTGTAATGGAAACGCATCAATACTATCTAAATGTGCGTAATAGTGAAATCGCCATTTAGGGCCTAAAACCATGACAGACTTCCCTCCTTTTCCACCATCAAAAGTATAAACGACAATCCCATAAGTTGAAGAAATAACATTGCTGCCCCTAGGGTTAAAAATATCTATCCCTTTATGGGTAACAGAAGTTCCCCAGGGGTAGGCCCAAAATGAAGCGACATTCCAGTCTTGTGTGGTTGCCCCTTGAACTGGAATTACCATTTTTTGTGGTAAGAGATATCCTATTAAGATAATTAAGGCGGGGATAAATGCCCACTTTCGTAGTCTGCGGCTACGCCAAATCACAAAAAAGCTTGAGATAAAAATTGCTAAAAATCGTCTTGTTATATTCGTGATCATTCAGTAGAAAGGTACAAAAAGCAACAAGTTCAACAAAAGTTCTTGTTGTTACGGCATATCGATAACGACTTCATCCACACCCCGACGTACTTTTTCTAAACCAGAAAATAAATCATCATCGGCGCGATATCCCACTGCCAATACTAAAACAGATTGTAATCCCAGTTTATCAATACCTAACAAAGTATCATAGGCAGTTGGATCGAAACCTTCTATTGGACAAGAATCAATGTCCTCTAAGGCACAAACTGTAAGTAAATTTCCAAGCGCTAAATAGGCTTGTTTTGTCATCCAGGTTTCGATATTACTTTTAGATTTATCAGCAAACTCATCAATTAAAAAACTTTCGAATGGATTTAATATTTCACGAGGCGTATTTCGAGTTTCTTCAACTAAATTAAAATAGTCTACGATATACTTTGAATCCATTTTGCGTTCAATACATAAAATCAAAACATGTGATGCGTTGCTCACTTGCTCCTGGTTCATTGTTATTGGCACTAACTTTTTCTTCACTTCTGGATTACCAATCACAACCATTTTTAGCGGTTGGAGGCCGTAAGATGTTGCAGTTAGATTGAAAGACTCTTTGAGGATACTTAGTTTTTCTTCGGAAAGAATTTTGGTGCTATCAAACTTTTTAGTGGCATAGCGCCATTTTAGTTGTTCTATAATATCTGTCGTCATATAACTTAGTACCTTTGTTAGATACTACAAAAGTAAACAACTCATTTTTATTTTTTCAGAAACTAGAATAGTATAACGTTATTTCCACAAAGCGAAACTCTATGGTCAATATTGAAGCATTAAAAGACAAAAGTGAAACGCGAATATTCAAAGCGGTGTTTCCCAATACAACAAACCACTATGACACACTGTTTGGCGGAACTGCGCTTCATTTGATGGATGAAGCCTCTTTTATTTGTGCTACTCGTTTCAGTAGAAAAAAAATGGTAACCGTTTCAACGGATAAGATTGATTTTAGTACTCCTATTCCGCAGGGTACTATCGTAGAACTAGTAGCACGTGTAAACAAAGTTGGAAGAACCAGCTGTGTTGTTAAGGTAGATATCTTTATGGAGGATATGTATAGTTACAAGAGAGATAAAGCAGTAACCGGCTTCTTTACCTTTGTTGCCGTTGGAGACGATAAAAAACCAGTTGCTATTATTTAAAAAACCAAAGTTTTACGGCCATAATGGCTATCATTATTAATAAGAATACTTTGATAAAACCGTCCCCTTTCTTTACTGAGAGCCGGCTAGAAATCCAGGCTCCTAAAGCATTCCCTAATGCCAAAACAAGACCAATTTTAAAATTTACTTTATCGTTATATATAAAAATGGCTAAAGCAGCGATGGTATATATAAACACTACAAATACCTTGGTAGCATTGGTGCGTACCAAACTCATATAGTGCGTATAGTGTAAATAAAGAATAATTAAAAAACCAATACCCGCATTAATAAAACCTCCATAAATACCTAAGAAAAAGAACACTATTATTCCCAACCAAAGATATTTACCGGTAAGACGCTCTTGCATCTTTTCCAAATTCGTTTTAGGTTTAAAAATGATAATAACAATTACGGCGACCATAATTGCAGCTAGTATTTTGTTAAATAATCGCTCGTCAATACCGATAGCAATCTGCGCTCCTAGAATACTCCCAAAGAAGGCGGCAATTCCCAAATAGAGGTTAAAAGGAAAGGTACTCACCCCTTTACTCCTAAATCCTGCAGTAGCCATCGCAGTTTGAACAACGATTGCTATTCGATTAGTCCCATTGGCCACGCTTGGTGGTAATCCTAAAAATATGAGTATTGGGAGGGACAATAGTGAGCCTCCTCCAGCCACGGTATTTATAAAACCGACTGCGAAACCGACTGCAATTAAAAGTAGGTAATGATACCATTCTTCCATCGTGTAAAAATACTACCAAAAATGAATATGGCTTCACATAAAATAAATTAATTAAAAACATTCTTTTTTTTGAAAAAGCATCTTATATTTGCACCCGCCTACGAGAATTATATTCTCTTCGGTGGATAAACCCGCTAAGGGTAGGATGGTTTAAATACCGTTTAACGCATACCACTGGAGAAATGGCAGAGTGGTCGAATGCGGCAGTCTTGAAAACTGTTGAGGGTCACACCTCCGGGGGTTCGAATCCCTC
>CAJXZB010000024.1 GCA_913063405.1 uncultured Ulvibacter sp.
ATAGCGTATCTGATAAACAAGGGGACTACTGAACTTTAATTCCATCTGATAAAGTTACAGACAAGCTGTAACTTTGGAAAATTCATCCCAATCGCAGCAAGCTGCGGGGGATTCTTTGCCCTTTTGATAAATGTCTGTGAAGCGATTGTACTTAATGCTTTAACCTCACTTTTACGAACAGCTCTTATCTCTAAACCAGTAATTTTCATATCTTGTTCTATCTATTATTTTTGGCAAAAATGGAGGCCAATACTGCCAAAACTCCTAAACCAATAATTCCAATGACTTGATTGCCAGAATCATTGGCAATTGTCGCATATTTAGGAATGAATAAGTTAACTATCCCAAAACCTATCAACCCTACTCCAACAACTAAGAGAATTCCGCGTAAGATTTTCATGTAGCTTGTTTTCGATTTTAAATATAAGGTGCTTAAGACTATTCCTTTGGAAGGAATACTTCTGCCATCATGCATCGAGCGCTTCCTCCTCCACAAGTCTCTATAGTTTCTAAATCACTACTCAATATTTCGCAGTGTTTTTCAATTGCTGTTACCTGGTTTGGCTTTAAGCTCTTATGTGCGGCTAGACTCATCACCATGTACTTCTTGTCAGCTCCCTTCACCTGGAGCATATTACCAGCGAATTGATGCATTTGAGCTTCAGAGATTTCAATGACTTCCTTGTCGGTTTCCTTCAACTGCTGCACAACAAACTTCTTTTCCTTTTTATCATCAATCGTATCCAAACAAATTACAGCAAAATTTTCAGCCAATGCCATCATGACATTCGTATGATAAATCGGCATCCTTTTTCCTTCTACGGTTTGATTTGCAGTAAAAATAACTGGGAAGCAATCAAAATCCTCGCAAAACTCAATGACCAGTTCCTCATCTGCACGGGCCGATAATGCACAGTATACTTTTTTGTGGACACGATCTAAAAGCAAACTTCCAGTTCCTTCCAAGTAGAACCCTTCATCTTCAGCGGGTGTATAATCCATAAATCCCTTTATGACAAACCCTTCAGACTCCAATCTGTTAATTATCTCCTCACGTCTTTCCCTGCGGCGGTTCACTGCAAACATTGGATACAAACCAACCGTTCCGCTCGCGTGAAAACTCACCCAGTTGTTTGGAAAAATAGAATCTGGAGTATCCTGTTGAAGGTCATCATTTTCAACTATGACATTAACACCAACAGCTTGTAATTTAGCCACAAAGGCATCGAACTCCGCCTGCGCCCTAGTGTTTATCTCACTGTTTTTAAGACTGATTTCTTCTTGAAAATAATTATTTATAGCAGTCTCTTCATTCAAACGGAATGCAACGGGGCGAATCATTAAAATAGTATTGGCAATTTGTTTCATAGGTCACAATTAGCTCTTACAAAAATACATAAAAAAGGATGCTATAAGAATCAGATATTCCATAAAATACAATCTAAAAATGCTAATAATATCCTAAATTTATAGGTAAGTTATACTATTGGTTGACGACTTCAGTTATATGCTTATCCATTAAACGTAAAAGATGAATAAATTACTTTACAGCTTACTGCTTTGTCTTCTTAGCTTTCTGCCAATAACCGCCCAAGAATGGCAATCAGATATTGATGTAGCTAAAGAGATTGCCAATAAAGAGGACAGACCTATAATTTTGGTTTTTCAAGGCTCGGATTGGTGCGCACCTTGTATTAAACTGGATAGAGAAGTATTTAGCACCGAGACTTTTCAACTATATGCAAAAGATCATTTCGTTATGCTGGAGGCGGATTTTCCGAAGAAAAAGAAAAATGCCTTACCTCAACAACAGCAATTAAAAAACAATGCCTTAGCCGAAAAATACAACAAGCGTGGAATTTTCCCACTTGTGGTTATGCTTGACAAAGACGGGAATGTGCTAGGTGAAACCGGATATTTTAAGGTGGACCCATCGGCTTATATTTTACATTTAGAGTCACTAAAAGGATAGTTTTTGAGAAAACTTCAGCTTACAACCCTTCTACTTTTCTTCGGAATTCTTTTACATGCGCAACAGCCCTTTAAACGGACCTTAAAGCTCATGGGAAACCGTTTTGATATTACCTTGGTTGCAAAAGATTCTACCGAAGCAAATAAATATATAGATCTTGCTGTTGGGGAAATCTCAAGAATTGAAAGACTAATTTCTTCTTGGGATCCAAATTCACAAACTTCAGAAATAAATAGAAACGCAGGTATTAAAGCAGTTAAAGTTGACAAAGAACTCTATGATCTAATAGAGCATTCTCTTACAATTTCAATGATAACCGATGGTGCCTTCGATATTAGTTATGCTTCCATGGATCGAATTTGGAGGTTTGACGGTAGCATGACTAAAATGCCTTCCGAAGAAGAAATAAAAAAATCTGTGGCGAATGTTGGACACCAAAATATCGAACTGGATCATGAGAGTACCTCTGTTTTTCTAAAACTTCCAGGAATGAAAATAGGTTTTGGAGCCATTGGAAAAGGCTATGCAGCAGATAAAGCAAAAGCTCTTCTTATGGAAAAAGATGTTTTCGCCGGTATCATAAATGCTTCTGGCGATATGAATACTTGGGGAAGACAACCCAATGGGGAACATTGGAAAGTTGCAATTACCAATCCTATGGATAAAAGCAAAGCATTTGGCTTACTGCCTATTAAAGAAGGTGCCGTAGTTACTTCTGGAAATTATGAGAAGTACGTAACCTTTAATGGACAGCGATATTCACATATTATTGATCCAAGAACTGGTTATCCAACAAAAGGTATTTTAAGTGTTACCGTTTTTTCTCCCAAGGCCGAACTGGCAGATGCTTTGGCGACCTCCATTTTTGTAATGGGCATTGAGACAGGAATTGATAGAATAAATCAGTTAGCAAAAACTGAATGTATCATAATTGATGATACTGGTAAAATTTATAAATCTGAAAACATTGAAATAGAATCCAAATGACAAAGAAATTCATCTTATTTTCCAGTGTTGTTTTCTTCCTTAACTCCTGTGTGGTAGTGAAGGAATATGAAAAAATAAATATTAATGACCCTGATATGGCCTTATCTGATAGGAAATCAGAAAGGTATATTACAACAGCCCAAGCTTATAGAGAAGCAGCTGTTGGTGCCAATGGAGGTAAAACGGGTGGAGGCTGTGGCTGTAACTAACAAAAAATATGACAAAGCTATTTAGTCTACTTTTTCTTTGCTCTTTCGCGATTAACTACGCTCAAGACAGCTCTGCGACTTATAAAAAACGAGTTTTAGAAACAGCAGAAATTGATTTTATAACAAGTTATTATACTCAGGATGGAAATAA
The DNA here is from genome assembly GCA_913063405.1 of uncultured Ulvibacter sp. Taxonomy (GTDB): domain Bacteria; phylum Bacteroidota; class Bacteroidia; order Flavobacteriales; family Flavobacteriaceae; genus Ulvibacter. Next base: position 3,320 of record CAJXZB010000024.1, read on the forward strand.
TGCCGCTGTTAGTGGCGGTATTGGAACGGAGGAATTAACAGATATCACAGGTTCGATCGTAGTTTCGATACCATTAAACGATGATGATGTTCTAAGTATTGATGCGGGTGTCTCTGCTTACACTTCTGCTTCATCAAGTAATGTAGATCCATTCGATAGCGACCAAACAGCAGATCCCTTTCTAGCATCTTCTGGTGAGTCTTCGAGTGACCTTTGGGCAAATGGAACCCTTAGTTATAGTCATAGCTCAGATAACCGAAACAATATTGTTGGGGCCAAGGTTTCCGTTTCTAGTGAATACGATTATTTCTCTCTTGGTTTTGGAGGGAGCTATTCCAAACTTTTTAATGAGAAGAATACCGAAGTTGGTATCAGCGCAAATGTATATTTGGATACTTGGAATCTTATTTATCCTTCGGAATTACGCAATAATTCGTCCTTCTTGGAGCTAGATAAGAAAAACCGTAACTCTTACTCCTTGGGGTTAAGTTTCTCTCAAATCTTATCAAAGAGTATTCAAGGGTCGTTATCACTCGATGTTATCCAACAGCAAGGACTCTTATCCACACCTTTTCAGCGTGTCTATTTTGCGGATGTATTGGATAATTTTGTGGATAGTTTCCAACTTGCTGATGATATTGAGCGTCTGCCAGATACTCGGTTTAAGACGGCGCTTGGTGGTAGACTTAATTTTTACCTCAATGAAACTTTTGTTTTGAGAACCTATTATCGTTACTATTTTGATGATTGGGGCATTGCCTCCCATACCATTAGTCTTGAAGTCCCTATAAAGATTACGGATAAATTTACCCTGTATCCTTCATACCGTTTCTACAATCAGACGGCTGCAGATTATTTCTTTTCAAATAATGCTGCCCTATCTACAGATGAGTTTTATACTTCAGATTATGATTTGTCCCAGTATGATGCCAATCAGTTTGGCTTTGGAATAAATTATACAGATATATTCGCAAAATTTCATATTGCGAAATTTGGCTTGAAGAGCGTGGACTTAAAATATAATTATTATAAGAGAAACAGCGGATTAAGTTCCGGAATTATTACTGCTGGATTCAAATTTGTAATGGACTAATTTTTTCTGAAATTATACACCAATCCAGCACCATAACCCAGTCCTTGAAAAGTATTACGGCCACTAAGTGAATAGGATAAATTTATATATGCTCCGAAACGCTTCGAAAAAGATCTATAAACAGTACCTCCAAGCTTATGGTAATCAACTCCAAACTCTTTAAAGTTTTGAGGAGGAGGTGTCCCTCTATAATCAATACCTCCAAAGGAATGCTGATACTCGTAATAGAAATCGTAATACCACTTGTCATCCGTCTTTCCTAATTTTAAGGTAACTGGAACACTATTTGGCACTTTCTCAAATTTAAGGGAATAGCCACTTTGTAAAGTTGCGAACCATCCAGTTTTTAGATGATAATGAACTACCGCTCGGCCATCGACTATAGTTGCTCGCTGTCCTATATCGTTTAAACCTCCAATAGTATAATTTCCTACTGGTGTTGAAAAACCAGCGGCCAAACTAATTTGAAAACTTCCTTTTCCAAGAGTTTTTTCTAGAACCCTATATTTTGCAAATAATTGAATGTCCTGAAAGTCTCTGTTCTTATTACTCATTAAGTATGGAAGAGAAAGAGAAACATCAAAATCCTTCGTTACACCATAAGTACCATAAAGATTTCCGTAGTATAAGCTTCGGCTAAGCCCTGTTTTTTCGGCACCTGCAAAATACTCTTTAGAGTCTTCAAAACCGAAACCAAGAACAGCCGTAGCATTTCCTTGTCCTCGATAAAAACCGTCGATTTTTCCTTGTGAAAAACCTTCAGAAACAAAGAATAAAACGCAAATTAAAAAAAACAACTTTTTCATAATCAAATCTTGAACCAATTAAGGCAGTCAAAAAAGCGAGACATTACAAACTAATCCCGTATCAAGGGCATTGTAGAACAACGAAGCAAGCCTTCCTGCTTCGATATTTCGGCATATGGAACTTCCTCCACAGTAAATCCTTGCGAACGAAGCCAGGTGTTTAATCTAATAAAGTTTTTTTCTGAAATGATTACCTTTTCAGAAATAGAAAATACATTGCTATTCATATAATACATTTCCTCCTTGGTGATATGGAAACAATTTTCTTTTCCGAAGAAATTAACCAACCACTCATACTCTTCTTCTTCCAAAAAACCCTCTCTATGAATAATACACTTGTCTTTTCCTATAGGCTGAAAACAGCAATCTAAATGCAGTGCATTGTCCTGTGCCACTATGTTGGACTTTCGTAAATTAAAAGACTTCACTGTTTTATTTGGAAATAAATCCTGAAGGCATTGAACAGCCTCCATATTAGTTCTAGCCGTAACATATTCTGGATAATCCTCTCCTCTATAGGTCCCTACAAAAATATGGTCTCCCCAAGGCATCACATCACCACCTTCAATATGAGCAGATTCTGGGAACTTGACAATTTTTTCAGGGCTAATTTGATCCATTACATATTGTAGCGCCTCTATTTCCTGATCGCGATCTGGAAGAATGTTTGCTCTTATAAATTTATCTTCTATAACAAAAGCAATATCACGAGCGAATACCTGATTGTAATCCTTAATCTCTTCTGGGCGATAAACCTTTACATCATATTTCTTAAAAACCTCAAGAACTGTCTCCATTTCCTTTATCATATCCTCCTCTTTGGGATAGGTTCCCGCTTTAATATGCTCAACCGACTTAGGGTCATAAGCGTCCTCTAGTTTTGGTGCAGGTCCATTTGTATTTGCCGTTCCAAGGACAACAGTCCTTAAGCGTGAGGTCTCATTGGTGATATGTAGATTTATCATATTATAAATATAAAAAAAGTATCTACTTTTGACGGATGATTTTGTATTTTAAAATTGAAATTTATCTTTTAGAAATATCTTTAAACTCACGCAGAGTTTCTCCAACATATACCTGTCTTGGTCTTCCAATTGGCTCTTTGCGTAAGCGCATTTCTTTCCATTGGGCAATCCATCCTGGTAATCGGCCAAGTGCGAACATAGGTGTAAACATTTCTACCGGAATACCCATAGCTCTATATATAATTCCAGAATAGAAATCTACATTAGGGTATAATTTTCTGTCCACAAAGTAAGGATCTTCCAACGCTTCCTTTTCCAATCCTTTTGCAATATCTAAAACTGGATCGTCAATACCCAAACTATCAAGTACCTCGTCTGCCGCAACCTTAATAATCTTGGCTCTAGGATCGAAATTTTTATATACTCTATGTCCAAAACCCATCAATCTGAAAGGATCATCTTTATCCTTTGCTTTTGACATGAACTTTTTAGTATCACTACCGTCTTCTTTAATCGCTTCAAGCATTTCTATCACTGCTTGATTCGCTCCTCCATGCAAAGGGCCCCAAAGCGCATTAATACCTGCAGAAATTGAAACAAATATCCCTGCATGAGAAGAACCTACAATTCTAACTGTAGATGTTGAACAGTTCTGTTCGTGATCTCCATGTAAAATTAAAAGTTTGTCTAATGCATCAACAACCACCTGATTCGACTGATAATCGCTCGACGGTTTTTTAAACATCATTTTTACGAAATTCTCAACATAGCCTAAGGAATCATCACCGTAGTCTAAAGGAAGCCCTGCTCTCTTTCTATAAGCCCAAGCTGTTAGTACTGGAAACTTTGCCATAATACGAACAATGGCATTGTACATTTCCTCTTCGCTATCAACATTTACAGACGAAGGGTTAAAAGCAACTAAGGCAGAGGTTAATGAAGACAAAACTCCCATTGGATGCGCTGACTTCGGAAAACCATCTAATATTTTCTTTACGTCTTCATCTACGTGAGACTGCGCTTTAATATCTACGTGAAACTTTTCGAGTTGTTCTTTTGTTGGTAATTCCCCAAAAATTAGAAGGTATGCTACCTCAAGAAAATCAGCCTTCTCAGCCAATTCTTCAATAGAGTAACCTCGATATCTCAGAATTCCTTCTTCTCCATTTAAGAAGGTGATTGCACTTTCACAAGAACCAGTATTTTTATATCCTGGGTCGATAGTAGTAACACCACCAGTAACACCGCGAAGCGTCTTTATATCAATAGCAACTTCATTTTCCGTGCCTTCAATTAAAGGGAATTCATACTTTTTACCATCGATTTCGAGTGTTGCAATTTTAGACATATATATATTTTGATTTTATAAAATTTCGGAACTGCTAAGTTACAAAAACTTGGACGAATTTTTAAGGATTCCTGACATAGCTTGGGTTAAAAAACATTGAATATATGAACTCACTTATTTTTTGAGACTCATATATAAGAAAACCCTCATCAAATAAATGAAGAGGGCCTTCTATATTTTCTATATCCTATAAATTTTATATTCTAGACCTTAAAAGCTGCTTTGCCTGGATAGAAAGCCACTTCTGCCAATTCTTCTTCAATTCGCAATAACTGATTGTATTTAGCCATACGATCACTTCGAGAAGCCGAACCCGTTTTGATTTGCCCACAATTCAACGCAACAGCCAAATCGGCAATAGTATTATCTTCGGTCTCACCACTTCGATGTGACATAATCGAAGTATATCCTGCATTGTGAGCCATATTAACCGCCGCAATCGTTTCTGTCAAGGTTCCTATTTGATTCACTTTTATAAGAATTGAATTCGCAGTGTTTTCCTCAATTCCTCGAGACAGTCGTTCTACATTCGTTACGAACAAATCATCACCAACCAATTGAATCTTATCACCAATCTTTTCGGTTAGATAGTTCCATCCTTCCCAATCATTTTCGTCCATACCATCTTCTATAGATATGATTGGATATTTTGAAGATAGTTCGGCCAAATAATCAGCTTGTTCCTTTGAAGAACGCACCTTTCCTGAAGCACCCTCGAACTTAGTGTAATCATATTTCCCATCCACATAGAACTCGGCGGCTGCGCAATCCAAAGCAATCATAATTTCATCTCCCAGCTTATACCCAGCATTAGCAGTGGCCTTCGCAATTGTATCAAGTGCATCTTCGGTTCCGTCCAATGTAGGTGCAAATCCACCCTCATCTCCAACTGCTGTACTTAAACCACGATCGTGTAATACCTTTTTAAGGTTATGGAAAATCTCACTTCCCATTTGCATTGCCTGTGAAAAATTTGACGCCTTCACTGGCATTACCATAAATTCTTGAAATGCAATAGGAGCATCACTGTGCGACCCACCATTAATAATATTCATCATAGGTACTGGTAGTGTTTTAGCACTAACACCGCCAACGTATCGATATAAAGGCAAACCTAATTCTTCGGCTGCTGCTTTAGCCACAGCCAAGGAGACGCCCAAAATAGCATTAGCTCCTAGTTTAGATTTATTTGGAGTTCCGTCCAAATCGATCATTATTTTGTCTATCAAGGCTTGTTCAAATACTGAAATCCCTAAAAGCGTACCTGCAATTTTTCCGTTTACATTCTCGACAGCGTAGAGTACACCTTTACCCATATAATCGGTTCCACCATCTCGAAGTTCCACAGCTTCATGTTCTCCAGTTGAAGCTCCCGAAGGAACCGCAGCACGCCCCATAAACCCATTCTCAGTAATCACATCAACCTCCACGGTTGGGTTCCCTCTAGAATCAAAAATCTGTCTTGCGTGTATATCTATAATACTGCTCATACGGTTTGTAATTTATGGTTTTCTATATTTTCTATGAATTGATCGAATAAGTAAGAAGCATCATGAGGTCCAGGACTCGCCTCAGGGTGATATTGAACCGAAAATACCGGTTTGTCCTTCATTCGAATACCCGCCACGGTATGATCGTTTAAATGTACATGTGTAATTTCGATTTTGCTATGTGCTTCAGTTTCTTCACGGTTGATTGCAAAACCATGGTTCTGGGAGGTTATCTCACCTTTTCCGGTAAGCAGGTTCTTTATGGGGTGATTAATTCCTCTATGTCCGTGATGCATTTTATAGGTTGATATTCCATTGGCAAGAGCAATTACTTGATGTCCTAGGCAAATCCCAAATAGAGGAGTTCCTTCTTCAATAATTTGCTTTGTTGTTGCTATGGATTCATTCAAAGGTTCTGGATCTCCAGGGCCATTAGAAAGAAAATAGCCGTCTGGGTTAAAAGCTAACAACTCTGAAAAACTTGCATTATAAGGAAACACTTTAATATAGCAGTCCCTTTTCGCTAGGTTACGGAGGATGTTTTTCTTAATCCCAATATCCAAAGCAGAAATTTTATACGTAGCTTTTTCATTTCCGAAGAAATACGGTTCCTTTGTAGAAACTTTACTTGCAAGCTCTAATCCTTTCATATTTGGCACTTCTGCCAAAGCTAGTTTAAGGGTGTCGATCTTATCGACTTCAGTAGTGATTACTGCATTCATTGCACCATGATCTCTGATATAATTTACAAGAGCTCTTGTATCCACATCACTAATGGCAAGCAAATTGTTCTTACTAAGAAAACTTTCTAATGAATCATCTGATGAAGGGCGTGATTCATGATAACTAAAGTTACGACAAATCAATCCCGCAATTTTCACGCCATCGGACTCTACTTCCTCCGAAGAAGTCCCATAGTTTCCAATATGCGCATTGGTGGTTACCATTAACTGTCCAAAGTAAGATGGGTCGGTAAAAATTTCTTGATAACCGGTCATTCCGGTATTGAAACAAACCTCTCCAAAGGCAGAACCTTCCTTACCACCCACTGCCTTACCATGAAATATAGTTCCATCGGCTAATAAAATGAGTGCTTTTTTTCGTGTTTGATATTTCATACTTTTTATTCGTTGAGCAAAAATACTTTAAATGATGAAGTTATTCTAAAAGTGCAATTATATTTTTTGAACAATAAGACAACTATTGTTAACTAAAGACCATTCAAAAAACTTCATAAAAAAAGGGATAAACATTGAATGCTTATCCCTTTCTCTTTTATAAATGATGTTTCTCATTTATTCTTCTTCTTTCGTTGCTTTAGTATCAACCGGAGGTGTAGCTACAGCAGAACCACCACGACGACTACGACGTGTTGATTTCTTCTTAGTTGTTTTTCCTGCATTGTATATCTCATTAAAGTCAACCAATTCAATCATTGCCATATCGGCGTTATCTCCTAATCGATTTCCTAACTTGATAATACGCGTATATCCACCTGGACGATCTCCAACTTTTACAGCTACATCTCTAAATAGTTCCGTTACTGCCTCCTTTTGACGCAATCTAGCCATAACAATACGACGGTTGTGCGTAGTGTCTTCTTTAGATTTTGTAATCATTGGCTCAACAAATTGCTTTAAAGCCTTCGCTTTAGCAACAGTAGTGTTTATTCTTTTGTGCTCAATTAGAGAACAAGCCATATTAGCCAACATTGACTTTCTATGCGCTGTTTTTCTTCCTAAGTGATTTACTTTTTTTCCGTGTCTCATGACATTTTATTTTAATCATCATCTTGCTACCAAATCAGCTCGAGGCTGAGAGCAAAATATGATGTATTAATCTTTATCTAATTTATATCTTGAAAGATCCATTCCGAAATTTAGCCCCTTCACATTTACAAGCTCTTCCAATTCGGTAAGAGATTTTTTTCCGAAGTTTCTAAATTTCATTAGATCATTCTTGTTGAAGGATACTAAGTCTCCTAAGGTATCTACTTCCGCCGCTTTTAAACAGTTTAGTGCACGAACCGAAAGATCCATATCAACCAATTTTGTTTTAAGCAACTGACGCATATGCAATGACTCCTCATCATATGTTTCAGTTTGAGCAATTTCATCAGCCTCAAGGGTGATACGCTCATCACTAAATAACATAAAGTGGTGAATTAATGTCTTTGCCGCTTCTGTCAATGCATCTTTTGGATTGATAGAACCATCCGTAATAATCTCAAAAACTAATTTTTCATAATCCGTTTTTTGCTCTACACGGAAATTCTCAATGCTATACTTAACATTTTTGATAGGTGTATAGATCGAATCTGTAAAAATAGTTCCAAGAGGTGCGTTTGCCTTTTTATTTTCCTCAGCAGGAACATACCCTCTACCTTTTTCGATGGTAATTTCGAAGTTAAGGTTAACTTTGGCATCCATATGACATATAACTAGGTCAGGATTTAACACCTGAAATCCAGAAATATACTTTTGAAAATCCCCTGCTGTCAATTTATCTCCACCATTCAGGGAAATCATAACAGTTTCGTTGTCGATTTCATCAATTTGTCTTTTAAAACGAACTTGTTTTAAATTTAAGATGATTTCTGTAACGTCTTCTACTACTCCTGCAATTGTTGAAAACTCATGGTCTACACCTTCGATGCGAACCGAAGTAATTGCAAATCCTTCTAATGAAGAAAGTAATACTCGTCTTAATGCGTTACCAACTGTTAATCCGTAACCAGGTTCCAAAGGGCGAAATTCAAATTTCCCTTCGAAATCGGTTGAATTAATCATGATAACTTTGTCAGGCTTCTGAAAACTAAATACTGCCATAGTGTGACTCGTGTGTTTTAATTATTTAGAATATAATTCGACGATAAACTGCTCGTTAATGTTTTCTGGGATTTGAAGACGTTGTGGTACGGCAACATAAGTTCCTTCCATTTTTTCTCCATTCCAAGTAATCCACTCATATACATGACTTGCATTGCTCAACGAATTTTGAATCGCTTCAAGAGATTTTGATTTCTCTCTAACTGCCACTACATCTCCAGCCAATAACTGGTAAGATGGAATGTTTACTTTTTCACCATTTACAGTGATATGACGGTGAGAAACTAATTGTCTTGCACCTGATCTACTTGGAGAAATACCCATACGGTATACCACATTGTCAAGACGTGACTCACACAATTGCAATAACACCTCTCCAGTAATCCCAGGAGACGCGGTTGCTTTCTTAAACAAATTTCTGAATTGACGCTCTAATACACCATAAGTATATTTTGCTTTTTGCTTTTCAGCCAATTGGATTGCGTATTCAGATTTCTTTCCACGACGACGGTTGTTACCGTGCTGTCCTGGGGGATAATTTCTTTTTTCGAAGTTTTTATCATCTCCGAAAATAGCCTCGCCAAACTTACGAGCTATTTTAGTTTTTGGACCAGTATATCTTGCCATTTCTAATTAATTTTGAAGGGAGAACTAAATTAAGGTCTTACGTTAATCCTCTAGTTCTCTATTCCCTCAGATTGATATTTATTTATTAAACTCTTCTTCTTTTTGGAGGACGACATCCATTATGCGCCATCGGGGTAACATCAATGATCTCAGTTACTTCAATTCCTGAATTATGAATAGAACGTATTGCAGATTCTCTACCGTTACCTGGTCCTTTAACGTAAACTTTTACTTTACGTAGGCCAGCTTCGTGAGCAACCTTTGCACAATCTTCAGCAGCCAATTGAGCCGCATAAGGTGTATTCTTTTTAGATCCTCTAAATCCCATTTTACCCGCTGAAGACCAAGAGATTACATCTCCGGCTTTGTTGGATAACGAAATAATGATATTGTTGAATGAAGCAGTAACATGTGCCGCTCCAACCGATTCAACAATCACTTTACGTTTTTTTGTACTCTTTGAGCTAGACTTTGCCATATCTCTGGATTATTTAGTTGCTTTTTTCTTGTTAGCAACTGTTTTACGTTTTCCTTTTCTTGTTCTTGAGTTATTCTTGGTACGTTGTCCTCTTAATGGAAGACCAACTCTGTGACGAATACCTCTGTAACATCCAATATCCATTAAGCGTTTGATGCTTAATTGAATTTCGCTACGTAATTCTCCTTCGATTTTGAAAGATCCTACAGCCTCACGAATAGCCCCGATTTCATCATCGTTCCATTCGCTTACTTTCTTGTCTTCGCTAACTCCGGCTTTTTCCAAAACATCTTCGGCACGGCTTCTACCAATACCAAAGATATACGTTAACGCGATTACACCCCTTTTTTGCTTAGGAATATCTACACCTGCGATTCTTGCCATAATTTATCCTTGTCTTTGTTTGAACCTAGGGTTCTTTTTATTAATTACATATAACCTGCCCTTTCTGCGTACAATCTTGCAGTCGGCACTTCTTTTCTTAACTGATGCTCTAACTTTCATCTTAGTATCTATAAGTGATTCGAGCCTTAGACAAATCGTAAGGACTCATTTCTAATTTAACTTTATCACCGGGTAATAATTTTATATAATGCATACGCATTTTACCCGAAATATGCGCTGTAACGATATGACCATTCTCCAATTCTACACGAAACATTGCATTAGACAATGCTTCTACGATGCTTCCATCTTGCTCAATTGCTGATTGTTTTGCCATTATGCTACTGCTTTTCTGTTTTTACCTGACTTCATTAAACCGTCATAATGACGATTCAATAAATATGAATTTACTTGTTGCATTGTATCGATAGCTACACCTACCATAATAAGTAGTGAAGTACCTCCATAAAACAATGCCCAACCTTGCTGGATACCCATAAGCTTTACAACAAATGCAGGGAAAACTGCAATCAATGCCAAGAATACAGAACCAGGAAGCGTAATTTGAGACATAATTCTATCTAAATATTCTGCCGTATCGGTCCCTGGTTTAATCCCAGGAATAAATCCTCCACTTCGCTTAAGATCATCCGCCATTTTATTGGTAGGAACCGTAATCGCAGTATAAAAATACGTGAAAACTATAATTAACAATGCAAATACGATATTGTACCAAAGCCCAAATATATCACTAAATGTGGCTTGCATCGTTTGTGCCCAATCACTTTTAGAGAGACTCGCTACTGCAGATGGCACAAACATAATTGCCTGAGCAAAGATAATTGGCATAACTCCAGATGCATTCAACTTTAATGGTATAAATTGTCTTGCACCAAATATATTCTTTTCGTACTCTCCACTGGCCGTTCTTCTTGCATACTGTACTGGTATCTTACGCATTGCCATAACAAGCATAATAGACAGTAGAATTATAACAAACCAAATAACCAATTCAATAAGAATCATAATCAATCCACCATTCGATTCGAACACTCTAGAGGCAAACTCCTGAGCAAACGACTGTGGCAAATTAGCGATAATACCTACCATAATTAATATAGAGATACCGTTTCCAATACCCTTATCTGTAATCTTTTCCCCTAACCACATTGCGAAAACACAACCCGTTACTAGGATTATTACAGATGAGAAATAGAACATTGGTCCTTGACCCATTATAAATGCTTCAGCTGGAACTCCCAATGCCGAAAGACCTGCTAAATAACTAGGCGCTTGCACCAAACAAATACCAATTGTTAACCAACGAGTAATCTGATTGATCTTTTTTCTACCGCTCTCACCTTCTTTCTGTAATTTCTGAAGATAAGGAACAGCTATTTGCATTAACTGTACTACAATGGATGCCGAGATATAAGGCATAATACCCAATGCAAAAACAGAAGCTTTAGAAAAAGCTCCTCCCGTAAATGCATCTAGCAAACCACCAATCCCACCACCTGCAAAATTACCTGAGAAACCTCCAAGTAAAGAGGCATCTATACTAGGTAATGTTACCTGTGCACCAAAACGGTACACCAATAACAATCCAAGCGTAAGGATGATCCGATTTCTCAGTTCCTCGATTTTCCAAACATTTTTTATGGTATCAATAAATTTCATCCTTGTTATTGTATTACAATGTTACTACTTCACCACCAGCAGCTTCAATTGCTTTCTGTGCCGTGGCAGTAAACTTGTGTGCAGTTACTTTTAGTTTTGCTTTTAACTCCCCTCTTCCCAAAATCTTCACCATTTCATGCTTACGAGCAAGACCTAAACTAAGAATCGTTTCAAAGTCTATAGTATCTTTTATTTTTTTGTCGTCGACCAATTCTTGCAGTTTATCAAGATTAATACCTTGATACTCTTTACGGTTTATATTGGTAAAACCAAACTTAGGCACACGACGTTGAAGTGGCATTTGCCCTCCTTCAAAACCAATTTTCTTAGAATATCCTGAACGAGACTTTGCCCCTTTGTGTCCACGAGTGGCAGTACCACCTTTTCCTGAACCCTGTCCACGACCTACTCGTTTCCCTTGGTTTTTAACCGAACCTGCTGCAGGTCTTAAGCTATTTAACTCCATTTCGTTTATATCTTAAACGGTTTCTATAGAAACCAAATGTTTAACTTTATTTACCATACCAAGAATATTTGGCGTGTCATCATGCTCTACAACTTGGCCTATCTTACGAAGACCTAGAGCCTCAAGCGTTCTCTTTTGGGTTTGGGTGCGGTTAATTGCACTCTTCACCTTTTTTACTTTAATTTTTGCCATCTCCTTATCCTTTAAACAGTTTCTCTAAAGAAATACCTCTTTGTTTTGCAACAGTTTGAGCACTTCTTAATTGTAATAAAGCATCAAATGTTGCTTTTACCACGTTATGTGGGTTTGAAGACCCTTGAGACTTTGACAATACATCATGTACACCAACGGCCTCTAATACAGCACGAACAGCACCACCAGCAATAACCCCGGTACCAGCCGCAGCAGGTAAAAGATTTACTCTTGCACCACCATACTTACCTTTTTGTTCGTGTGGAAGTGTTGCTTTATTCAATGGAATACGCACCAAGTTCTTCTTAGCATCTTCAATAGCTTTAGCAATTGCACTCGCTACATCTTTAGACTTTCCAAGACCGTGACCTACTACTCCATTCTCGTCTCCTACAACTACAATAGCTGAAAATCCGAAGGCTCTACCCCCTTTTGTTACTTTAGTAACACGTTGTACACCTACTAAACGATCTTTCAATTCAAGACCTCCAGGTTTTACTAATTCTACGTTTTTATAATCTTGATACATATTCTTAGAATTTAAGGCCACCCTCTCGAGCACCTTCAGCTAATGATTTTACTCTTCCGTGATATAGGTTACCTCCTCTGTCAAAAGACACAGCTTCAACACCGGCCTTTTTAGCTTTCTCAGCGATTGCTTTTCCTACTAAATTTGCTGCTTCAATTTTATTAGCTTTTGAAGCACTTATATCTTTGTCTCTTGAAGATGCAGCAGTAATGGTTGTTCCATTTACATCATCAATCACTTGCGCATAAATCTCTTTATTGCTTCGGAAAATTGCCAAACGTGGACGTGAAACTGTTCCAGAAACAGTCTTTCTAATCCTCATATGGATTCTTTTCCTTTGTTGAGTCTTTGTTAATTTCATAACTTTATTTCTTATGCAGATTTACCTGCTTTTCTTCTAATTTGTTCTCCTACAAACTTCACACCTTTTCCTTTGTAAGGTTCTGGCTTACGGAAACCTCGTATTTTTGCTGCTACTTGACCAACAAGTTGCTTGTCAAATGAAGACAACTTTACAATTGGATTCTTTCCCTTTTCCGAAATCGTTTCCACCTTTACTTCAGGAGCGATATTCAACACAATATTGTGAGAAAATCCTAAAGCAAGATCCAACTTCTGTCCTTGGTTGCTCGCACGATATCCTACTCCAACTAATTCTAGTTCTTTCGACCATCCATTGCTTACACCTTCAATCATATTATTAACTAAAGATCTATACAAACCGTGTTTTGCTCTGTGATCCTTAAAATCTGAAGAACGCTCTACAATTACGTTATCCTCCTCTACTTTTACAGTTACATCAGAAAATTCTTGTGTTAACTCACCTAATTTTCCTTTAACCGTAATTACGTTATCTTTTATCTCAACTGTCACTCCAGCTGGAATTGCTACCGGGTTTTTACCTATTCTTGACATCTTCGCCTATTTTTAGTATACGTAACATAATACTTCACCACCTACTTTTTGATCTCTGGCCTGCTTACCTGTCATTACTCCCGCAGAAGTAGAAACGATTGCAATTCCCAAACCATTTAAGATACGTGGAAGTTCTTTCGAGCCTACGTATTTACGTAAACCTGGTTTACTAATTCTTTGAATTTTCTTAATAACAGGGTCTTTCGTTAACTTATCATATTTCAAAGCGATTTTAATAGTTCCTTGAGGCCCTTTCTCTTCGAATTTGTAACTCAAAATAAACCCTTGATCAAAAAGGATTTTTGTAATCTCCCTTTTTAGGTTTGAAGCTGGAATCTCGACAACGCGATGTCCCGCCTTCACTGCATTTCTAACTCTCGTTAGATAATCCGCTATTGGATCTGTTTTCATATTATATTAATTTGCGGTAATGGTTTTCGAACTATATCGAACCTAAAACCAATTTATAATTCTACCAACTTGCTTTTCTAACTCCTGGGATCAAACCCTGATTAGCCATCTCACGGAAAGTAACACGTGAAATTCCAAAGGTTCTCATATATCCTCTTGGTCTACCAGTTAATTTGCAACGATTGTGCATACGAATTGGTGAAGCATTCTTTGGTAATTTTTGTAGTGCATCGTAATCACCAGCCTCTTTTAAAGCTTTGCGTTTCTCAGCATACTTCGCTACCGTTTTAGCTCTTTTAACCTCACGGGCTTTCATTGATTCTTTAGCCATCTTAGTTCTTTTTAAAAGGTACCCCTAATTCTGTTAGTAATGATTTAGCTTCCTTATCGGTTCCAGCAGAAGTCACAAACGTAATGTTCATTCCTTCGATCTTTTTTACCTTATCGATATCAATTTCTGGAAAGATGATTTGTTCAGTAACACCCAAAGAGTAATTACCCCTACCATCAAACCCAGTCGCCTTAATTCCATTAAAGTCACGAACCCTTGGCAAAGCAGATGTTACAAGTCTATCCAAAAACTCATACATACGCTCTCCACGTAAAGTAACTTTAGTACCAATAGGCATTCCTTTACGAAGCTTAAAGTTTGCGACATCTTTCTTTGAAAGTGTTGCAATTGCTTTTTGTCCCGTAATAGTTGTAAGCTCCTCTACAGAGTTATCTATTAATTTTTTATCAGCTACAGCAGCTCCAACTCCCTGAGACACAACAATGCGCTCTAGTTTTGGTACTTGCATTACATTTTTGTAACCAAATTCTTCCTTAAGAGCACCTATTACTCGGCTCTTGTATTCTTCCTTAAGTCTTGGTGTATGTGCCATAACTATATTACTTGATTGGATTGTTTGGAAAATCTAACTTTCTTACCATCTTCCATTTTATACCCTACTCGCGTCGCCTTTCCAGTTTTTGGATCAACAAGCGAAAGGTTTGAAATATGTATAGGAGCTTCCTTTTTAGCAATTCCTCCTTGTGGATTACTTGCGCTTGGTTTCTCATGTTTTGAAACCATATTAACTCCTTCTACAATTGCTTTGTTTTTTTCAAGGATAACCTTCATCACCTTACCTTCAAAACCTTTATGTTCTCCGGCAGTAACTACTACTGTATCTCCTGATTTTATTTTAAGCTTTGCCATCTTAGTTTTCATATTAAAGCACCTCAGGTGCCAATGATACTATTTTCATAAATTGTTTGTCACGAAGCTCTCTAGCTACCGGTCCAAATACACGTGTTCCTCTCATCTCACCAGTGGCGGTTAGAAGTACACAGGCATTGTCATCGAAACGAATGTAAGATCCATCTGGTCTTCTTACTTCTTTTTTCGTACGCACTACAACTGCGGTAGAAACGGTTCCTTTCTTTACGGTTCCATTAGGAGTAGCGTCTTTTACAGTCACTACAATTTTATCACCAATAGAAGCATATCTTCTTTTGGTTCCTCCTAATACACGTATAGTAAGAACTTCTTTCGCCCCTGTATTATCTGCAACTTTAAGTCTTGATTCTTGTTGTATCATGATTACTTCGCTCTTTCAATTATTTCTACTAACCTCCAACTCTTGGTTTTACTCAAAGGTCTTGTTTCCATGATCTTTACTGTATCACCTTCGTTGCAGTCGTTTTGCTCGTCGTGCGCAACATATTTCTTTGTTTTTAACACGAACTTTCCGTACATCGGGTGTTTCACTTTTTTTACTTCAGCAACAACAATGGATTTTTCCATTTTGCTACTTGTAACAACACCTATACGTTCTTTTCTTAAGTTTCTTTTTTCTTCCATCTTTCAGCGGGTACGATTACTGTACTTCTCTTTTAGTTAGTTCTGTCGCAATTCTTGCAATGGACCTCCTATGTGATCTCAATTGAATTGGATTTTCCAACGGTGAAATGGTGTGAGCCATTTTAAAATCTGAATAAGCCATTTTAGCTTCAGCAAGTTTTTCTTGTAGCTCTGCTGTTGATGCTTCTTTTATCTCTGATTGTTTCATAGTGATAATTTCAAAAAATTAGGCTTGAAAATCTCTGGACATGATGAACTTTGTTTTTACCGGAAGCTTTTGTGCCGCAAGACGCAATGCTTCTTTTGCCGTTTCCATAGGTACTCCAGAAACTTCAAACAAAACTCTACCAGGTTTAACAACAGCTGCCCAATATTCTACAGCCCCCTTACCTTTACCCATACGCACCTCAAGAGGCTTTTTGGTTATTGGTTTATCTGGAAAGATCATGATCCAAATGGACCCCTCTCTTTTCATAAAACGGGTTGCAGCAATACGTGCGGCTTCTATTTGACGAGCCGTCAAGAAATTTGAATCTAAAGACTTAATACCAAAGGTTCCGTATGATAACTGGTTACCACGTGCGGCATTACCCTTCATGCGGCCTTTCATTTGTTTACGGAACTTTGTTCTCTTAGGTTGTAACATTTTCTTCTCTTTAAAAAATTACTTTCTGCGACGTGGCTTATTGTTTCCACCTCGACCTGCAGACGCTTTACCTCCTTTTTTGGCCAGACCAACAAGTGGAGAAAGCTCTCTCTTTCCATATACTTCGCCTTTCATAATCCATACTTTAACACCCAACCTACCATATGTAGTGTGCGCCTCAACTAAAGCATAGTCAATATCAGCTCTAAATGTCGATAAAGGAATACGACCTTCTTTGTAAGACTCAGATCGTGCCATTTCAGCGCCATTTAATCTTCCAGAAATCAAGACTTTTACACCTTCTGAATTCATACGCATTGCAGCAGCAATTGCCATTTTAATTGCACGACGATATGAAATTCTATTTTCAATTTGTCTAGCAATACTTGACGCTACTAAAAATGCATCTAATTCTGGTCTTTTGATCTCGTGAATATTGATCTGTACCTCTTTATCTGTAATTTTCTTAAGCTCTTCCTTTAACTTGTCTACCTCTTGACCGCCTTTACCAATAATGATACCTGGACGAGCCGTTGTGATAGTAACGGTTACAAGTTTAAGCGTACGCTCAATAATTACTCTGGACACACTAGCTTTACTTAAACGAGCGTGAACATATTTTCTAATCTTATCGTCTTCGGCTAATTTATCGCCGTAGTCGTTTCCTCCGTACCAGTTGGATTCCCATCCTCTAATAATACCTAGGCGATTTCCGATTGGATTTGTCTTCTGTCCCATTTATTAATTACTTTGTGTGTTATCGTTAGCACCAAGCACGAGTGTTACGTGATTGGAACGTTTTCTAATTCTATGCGCACGACCTTGTGGCGCCGGACGTAGCCTTTTCAACATTGTACCTCCATCCACACGGATCTCCTTTACAAAAAGATCTGCGTCTTCTAATGAAGCTTCTTCATTCTTCGCTTGCCAATTGGCAATAGCAGACAACAATAATGTCTCCAAACGACGAGATGCCTCTTTCGAACTGAACTTTAAAATATTAAGCGCTTTATCAACTTTTTCACCTCTTACCAAATCCGCCATTAAGCGCATTTTTCTTGGTGATGTAGGACAATTATTCAACTTAGCAAAGTACATTGTCTTCTTTGCTTCCTTGATTTGCTCCGCTCTTTCTCTTTTACGAACTCCCATGGCCTATTATTTTTTTCCTTTATTTTTTGCACCTGCATGACCACGGAATGATCTAGTTGGTGAAAATTCTCCTAATTTATGTCCTACCATATTCTCAGTTACATATACTGGTACGAATTGACGTCCATTATGTACTGCGATGGTTTGTCCAACAAAGTCTGGAGTTATCATTGAAGCTCTTGACCAAGTCTTGATCACAGTCTTCTTATTAGACTCAACATTTTGTTGTACTTTCTTATCTAACTTAAAGTGAACGTAAGGTCCTTTTTTTAACGATCTTGCCATAGCTTATTTCTTTCTACGTTCTATAATGTATTTATTACTCATTTTAGTTTTAGAACGGGTTCTAAATCCTTTAGCAGGAATACCGTTTCTAGAACGAGGGTGACCTCCAGAAGATTTACCTTCACCACCACCCATTGGATGATCGACAGGGTTCATAACTACTGGTCTTGTACGTGGCCTTCTTCCCAACCATCTTGATCTACCAGCTTTACCAGATACCAATAATTGATGATCACTGTTTGATACAGCACCAATAGTAGCCATACACGTAACAAGTATCATACGAGTTTCACCCGATGGTAATTTTACAGTGGCATATCTACCATCTCTTGCCATTAACTGAGCAAATGCTCCAGCCGAACGTGCTAAAACAGCACCTTGACTTGGACGTAACTCTAAACAAGATATGATTGTTCCCAATGGAATAGCTGAAAGCAACATAGCATTTCCAATTTCCGGAGCGACATTATCACCTGAAACGATGTTTTGCCCTACTTGAAGACCGTTTTGAGCAATTACATAACGCTTTTCACCATCTTGATAGTTTAATAATGCGATAAATGCTGTACGGTTTGGATCGTATTCTATACTTGCAACAGTCGCAGGAATCCCTGCCTTGTCACGTTTAAAATCGATAATTCTGTACTTTTTCTTATGACCTCCACCAATATAGCGCATGGTCATCTTTCCTTGACTGTTTCTACCACCAGATCTCTTGTTCGGAGCTAATAAACTTTTCTCCGGCTTATCAGTTGTTATGGCGTCAAAACCATTTACAACTCTAAAACGCTGACCTGCGGTGATAGGTTTTAATTTTCTTACTGACATTTTTGTCTAATTAAATCTAAGAAACCCTTAGATGTTATTGTAAAAATCTATTGTATCACCTTCCGCCACCTGTACTATTGCTTTTTTATGAGCATTAGTTTTACCAGTTTGAACACCTGTCTTTGTATGACGGGTTTTTCTATCAGGGCGGACATTCATTGTGCGAACTTTTTCAACAGAAACTCCGTAAGCAGCTTCCACTGCTTTCTTGATTTCTACCTTATTCGCCTTTGGGTTTACCACAAAACCGAAGATGTTATTATCCTCTGCATCTTTAGTAGCTTTTTCCGTAATTATAGGTTTTATTAAGATATTCATCTCGTTTCTATTTACTTAAGTTTGTTTCAATTCCTTCCAAAGAACCTTCAAACAGTACAAGACTGTTTGCATTCATTATTTCATAAGTGCTTAAATGTGAGTTAGTTGTAACTTCAGCACCTTTCAAATTGCGCGATGACAAATATACATTATTATTTGACTCGCCCAACACAAACAAAGATTTTTTGTTTTCAAGACCTAATGTCTTTAAAACAGCCGTAAAATCTTTGGTTCTAGGTCCGTCAAAATCAAGGTCTTCGATCACCATAATCGCCTTATTTTTTGCCTTCATTGTAAGGGCAGATTTACGCGCCAAACGTTTCAGATTTTTGTTCAATTTAAAAGAGTAGTTTCTTGGTCTTGGACCAAACATTCTACCACCACCTTTAAATATCCCAGACTTAATACTACCCGCTCGAGCAGTACCAGTTCCTTTTTGCTTCTTAATCTTTCTTGTAGATCCAGCAATCTCTGCTCTTTCTTTCGCCTTATGAGTTCCTTGTCTTTGATTCGCAAGATATTGCTTCACATCAAGGTAAACAGCGTGATTATTTGGCTCAATACCATACACATCCTTAGAAAGTTCAACCTTTCTACCTGTGTCTTTTCCGTTTTTATCTAATACAGCTACCTTCATTATTTCTGAATAGTTACATAAGCATTTTTATGACCAGGAACACATCCTTTAACCACAAGTAGATTCTTTTCAGTAACTACCTTCAACACTTTTAAGTTTTGTACTTTCACTTTTTCATTCCCCATTTGTCCAGCCATCCTCATTCCTTTGAATACTCTCGCAGGATAAGAAGCAGCACCTATTGAACCCGGAGCTCTTAATCGATTGTGTTGACCGTGAGTCGCTTGACCCACACCAGCAAAACCGTGACGCTTTACAACCCCTTGAAACCCTTTACCTTTAGAAGTTCCTGCAACATCTACAAACTCTCCTTCTCTAAAGTGCTCCACAGTGATTGTATCACCTAATTTATATTCCTCTTCAAATCCTTGGAATTCGGCGACTTTTCGCTTTACAACGGTTCCAGCTTTTTTAGCGTGCCCTTCAGCAGCTTTAATAGCCTTCTTTTTGTCATCGAAACCAAGTTGAAGAGCTTCATACCCGTCAACCTCTTTGGTTCTGACTTGGGTGACAACACAAGGTCCAACTTCAATAACGGTACACGGCATATTCTTTCCGTTCTCGTCAAAGATGCTGGTCATCCCTATCTTTTTTCCAATTAACCCAGACATATTTATTAATTTAGTTATTACTATCTATTATTCTCTTTTTATATTCTGAAAGCAAACTATTTCAGAAAAAAACAGGGTCAAAATAAATTCAACCCTGAATATTACTTTGTTTACCGTTTTTCCCTTGCTCGCGGCTCAGGACATTTTTGAAAAGACCCTGTCTTTTCTTTTACAGATTCCGAAAATTTCGGAATGCAAAACTACACTTTAATTTCCACTTCCACACCACTTGGCAACTCTAACTTCATTAGAGCGTCAATTGTTTTTGAAGAAGAACTGTAAATATCCAATAATCTCTTGTATGAGCTTAATTGAAATTGTTCTCTACTCTTCTTATTTACGTGTGGTGAACGTAATACAGTAAAAATCTTTTTGTGTGTTGGTAATGGGATTGGCCCCGTTACTACTGCACCTGTACTTTTCACGGTCTTAACGATTTTTTCAGCAGATTTGTCCACTAAATTGTGATCGTAAGATTTTAATTTAATTCTTATTTTTTGACTCATTGCTGAAAAATTATACGTTAGCGGTTCCTCTTGCTGCTGCGATCACTTCTTCTGAAATATTAGAAGGAGTAATAGCGTAATGTGAAAATTCCATAGTTGATGTTGCACGACCTGAAGACAACGTTCTTAATGTGGTTACATAACCAAACATTTCAGATAGCGGCACTTCGGCTTTTACAACTTTAGCTCCTGCTCTATCACCCATATCATTTACTTGTCCACGACGACGGTTAAGGTCACCTACGATATCACCCATATTTTCTTCTGGAGTAATAACTTCAAGTTTCATAATTGGCTCAAGAATTTTAGCACCGGCTGACTTGGCAACCGCTTTAAAGCCCAGTTTTGCAGCAAGCTCGAAAGAAAGTGCATCAGAATCCACAGCGTGGAAAGATCCATCCTTAAGAGTTACTTTTAGACTATCTACCTCAAATCCTGCCAACGGCCCATTCACCATAGCCTGTTTGAAACCTTTTTCAACCGAAGGGATAAATTCCTTAGGAACATTACCACCTTTAATTTTGTTCTCAAACTGTAAGCCTACGTGTCCATCTTCTGCTGGCCCTAATGTAAATACGATATCAGCGAATTTACCACGACCACCAGATTGTTTCTTGTACACCTCTCTGTGATCTGCATCACGAGTAACTGCTTCTTTGTATTCAACTTGAGGCGCACCTTGGTTTACTTCTACCTTAAACTCACGTCTCAATCTATCTACAATAATATCTAAGTGAAGCTCTCCCATTCCAGAAATAATAGTTTGTCCTGAAGCTTCATCTGTCCGCACTTGGAACGTTGGATCTTCTTCAGCCAACTTTGCCAAGGCCAACCCTAACTTATCAACATCCACCTTCGTCTTCGGCTCCACTGCAATACCAATTACCGGATCTGGGAAATCCATGCTTTCCAAAATAATTGGATGTTTCTCATCTGAAAGCGTATCCCCAGTTTTAATACTTTTGAATCCAACCGCAGCTCCAATATCTCCTGCTTCGATATAATCGATAGCATTTTGCTTGTTAGCATGCATTTGATAAATTCGTGATATACGCTCTTTTTTACCTGAACGATTATTCAACACATACGATCCTGCATCTAATCTTCCTGAATATGCTCTAAAGAATGCTAAACGCCCCACAAAAGGATCGGTAGCAATCTTAAAAGCCAAAGCAGCAAAAGGCTCCTTTGAGTCAGGCTTACGTAATTCTTCTTTTTCTGTATCTGGATTCATTCCAACGATTCCTTCCTTATCCATTGGAGAAGGTAAGTAACGACATACCGCGTCTAAAAGGAACTGAACTCCTTTATTTTTAAAGGCAGAGCCACAGATCATAGGAATAATAGACATATCCATCACCGCAGCCCTAAGTGCAGCATGCACTTCGTCTTCAGTAATAGAATCTTCATCTTCCAAATATTTTTCTAAAAGACTCTCATCATAAGCAGCAACCTCTTCAATAAGCTTACCTCTTAAGAGATGAGCCTCTTCTTTAAGGTCTTCAGGAATATCGACAATATCAAAAGTAGCGCCCATTGATTCATCATGCCATATAATTGCACGATTTTTCACTAAATCAACCACTCCTTTAAAGTTATCCTCATCACCAATATTCAAAACAATAGGCACTGCATTAGAACCTAGCATTTCCTTAACTTGGCTACAAACCATCATAAAATCAGACCCTTGACGATCCATTTTATTAACAAAACCAATTCTTGGCACCTTGTAATTATCAGCAAGTCTCCAGTTGGTTTCAGATTGTGGTTCAACACCATCCACTGCACTAAACAAGAACACCAATCCGTCCAATACACGTAAAGATCTATTTACCTCTACCGTGAAATCCACATGACCAGGTGTGTCAATAATATTAAAATGATACCCTTTAGTATCTTCAACAGGTTCTCCATTTTCAAGTGGAAACTCCCAGGTACAAGTAGTAGCAGCAGAAGTAATTGTAATACCTCTTTCTTGCTCTTGCTCCATCCAGTCCATAGTGGCTGCGCCGTCGTGCACCTCACCTATCTTATGACTTACTCCTGTATAGTAAAGTATACGTTCTGTCGTCGTGGTTTTACCAGCATCAATATGCGCGGCAATACCTATATTTCTAGTTAATCTTAAATCTCTTGCCATTTTTTAGAATCTGAAATGTGAGAATGCTTTATTTGCTTCTGCCATCTTATGAGTATCCATACGCTTTTTAACTGCAGCACCCTCTTCTTTCGAAGCAGCTAACACCTCTGCAGCCAATTTTTGAGCCATCGACTTCTCATTTCTTTTTCTAGCATAAAGTATCAACCACTTCATTGCAGTTGAAATTTTACGATCTGCTCTAATTTGCATTGGAATTTGAAAGGTAGCCCCTCCAACTCTTCTACTTCGAACTTCAACGTGAGGCATCACATTAGAAAGTGCATCCTTCCAAAGTTCTAATCCTGACTTCTCTTCATCTGTTTTTTTCTCTTCTACGATATCAATTGCATCGTAAAACACTTTAAAAGCCACTGACTTTTTTCCGTCCCACATTAAGTTATTTACAAAACGTGTCACCAATTGGTCATTAAACCTTGGATCCGGTAAAAGCGGTCTCTTTTTTGCTGCTCTTTTTCTCATGTCTTCTCTTTAAAAGTTTTTAATTACTTCTTAGGGCGTTTTGCACCATACTTAGATCTACGTTGCGTTCTTCCCTCAACACCAGCAGTGTCTAAGGCTCCACGAACAATGTGATATCTAACTCCTGGCAAATCTTTCACCCTTCCACCTCTAACCAATACTATCGAGTGCTCTTGTAGATTGTGTCCTTCACCAGGGATGTATGCGTTTACTTCCTTACCATTTGTTAATCTAACCCTTGCTACTTTACGCATTGCAGAGTTAGGTTTCTTAGGCGTAGTCGTATATACACGCGTACACACACCTCTTCTTTGAGGACACGAATCCAAAGCAGCCGATTTGCTCTTCTTGGTTATTTTGGCTCTTCCTATTCGTACTAATTGTGAAATTGTTGGCATATAAAATATGTATTACACTTATTTAAATATAAAATACCCCTTTTTAAGGGCTTGCAAAAATAGAAATAAAAATCGAACAATCAAACCTTCACTTATTAATTTTGCATACACTTTTAATAATTTACATTTCAGATATGAAAAACCAGTCTGGAACGTTAGCTTTACAGATGAAATTTCAGCCCATTTGAGACAAATTTTTTGTATTTTTTTACACCTTAATATATATACCTGTTTTTTTTCTGAAACAAAAGCACAGGTTTTACACCTAACTATTGAGGCAGAACAAACTATTTCAGAGCAGACCAAAGACTCACTTCAACTAATACAAAAAAACTTTAAAGATTATGCTTCTTTGAAGAAAGAAACAGACAACATACCTGTTCGACTTCAACAATTGGGTTTTATTGATTGCACTCTTGAATCGCTTGAGAAATCCAACGACAGTACTTACGTTGCCAGCTATTTCTTTGGAAAAAGACACCGGTCCATTAAGATTTATTATTCCGAGGAAGATTTCACCGAAAGAGAACTCTCAACTATTTCTTCAACCGTTACCGACAACTATTTCATTCTACCTTTCGAAACAGCCGAGATGTCTCTTCAGAAATTAAATAACCTAAAAACTGTAAACGGGAATGCCTTCGCTAAACTAAATTTAACCAACATTGCGAAAGAAAAAGACCAATCTTTAAAGGCCCTTCTGATTCTAGATAAAGGTCAAAAAAGAACTGTAGATTCTATAACATTAAGAGGATACGAAAAATTCCCTATATCCTATCTTAAATATTTTGCTGGAGTAAAACAAGGAAAACCCTTTAACCAAGAAAAATTAGTAGCGCAGAATGGCATAGTAAACAACCTGCCATTTGTCAAAACCTTAAAGGCTCCTGAGGCATTATTTCGAAAAGATTCGACAATTGTCTATTTCTATCTTGAAAAAAAGAACGCCAATTTATTTGACGGAGTCCTTGGTTTTGCAACCAGCGAAGAGACAAATAAACTTGAACTTAATGGTTATTTAAATCTCGAGCTTAACAACAATCTCAACTTTGGAGAACAGCTTCTTATCAACTATAAGGCAGATGGTGACGAGCAGAGAAATTTCAGAATAAAAGCTAAACTCCCTTATTTACTGAAGTCCCCTTTCGGACTTGAAATGGAATTAAAAATTTTTAAACGAGACAGCACCTTTATCACAACAGACCAACAAGCAAGAATTACCTACCAAATAAATCCAGCTTCAGGGAGCTATTTAGGATACAAAGGTTACGAATCAAACAACCTCCTTGCTGAAGCCATTGTTGGCTCCCCGATAGAAGACTTCAAATCTCAATTCCTTCTAGTGGGTGTTGGTTACACAAAACTACAGAGCAATATTCTTTTCCCTTTTAAGTCAAACATAGCGTTGAATACAGAAATTGGATCACGAGATTTAAAGGACTCGAAAGACAATCAAGTCAAACTACTAACCACTGTTAATCACATTTTCAATCTCAATCTAAAAAACTCAATATTCATTCAAAATGATACACGGCTGCTAATAAGTGACAATTATCTTGCCAACGAACTTTTCAGGTTCGGTGGAATTACAAGTATAAGAGGCTTTGATGAAAACAGCATAGACGCTTCATTACTAACCGTTTTTAATACTGAATATCGATATCAATTTAACGAAGGACTATATCTACACAGCATAATCGATATCGGTTATTTTGAAAATGAAACCATCTCATTAAAAGAAAAACTCTACAGTTATGGCATCGGTATTGGACTACAAACGAAAGCCGGGCTTTTAAAACTTAACATCGCAAATGGTAATTCCGAAAATCAATCGTTTAATTTTTCTAACACCAAGATACATTTAGTCCTGTCTTCCCGATTTTAGTAAACCCCGATAAAGGTTAACGTTTCAATTAAAAAAAACCAAATTTTAAGTTTAAAAAGTTGTGTATTTAACTTTTTATTGTGACTTTTGGCATTGGCTAATTCAAATAAATTATAAAATGAGAACAAAGTTTAGTGGAATTTTAACACTTTTACTAGTGTTAGTAGTGCAACTCACGTTCGCACAAGAAAAAACAATCTCCGGAACGGTAACTGATAATTCAGGTTTACCTCTACCCGGAGTTAATATCATTGTTAAAGGAACAACAAATGGAACTCAGTCTGATTTCGATGGTAACTACTCCATCCAAGCAGCAGGGGGACAAACACTATCTTTTAGCTATGTCGGTTTTAAAACTGGAGAAGTAGCAGTTACTGCTAGTTCTAGTAGGATCAACTTCAGTATGGAAGAAGATGCTGCTCAGCTGGAAGAAGTTGTTGTGACGGCATCTGGTATTAGAAAAGAAAAGAAGGCCTTAGGTTATGCGGTTTCTTCCATTAAAGAGGAATCCATTAAGAATAACCCAGAGTCTGATTTGACAAGGGTTTTACAAGGTAAAACTGCAGGTATTAATATTACCACACAAAATGGACTATCTGGTTCTGCCAATAAAGTTATCATTAGAGGTATGAATTCGTTCTCAGGATCGAACAATGCACTTTATGTAATTGATGGTGTACCTATGAGTAATGATACTAACGAAGCGGGAAGTTTCGTTGATGGAAATATGGGGTCTAGTAGATCTTTCGATATCGATCCAAGTAACATTGCAAACATTGACATTCTTAAAGGATTGGCAGCAACTACGCTGTACGGTACTGAAGGTAGAAATGGTGTAATCTTGATTACAACCAAAACTGGAAGTTCTAAAAGTCTTTCTGCTAAACAAGAAATTGAAATCTCTTCATCTTACTTCTTTAACGAAGTAGCTTCTTTACCAGACTATCAAGATTCTTTTGGTGGTGGGTTTAATCAAGCAGATGCTGATGGATGGTTCTATAGTAACTGGGGTCCTGGATTTTACAGAGACGGCCTTGGTGGGTGGGGAACATTTATCAATGATGATGATGATGATGCTGGATTTAATTCTGACGGAACACTTGCTCACCCATATTCAACTTCTTCGTTCTTAGGTGGACTTTCTGGAGTTGATGCAGTATGGGCAGAACAATTCCAAGGACAGAGATATGAATGGAAACCAAGAAACAGTGTTAAAGAATTCTTTAATGTAGGTGGTGTTTCTACACTCTCTGCAAACATAAGAGGAAGAAGCGAGGACAGTAAGTATAACTACGGAATGGCTTTTGGACACTTAAATGACAAAGGTTTTACTCCAGGTAACGAAGTTACTAGAACAAACTTAACGATATCTGGTGGTGGAAAACTATCCAACAAAATTAATGCTAAGGGATCATTGAACTATACCTTGACAAATTTAAAAACGCCTCCAGTTTCAACCAGTTTTGGTAGTAGTAGCATTGGTGCAGGATCTTCAATATTTGGTGATTTATTCTATACTCCAAGAGGTATTGACATTCAAGAGCTTCCTTTCCAACTGCCAAGTGGTGGAAGTATCTACTATAGAGATGATAATGCAATTCAACATCCATTATGGACTGTTAACAACTCAAGGTTTACTCAAAAAGTAAATCGTATTAATGGGTATGCAGCAATTGACTTTAACGTAACAGAGAAAATCAATTTACTGTATCAAGCTAGTTTAGATAATTATACTGAAGAAAACGTAAACAGACAAAATAGAGGTGGTGTTACTGGTTCCATTCTAATTGATGATGGTTTCTACAACACTTACTCTGTTACAAATACGATCTTCGATCATAAATTTGTAATAAGTGGTAACAATTTTGCTACGTTTAACGATCATTTAAATATTGGATTCTTAGCAGGTGCAACATCAAGAGGTACTTATTTTGATAGACAAGGTATTTTCAGTAGTGGTCAATTAGTTTATGACTTCTTTGATCATTCAGGATTTACTTCTAGTACGTCTAATGTTGATTTTGACGATGATGATGAAATTGACTTAGGAATTGAGTTACACAGAAAGAGAAATATTTTAGGGCTTTACGGTCAATTAAGTCTTGATGTTGACAATTACTTGTTCTTTAACTTTGCAGGAAGAAATGACTGGGTATCGAATTCAAATAACAATTCATTGTTCTACCCATCTGCAAGTGTCTCGTTTATCCCAACAAGTGCATTTCCTTCTATCAAATCAGACAAAGGAATTAGCTACTTAAAATTAAGAGTAGGATACGGTACCTCAGCAAACTTCGCAACTGGTTACCCTACGGTAACAGCGGTTGTACTTGGAACTGTAGGTAACTCACCTAGTAACTCAACGAGTGATACTGTAGGAAATCCAGATATTTTACCAGAATTATTTGAGGAAATCGAATATGGTATAGAAGGTAAATTATTCGGCAGAGTTAATTTTGATGTTTCTTACTATACTAGAACAACAAATGACTTAATTGTACTGGATCGTCCTATTCCACCTAGTAGTGGTGCTTCATTTACTGATTCTAATATTGGTAAGATTGAATCTGATGGTATTGAGGTAGATTTAGGTATTAACATTTTAAAAAGTGACAATGGTTTAAACTGGAACTTTAACTGGAACTTTAATAAAAGTGAAAGTGAAGTAATTGAATTAAGTCCAGATTCTCAATTGATTATCTATGAAGGGTTTACTACTTTAGGAAACGGTGCAAGAGTTGGTTTCCCATTAGGAACTATCTTTGGTTCACGTGTTGCACGTGACGATGAAGGAAATCTTTTAGTAGATGGTGTTGGTAACTATGTATCTGAAGATGCAGATGAAGAAGGCCTACTACCTGCTATTGGTGATCCAAATCCAGACTGGGTAATGAACTACACTAATACGATTTCATACAGAGGGCTTTCTCTAGGAGTTTCAGTTGGACATACTTCCGGTGGAGATATTTACTCTGTAACAGTTGCGTCTTTAATGGGTAGAGGTTTAACAACGGATACAGAAGACAGGTTAGGAACGTATATCCTTCCAGGTGTAAGTCAAACTACTGGATTACCTAATGATATTCAGATAAACAATTCAGACTTTTACTTTAGTAATGGATTTGCAAGTCCTGCAGATGAATTATCAGTCTATGATGGTTCTGTAATAAGGTTAAGAGAAGTATCTCTTGGTTATACATTACCAAGCAGATTTTTGGAGAAAACACCAATTGGTAAGTTAGTGATTAAAGCTAGTGGATATAATATGTGGTACGATGCATATAACACACCAGACGGTATTAATTTCGACCCTAACGTATCTGGACTAGGTGCTGGAAATGGTCAAGGATTTGACTTCTTAACAGGGCCGAGTAGTAAGAGATATGGTCTTAGTATAAACGCTACATTTTAATATTAAAAAAAGATAAAAATGAAAAATATAAATAAAATATCCATCTTTTTACTCCTTATGCTAGGGCTCGCATTTACATCTTGTGAGACTACAGATTTGGATTTATTAGATGATCCGAATGATGTAACCATTGAAAAGGCCGATTTAGATCGTTTCTTAGTCGCTATTCAAAACGATTACAAAACTTTTATGCACGAAATGGGTGACAACGGTGCTAGATTAACTAGAGTTGAATATTTGTTTGGAAGAGTGTATGCGAACAGCTTTGATGCTTCAAGTACAGATGGTGAATGGGGAGATGCTTATCAGAAAGTATTCTCTAACATGAAAGGAGCTGAGGAATTAGCAGAACCAGCTGGTGCAACCAAACACCTTGGTGTAATTAATATTTTAAGAGCATCGGTTCTTTTAACCTTAGTAGATTTTTATGGTGATGTACCTTATAGTGAAGCTACAAACCCTTCTGAATTTCCTTTCCCAGGAGTGGATGATGATGCAGCAGTCTATGCAGATGCTCTAGCTTTACTAGATGAAGCAATTGTTCAATTAGGAGGTGCTGGAGATGATTTAGGTTCCGATTTCTTTTACAATAATGACTTTTCGAAATGGATCAAATTTGCCAATACTCTAAAAATGAATTCTTATCTAAATACTAGATTGGTAGATTCTGATGCGGCAAACAAATTCAATACGATTGTTAGTTCTGGAAATTTTATTTCTTCAACAGCTGATGATTTTGAATTTCTCTACGCAGTAGATGATAGAGCAAGACACCCATATTACGTTGATGATTATGCCGTGAGTGGTGCTGGTAATTATAGATCAAACTGGTTGATGGAACAAATGCTTGAGACTAATGATTCCAGACTAAGGTATTACTTCTATAGACAAGTACCTTGTACACCTGGTAATGTTGACGCTGATGGGGTTATGTGCCCAGTAAGTCCAACAGCTTTGTTCTGTTCAACTCAAGCACGTCCGGTTCATTATCCTGTATCAATGACATATTGCAGTGTTGCCTCAGGTTATTGGGGTAGAGATCACCAGGAAGATGGTGGAATTCCGCCAGATTCTTTCAAAAGAACTACTATTGGTGTATATCCTGCAGGTGGTAGATTTGATGATAATGATTTTACCGTTGTAGGAGTAGATCAGGGAGGACAAGGAGCTGGAACCACACCTATTATGTTAGCCTCTTGGGTTGATTTAATGCGTGCTGAATTTGCTTTAGCTAGTGGTGACGCTGGTGGTGCAAATACCTTCTTACAAAATGCGCTTAATAAATCTGTTGCCAAAGTTCAAACTTATATCTCTGTTGACCCAACAGCTGATTCCAGTTTCGAGCCTTCTTCAGCAGATGTATCAGCATTTATTACTGGTGTTGGAGCTGCATTTGCGGCTGGAGGTACTAATACGCAATGGGATATTTTAGCAAATCAGCAATTTATCGCCCATTATGGAAATGGTATTGAATCTTATAACTTCTATAGAAGAACTGGATTCCCTACATCGCTTCAATTTAGTATTGACCCTAGTTTTGGCGGTCCTTTTGTCAAATCATTTTTCTATGCTGCTGATGAAGCAAACACAAATAATAACGTTACACAAAAAGCTAACCAAGGTGTTCAAATATTCTGGGATACTAACCCAGGATCACCAGGATTTCCTTTTGCTAACTAATAAAAAAAATTATGAAAAACTTAATAAAGATATTTTTAGTTGGAATGTTACTTATAGGAAGTACCATTTCATGTTCAGATAGCGAACTATCGATTGATGAGCTATACGATTCTGTTAATACTAACGGTGCATTTATTAGAACTATAGAGAAACCTCTTGATTTAGTGAATGTATCAGATCCAGAAAAAAACAGAATTGAAGCTCTTATTGAGATTCAAGAGGGTAATGGTTCTAGTCAACCAGATTTTAAGGAAGTAAGGATGTATATTCAAACTTTTCAAGATCAGGATCAAATAGAGCCATCTCTAGACACAAGTGGTAACCCAACTGGAGAGTCATTTTTAGCAACTTTTCCAGCTGCGGACTTTACACCTAGTGTTACAAATGGCTTACCTAGCACAAACTTAAGTGTATTAACACAAACGGTTTTAGACAATAATCCAAATACTGTTTTTACATTTCCTACATTTATTTTTATTCGTCTAGAACTTGAAATGAACGATGGAACAATTTATACAAATACAAGTGTAGGTCCATCTGTTGCTTCAGGAAATTATTTCTTGGCGTCATTCTTCTACAATATTATTTTCTTGCCAAACTAATTTTTAGCGAAACAAGTTTTATTGTTGAAATACATAAAATAGCTCGAATTCCAATTTTGGAATTCGAGCTATTTTCTTTAAACACTATCTTCAATTCACCGATACATTTAGGTTAAGAATAATGTATCAACCAACGCACAGAGCTATTAAACTTAGCTTAAAAACAAATAAATTTTAATGGTATCTCAAAGAAATTCAAAAAATATTTGTATTTTTGACTTCATACTAATTATTAAAATTTAATATCATGAAAAAAAATTATTTCTTAACAGTATTATTTGCCTTTGCAATGATGACTACTGTAAACGCTCAATTTACCGATGACATGGAGTCCTACACGGTTGGAACTCAAGTATTTGGAGCTCATTGGTCCGATTGGGGAGGAACTGGATCTAACGCGCTTTGGTCTTCTGCAGATCAAGCCCATAGTGGTGCACAATCTGGTCACGTACCTGGAGGTGTAAACCCTGATGACGGAACTAATGTAGATGCCGTTTTAGACTTAGGTAACAAAATTTTTGGAACTTGGGGACTTGAGTTTTACATGTATGTACCAACTGGTAATGTAGGATATTATAACCTTCAAGGTACTATTCCAATTGGTGGAGGAGACTGGATCGTTGGTAATGTAAATTTTGGTGATGTAAATCCAGGTGAAGGATCTATTGATGACACTGTGTTAGGTGCTGTAGATTTCACATTCCCTCACGACGAATGGTTTAGTATTATTATGAATTTCGATATCAGTGCTGGTATGTCTGCCGCAACATGGGAAATGGCAGTAGACGGTACAATAGTTATTCCTGCTGGAACAGCATTTACTCACTCTGATGGAAGTACAGCTGCTAGCTTAGGAGGTCTTGACATCTACTCTAATGGTCCAACTTTTGACTTCTATGTTGATGATTTCACTTACCAAGACAGCTTTATTGTCATCTTAGGAACACAAGATCTTAACGCTAAAGGTTTCTCAGCTTATCCTAACCCTGTAACTAACGTTTTAAACTTAAACGCAAAAGAAGCTATCTCTTCTGTTTCTGTTTACAATGTATTAGGACAAGAAGTATATTCTGCTAATGTAAATGCATTAAATACTACAATTGATACAGCTAGCTTCACAAGTGGAGTTTACTTTGTAAAAGTTAATATCGCTGGTACTGAAGGTACTGTTAAAATTCTTAAATAAGAATTTACATATTTACTTTTTATAAAAGAAAAGAGGCAGTCTTATAGACCGCCTCTTTTCTTTTATAATCTATTTTACTACATCAATAATTAACAAAGCAAAGTATATACTTTGCTTTTTCTTAACTGTTTCGACTCACATATAAATGGATTACAAACAAACTACCATTTTTGGTATATATCCTATTCAGGAAGCCATTTCTTCCAATACTCATATAGACAAACTCTATGTGCAAAAAGGAACATCTAACCCAAAAATAGATGCTTTAATAAAAATTGTTGAAAAGAAAAATACAAGTATTTCTTTTGTTCCTTTTGAAAAATTAAACAGGCTCACAAAGGGCAATCATCAAGGAATCGTCGCAGTCACCTCTCCCATTGCCTTCCGTTCATTGGAAGAAGTGGTCGAAGAAGTTATTGCTACTAAAAAGAGGCCGTTATTCTTGATTTTAGATCAATTGAGTGATGTTCGTAATTTTGGAGCTATTCTGAGAACTGCAGAATGTACTGGTGTGGACGCCGTAATCATACAAAAGAAAGGGGGTGCTCCTGTTAGTGGAGATACTGTGAAAACATCGGCAGGTGCTATCTTCAAAATACCAATTTGCAAGGTTGACCATATAAAAGATGCCATTTATTATTTACAGGGATCTGAAATCATTACAATTGGCGCCACTGAAAAAACGGAAGATACTATCTATAGCATAAAGTTAAACCAACCTTTGGCCATTGTAATGGGTTCTGAGGACAAAGGCATTTCAAAATCGGTTTTAGGAATTCTGGATCATAAAGCATCGCTCCCATTGTTAGGAGAAATCAACTCACTAAATGTTTCTGTCGCCTGCGGCGCATTTCTATACGAAGTTATTAGACAAAGAAACCTATAAATTTTCGCTTTCAGGATTATCCATCTTTTTTAGCGTATAAACTATTCTAACAGGTTTTTGGATTACAGGTTCTTCAGTCTCAGGAATTTTTTCCATAAAATTTCCGTTTTCATCGAATTGCTTTAAAAATTCATCCTCATCTGGATTATAATCATCTTTTTCCCATTCATACTTTTTATTTTCTATCGGAACTTCTCTAAACACTAAAGCCAGCAATAAACCTACAACAAATCCAGAAAGATGACCTTCCCAGGAAATTTTCGGATCGATTGGCATTACATACCAAAGTAAACCTCCATAGAGAAATACTACTATAAGCGATAGCGCAATAAGTTGAAAGTGCTTTGAAAATATACCCTTAAAGAATAAAAATGCCGCCAACATATACACCACACCGCTAGCGCCAATATGTAAAGCGGGTCTTCCAATTAGCCAAGTAAACAAGCCTCCTATCAATAAACCATAAATAAGGACTTTCCAGCGTATATTTCTATAGAAATAGAATAAGGCCGTAGAAAGCACTAAAAGTGGCACAGAATTATTAAAAAGATGTTTTAGACTGCCATGAATAAACGGGCCAAAGATAATTCCTACAAGCCCACTTAGTTTTCTAGGATAAATTCCGAGGAAATTAAAATCCATATTAAAGCGTATTTCTACCCAAAAGACAATCCACATTATCAATACCAAAATAATTGGATATAAAACAACATCACTCGAAAAATATAAACCTTGTGGTCTTGACATACTAATTAGCCTTCAAAAAATGCACCTAAAGTCTAATATATGATAATTTGTCAGGTATTGTAGATCTAGGAGCTCTATAATCTGTTAATTTTTTTACTTTTTCTCTCAAATATTTTGTAACTTCAAGGGATACTACACGTTCTAAACATTTATTTTAAATCTTATTATTATAAAAAAAATACTTTTTTGCGGTCCTTTTTTCTTTTCTACTCACTACTCTTACAGCTCAAATTTATGATGACTTGGAGAGTTATATGGACGTAGCTTGTGATGGCCCTCTTTGGCCAGATTGTGGGTCAGGAGATGGACTTCCATTATCCTCAACTCAAGCGCATAGCGGAGTTAAATCTGGTTATATTGACGGAGGTGGAGTGATTGATGGCGTTCTATTACTTGGCAATAAAACATCTGGTAATTGGTATTTAGAATTTTGGGCTTATGTTCCTATGGATAAAATGGGATACTTTAATGTTCAGGCGGGCTACCCCGTAATTCCAAGCTGGTGTGGTGAAATTTATCTAGATAGAGACGGTACTACTAACGGAAATGGTGAGGTTATTGGACAATACGAAACTACCTTTTCATTTCCTAAAAACGAATGGTTCTTAATTAAAATGCATTGGTATATTACTAATGGACTCCCTAACGCTACCTGGGGTATGACCGTTGACAATGTAAATGTCGTACCCCCTGGAATACCCTATTTAGACACGAATGGAGCCACACCTGCGGGTTTAGGCGCACTCGATTTCTTTTCTGCTTCCAACCAATGCGAGTTCTATGCTGACGACTTTGGCTACGATGACCAACCCCTTCCCTTTACCGGGGGGACGACATGGAAAGCTATGTCGATGGTCAACCAATAAATGAAAATTGGTGGACAGACGCTGGATGTGGCAGTGGAGTTGGCTGTTCTATTATGTCTACATCAGATGTGGCACATAGTGGCTCCTTATCTGGTTTAATTCCTGATGATGGAGCGACAGATGCTGTATTAAATTTAGGAAATAGAATTTTTGGCACTTGGGGTTTAAGTTACCAAATGTATATACCATCTAACAAAGAAGCATTTTTTTACGGTTAGTGGTGATGTTCCAGTCGGAGGATCTGCCAATGTCGGAAATTTTAATTTTAATGAAGGCAACTTAAGCCCGGGCCAAGGAGTTTTATCGAATATTGCTATTCCAGATGTAGCTTTTAATTTTCCTCGTGGCCAATGGTTTGAAGTTGATATTATTTTTGAAATGTTCGGAATAAATGACCCTACCTGGCAAGTTATTATTGATGATGTAGTTCTTGTACCAGCGGGTACGCTCTTTCTTGACGGACAGGGGAATTTCCCCAATTCACTAGGTGGTATAAGATTCACTTCAATGTCCTCAGGTAGCACCTATTATCTTGGCAACATCAATTTCTGTCCAGATAGCTGTAATCTTTCCGTGGGCGATGTCGCTTCAACTATTAATTTTGTTGCTTTTCCAAACCCAGCAACAAATCTTTTAACGCTTCGGGCAGAAGAATCCATACATTCAATTTCGATTTATAACACACTTGGACAAAAAGTGTATTCTGAAGCGCTTAATTCTTTTACTGCCGAAATTGATATGACTAATTTTGAAAAAGGTGTTTATTTTGTTATGGCGACTGTGGGAAATACCTAAGAGACCTTAAAAATTATTAAGTAGCGAATTGATAAGTAATTGAAATGAATAAGTCATTTCATCGCACTTTGGGTTCATAAAATGTTGTAATTTTATGAACTTATGAGCGCACCTCTTGCCGAACGAATTCGTCCAAAGAATTTATCAGATTATTTAAGTCAGCAACACCTTGTTGGCCCTAAAGGAGCACTTACAACTCAATTAGATACAGGCGTGCTTTCTTCAATGATATTTTGGGGGCCTCCTGGTACTGGTAAAACAACACTAGCAACAATTATTGCTACACAATCTGAAAGACCATTTTTCACACTAAGCGCTGTCGATAGCGGTGTAGCCGCCGTGCGAGAAGTAATCGAAAAAGCAAAAAAGACAGATACCCTATTTTCCACTAAAAACCCCATTCTTTTCATAGATGAGATTCATCGCTTTAGTAAATCACAACAAGATTCGTTATTAGGTGCTGTTGAGAAAGGTCTCATCACTTTAATTGGAGCAACAACAGAGAATCCTAGTTTTGAAGTAATACCCGCCCTTCTATCACGTTGCCAAGTATACGTATTGGAAGCTTTTAGCAAAAAAGATCTGGAAGATCTTTTAAAACGTGCTATCAAGGAAGATGAGTTGTTATCTAAAAAGAAGATTAAACTTAAAGAAACTGAGGCGATAATAAGACTTTCTGGTGGAGATGCCAGAAAATTATTGAATGTTCTAGAACTCATTGTACTTTCAGAAAAAGAAAAAAGTGTAACTATTACCAACGACCTTGTGCTTCAAAAGGTTCAGAAGAATACGGTTCTATATGATAAGACAGGGGAACAACATTATGATATCGTCTCTGCTTTTATAAAATCTATTCGCGGAAGTGACCCAAATGCTTCGGTTTATTGGTTAGCTCGAATGATCGAAGGCGGTGAAGACATTAAATTTATCGCTCGAAGATTGGTAATCTTGGCATCAGAAGACATTGGAAATGCAAACCCAACTGCTTTAGTATTAGCAAACAGTACCTTTCAGGCGGTGAACACCATTGGATATCCTGAGGCTAGAATCATCCTGAGTCAGTGTACAATATACCTGGCTACATCAGCGAAGAGTAATGCCTCTTATGCAGCAATAAATGCTGCCCAACAACTGGTTAAACAGACAGGAGACCTTTCAGTGCCCCTATCCATACGTAATGCTCCTACCAAACTAATGAAGGAGCTTGGCTACGGAAAGAACTACGAATATGCTCATAATTATGAGGGGAATTTTGTTCCACACGAGTTTCTACCTGACGAAATAACTGGAACAACTTTATATAAACCGGGGAACAATTCTCGAGAAAGTTCTCTAAAGAAGTATTTAAACAGTCTGTGGAAAAATAAGTACGGATATTAATGGACCCTCTTATATACTATGGAAGTAGTAGCTTTTTGAATACTCAAATTTTCTAAAGCATCAAAGGAAGCCTTAAAAATGTTTCCGAAGGTATCTGTGAAAAACCATTTTCCTTCGCTCATCTTTTCAATTTTTCCTATAAGTAATAATCCTTCAGTCGTGGTTGTAGTTTCTTCATATAAAGAATATCCTTCGCTGGTTTTACGCAATAAATAAGAAATCCCTTTGTAGTTATAGCTTGAGAATTTAGATTTCGGTAACTTCTGTACTAATTCATCAGCCACGCTATTCAGTTCCTCCTTTGAAGACACCTCCTTTACAACCGCATCAAGCTCTTTAACTTCTTGTTTGGCTGGAATAATCTCCCCATGTTTAATTTTTCCTAAAGAAACAATATCTCCTTGATTCACATTCATACCTTCAAAATATTCAAATGCTTTCCGAAGTGCATCTTGATGTGCTTTTTTAAATTCTTTGATTTTAGTAATACCTTGAGGTCCTCGATAAATTTCAAACCCATTGCAGTCTTTCAATATAATCACAAATTTAGTTCTAAGAATTGCAGTAACTTTTACAAGTTCTGCATATAACCCATCGCATCGGTTAGCATCTGGTGCCTCTTGGCTAAAAAAGGCGTTAAAACCATGTTTATTAAACAGGAATTTCGCCATTGAATTTAGCTGGTATTTATCCTTTTGATTTAAGAAATCCCATTGTTCTGGAACAATCACATAGCTAAAATCATTTAAACTTGATTGAGAGAAACTCTTTGGAACTACACTTATAAAGAAAAATACTAGGAAGATATATCTGGTCATTCTCGGGCAATTTTTATATTGAAACCTAATTGCAAAGATACACTTTTTGCCTTTGCAAGATTCCCGTAACTAAGGAGATTATCGGCAGCAACATAAAAATTAAACTTTCCAAAATCAACCACCATTCCCAATCCAACGTTGGAAGAAGAATAAGAATCTATGGTATATGTAGCCTTGGCAGACAGGAAATCGAATAATCTTCTATAGTAGAAGAGCGTTCCTGCCATTTGTGGCCCCTTTGGACGAAATATGCTATAGTATTGAAGTCCAACAGCCTGATTTCGGCTGAGGCCTCCAGACATATCATAACAATTACAATCGGTTCCTCCATCTGTAGGAGCACCAAAACTATATCCAAGACTAGCGTTCACCTTCATAGGCCTAAGCTGTGTATAAGAACTATTTAATGTGTCTATTGGCACTTCCCTTTCTACCTCATCCTCCAAATCATCATAATATGGGAGTGTTCCTTGACCATCGACCAAGGGTGGAAATATAAGCTCTATTCCATCCAAGGTATAATTACTTCTTACACGATATGATTCTACATCCTTTGTATGAAAAATGGCGCCAAAATCTAGTACACTTGCGCTAGCCGCTAATTCATTTGTAATATCATAGGTAGCTCCAATATCTATTCCTACTCCCAAATTTCCACCAAAAAAAGCACGTTTTAAAACTTCACTTGTTACTAGAGAGGCCTGATCCACGTCGCGTAAGGAGGCGTATCCGGAGGTCTCAACGGACACATTCACGTTCTCAAGACGATGTTCATAGATATTCTCACTATTTTCATCTCCCAGACGAGTTACAAAAGTCCCGCTATTATTAGTACTCTTATAACTAAACATACTCGAATATATCTTCGCACGTATTCCAGCTGTAAGTTTTTTGGTTATTTGCTTATTTACGCCAAAGTGATACACAGTCATTAAATCTCCCGTAGTACTCACTTGACTTAAATCGAACTCATAGTCTAAATAGTCTCTATTCCCTTCCCAAGCTAGAATAGCTAGATCTCTAGGGAAATATAAAATGAAATCAAATTCTTCATAAATACCCCCAGAAAAATACAACTTGTTCTTGGCAAGCCACCCAAAATTAATTAAATCCAGTTGCTGGGTTGATGTAAAAAAGTCTTTGTCGCTGAGTTCGAAAATTTTATTTCGAATACGTGTGTTTATATCTGTATCTGATTTTCCAAAAATGTCATATACGGACACTCCTGACATCCCAAGGTTAAAATGAACTTGAGATAAAAGCGGAATACCATAGTGTCTCTTTTGAGATATCTTCGTGCCTGGGTTTAGCATGAGATTTTGTGGAATCTCATGCATACCGTAAAGCACCTGCTTATTTTGAGCAATAACAGTAACCCCCCAAAGGGCAATAAAAAGCATGAGTAGGTTTCGCATACTATTGAAATTCCGTGTAGTAAGTTGTTTTAGATTTTAGGTTTAGGCTTCCGGTTAGGTTAGCATCAGAAGATGGAATCGTGACCGAAACAACCACCTTAGAGGCCATTGTTAGATCTGCAATGGCATTCCCTTCAACATTCTCAATAAACTCTGTTATTACAGGATTGGCAATCGTTCCCTGCGAAACTGAAGTCTGAACTGCGTAAGTTGTATCGTTCTGTTCGCTCAAGAATTGAAAATCTGCCGTGAAGCTCCTTTGAATACTATTGGTGAATTTAAAATAAAACTCAGCACGTTTCAAGCCATCTTGAATCTCGCCATCGCTAAGAAAACGCAGCTCTGTAGTGTCACTTACCGTTAAAATTTGATTGG
The DNA here is from genome assembly GCA_913063405.1 of uncultured Ulvibacter sp. GTDB lineage: Bacteria > Bacteroidota > Bacteroidia > Flavobacteriales > Flavobacteriaceae > Ulvibacter. The sequence goes on from CAJXZB010000024.1 coordinate 43,426, forward strand.
ACGTATTGGAATCAAAAAAATCACTTGCAGAAAGATCAAAATAAATTAGGTCTAATTCTACTGTGGGTCTCAAGGTAATATTATCTGCTTGTTCAAAATCTGTGTCTTTCACACAAGCCGCCAATAGTAGTATAAGCAAGATTCCCAAAGACGGGATGGTTAGGTTCTTTTTCATTGTTGGGGATTTATCTAAGTAACGTGAACCCCCAGTCAATTATTATACCTACAAATGACTTTTAATTTCTAAAAGATTATTTACGAGTTTATAACTGCTAGGAATTGTCTCTTTCCTGTAATTGTAAAAAAGTGTTTTCATTCCAACGGCCTCAGCTCCCAGAATATCGGCTTCAAAGGTGTCGCCTATCATAATACTTTTTTCATAATGCGTATTTGCCTTTTCCAACGCGACTTCAAAGACCAATGGATTTGGCTTCTTTACCCCCACCTCTTCCGAAGAAGTTACAGTTTTAAAATACTTATGGATCCCACTATTTTTTAGTTTAAGCATCTGCACCTCGTGAGACCCATTAGTGATAATATGCAGTGCATATTTTTCAACTAAATAATCCAAAATTTCAATGGTACCATCAAAAAGGTGATTATCTACTGGCAATTCGTCAATATAAGACGTTGCCATTGCATCAATTTTGTCAATATAAAAAGACATATTAAACCTCTTAAAGGAATCAATAAGACGACCACGACGTAAGTCTTGTTTGCTTACACGTTCCTCTCTAAATTGCTTCCAATACTCACAATTAATGGGTTCATAGGCATTGACGAAGTCTGACACTCTGAGATCGACTTTATGCGAGACAAACACTCGTTCTAGTGCTAGAAACGAATTCCTATCAAAATCCCATAGGGTATGATCTAAATCAAAAAAAACATCAGTTATCTTGTGGTTTGTCATAGTGCTACAATTTTTCTAAAAAAATGGTACGCCAGATTTTATTTTTTTCGGAAGCAGCGAAATTAGTATTCGAAAAAAGCATTGAAAAGGTGCCATTTACACTCCTAACGGAATTAAAAATAGTATTAAATGTTTTATTAATTTCAGAATCGTATTTATTCTCCAAAGCCTTAGTAGTCATTGACAAAGGAAAAACAATCAATGGAGTTTTAATTTCACTGTCCAAGTCGTAAAACAAAAACGGGGTGCATGTTCCTGCCCTAAAACCAACTTCATCTTCATATACCATAGTAAAATCCTTCTCTACTTCCAACTCTACTAAATTTCGATAAATGTCCGGTAAACTAACCAACATCTGCGCGTTCATAGAACTGAGTAAAGTCCGGTTAGTTATCTCTTCGATTCGCTTCTTCTCTAGTTTCAACAATTCGTAATCCTTCAATGCTGCAAAGGAAAAAATGAGCCCGATCTCTAGATAATCAGACACATACTTCACCAGCATCTTAAACTTGCTACGCTGCGTGTTTAGGCTTTCCATAAACTCCAAGCCATCACCCAACAAAAAGAAAATAGAAAGGTGAGAACTAGTACTTCGAGATGAATTGATAATCCAATTAAAAGTATTAAAAGGATCTTTTCTAAATCCGAGTATCACCTTTGTTCGTTGCGAAATACGTCGAAATTTGAATCTCCATAAATCTAAGACATACCCCATTAAAGAACGCAAAAAGCCATGCTGTTTATACGCATAAGGCTGTCTTGCCTCTATGAGTGTATGAACCGTCATCTTCTTTTTTACGATTAGCAAGTCGGGAAAACTTGTGAGAAGAATTCTTTTAAACTTATGCGCCCAAATGTCAATCACAGGTTCTCTCAAAAAATTTTCTTTAAAGGCCAAACTTTCCAAGGCGGGAAAGCGTCCCATTGCATCTTTTACGTGCGGAAGATACTCCTCATAACGAGTTAGCAAATAAAAACTAGCCGAAAAAATGTCAAACGGTAACACACTCTTAGAGCTTACAGAAAAAAAACATTTCGTCTCCTCCCATTCCTTTACGGAAATATCAAAAGCCTCAAACCCTTGTTGCGTTAGCAGTCCTTCACTTTGGACAAACAATTCGTTTCCCATTGGTTGCTTTCCATACGAGAGTTTTGGTCCACTGTGTACGATAAACTCCTCAATGGCAGATGTAAACATAATTTCGATCCCCAAAATACGTGTGCAGATATGTTTAAAAACATAGGAAATTCTAGGAGTAAGCTTTTGAGTATGGATTAACAGCATAGACAGCTATAAGAGGTTTTCATCTGCAAAGCTAAAGTACGATTTTTCAGTAATTATAAGATGATCCAAAACTTTAATGTCCAAACTTTCTCCTGCAGCAGCGAGCTTCCTTGTGAGCATTTTATCCGCTTCGCTTGGTTTTAACATTCCCGACGGATGGTTGTGAGCAAGGATTATTGCAACAGCTCCTAAGTGCAACGCATTTTTAAATGCCAGTCGAACATCAACCAGGGTCCCTGTAATTCCTCCTTTGCTGAGTTGTTTAGTTTGTATAACCTTATTAGAATTATTGAGATAGACAATCCAAAACTCCTCATGCGGTAACTCGGCGATCATAGGCTGCATTAGTTCGAAAACTGATTGACTGGAGCTTACTTTGTTTTTCTGAAGAGCCTCTTCCAACCTGCGCCGGCGTCCTAGTTCCAAAGCAGCAGCTATGGTAACAGCCTTGGCTTCCCCTATTCCCTTAAACTTGGTCAAAGCACTAATCCTCAGTTTTCCTAATTCGTTTAGGTTGTTTTCTACTGAAGCTAATATTCGCTGACTTAAAGCCACAGCACTTTCGTTTCTTGATCCTGAGGCAATTAAAATTGCGATTAGCTCTGCATCGCTTAAGGCGGCTCGTCCTTTTAAAAGTAATTTTTCTCTTGGACGATCATCCTCGTTCCAGTTTTTAATGGAAAAATGTTGGTTTTGATCCGACATAAATTCAGAATAAAAAAGGGAGTCGAAGATGCACCCTAAAGATATAAAACTTAAAAATTTGTTTGTACCTTTCTGAACACTTTAAATTACCAATCTCATGAAATCTCTATTCGACGCTGAGGCCTTTTCAGAAATAAAAAACAGATTGAATAATCTCTCCGAAAATTCGGAAAGACAATGGGGTAAAATGACTCCAGGTCAAATGGTTCATCATTGTCAAGCTCCACTGAACATCATGCTGGAAAAAGTGGATTATGGTTTTAAACCAAATTGGCTGGCAAAGGTCTTTTTTAAGAAATCGTTGTACAGTGACAAACTCTGGAAAAAAAATATGTTCACTCCGAAGCAATTTAGAGAGACTGGAACTAGAGACTTAGTAAGGGAAAAGCAAAATCTAGAAGCTCTTATAGATGAAGCTGGTGGACAAAGAGATCGTGCCGAATGGAATCCACACCCAGGTTTTGGTTACTTTACCAAAGAGCAGTACGGAAAAATGCAATACAAGCATTTGGATCATCATTTCAGGCAATTTGGAATATAAACCTTAGTGTCAACCATAAATTTAACAATTTTGTACCCACCTCCACACCATCAATCTCACGATCAACAAAAGATGATCGCTGTTATAAAACAGTTCCCTTTTGCCATGTTAGTGTCTGCAACAAAAGGAATTCCTTTTGTTACTCATATTCCCATAATCTATAATGACAACAGCGGAAAGCTAGTGGCTCATATTGATAAATTTAACCCTCAGGTGGAAACACTCATCAATGGAGCAGAAGTAACTGTTATTTTTAAAGGTCCAGATACTTATATCTCCCCTAGCATCTATACAACAAAGCAGCTCCCAACTTGGAACTATATTATTGTTCATATTAAAGGAACCATTTCCTTAATCAATGATCCAAATGACGCTAAAGATACCATGATAGGGATAACTTCTTTCCTAGAAGGCAAAGACCCAAGGTTTGTATTAGAAAAAGAAAATACGCGCATGCAGCGCTCTGTAAACTACATCCAAGCCTTTGACATTACTATTACCGCATGGGAGGGAAAATTTAAATTATCCCAAGACAAAAATCAACAAGATCAAGAAAATGCCAAGCTGGAATTAATCAATTCTGCACACTCAAAGGATGCAAACTTTATAAACGCTATCTTCAAAGATTAGTTTTAAATGGACTAATTCCTTTTTTGACTTAGGGGTTTTTTAATTACTTCTAATAGTAGTAAATTAGGGGTTATAGTTAGCATTATTATGGAGCAAAGATTCAAAAGCCTA
>CAJXZB010000025.1 GCA_913063405.1 uncultured Ulvibacter sp.
CTGTTCGCCCATTAAAGTGGCACGCGAGCTGGGTTCAGAACGTCGTGAGACAGTTCGGTCTCTATCTACAGTGGGCGCAAGAAATTTGAGTGGATCTGACTCTAGTACGAGAGGACCGAGTTGGACGAACCTCTGGTGTATCTGTTGTTCCGCCAGGAGCACTGCAGAGTAGCTACGTTCGGAAGGGATAAGCGCTGAAAGCATATAAGCGCGAAACCTACCACAAGATGAGATTTCTTTAAAGGGTCGTGGGAGACTACCACGTTGATAGGTCATAGATGTAAGTGCAGTAATGTATGTAGTCGAGTGATACTAATAACCCATATGCTTATGTACGTCGTTTCCTCCTAACTTTGGTTAGGAGGAAGCTAACTCTTTATATAAGTTGCATTCAGCTTTACGTTTGTAATTTTCCTATTCTCATTTTAATATGTTAAGATATTTTCCTGCAATAGCGCAGGATGACATTTTTTAGAAACCCTAAAAATGTCCATAACCCTAAGGTGGTTATAGCGACGGGGCTCACCTCTTACCATTCCGAACAGAGAAGTTAAGCCCGTTAGCGCCGATGGTACTACACTTGTGGAAGAGTAGGTCGCCGCCTTCTTTAAAGACCCAATCTAATCGATTGGGTCTTTTTTTTTGAAAAACATATATCTAAATATCCCATATAAGAAATGCCTAGCAATTCAATTAGTTCTTACAATATCTAAATCAATACCTTCGTTAAACGGTATTATTTTGTAAGAAAAGGGGTATAATCCTGTTGACTTTATTGTTTTAGCTTGCTATATTTAGCCAAACTAATTACCAATGAGATATTTACCTTTTTTTTGATCACAATTCTCCTATGCTCGTGCAATAGTAAAGAGAATTCTAAAGATTTGGCTGCAAATAAAGAACTAGTCGTATTAGATAAACTTTTAGAGGCGTTGCATCATAAAGCTGATATGTTGTATAGTGTCTTTCTTCATAATAATGGAAATGGAGATTTTGGCATTAAAAAGTTGCCTTGGCAGTCACAGTTACCTCCTTTGAATGATTTCGAATTTGTTGATATTAATAATGATGGTACCAATGAGATTATAATAGTAGGGAACTTATATAATGTTGAAGTTGAAACACAACGTTATGATGCATCTATAGGAGCCGTGTTCAATTTTATTGAAGGAGAGTTTGTGGATATACACTCAAAAGACACCGGTTTCTTTACAACGGGGGATGCTAGAGAAATAATCTCTATCGATGGGAATGCCAAAAAGATATTGATTGTTACAAACAATAACGGACCTTTAGATGTTTTTGAAATACTTCAAAAGCAAGAGCCAGGGTTGAGTAGCCTTTAATCAAACATTGATTTGATAATCGTATTGATGCCCTTAAAGCATAAATAAACGGCACCTGTTCCCGCTATTAGCCCTAGAATAAGAAATACGTAAAATGTGAAGTTGTGTTTGTTTAGAAATGCTAGACTGAGCAAATAGGGACTCAAGAATAATAATGGTAGGGCCATCGCCATACGTTTTATACCTTTTATCAGTAATTTCTGATCTGTATGTGGTTTACTCATTAGGGTATGCGTTAATTGCTTTACGTACACTACCGTGTTTTTCTAGTAGAAAGGTGGCTTCATCTTCTTTTAGATTGAGTTCATCCATAATCATACGGGTACCTCTATCAACAAGTTTGTTATTGCTCAATTGCATGTCCACCATCTTGTTTCCTTTTATTCTTCCCAACTGTATCATAGCAGCAGTAGATATCATATTCAAGACAAGTTTTTGAGCTGTACCTGCTTTCATCCGTGAACTACCAGTAACAAATTCTGGACCTACAACAACAACAATTGGAAAAGATGCAGTTTTATGTAAGGGACTCCCTTCGTTGCAAGTTATGCAACCCGTGGCGATGTTGTTTTCGTTACAGCACTCAAGTGCGTTTATCACATAAGGTGTGGTTCCTGAAGCTGCAATTCCAATTACAACATCTTTTTCAGAAACTTGATGTCTTTGCAAATCCTTCCATCCTTGTGTATTAGAATCCTCAGCAAACTCAACGGCTTTTCTTATTGCAGAATCTCCTCCTGCAATCAAGCCAATAACTAGTTCATGTGAAACGCCAAAAGTGGGTGGGCATTCACTTGCATCGAGAATACCTAAACGTCCACTAGTGCCTGCCCCCATGTAAAAAAGACGTCCTCCATTTTTGAGTTTTTTTGATACAATACGAGTTAGCTTTTCAATTTGAGGAAGAGACTTCTTGACTGCTAGTGGGACCGTTTGATCCTCAGAATTCATATTCTTAAGCAATTCCGAAATGCTCATTTTCTCTAAATGATCATAACCAGAATCAGCTTCGGTCGTTTTGGTAAAGCTCATATGCAAATTTACAATTTGTTATTGAACTGTATATACTAGTGTAGAAATTTTAGAAACTCTAAAATAACCAAGGGGAAAATTATCCGATTTAGTCTCATTAATAATGTTGCCTTTAACAGTTGCTGGCTGTGTTTCAAAAGGACCATCACTCATATCTGTACTTTGTTGTAAAAGGACAAACATAAAATTATAGAATTGCTCATTTACTCCATAAAGGTTAAAAATAATTTCATCCCCAGGTTCTAAATCCTCAATAAGGAAAAAGCCAAAAATAGAATTGCCATCGAAAAATTCATCAAAGAAGGTGTCTAAAACATCTCCTTTTTCTGATAGACCTTCAAAAAAATAATGGTCGCCTTCTCCCAAAGGGTCTGTAAAGAATACTTTGAGTTCTATATCTTCTCCAGAGAATCCGCCATCGTCACGTTGTTCTACAAATTCTAGAGAACTCACCGCGTGGAGTTGTTCGGTTGCTGTATAGATTTCGTCTTTGTAAATAACTTCGAGTGAATAGTTTACCCCAAATTCTGGCACCAAAGAACTTTGGTATTTACCTTCTGTTGTATAACTAAAAGGAAAAACCGTTCCATTATCTCCGGTAATTGTTACCATCGCATCTTCTACAAACGGAATTTGATTATCGAAAAAAGGCGCTGTAGTGGTAAGTTGTACGGTGGAGTTGGCCGTTCCATCTTCTAATAAATTAACACCTGCATCTATTACTAATCGTGGCTCAGAAGTATTCAGTCCCACATCAATGACGTCCTCACAAGAGGCTAATAAGCCAAGTAAAATAAGTAATGTATATATCCTCTTCATAGTCTAGAATTTAAAATTGTAAGTTATCGCGGGGATAATTCCGAAAATTGACAATCGTACCGCTTCGTTTTGACTCGTATCACTGTTCTCTCTAAATGAAACGGATGCTGCGTTTTTTCGATTATATATATTGTAAACGCTAAATACCCATTCACTTTTCCAACGTTTCTTAAAATTTGGTTTAGGCGTCCAGGTTGCAGATACATCGAGGTGATGGAAATCTGTTAGGCGACTACTGTTTCTTGCTTCATAAACAGGTACCACTAAGTTATTGTAAATATATTGGCCAGTTGGATAGGTAGTGGGTTGTCCGGTTTGATAAATCATATTGGCACCAAAGGACCATTTTTTTGTAAGTTCATATTGGGTGGTAATAGAAATATCGTGAGTTCTGTCCCAAGGAGAATTATACCAAGCCCCATTATTAATTCCACTTTCTATAGGAGTTCTGCCAGATGTTCGTTGTTCGCTTTTCGATAAGGTATAGGCAATCCAACCCTTCAATTTTCCTGCGTTTTTACTAATAAGCACTTCTAACCCATAAGCTCTGGCTTCTCCGTTTAATATGATTTGCTCTACGGCATTATTTGCAATTAAATCGGCATCATCTACATAATCGATTCTATTTTGAACTTCTTTGTAATAGCCTTCTATTTCCATGGAGTAGTTTTCGAAAGTCTTAAAATACCCAATGGCCACTTGGTCTGCCAGTTGTGGTTCAATATACTTTCCGCTAGGGGCATAGATATCAAAGGGAGTAGGGGAAGTACTGTTTGAAATTAAATGGATGTATTGCGTCATTCTGTTATAGCTGAGCTTAATCGATGAGGATTCATTCAATTGATAAGCTAAGGCCAGACGTGGTTCTAAATTTGCAAAGGACTTAATTGTTTTGCTTCGGCTAAACGATTCAGTTCCAATAGGATTTGCTTTTTGATATATATCTAGACCTTCATTATATATAATCGGGTTGTCGTTTTGATAGACATTCAATTCGCTCTGTCCAAGTCTATTAAAAGTAGAAACTCTAAGGCCTCCTTGAACAGCTAACTTAGCCGTTAATTCAATTTCAGCGTCCAGATAAACGGTACTTTCCAAAGCAAATCTATCGGTTAATTTAAACGCATTAATCCCAGAATCTTCTCCGGTAGGTTTTACATCCCCTGGATTGAATTTGTAATAAATACTGTTTAATCCATAACGAAGTTCAATATTTTCTGAAAGATAGTGTGTTAGGTCATATTTAAGATTATAGTTTGTGATACCACTATCAAATTGAAAATCAACAAATTTAAGCTCCAGTCCGTAATAGTAGTCTGAATAAATTAAAGAAAGATTGGAGAACAATTTTTCAGAAAACAAATGATTCCAACGTAGGTTAAGTGTTGCATTTCCGAAGGTATTTGAAAAGGTGTCATTGATACTAAAAACATCTCTTCCGAAGTAACCAGATAAAAACAATCTGTTCTTTGTATTTGCATTGTAGCTTAATTTTGTATTTAAATCGTAAAAATATGCTTTGTTATCATTGTTAAATAATGGAAGAAATAAATGCGCATAACTACTTCTACCACCAACGAGGAAAGATGCCTTATCCTTGACAATAGGTCCTTCTAATAATAGTCTAGAAGCGACGAGACCAATTCCACCACTCGCTCTAAACTTTTTCTTGCTACCATCTTTTTGAAAGATATCAAGCACAGAAGAAACCCTTCCCCCATAGCGTGCAGGAATCCCTCCTTTATAAAGTGTTAGGTCTTTTATAGCATCTGGATTGAAAACTGAAAAGAAACCAAATAAATGGGATGAATTGTAGAGAGTAGCTTCATCCAAAAGAATTAAATTTTGATCTGCTGCACCTCCTCGCACATTAAAACCACTTGCGCCTTCTCCAGCATTTGTTACACCTGGTAGTAAGGTGATCGCTTTTATTACATCGGCTTCGCCTAAAACTACAGGTGTTTTTTTGATGGTTTCGGCAGAAAGTGAATTCACACTCATTTGCGGTTTCCCTATGTTAAGTTTTTCAATGTTCGCTTTCACTATAACCTCATCAAGTTCTTGAGTATTCGCGGAAAGTAAAAGGTCTTTGGTAATATTTTCACCTAATTGAATGCTTGTCTTTTTTGTAGCATATCCCAAACTACTATAATAAACATGGTATTCTCCGGCTGGGAGTGTGATTGAGTAAAAACCATATTCGTTAGTTATGGCACCGGATTGGAGCTCTGGAATTATAACGTTGACGCCAATAAGTGTCTCACCTGTTTCTGCTTCGGAAACTGTTCCACTTAAAGTAAATTTTTCTTGAGAGAATATGCTAAAGCTAATTAGAACAATAAGCAGAGATAGTTTTTTCTTCAATGTAATGGTCTATTTGATATAAAAATAAGGATAAAAAAGCCTTCAGTTTTTCTGAAGGCTTTTTAACAAATCTTTAGTTTATCTATAAAAGAATATCGTTAAACACTGCGCAAGCTAGGTTTAACACTGGTATATGGCTAACTTATTTTTTAATGATCTTTTTTGTAATTGAAATTTCGTCTATTGTTTTAAAAGTAAGCAGATAAATACCACTCTTTGTTGAACTCAAATCTATGGTGTTATCAAGTCCTTTAAATTCATTGCTTAGAACAACTCTTCCTTGAAGGTCGGTTACGCCATAGGATGTAATTGTTCCTAGAGTGCGATCATAAGAGACTGTGAGGGAAGATTCAGTTGGATTTGGAAATACCTTAACTCTAGATGAAAAAGCTTCGACATCTTCTATCGACAAAACATTAAAAATATCTGATATTTCTTGTGCCGTTAATTCACGATCATATACTAATATGTCATCAAATTTTCCGGGAAATTGAAGGGTAGGAAGATTTGCTTGCGCTCCAACAGTAAAAGGCAATGGGCTAGATAAAATAGGAATGTTGTTAGCGGCTGTACCTTCTAACACACCATTTATATAAAGGTTTGCATCCACTCCATCGTAAGTAGCCGCAACGTGCGTCCATTCTCCAGTTGGAATTGTCGCAGAATCAACAGGTGTTGGTCCGTTTACATTCCATCGAACTCCTTGCGTTGGATTCAGGCCTAGATAATATCCACCAGTACCTGCCCCGTTCCAATTATTTAAAAGTCCCGTCCAATCAGGAACGTCTTCGCCTAATTCCATCCAAACACATAGAGAGAAATTACTGTCCGAATCAAAATCAAAGGCCGTTGGATTTGAAGCTAAATCCATATACTCATTTAAATAAAGCAAGGCTTGGTCCGCCTGTCCAAATCGATTTTGTACCGGTAGAAGGACCCCTCCAAGACCAAAAACTTCCAAATCTAGCCCAGACGGACTCGAGTCTGTATATGTTCCATTATTTAATTCATAGTATCCAACCAGTCCGTTGGTTGGTACCTGACTGTATCCAGTAAATGATAAAAAGATACCGAGTACTGCAAAAAGTAGTTGTTTTTTCATATTAAATGCTTGTTAGTTTGTCTAAATGTACAAATATATTTTTCAACACACCAATTTAGATTGCTGACAATGAAAATGATATGATCGACGATTCGTCTAGATGGGAAATAGAAAAGCCTTCAATTTTTCTGAAGGCTTTTAACTCTTAATTTATTCTTGAGAGAATTTCATTAAATGTTTTACTTGGTCTCATTTGATTTGAGACAAGTCCTTCGGAAGGCTCGTAATAGCCTCCTATGTCTACAGGTTTTCCTTGAGCCTCAATTAATTCTTGCAAAATCGTTGTTGAGTTCTCTGCCAGACTTTTTGCAATTGGAGTAAATCTCTCCTTTAAAATTACATCCTGATCCTGATCTGTAAGTGCTTCAGCCCAATAAAGTGCTAAATAGAAATGACTGCCTCGATTATCTAATTCGTTGACCTTTCGAGAAGGGCCTTGTTTATTCTCTAGTAGCTTTTCGGTTGCGTAATCTAAAGTTTCAGAAAGTAAAATAGCCTTAGCATTATTAAAAGTAGAACCCAAATGTTCAAGTGAAACCGCTATAGCTAAAAATTCACCCAAAGAGTCCCAGCGCAAATGTCCTTCTTCTATAAATTGTTGTACATGTTTTGGGGCAGAACCTCCGGCGCCCGTTTCAAACAAACCACCACCGTTCATGAGAGGAACGATAGAAAGCATTTTTGCACTTGTTCCTAATTCAAGAATTGGGAACAAATCTGTTAGATAGTCACGGAGTACGTTTCCGCTAACTGAAATAGTATCCTTTCCATCTTTTACCCGTTCAAGTGTATAAAGGGTAGCTTTTTCTGGTGAAAGGATCTTTATCTCCAAACTTTCAGTATTATGATTAAGAAGGTATTTATTTACTTTTTTAATGATTTCTGCATCATGAGCACGATTTTTATCCAACCAAAAAATAGCTGGACTTTCTGTAGCGCGCGCACGACTCACGGCTAGTTTTACCCAATCTTGAATAGGCAAATCCTTAACTTGGCACATTCTCCATATATCTCCAGCCTCCACCATATGTTCCATTAAAGTGTAACCTTTGGCATCAATAACACTTACTTTTCCGTTAGCAGTAATCTCAAAAGTTTTATCATGAGAACCATATTCTTCTGCCTTCTGGGCCATTAAACCAACATTAGGGACAGTTCCCATAGTAGTAGGATCAAAGGCTCCATGTTTTTTACAAAAGTTAATTGTGGCCTTGTAAATACTGGCATAGCTGCTGTCAGGAATAACCGCTTTTGTGTCCTTACTCTTCCCATCTGGTCCCCACATCTGACCAGAGTTACGTATCATCGCAGGCATTGAAGCATCTATGATCACGTCACTTGGCACATGAAGGTTTGTAATTCCTTTATCACTATTTACCATTGCCAAGGCTGGATTTTTCTCAAAAACCTCAAGGATGTCGGCTTTTACCGCTTCACATTTGTCTCTTGGTAATTCTTCGATTTTATTTTCTAAATCCCCAAAACCGTTTCTTACATCAACTCCTATTTCGTCAAATTCTGTCACATATTTTTCAAAAAGATCTTTAAAGAAAACTTCAACCGCATGTCCAAAAATAATTGGATCACTCACTTTCATCATAGTTGCTTTCATATGCAAAGAGAAGAGGACATCTTTTTCTTTTGCGTCTTTAACCTGTGCTTCAAGGAAGGAGATTAGTTCTTTTTTGTTCAAAACAGAGGCATCGATTATCTCACCTTCGAGCACAGCTAAATTTTCTTTTAAGATAGTTGTGTTTCCACTCGAATCGGTTAATAATATACTCACGCTTCCTGCTTGGTCAATTGTAAGCGATTGTTCATTATGCATGAAATCACCTTGGTCCATCGTTGCGACATGCGATTTTGAATCTTTGCTCCAAGCTCCCATGCTATGTGGGTTTTTCTTGGCGTAATTTTTTACAGCTTTTGGTGCACGTCTGTCACTGTTTCCTTCGCGTAATACAGGATTTACAGCACTACCTTTAATTTTATCGTAGGTTGTCTTGATGTTCTTGTCTTCATTTGTTTGGGGTTCTTCGGGATAGTTGGGAAGTTTAAAACCTTTTGCTTGCAATTCGGAGATCGCTTCTAATAATTGAGGGATAGAAGCACTGATATTTGGAAGCTTAATTATGTTGGCCTCTGGAAGTTTCGCTAATTCACCAAGTTCAGTTAAGGCATCATCTACACGCTGTTCTTCAGTTAAATATGCTGAAAAATTTGCTAGAATGCGGGCGGCCAAAGATATATCTCTAGTTTCAATTGTTATGTCTGAAGGTCCTGTGAATGCTTTTATAATTGGCAGTAACGAATAGGTTGCCAAAGCTGGCGCCTCGTCCGTTTTGGTGTAAATAATCTTAGCTGTTTTTGTCATAGGGTTGGTTTATGATAACAAGAATTTCGCCTCTTTTGGCGAAGAGGTGCAAATATAACAATTTGGATAGGCTTATAAAAGACGGAAGAGGGTATATTTATTGACAATACTCCTAAACAATAAAAGCCATATCATTGTATTTCTACTTTGATATGGCTTCTTGCGAAATAAACCTTTGCCAGCTAATTTTTACATTCTAGGCAAGTTTATTATACCCTTACAGCTGTGATTTATTTCAACGAGTGTTTTTCTTCAAGCCATTAACTAAAAGTCAATCTATAATCAAAAAAACCCTCAACTTTTGTTAATCTCAACCCTAACCAACATAAATGAACGTTAGCATCTCAAGCAATTAATAAAAGTATATAAAGAACGTTACTTTATGGTATCATCTTGATGGTTACATCATTTTGATATTGTAAATATAAAGCAAGACTATTCAAAAACAATAATTTATAACCATTTAGATATTAACTATTTATGAACCGAGGTTTTTAACAATTGTTCATAAAAAAAGTCCTCCGCTAGGCAGAAGACTTTTTAAGTATTTTGAGAATTAAACTAGTATCTCTTCTCTTTAATTCTTGCTTTCTTACCTGTAAGACCTCTAAAGTAATAAATACGTTTTCTACGTACGTTACCTTTTTTGTTGATCTCAATTTTTTGTAGTGCCGGTAGGTTCACTGGGAAAATACGCTCGACACCAACAGTTCCAGACATTTTTCTAATCGTAAATGTTTGTGTTAATCCCGTTCCTTTTACTTGGATTACAACACCTCTAAAGAACTGAGTTCTTGTTTTTTCACCCTCACGGATTTCGTAATACACTGTAATAGTGTCTCCCGCTCCAAACTGAGGAAAATCTTTTGTCGCAACGAATTCGTCTTGAACAAATTTAATTAACTCTTCCATTGTAATTAATTGATATAATTTTTATTAAAACAACATTCACGTTTCTCGCCAGAGGTTGGATTAAGTGGGTGCAAAAATAAGCAATTTATGTTATGTGGCAAGCCTTTTGACTCTTTTTTTGAAGCTCTTATTCAAGCAAGTCTGGACGCCGTTCTTCCGTGTGTTTAAAGGCCTCTGTTTCGCGCCATTCCTCAATCTTAGCGGTATGTCCGCTTAATAGAATTTCTGGAACTTTCCAACCTTTATAATCGGCAGGGCGTGTGTAAATTGGTGGAGCCAGTAAATCGTCCTGAAAGGAGTCTGTTAGGGCGCTTGTTTCATTGCCTAAAACGCCAGGAATTAATCTAATTACAGTATCACATACAATAGCCGCTGCCAATTCACCTCCGCTTAAAACGAAATCTCCAACCGAAATCTCTCTTGTAATAAAATGATCTCGCACTCTTTGATCAACTCCTTTATAATGCCCGCAAAGGATGATAATATTTTCTTTTAAGGATAGTTCGTTCGAAATACCTTGATTTAATGTTTCACCATCTGGTGTCATATATATGATTTCATTATAATCTCGTTCTGCTTTTAACTTCGAAATGCACTTATCAATAGGTTCAATCATCATAACCATTCCTGCGCCACCTCCAAATTGATAGTCATCTATTTGGTTGTAACTATTGCTTGAAAAATTTCGTAAATTATGCATATGCACAGAAACTAGGCCTTTTTCAATAGCTCGTTTAAGGATAGAGGCTTCAAAGGGACTTTTAAGTAATTCGGGCAGTACTGTAATTATATCAATTCGCATACGCTATAGGAATTCTCTTTTTAATTGGCACCGTTCTATAGATTCCTTTGCTCTATTTAGAACATTTTTGTCTAAAGTATTCATTGCGCATTTTTTATAATGAGCAATAGCTTCATCCAGATTGCCTTGTTGCTCATACATAATCGCGTACTCATTATACATCGTGGCTAATGTTATTCCTGGTATTGTAATCGCTTTGTCCAAAAGTTCTTTTAATTCGTCATATTTTCCAAGGGTAGAAAGCAAAACCGCATAATTATAATATACCGCAGGATACGTTGGACTTTTCTCTAAGCACAATTTATAGAGTGTTTCACCTTTTTCGTACTCTTTGAACTTTACCTCGTATAAATACGCCAAGTGATTGTAGGCCTTACCAAAATTTGGGTCTATACCAATTATTTTTTCCAAAATATCTGAAGCAACTTCATACTTTCCGTTTTTTATTTCGAGGTTGGCTTGATCCAACATTTCCTCAAGTTTGGTGAGATGATCCATAACAAACGATTTAGATCACAAAAATAACGTAAATATGGTAAACTATACCGTCCAGGTATAATGATTCACTTTTATGTCTTTTTTCCAACCTAGCTTCTTATATAGTTTTTGAGCGGGATTGTTGATAGCGGTTTCCAAGGTAAGGCTTTTACTTCCTGAAGCTTTGGCAAACTGTTTCGCAGCTTCCATAAGTGCTTCGCCAACTCCCTTTTTTCTTACTTCGGAAGAAGTAAAAATATCATTTAATATGTAGGTGCGTTGCATAGATACTGAAGAAAAACTAGGGTAGAGCTGCGTAAAACCAAGACCTACCTCATGAGTATTTATGGCTAAGAATATCACCGAGTCATTTTTCTGAAAGCGTTCGCTTAAGAATGCACGAGCTTCTTTAGGATTAGAGTCTTGCTTATAGAACACTCTGTAGCCATCAAAAAGAGGGATGAGTTGTTCTAAATTGGCTAGAGAGGCTTGTATGATTTTCATTCATTAAAAATACAATTTCAGAAAATACATTCCAATAAAAAAAGCCCGTCGATATCTCAACGGGCTTTCAGAATATCATTGCCTACTATTAATAGTACGTAAAGCGTCTTACTTTGGCAATATACTTCGCCAAACGAATGACTTGATGGCTATAACCATATTCGTTATCATACCAAATGTATAATACTACATCTTTACCATCTTCGGTAACAATTGTTGCCTTGCTATCGTAAATAGATGGGGCAGAAGAACCAACAATATCGCTAGACACTAACTCATTGTTTAATGAGTATTTGATCTGCTCTACCAAATCACCTTCTAATGCATATTTCTTCATAATAGCGTTGATGCCATCTTTTGAAGTTTTGTTTTCCAACTCTAATTTCAGAATAGCCAATGAACCGTTTGGTACAGGAACACGAATTGCATTCGATGTCAGCTTTCCAGCAAATGAAGGAAGCGCTTTTGTAACCGCACTACCAGCACCCGTTTCTGTAATTACCATATTTAAGGCTGCAGCACGACCACGACGGTATTTCTTGTGCATATTGTCCACTAAATTCTGGTCATTAGTATACGCGTGAATTGTTTCTAGGTGTCCGTGAACAACGCCCAATGAATCCTCTATTGCTTTTAAAATAGGCGTAATTGCATTAGTTGTACAAGACGCTGCAGAGAAAATATCAACCTCATTTGGATCATACTCTGCGTGGTTTACACCGTGTACAATATTTGGCACTCCTTTTCCAGGAGCGGTAAGCAATACCTTTGAAGCTCCTTTAGCCGTTAAGTGACGACTCAACGCCTCTTCATCTCTAAAAGCACCAGTATTATCAATAACTAAAGCGTCTTCTATACCATAAGAAGTGTAATCAATTTCTTCTGGACCATTTGCCGAAATCATGTGTACAGTTGTACCATTGATAACCAATGCACTGTTTTCAACATCTATACGTACTGTTCCTGGGAAATCTCCGTGAACAGAATCATACTGAAGTAAAGAAGCTCTTTTTTCTAGAACAGTTTCGTCAATTGCTCCGCGCGTTACAATAGCACGTAAACGCATCTGATTTCCTTTTCCAGTTCTTGTCATTAGCTCTCTGGCTAACAAACGACCAATTCTTCCGAAACCATATAAAACAACATCTTTAGGATTGATACTTGCGGTTTCTTTAGCTTCCTTTAGTTTTTCTGAAACAAACGCCAAGGCGTCTGCGAACTTGTTATCCTCTAAATGATACTCATAGGTAAGTTTCCCAATATCTAATTTTGCTGGTGGAAGATCTAGGGTTTTAATTGCTTGAGCAATCTCTACCGAATCAAAAATAGAAATAGGTTTTTGTACAAATTCGCCTGCATATTCATGAAGATTTAAAATCTCACTCACATTGCGATCAATTAGCTGGTTACGAAAAAGAACCAACTCAATAGATTTGTCGTACCAAAGATCACTAATAATATTAATGAACTCTACAGTAGCCTTACGGCGATCGGTTTGAAAAGACAGCTCTTTTTCATAAACGTCATCAAAACTCATAGGTATGTTGTTTTTAGGTCCCGATTTCCATCAGGATATGGGTTTAAAATTTTTGCAAAAGTAAGTATTTCAATTGTTTTCGTAAAGGGAATTAATAAAAGAACTTTTTTAATTGGCTAAAAAATGGGTGTGCAAGGACATTTTTGTCTTTTTTCCTTTTGTAGCGTTGCTATGCAATTCAAAAGATACCTTTAACAGTACACAAGATTGCTAATTTTTGCTACAATCCAAAAAGTTTAAGCGAGTTAAAATAAAAAAGGCTCTCTTTTGCTAAAAGAGAGCCTTCATAGAAAGTATGCTATTTTTATTGATGGTGGGGTTTTATGTTTTAGTCCAAAGTAAACGTTCCGATTTTTCCATCGTCACGAGACCAAGTACCACCTGTGGTATTTGCCGAACAATCATTTTCTCGATAGGTTCCGTTATAATTTACATTCCAAATAACATTTTTACCAGCGAATGTTGAAGTTTGATTAACGCCTATAAGAAAAGTTGCATCCATGGCCGCTTGAACCGATGTGGCACCAGAAACACAGGAGCTAAAATCGAAAGTTTCAAAAACACTATTCGTGTCATTGGCTGGAAAACCGCTTGGATTTGAAGGGGTTACATCGTTAATTCTAGGAGTCATTGTGCCTCCATAGTCCACCATTTCTGGGTCTGCTATTATATCCCAGTTACCTGTATAAGCAGGATCTAAATCATCTACATAAGTGTCCAATACCGCTTTGATTCTTCCAAAATTTTTTTCTTTATGTGCTTTGATGTAGGCATCCTTACCACTAATAGTAACATTTGTTGCTATTAGGTTTTCTTGATCTGTTGCATCTATTGTAAAGCTTATATTTGTTGCAGCTGTGTCATTATTAGAAATAAGTTCAAGATTGCTCAGGTCGATTGTTTTTTGATCTACTAGAGTGAAGATAATTTTCTTACCATTTAATAAGGTAAGACTTGCATTATAGTTTGCATCATTGGCTACATTGATATAAATTTTCCCTCTATAGGTAAACGACTAGAAAATATGCCGTGGTATAAACCTTTACTATCATTGTCTAAGCTTGCTTTTGGTATAAATTCTGGACTATCTATAACCAGTGCAGTTCTGTTAATTGAGTTGTTCTCGAAGAAATTAGATTCTTCGGTAATCGTTGCTTCTTTGCTACAGCTTGCGAAAATAAGTGAAAATGCAGCAAAATAGAGTAGGTTAAGTTTTTCATGAGCCTGAGGTTTAATCCGTTAAAACGTATTAGATATTCGATGAAATACAATTTTTTTCATAGTTTTGAGCAACTAGATCATAAAATTTTATTTTTTTATGAAAATAAAATACCCCTCTAAATCCGTCAAGACTAGAGGGGCATTCTCTTCAGCAAGAAACCAAACTTATCTGAAGATAAATTTATTTAGTTCACCTTGTTGATCCACAAATGTCATTTTAATAGGAGCCTTGAAATCTCGTTGCGACATAATGCGCTTTACATCTTCTATATTTGAAACTTTCGAGTCATTGATATGTGTGACTAAAACTCCGGCCAAATTATATTGTGCGATATCTCTAGTTAAAGGTTTGGTTACGATTACACCGTGTGAGCTTCCTCTATCTTTTAAATCTGTTTTACTCGCGTTTTTAACTTCTAATCCTAGATAATCTATTTCGTAGGTTTCCAATTTTATAAGCGTAACAGGAATTACTTTTTCCTTACCGTTCCTAACAACCGTTACGTCTACCACATCATCTGGACGCTTAGAACCTAGATAACCCGTAAGGTCAGAGAACTTACCAACGTGATAACCATCTATTTGATTGATAATATCTCCTTCTTTAATACCTCCTTTGTCTGCTCCACTACCTCTTTCAATTCCTGCCACATATACACCTTGAGTTTCGGAAACCCCATATTGCTCAGCCGATTTCGAATTTAGATTGCTTCCTCGAATTCCCAAAATTCCTTGCTGTACATTTCCAAACTCCATAATGTCTTCAATAACTTTTCGAGCATTGTTAGCTGGTACTGCAAATGAATAACCAACATAAGAACCTGTTTCACTTGTAATAGCAGTATTAATACCCACAAGTTCTCCACGAGTATTTACCAAAGCGCCGCCACTGTTTCCTCGATTTACCGCTGCATCTGTTTGAATAAACGACTGCGGTTTTCCATCAAATTCATTTAAATCACGCGCTTTTGCACTTACAATTCCCGCTGTTACAGTTGATGTTAAGTTAAATGGGTTTCCAACTGCTAGCACCCATTCTCCAATTTTCAAATCGTTAGAATCCCCAAAGGGAACATAGGGGAATTCTTCTTCACTATTGATCTTAATTAAAGCAATATCCGTTTTAGGGTCTGTTCCAATCAACTCTGCAGGATAGGTTCTATTGTTATTTAAGGTAACCTCCAGTTGAGACGCATTGGCGATGACGTGATTGTTTGTGATTATATACCCATCTGCTGTGATGATTACACCACTACCAGAGCCAATTGAGACGCGAGGTTTTCCACCGCCGCTAAAATATTCTGTTACATTGGTAGGACGCTTTGTAAGGGTTGTGTTTTTTACGTGGACCACCGCGTGCACCGTTTTATTAGCTGCTTCGGTAAAATCGATATTTGTTATGGTTGTCTCCGAAGAAAAGTTGGTTGGAATAAAAGAAGTTGTTTCTTCTTGTGAGATTACAGTGATCGTTTCACTTTCTACAAAATATTTGTACCCACCTAAGGTAATTACGCCAGCAGCGAGGGCTACGGCAAATAAACGAAATGTCTGTTTCATATAAATTGCATTTAGATTCATTAATAGTAACAAGTATAAGACGAAAATATTTCCGCAAAGTTTCACATTTAACGACTATTTAACAGTCGGAACATTGCCAATGCTGTGAGTTAGCTTGATAAAAAAAACGTTTTAACTCGTAATGGCTTTTCATACCTTTGCGATGATGAATATTCCATTTTTTAAATATCAAGGAACCGGAAACGACTTTGTGATGATTGACAATCGTCAACTTAAATTCCACAAAAATGATACCGAATTGGTCGCGAAACTTTGCGACAGGAGATTCGGAATTGGAGCCGATGGATTAATACTATTGGAAGAACATGGACGTTCCACAGTTGATTTTAAAATGGTATACTATAATGCAGATGGAAACCTTAGTTCGATGTGCGGAAACGGAGGGAGATGCATCACCCAGTTTGCTAAGCAACTTGGAATTATAGACACAAAGGCTGTGTTTGAGGCAATAGATGGAATACACGAGGCAAACATTGATGATACCATGATTTCCTTGAAGATGAATGATGTTACTGAAATAAAAGTTACGGATGATTATACATTTTTAGATACTGGTTCACCGCACCATGTGGAGATGGTCAATAATTTACAAGAATTTGACGTTAGAATAAAGGGTGCTTATATTCGCTATAACGTCTATGGAAAAGAGGGTGCGAATGTCAACTTTGTAGAGGAAATAGAAGTTAATGTTTTTTCCGTTCGAACCTATGAAAGAGGAGTGGAGGATGAAACACTGTCTTGTGGAACCGGAGTTACGGCAGTTGCCATAGCACTATTTGAAACAGGGAAAACAAAATCGAATAAAGTGATCTTGAAAACGCCAGGCGGACAGTTAACCGTTCGATTTATAAAAACCAATACAGGTTACAAAGAGGTGTTTTTGGAAGGTTCAGCTACATTTGTTTTTAAAGGAGATTGGAAATGATGACACTAAAAGGAAAAGATATTGAGCTTCGTGCATTAGAACCATCAGATTTGGATTTTCTCTATTTGTTGGAGAATGATGAATCTGTTTGGGAGATTAGTAATACGAGTACTCCGTATTCAAAATTTATTCTGAAGCAGTATTTAGAGAATTCGCATCGTGATATTTTTGATGTGAAGCAATTACGTTTGGTGATTATTCACGCTTCGGAAAATCGGCCGTTAGGTTTTATTGATCTTTTCGATTTTGATCCAAAACATCGAAGAGTGGGACTGGGGGTTGTTATTTTTTCAGAAGAAGATAGAGAGAAAGGTTATGCGTTTCAGGCTTTAGAGCTTGTTTGCAAATATGCTTTTTCACATTTAAATGTACATCAAGTATACGCTAATATTACCGATGATAATATTAAAAGTATTGGGTTGTTTAAGAAAATTGGTTTTCTAGAGACTGGTAGTAAGAAAGATTGGGTTTTTTCAGAAGGGAAGTATAAGAATGAAATGATTTTTCAGTTAATCAATTAGAATATTGAAAATCTAAAACTAAGAATTGGGCATGTATATTAAAAAAATTTTATGGATAGTTTCACTTGTAGGATTAGTTGTTATGGGCGGCTTTTCCTATTACGTTTACAGCAATGTTTTCTATTCCAACACGTCATTCAATAATGAAGAGGCTCATATTTATATTCCAACTGGATCTCGATTTAGCGATGTCTTGGAAGAAATGAGACCATTACTAGACAATGCAATTTCCTTTGAAGCTGTCGCCAATAGAAAGGGATACCCCAGTAATGTAAAGCCCGGACATTATATGATAAAGAAGGGGATGAACAATAATGATATTGTTAATACCATAAGAACTAAAAATATTCCTGTTTTTGTAAAGTTTAATAATCAAGAGCGCTTGGAGAATCTAGCTGGACATATTTCTAGGCAGATTGAGGCGGATAGCCTAATTTTATTAAATGCAATGACTAATCCTCAATTTTTGAAGGATGCTGGACTAAATAGATCCACGGCCATGTCTATTTATATTCCGAACACCTATGAATTATATTGGAATACAACGGCTGAAGCTTTTAGAGATCGTATGTTAAAGGAGTATACTACCTTTTGGACCACTGCTCGAAGAGAAAAAGCCAAAAACCTTAGGTTGTCAAAAGAACAGGTAATTTCTTTGGCAGCCGTGGTCCAAAAAGAAACTGCCAAACCAGATGAGCGCTCTCGTGTTGCCGGGGTTTATGTAAATAGAATTAAAAAGGGGATGCGGTTACAGGCTGATCCAACCGTAATCTATGCGAAAAAATTAAAGGATAAAGACTTTGATCAAGTAATTAAGCGCGTCCTTTATAAGGATTTGGAAATAGACTCTCCTTACAATACCTATATACATACAGGAGTTCCACCAGGACCAATAGCTATGCCAGATATCTCATCTATAGACGGAGTGCTTAATTACGAAGAACACAATTATATCTACTTTGTAGCCAATGTAACAAATTTCGGATACCACAAATTTGCCAAAACCTTGTCACAGCACAATCGAAACAAGCAAGAATATGTTCGATGGGTGAATGCAAACGGCATGAGAAGATAATCGTCTGTAAAACAACAACTAATGGAGGTGATAGCCCTCTTGTGGTTAAATAGCAGTTGTTATTAAAATTACCAATTTTTAAATCATTAGAGTTAACTATATGGCAAACAGAATATTACGACTGTTAAAGTGTTCATAACTCTGTGGTTAAAAATTGTTAATCTTCGGCTCAAAAGAGCTACTAGTCATTAATTTAGTGGTAATAAAAGTATAAGAAAATTACGTCATAATGTGCATTTCTGCACGCTTTAACAATTTTTAACAGTCTATGTGTCAAGTTTATAAAATAAGTTGTACTTTTGCACGCTGAAAATGAAGTGTGAAATTTCTCACTTAAATTTTTAAATAAATGAAAAAAAGTCTTTTACAAATAACTTTGATTGTTGTTGTATCCATAATGGTAGCGACAAGTTTCTCTTTTAAAAAGGTTGATTTATCTGTTTATAGAACTCAAGGGATGGAGCTTAGCTATAATGTCCCTAATCAAGATGATGAAATTCTTGTAGAGGAAGATAAAGAAGAAATGTATTCACTTTTTCTTGGGAAGACCTATGTTGGGTTCAAAGAAGCCCTAGGTTTTAAAGAGTCTAGAGGAGATTATGCGATCATTAATAAATATGGATATCTTGGAAAGTATCAATTTGCCAAAGCGACTTTGAGTATTATTGGAGTTCATAATCCTAAAACTTTTATGAGTGACGCTAGTCTTCAGGAAAAAGCATTCAAGGCCAATACTTCGAGAAATAAATGGATTCTAAGACGAGATATTAAAAGATTTGCTGGAGAGTATGTTGGAGGTGTTAAGGTTACCGAATCGGGCATCTTAGCAGCTGCTCATCTTGGTGGTGCGGGAAATGTGAAGAAATATTTGAGAAGTGGTGGAGCTATTGCTTTTGAAGATGCCTTTGGAACTTCTATTCGTTACTACTTAAAAAAGTTTTCAGGTTACGATACATCGTTAATTGTACCAGATAAAAAGGCTAGAGTACTATAATAAAAAGAAAAATTATTTCTGAATTATAAATAAGGTGGGTTTTTTGTGTAGATCCACCTTTATTTTTTTCCATTCCTCCGCTGTTGTCGTTTTTATATATTCTGAAGGCAATGTAATATCACAAGCCACACATATTTTGGTGTCCCGGTGCAACGCGCTGACCAATGCTTCTAGTAATTGATTATTGCGATAAGGAGTTTCGATAAATGATTGTGATTGATCATACTCTAAAGATATTTTTTCAAGTCTTTTAATCGCTGCTTTTCGTTCTCCTTTATCGATTGGTAAATAACCATTAAAAGCGAAGTTCTGACCGTTAAACCCGCTAGCCATCATGGCTAACAAAATTGATGATGGACCTACTAAAGGAACTACCTTGATTCCTTTTTGATGTGCCTGTTCCACAACCGCCGCACCTGGATCTGCTATGCCAGGACAACCTGCATCCGAAATTACGCCCATATCGAAACCTTTAAGGCAGGCATCCAGCATTTGAGGGATTTCCCCGGCATCCGTGAATTTGTTTATTTCTTGAATCACTAGTTCGGGCTGTGACTTTTTAGAATCAATAGATTTAATAAACCTTCGAGCGTTCTTTTCATGCTCAACTATATAGTGGTCTATATGTTCAACAGCTTTTTTAACCAATAAAGGCAATACTTCCAGAGGTGGAGTGTCGCCTAAAGTACATGGGATTAAATATAAATTACCTTTAGGTGGAATCATATACTACTATTCAACTACTAGTTTTTTTACAAATGCTTTTCCAGATGCAGAAACGATTTTAATAAGATAGATTCCTTGACTCAAGCTTGATACGTCAATGCTTTTTTCTGAAGAAGAGATTGCTGCTTCTGTATGGACTACACTACCCCTAATATCAATTATTGATGCTGTTTGAATTTGATCGTTCTCAATTGAAACAGTTATTCTTTCTGATGCTGGGTTAGGTACAAGGATCACTCTTTGCGTATTGTTAAATTCCTCAACACCTAGGGGGTCACCCTTGATTCTGTAAATACTTCCATCGTGATCCACAATATAAAGTTCTTCATTGTTATCTACGCCAAATGTCGTCCATGATCCATTAAAATCTCCGTGATTTACCAAGTTTCCAGAGCTATCAACGGTGCCAATAAATTCAGTAACGTAATCTGCAAAAAAGTAAAGCCCTTGTAAATCCAGATAGGTGTTTCCTCTGTATACATACCCGCCTGAAATTGAATAACCAGTAGGGTGATCATATTCGGCAAGTGGAAATGTCATGGTATTCATGGGGTCGCAACTAGCAGTGTTGTAAGGTTGTGTCCCTTCGTAACAACGCCAACCATAATTTAAACCTGCTTCGGTATTTGCAACTCTATTTATTTCTTCAAATTCTCCCTGACCTACATCAGCAATCCATAAATCATTGTTGGCACTATCAAAGGAAAACCGCCAAGGGTTTCGTAATCCGTAAGCCCATATTTCTTGAGCCTCAGTTGAACTTCCAGCAAAAGGATTGTCTAATGGTATGCCATAATTATTCCCACCACTCGGATTATCAATGTCCAGACGCAGCATTTTTCCTAATAAAAGAGTCTTGTTTTGTGCTCGATTTCCAGGATCTCCACCAGCACCTCCGTCTCCGGTACCAATGTAAAGAAAACCATCAGGTCCAAATGCTAGATCACCTCCATTGTGATTGCCGAACGGTTGTACGATTTCGATTATCGTTAGCTCTGATCCAGACAAAGCGATATTAGGATCTGTAGGATCAACAGAAAATCTTGAAATACGACTATCTCCATTGTTTTTGGTATAATTAACAAAGAAATATCCATTAGTTGAGTAGTTTGGGTGAAAGGCAAGGCCTAATAAGCCCTGTTCGCCACTACCGTTAGTTAGACTTGAAATGTCTAAATATGGAGCTGAATTTACCGTTAGGTCGGCATTTAGAATTTTAATACGACCGCTTTGTTCAACAACAAAAAATCTGTCATCACCTGCATTTTGCAAGTCAACAGGACTGCTAAAGCCACTTTTGTAAAGTTCGATGGTAACGTTTTGAGCCGTTAGTAATAAGGAGCATAAAAGAAATAGGATAGAGGGGATAATTGTTTTCATCTGTATGAGTTTTAATTGTTTTTAATAATCAGAAGAAACAGGTTATAAACTATATCTCTGGGATTGAGTGCAGTTACAACTAGTTTCGTAGCTTTTTTTACTAAAGTAATGAAAACTATCCAATAATTGGGGCTAAAGTTTTTTAATGATTAGATCACAGGCCTGATCTAGCTTGTCGTAAACCGTGTCAAATCCAGAAATGCCTCCATAATAAGGATCTGGAACATCAACATTTTCATTTGGGAAAATTTGATTGAGTATAAGTTCTACTTTTTGCTTGTCTGCACTAGTTCTGGAGAGTTTTAAGACATTTTCTTTGTTCGATATATCCATTACAAAAATCCGATCGAAGTTTTCAAAGTCTTCAGCACTAAACTGTCTGCCACGTTGTTGTGAAATATCGAGACCATTTTTTTTAGCTACTTCAATACTCCGTGGGTCTGGTGAATGTCCAACATGCCGAGATCCTGTTCCAGCAGAATCAACATACACTTGAGAGGAATCAACTTTCGATTTTAGAATGCCTTCGGCTAATGGAGAGCGACAAATATTACCAAGACAAACCATAAGTATTTTTGTTTGCATATCTAAAAATAGATAATTATTTCAAAAAAAAGAGAAGGAAAAAATTAAAGAGTCAACTTCTTGTTGAGGTCCTCTACATACTTTCTAAATTGCTTATCGGTCGTGGATAAGTTATCCACCGTTTTACAGGCGTGTAATACTGTGGCATGATCACGCTGTCCTATTTGAGATCCAATAGATGCCAATGATGCCTTTGTAAATTTCTTTGCAAAGAACATTGCTAATTGCCTGGCTTGTACAATATGTCTTTTTCTGGTTTTCGACTGAAGGGTGTCTACATCCATTTGAAAATAATCACTAACTACTTTCTGAATGTAATCGATGGATACTTCTCGTTTGGTATGCTTTACGTAATTGTCTACAATCTTACGTGCAAGATCAATTGTAATCTCTCGCTTATTAAAAGAAGAATGTGCGATCAAGGAAATAATTGCTCCTTCTAGTTCACGTATATTAGTCTTGATGTTGTTTGCTAAAAATTCTACAATATCTTCTGGCATTTCAACACCATCTCGATATAGCTTATTTTTTATAATCGCAATACGAGTATCATAATCTGGATGATTAAGCTCTGCAGAAAGCCCCCACTTAAAGCGCGAAAGCAGGCGCTGCTCTATATCTATCATATCCACAGGTGCCTTATCGCTTGTCAAAATAACTTGTTTGCCATTTTGGTGTAAGTGATTAAAAATGTGAAAGAATACATCCTGCGTTCCTGCTTTTCCAGAAAGCAGTTGAATATCATCAACAATTAAAACATCTATAATTTGATAGAAGTGAATAAAGTCATTTCTATTATTCTTTTTTACAGACTCAATATATTGCTGTGTAAATTTTTCAGCAGAAATATATAAAACAGTCTTTTCGGGATATTTATCTTTTATTTCAACACCAATGGCATGACCTAGATGTGTTTTACCCAATCCAACGCCTCCAAAAACCAACAATGGATTAAAAGAAGTACCTCCAGGTTTATTAGCCACAGCTAACCCAGCGGATCTAGCCAAACGATTGGACTCTCCTTCTAAGAAACTTTCAAAATTGTAATTAGGGTTTAATTGAGATTCGATTTTAACATTTCGAATACCAGGAATTACAAACGGGTTCTTAAGTTCAGGGTTTTTATTTTTTAAAGGAACGTCTACTTCCTGAGAAGATTGAGAGTTGCTTCGGTTGGAACTTGGAATTCTTTCGGTAAAGGGTTGTTTGTTTCCGTAGGTGTTCTCCATCTTAATGATGTACACCAACTTTGCCGTAGATCCTAATTCTTTAGTAAGGGCAACTTTTAACAACTTAACGTAATGTTCCTCGAGCCATTCATAGAAAAACTTACTAGGCACTTGAATACTAAGAGCACTATCTGTTAGCTTCACTGCCTTTATTGGTTCGAACCATGTTTTGTAGGCCTGAGAAGTAATATTATCTTCAATAAAGGACAAACAATTGTTCCAAACCGATTCCGCAGTTTTGCTCATAGTTATTGTTGTAGTTTTTCGTTTGCTAATGGATGTGGTTAATAAATGAGAAAGAGTGTTTTTCTAACATTTTCTTAACAATGCAAATATGTGAACAAAAAAATGAAAAAAAAAATAGTTTGGGTATTGAATTTTCCCTTTTTTTTTCGCATACTTATGATTCTTTAAAACTACAAAAAAAGTTCCGTTTTTTTGTTTATTCTTTTATGAAATATACTTCCACAAAACTTCGAGTACGATATGGAGAGACCGATCAAATGGGAATCGTTTACTATGGAAACTATGCACAATATCTTGAGCAGGGAAGAACCGAATGGTTAAGAGAATTGGGGTTTTCATATAAATGGATGGAAGCTAATAATGTCCAGTTGCCCGTTGTTAATTTAAATATAGATTACAAAGCACCTGCCCATTACGACGACATAATAACCATTACCACTACACTTAAGGAATCTCCTGCTTTTAAAATTGAATTTTTGTATAAAATTTATAATCAGGAGAATAAGTTGTTAATTACGGCTTCAACGGCTTTAGTGTTTGTAAATAGTGTCACAAAAAAGTTGATGAAGGCACCAGATTATTTGTTAGAAAAATTAATTTAAATTTCAAACAGTATCTTTTAATTTTTTAATGGAAACTTTGTAAGTGTTTTCGAAAGTTTCAAAAATTCGGGCGGCATCTTTTTTCCGAATGGAAATTTTAAGTTCACAGTTCAATTCTAATTTTTGATGTACAATAGCAAGTTTTTCGTCCTTAATAATGCGCATAACAATATTCATCTCGGGATAGTCAAACTTTAGCATAAAATCTTCATCTATCGTTTTTTTAACAATATTAGAAGCCTCTAGTGCCATAAGCGCTCCAGTTTTATATGCCTGCATTAAACCGCCCACTCCTAATTTGGTTCCGCCAAAGTATCGAACTACTACAACTAAGACGTTGGTAACATCAAATGATTGCAACTGACCATAAATTGGCATTCCTGCACTATTAGATGGTTCACCATCGTCATTAGCACGATAACTTTCGTAAGCTTTTCCCAATTGCCATGCATAGCACCAATGTCTTGCATTATAATGTAATTTCTTTAAAGCCTCTATATGTACTTTTACTTGTTCTTCTGAAGTTATTGGAAATGCATACCCTAAAAACTTACTCCCTCGATCTTTAAATAAAGTCTCTGGAGATGGTTTTGTTAGAGTTTTGTATGTATCCTTTTCTAAACTCATTATGCAGTAGATGAAGCAACCAAGAAAATACTGATAACGGCCAGCATGATTCCAGCCCAGTTTTTGGAAGATAGTTTTTCCTTAAATAATAAAATGCCTATTAAGGTTGAGACCATAACAACAGCGACGTTATTAACCGTAAAAATACCTGAGCTGTCCAAGATGGTGCTTCGCAAAGCTTTTACTAAAAAGTAAATTGAAAAATAATTAGGAACCCCAAGCGCTATTCCGCCAAGGACGTTCTTAATTTTAAACTTGAACTTTCCTTGCGTTGCTAGGTAAATGAGAATTATGATTCCAATTATCGCCGCAGAACCAAATATGGTTGAAGAAAAAATTGGCACATCATTTTCAGCAACAAATGAGTTCTCCAAGAACTTAAGACTGGTGTCAATAATTCCACTACCTATAAAAACAAGGAGTGGAAAGATTAACGTCTTTCTTTCGAAAACAATTCCTTTCTTCGATTTTACAGAAGCGAGATAAACAGCAATTAAAGCTAGTACGACGCCAATTATCTTTAGAATACCAAAATTCTCCTTATAATAAAATAATCCAAAAAGAATTGGAACAACTACGCTCATTTTTGTGGCTACCGAAACGACAGAAAGACCACTTCGCTGGGTAGTAATTCCCATCAAGTTGAAGACTATTATAAACAGCGCCCCAAGGGCCAGAGTATAATAAAACCAGTCATGGGTGACAATTTCTGAAACGGATACAGGACTGTCGTAGGCAATTATTCCACTCGCACAGGCCACAATGTAATTCACAACGATCGCGTGTAATATGTTAACCTTATACCTGTCAAAGAGCTTAAAGACTACAAATATAATTACAGATGAGAGGACGCTTAATATTAGGTAGATCAAAGAAAATCATTTTTAAACAGTTGTACAATATCGCTTTTTAATTTTTCTTTGGAAACAAGATGCCCAGAAAGTTTTGGAGCTTGAATACCTCTTCCGAAGCTGCTTTCCCCTTTAATTATGTAGGCTTCATCCCAAAGATTAGCATCGATAAAAGCTTGAATTGTAATAGAACCTCCTTCTACGATTAACGACTGTAATTGGTGTTTGTGTAGGACTTCACATATTTCTTCTAGTAGTTTTTCTGAAAAATCCACTTTCTCGAAAATGACTTGATTGTCATTCGACGCTTTCATTTCAGTGATAACAATGGTTTTTACAATTCCATCAAAAACTGATGCTGTTTTCGGTATTTTTAAAGTTCTGTCAATTACAACTCGTACTGGATTAGTTCCTTTCCAATCCCGTGTTGTTAAACTTGGGTTGTCGTCCAATACGGTTTGTGTACCAACAAGAATTGCCTGTTCTTGGGTTCGAAGTTTATGAGCAAAATGGCGCGAATGGGTATTGCTAATCCACACAGGTTTTTTTTTAGATGAACGTTCTTTTTTTCGAGGAGCAATGAACCCGTCAAGAGTTTCTGCCCATTTCAATATAATATAAGGACGCTTTTTTTTATAAAAACTAAAAAAGCGTTTATTGAGATTAGAACACTCTTCTGCTAAGATTCCTTCTGTAACGTTAAAACCTGCATCAATAAGTCTCTGGATTCCTCGTCCTGCGACTTTGGGGTTAGGATCTTTACTGCCTATGTTTACATTTTTAATCCCAGATTTAATTATCAAATCTGCACAAGGAGGTGTCTTTCCAAAATGGCTACAAGGTTCTAGGCTTACGTAAATGGAAGCTGCTACTAGCAGTTCCTTTTGCTTTACACTTGCAATGGCATTGACTTCGGCATGAGGTTTTCCCGCTTCAAAATGCCAACCCTCACCAATAATTTTATTGTTGTGGACGACAACGCTACCAACCAACGGGTTTGGATAGGTAGTTCCCAATCCATTTTTGGCCAATTGGATACAGCGAGCCATGTATTTTTCGTGTGTTTTCAGAGGATCGATTTCTTAAAGTAAAAGTTTAATCTGTTACCTTTGTAAAGGAGTTGATCAAATTTTCACATTCTTTTCAGAATGTAAAAATACAATGAATTGCTAATATGAACACACCTTTAATTAGACCTATTGAAAAACGAGACAATTTGCAGGTTGCACAGATTATTCGATCTGTTTTGCTAGATTTTGGAGTGCCGAAAGTAGGGACGGCTTATGCAGATGTGTCTTTGGATATTATGTGTGAGACCTACGAGAAGGAGAGTTCGGCTTATTTTGTAGTTGAAAAGAATGGAACTGTTATTGGTGGAGGCGGGATAGCACAACTCGATAATTATGATGACAATATCTGCGAGTTACAAAAAATGTATTTTTTACCGGCGGCTAGAGGTAGAGGGTTAGGAATTCAAATGATCGATTTATGTCTGAAAACGGCCAAAGAGATGGGTTATGAAAAATGCTATTTAGAGACCATGTCCTATATGGAGGCTGCACAAAAACTGTACAAACACTATGGGTTTCAGTACCTAGAAGGCTCCATGGGTGATACTGGTCATTATTCTTGTGGAGTGCATATGATTTTAGATTTGTAATTTGTTAACCATTACTTCTGTTGAAAACCTCAGTATTAAAATTAAATTTTTCAAAAGCACTATCGAGTCTATATCCTTCGGAAGAGATTCAATCTTTTTTTTCAATTCTCTCTGAAAAGTACCTTGGACTCACTCGTTTAGAATTAGCATTGCAGGTAGACAAGGATATTTCCGAAGTGAATGTTAACAATTTTGAAACCGCAATTCTTCGTTTAAAGAAGTACGAACCCATTCAATATATTCTTGGCGAAACGGAATTTTATGGATTGTTATTTTTTGTAAATGAGCATACGCTTATTCCTCGCCCAGAAACGGAAGAGTTGGTCGATTGGGTTTTGAAAGAGACTAAAACACAAGACACAAGACCTAGGTCTCTTTTGGATATTGGTACAGGATCGGGCTGTATAGCAGTTTCGTTAGCCAAAAACCTTCCGAATTGTAAAGTTTCAGCTGTAGATATTTCTGAAGGAGCATTGAAAGTGGCTGTACAGAATGCATTCGCTAACAGGGTGAAAGTATATTTTGAGAAATTGGATATTCTTGTTTCAAAAAGGCTTTCAGAGAGCTATGATATCATAATATCTAATCCACCATATGTCCGCGAACTTGAGAAGAAGCTGATGCACGCAAATGTTCTCACCCACGAGCCCAATTCAGCACTTTTCGTAAGTGACGAAAATCCGTTGGTATTTTATCGTAAAATTGTGCGATTGGCAAAAAAATATTTAAATAATGGCGGACTGCTCTACTTCGAGATTAATGAGTACCTTAGTGAAGGCTTAGTTGCAATGCTTAAAGAAGAAGGCCTTAAAGGAATTGAAATTAAGAAAGATGTCTTCGGAAAGGATCGAATGATAAAATGCGTAAAGAATGAATAATCTCCAAACAATATGTGTTTTCTGTGGAAGTAGTGACGGTAATGACCTAGCTATTACCGATGCCGCTGTTCGTTTAGGTAAGTTGTTTGCTAAAAATGAAATTACGCTGGTTTATGGCGCTGCAAAAATTGGAGTGATGGGAGCTATTGCGAAAACCATACTGGATGCAAAGGGTAAGGTTATTGGTATTATCCCAGAATTTCTAAAGAAAAAAGAAGTGGTGCATTTGGGGCTTACCAAATTGATTACTACTCGAAATATGCATGAACGAAAGTTGGAAATGCAAGGGCTAAGTGATGGTTTTATGGTGCTTCCAGGTGGCTTTGGAACACTTGAGGAATTCTTCGAGATTATTACTTGGTTACAATTGGGACTGCATGAAAAACCCATAGGCCTTCTCAACGTGAACGGTTTTTATGATGATCTGTTAAAGTTACTTGAAACTATGGTACGCAATGGGTTCTTAAAAATGGAAAATTATGAATTGCTACTTATAGATACTGATGCAAATAGGCTTCTTCAAAAAATGACCGACTTTAAGGCGCCTCAAATTCCCAAATGGCTAACTTCGGAACGAACGTAATTGTCTAGTTATTAACTATTCTTTTCGTTTTTTCAACAATTTTTTGCTTCTCTAGTTATTAATGATACATTTAAGTTTATTAACCATTAATTTATAGATATATGAGTGCTACAAAAAAGTATTTGGCAGAAGGTCTAGGAACCTTCGCATTAGTATTGTTTGGTTGCGGTGCAGCCACCATTGCTGGTATTTCTGGAGTTGGTCCAGCGGGTATCGGTCTCTTAGGAATTTCACTAGCCTTTGGTTTAGCTGTTGTTGTTATGGCCTACACAATTGGTCCTGTTTCTGGCTGTCATATTAATCCTGCTATTTCCATTGCAATGATGGTTGCAGGTAAGTTATCTGGAAAAGATACCATAGGGTATGTTATTGCTCAATGCCTTGGTGCTGTCATAGGAGCTGGAGCATTATACCTTATCGCTTCAGGAGGGGCAGGATTTTCAATGGGAGAATGGGCTTTAGGTAGTAATGGTTGGGGCGATGGATATTTAGGGGGCTATGATATGAAATCTGCCTTTATTGCAGAGTTTGTGTTTACCTTTTTATTCTTAATGGTAATCTTTGGCACTACGGCCAAAAATGCATCTCCTGCTATGGCAGGTTTGGCTATAGGTCTGTCATTGGCACTTATTCATTTGGTAGTAATTCCAATCACTGGTACTTCTGTGAATCCAGCACGGAGTTTAGGACCGGCCTTATTTGCTGGTGGAATGGCCTTACAGCAACTCTGGTTGTTTATTGTAGCTCCTATTGCAGGTGGATTGCTCGCCGCGCTAGTTAGAAAGGTATTTATCGACGACTAAATTGACTTAAATAGTACGGAAAAACCTTCGTCACTCGAAGGTTTTTCTATTCCCAAAACTTACGTTTTCATCGTAAATTACCAGTCAATTGATAACCAAAAATTAACAACCAAACTTTTTAAATTATGATTAGAAAATAATTAATTCTAAGTCTTGTAGCAATGGTATTTTCATTTACCATAAACGCTCAAAGAAATGTAGAAGAGAAGGCCAATTATGTTGGTAAAGTTTCTTCTGTAGAGTATGTCTCTTCACATGTTGTCGAGACCAAATGATCTGGTTAGTCCAGACAACACCCCTCGGGAGGCCAAAGATAAAAGATCTTTTGCCTATGAAAAGACAATTGGTCAAGATCCTCAAAAGGAGAATGACTATTTTGTGAAAAATAGGCGCGAATTGGAGCAAAGTGTGCAGAGAGCACCGGCAAGTTTAGTGTTTGACACCTATTTTTCTAATTCTCAACCTACAGACCTATCCTTAGCCGTTGGTCTAAATCACGTGATGGTTGTCTTTAATACTGGATTTATGATTTATGATAAATCGGGTAACCAATTACTTGGTCAAACATCGCCTAATCCTGCTATTTTCCGTCGGGTTGTTGTTGTGACCTAACCGCATCTTACGATAATGCTGCAGATAGATGGGGTGCTTACCTTTCTTGGAAGTGGAGCTCAAATAGCTGTCTCTGATGGGCCTAACCCATTAACAGCAGGTTGGTTCATTTATAATATTTCGGCGATTAATGATTACCAGAAGCTGTCAATCTGGAGTGATGGGTATTATATTACAGATAACACAAGTGGTTCAAATAAAGTATGGGCCTTGGAAAGAGATGCTATGCTGGCTGGAGACTCTGGTGCTCAAATTTTAGGATTTAACCTTCCATGAATTGTAACCTGCGGGTTTTTTAGCCCGCAGGTATTGAACTAACCGATAATAATTTACCTGCAACCGGAGGTGCTACAGTCGTCTATATGCAAGATGATGCTTGGTCTGGTGTATCTAGTGATCATATAAAATTATGGACAATAGATGTGGATTGGGTAAATAGTGGTAATTCTACAGTCTCCGCTTCAACACAGATTTCAGTAACTCCTTTTATAGGTGTTTTTGACGGTGGGAGTTTTTCAAACCTAACTCAGCCAGGAGGTGGTTCAGCAATTGATGCCTTACAAGCCACGATTATGAATCAAGCCCAGTTTAGAAAATTTGGATCACATAACTCTGCCCTTTTTAATTTTGTTGTAGACACAGATGTCGGTTCAGGAGAACTAGTTGGGGTTCGTTGGATTGAGTTTCGTCAAGGTGGTGACAATCAGCCGCGGTCGCTGTTCCAGGAAGGGACTTATACCGCCCCAGACGGCAAACATGCTTGGAATGCTAGTTTAGCGATGGATGGTCAAGGGAATATAGGTATGGGTTATTCATCTATGTCCGGTCCTACCACTTCGTCAACTATTAGGGTAAGTTCTTAATTTCACTGGAAGAACAAGCTCAGACCCAGCAGGTGTAATGTCTTCAGCAGAAGAACTGATTGCAAACGGTAACGCAAATTTTTCTGGTACAAGATACGGAGATTATAGTAAAATTGATGTAGACCCTTCGGATGATTCATCATTTTGGTTTATTACTGAATATATGAATAGTGGTAGAAAAGGTGTAATTGGGAAGTTTCAGATTCAAGCCGCAGTACCAGATACCGAAGCGCCTACAGATCCATCAAACTTAGTTGCTAGTAACATATCAGGAAGTGGTGCCACTCTTAACTGGACGGCTTCCACAGATAATGTTGGTATTGCGCAATACAATATTTCTATAGACGGAAATGTAGTTGGTACATCTGCAACAAATTCGTTTAACGTCACCGGGTTATCTCCGTTAACTACTTATTTAGCTTCTGTGACTGCGCAGGATGCGGCTGGTAATGTTTCAGGGATATGATACTTCGTTTACAACGACAAGTGCGACCATCACTTACTGTGCTTCAGCTAGTAGCAACGTTGAACGACAAATATATAAGTAATGTTCAGTTGAATACAATTAATAACGGCTCAGGAGCTCAGTTTTATACAGACTTTACATCAATTTCAACCAACCTTAGTGAAGGTCAAAACTATACAGTTACTGTTACACCAACTTGGACTGGTACAATTTATTCTGAAAGCTATGCCGTTTGGATAGATTATAACCATGATGGTGATTTCGACGATGCTGAAGAGTTAGTGTAGTCCGCAGCTGCCAATACGAATACTCCAAATAGTAGCTCTTTTACGGTTCCCACTGGAACCTCTCTTGAGTCAACAAGAATGAGGGTGTCTATGAAGTATAACGGAATTCCAACTTCTTGTGAAACGTTCACTTATGGAGAGGTTGAGGATTATACCGTGAATCTTGAAGCCGGTGGAGGCGGGGATACCCAAGCTCCAACAGCTCCAACTAGTTTAGCGGCATCTAATATTACAAATACTATTGTAGATCTTTCTTGGGCTGCTTCCACGGATAATGTGGGAGTTACTGGTTATGAGATTTTCCAAAATAGCTCTAGTATTGGAACCACTTCAGGAACGTCAAATGTAGTTACTGGCTTAACGGCAAATACTTCTTATTCTTTCTATGTACAGGCCTTTGATGCTGCTGGAAATGACTCTGGCGCAAGTAATACTGTAAATGTTACAACTACTGGAGGCGGTAGTGGACCAGGAGAAATAGCTGGATATTATTTCGAAAAAAGATTCGATGGATGGAGTGATGGCAGAGGCGATTGCGCACGTACGTTCTCTACATCACGATCTTATGAAGGGGATTACTCAATAAGACTTAGAGATAACTCTAATTCTTCAAATACTGTTTCACCTGTCTTAGACCTTAGTGGAAATACTCAAATAACGTTTGAGTTTCATAGCTATGCCCATAGCATGGAAGATGGGGAAGATTTCTTTATAGAATTCTACAATGGATCATCTTATCAAGTGATAGGAAACTATGCTCGGGGAACTGATTTTAATAATAAGGAGTTCTTTACAGACACTATTGTTTTAGATTCTGGTAGTTATAGTTTTAATGCGAATAATAGATTTAGAATACGTTGTGATGCCAGTGGTAATAATGATAGGATGTATTTCGATCAAATAATAGTTAGTGGTGATAATGTTTCATCTGTTGCCGCACCTAATGCTTCGGCAGTAGCGTAGATGGAGGTTTTAAAATCGTTTGCTAGAACAACAAATGATAATATTAAACTATATCCAAACTCAGCAAACTCTATGCTGAACATAGAAATTTTGGAAGGTAGCTATGATGAGATCACGATCTTCTCAACTTCAGGTAAGTTAATTTATGAAGGTGAGTCGGATGTTAATAAATTGAGCGTTGATGTTTCTGATCTTGCTTCAGGGATGTATTTCGTTCGATTTGTTTCTAATGGAAAAGCGGTAACAAAACGTTTTATAAAAGAATAAAAACAAACAACGCTTCTAAAAAGCCATTCGTTAATTCGGATGGCTTTTTTGTTTATAATTATTTAATTAAACCTGCGAGGTGATTTAAACATTGCAGGTTTATTTTTTAGATTTGTTTTTATGAATATCAAGCAGCAAATTAATCAACTTCGAGACGAGCTTCGCGAACATAATTATAACTATTATGTCCTTGATGGCTCAACTATATCGGATTACGATTTTGATATAAAACTGAAGGAACTTCAAAAGCTAGAAAACGCTCATCCGGAGTTTCAAGATCCCAATTCTCCTACGCTTAGAGTAGGAGGTGAGGTTACCAAAAATTTCGATACCGTTCAACATGTGTACCGAATGTACTCCTTGGACAATAGCTATTCCAAAGAGGATCTTGAAGATTGGGAGAAGCGCATTGAGAAACAAATAGACGGTATTGTTGAATTTACTTGCGAATTAAAATATGACGGAGCTTCCATGAGTCTTACCTATGAGCATGGAAGTCTAATTAGGGCTGTTACCCGAGGTGATGGATTTCAGGGGGATGATGTTACTACCAATGTAAAAACGATT
Organism: uncultured Ulvibacter sp.; assembly: GCA_913063405.1. Lineage (GTDB taxonomy): Bacteria > Bacteroidota > Bacteroidia > Flavobacteriales > Flavobacteriaceae > Ulvibacter. The sequence goes on from CAJXZB010000025.1 coordinate 33,779, forward strand.
AAATCGGTGCCACTAAAATTAAAAGGGGATTATCCTAATTTATTTGAAATACGGGGCGAAATTGTTTTGCCCTTTGATGGTTTTAATAAAATGAACGAAGAACGTTTAGAAGCAGGAGAAGAACCATATAGAAACCCCAGAAATACAGCTTCGGGAAGCCTTAAATTACAGGATAGTAGTGAAGTAGCCAAGCGACCTTTAGAATGCTTACTATACAGTATAAAAGGAGAACGATTGGGGATTAATACACAAATTGAGAATCTTGAAAAAGCCCGTGATTGGGGTTTTAAGGTTCCTGAGGCGGCTATCGTTGCCAAAAGTATCGATGAGGTTCTTGAATTTGTAAATTATTGGGATGTGTACCGACATGACTTACCATATGAAACGGATGGAGTTGTTATAAAAGTAAATAACCTTCAGCAACAGGAAGAATTGGGGTATACTGCGAAAGCACCTCGTTGGGCGATGGCATACAAATTTAAAGCGGAGCAGGTATCCACGGTTTTAAATGAAATCACGTATCAAGTTGGGCGAACAGGAGCAATTACACCAGTTGCTAATTTAGAACCAGTGGAGCTTGCAGGAACTACTGTGAAACGAGCTTCGTTGCATAACGCAGATCAGATTGCGAAGCTCGATATTCGAGAAGGAGATACTGTTTATGTTGAGAAAGGAGGGGAAATAATCCCTAAGATAGTAGGGGTGGGTCAAACGAAAAGATCTTCGGATTCTGTTCCTACTTTATATAGAACGACTTGCCCGGAATGTGAAACTCCTCTAGTTAGACAAGAAGGAGATGCCAAACATTATTGCCCAAATATTGATGGTTGTGCACCACAGATTATTGGCAGGATTCAGCATTTTATTTCTCGTAAAGCAATGGACATTGAAGGGCTTGGCGGTGAAACCGTTGCACTTTTGGTAACCAATGGTTTGATTACAAATTATGTAGATCTATATGCTTTGACGGTTGAACAATTGTTGCCACTTGAACGAATGGCCCAAAAGAGCGCTGAGAATTTGGTTGCTGGTGTGGCTTCTTCAAGAGAGATTCCTTTTGAGCGAGTTTTGTTTGGATTGGGAATTCGATATGTAGGCGAGACCGTTGCTAAGAAACTGGCAAAACATTATAAGCGTATTGATGCTATTTCTATGGCGTCGGAAGAAGAACTAATTACGGTAGATGAAATTGGAGGTCGAATAGCTCAAAGCGTCGTTGCGTTTTTCTCTTCCGAAGAAAATAAAGTTACCGTTAATAGGTTAAAAGAATACGGAGTTCAATTAGAGATTTCGGCAGAGAAACTAGCAAACCAAACTAATACACTAGAGGGTAAAACCTTTGTTGTTTCTGGTGTTTTTGCAAAAGTATCTAGAACAGAACTTAAAAAATTGATTGAAGATAATGGTGGAAAGGTGTCTGGCTCTATTTCGGCTAAAACAGGTTTTGTAGTAGCAGGAGATAATATGGGGCCGAGCAAACGAACCAAGGCTGAAGGACTTGGCATTCCTATTATTTCGGAAGATGATTTTTTAGAAATGATTTCTTAATCTGGCTCAAAAATTTTCAGTAAAAATGTACTTTTGTCAAGCTCTATATAGCGAATAGCACATTACTAATGTTTAAAAAGTTAAAGCGAAAATCTATCCAAAAGCAAACCGATAAAAATCTGAAAGACAGAGATTTATCCAATGTTAATGCGTCAGCTAAGTCCTTAGGGTTTTTGGTTGATGAGACATCGTTTCGGGATTTTGATAAATTGTATTCCTTTTCTAGTTTTTTAGGGTTTCAACCAAAGGATGTCAAAGTGTTTTCTTTTATTGAGTTTAAGAAAAAAGCACCTTCTTTACGTCAAGATCAAATTAGCAATAAGGAGTTTTCTTGGGATGGAACTATAAGTAATCTCAATGCTAAAGAGTTTTTAAATCGTCCATTTGATGTTCTAGTTGGATATTACAGTGGATATCATGAGTTTTTGGATTTAATGGTTTCCAAAAGTAAAGCAAAGTTTAAGGTGGGAGTTACAGGAGCAGATGATCGCTTGTTCGATTTATTAATAACAATAGACATAAACGAAACTGAAGCTTTTAAAACTGAATTAAAAAAATACTTAACTGTTTTAAATAAATTATAATGCAAGAAATAATAGGCACTGGAGTCGCATTAATTACGCCGTTTAGCGAAGATTTTTCGGTAGATGTTGAAGGGTTAAAAAACGTAGTGAACTTTAACATTGATAATGGAATTGACTACTTAGTGGTTTTGGGAACAACTGCAGAAAGTGCTACTTTGTCAAAGGAAGAAAAACAGCTGGTAATTGATACAATTGTTGAAACCAATAACGCCCGTCTGCCCTTGGTGTTAGGTATTGGTGGAAATGATACCGCAGCTGTAATCGCTGAGGTACAAACCAGAGACCTTTCTAGTTTCGCAGCTATTTTATCTGTATCTCCATTTTATAATAAACCCACCCAAGAAGGCATCTATATGCATTTTGTTGCTATAGCGAAAAGTACTACAAAACCAATAATTTTATACAACGTACCAGGAAGAACAGCTTCCAATATGCTGCCAGAAACCGTAATTAGATTGGCTCAAGATTTTAAGAATATTGTTGCCGTTAAAGAAGCGGCCGGAGATTTGGCTCAAGCAATGAACTTAATTTCGGCTAGCCCAAAGGATTTTTTAGTGATTTCTGGAGATGATATGATCGCATTGCCAATGGTCTTAGCCGGTGGGGCTGGTGTTATTTCGGTAATTGGAGGAGGTTTTCCGAAGGAATTTTCAGAAATGATTCGTCTCGGACTTAATAAAAAAGTAGACAGGGCCTATGAACTTCATTATAAATTTTTTCCTGTGATAGATTATATTTTTGAAGAAGGAAACCCAGCTGGTATTAAAGCGGTATTTAATAAATTAGGTGTTTGCAAGGATATTGTGCGTCTTCCGTTAGTGAGGGTTAGTACTGATTTAAAATCTCGAATTGATCGTTTTGTTGGGCAGTTTTAGAATCATTTGAATATAGACAGCGTTAAATTTTTCAAAACATCAATAGAATTCAGTTTTCAATGCCATAATTTAGTCGCCTAATAAGTTTTTGTAATCAGGTAGAATTCACTACTTTTGCACGACGTTTTTTAAAACTATGAGATTAAGCATTTTACTTGTATTCAGTTTTACAATTTTTTTCACTTCCTGTAGCCCATTTCAAAGGGTTTATAAAGGGGATGATGTAGGAGCAAAGTTTGAATTTGCAGATTCTCTTTATCAAATTGGAAAGTATAAAAAGGGACTTAAGCTCATGGAGCAAATTGTTCCCGCTTATAGAGGGAAGCCACAGGCTGAAAGGCTAATGTTTATTTATGCCAATACGTTCTACAATATGGAGGATTTTTATTTGGCTGGATATCAATTCGAGCGATTTGAAACTTCGTATCCATCGAGTGACAGTGTTGAGATTGCAGCTTATAAATCGGCAAAAAGTTATGCCCAGTTATCGCCTCGATATTCATTGGACCAGGAGGATACCCATAAGGCACTTGAAAAACTGCAAGCCTATATCAATAAATACCCGAAAACTGAATATAGAACAGAGGCAAATGAATTGGTGGCCGAATTAAGAAACAAATTGGAAGAAAAAGACATAAAGGTTGCGAAGCAATATTTAAAAATCTCTGATTTTAAACCGGCAATTGCCGCTTTCGATAATTTTATTTCAGATCATCCAGGGTCTAAGTATAGAAAGGATGCTTTCTTTGGAAGGTTTCAAGCGGCGTACGAATTAGCACTTAATAGTGTTCCTCAGAAGCAACAATCAAGATTAGTGTCTGCAAAAACGTATTATGATAGTTTTGTAAAATATTATAAGGACGAAGCCAATTTAATGGAGGATGCAGATGACATTCTGAAGGATATTAACAAGCTGCTCAATATAGAAAAACCTACAAGTTAACATTAGAAACTATGACAGATATCAAAAATTCTAAAGCACCTATCAATACAACTACTATTGATAAAAATATAGTGGATGAGCCGACTAATAATATTTACGAGGCTATTTCTATTATATCGAAAAGAGCAAATCAAATCAACGGTGATATCAAAAAGGAATTGCTTGAGAAATTGGATGAATTCGCTACTTATAATGATAGCTTAGAAGAGATTTTTGAGAACAAAGAGCAAATTGAAGTTTCTAAATTCTATGAAAAACTTCCTAAGCCACATTCTTTAGCTGTTCAAGAGTGGATTGAAAACAAAATCTACTACCGTAATACTCAGGACGAAGAAATCGAAAAATAGAAATGTATGTACTAAGCGGAAAGAATATAGTGCTGGGCGTAACTGCCGGTATTGCCGCTTATAAGTCAGCTTTCTTAGTTCGATTATTGGTTAAAAGTGGTGCCAATGTTAAGGTTGTAATGACCCCTTCTGCTAAAGAATTTGTAACACCATTAACACTTTCTACTTTATCTAAGAATGAAGTTTTTTCCTCTTTTACCAATGAGGAGGACGAAAATGCCCAATGGAATAACCATGTCGAGTTAGCCCTTTGGGCAAATTTATTTATAGTCGCGCCTGCCACTGCAAATACATTGTCTAAAATGGCTGCCGGGACTTGTGATAATCTACTTTTGGCTGTATATCTTTCTGCCAAATGCCAAGTTTATTATGCTCCGGCGATGGATTTGGATATGTACAAACACCCTAGTACGAAAGAGACTTTTAAAAAATTGGAATCTTTTGGGAATATTCAAATTCCGGCAGCACACGGAGAATTGGCAAGTGGCCTGGTGGGACAAGGTAGAATGGCCGAGCCCGAAGAGATTATATCTTTTTTAGAAAAAAACCTTCTGAAAAAGTTACCACTGCGCGGAAAGAGATTCTTAGTAACTGCTGGTCCAACTTACGAAGCTATTGACCCTGTGCGCTTTATTGGAAATCATTCCAGCGGAAAAATGGGTTTTGCAATTGCTGAAGCGGCTGCGGATTTAGGCGCTGAAGTAACACTTATTTCTGGCCCAGTGAGTTTGTCAGTGGAACATTCTATGGTTGAGTTAATTTCGGTAACCTCGGCAAAGGAAATGTATGAAGCGACGCATCATCGTTTTGATGATTGTGATGTAGCAATTTTGAGCGCGGCTGTGGCTGATTATCGACCTGCAGAAATTTCTTCAGAAAAAATTAAAAAGAAGGAGGGGACTTTAGTATTGAACCTTGAGAAAACACAGGATATTTTGGCTTCGCTGGGAGAAGCAAAGAAAGGACAACTGTTAGTTGGTTTTGCACTTGAAACCCAGAATGAGCTTGATAATGCAAAAACAAAACTCAAAAAAAAGAATTTAGATTTAATTGTGTTAAATTCGCTTAGAGATAAGGGCGCTGGTTTTAAGACTGACACCAATAAGGTAACTTTGATTACAAAAGACAATAAAGTGATTCCTTTTCCAGTTAAAACCAAGAAGGAAGTTGCAACCGATATTTTAAAACAAATTTTAGATCAAATCCATGCGTAGAATTTTACTATTAGTTTCGTTTATTGTTGGATCTTTATCTGTTCAAGCCCAAGAGCTCAATTGCACTGTGAGTATTGATGCGGAACAAACGAGACAGCCCAATCTTCAGATTTTTAGAACATTGGAGCAACAGCTTACAGAATTCGTTAATAATAAAAGCTGGACGAATAAGGAGTATAAAAATCAAGAACGAATAGACTGTAATATCGTTCTTATTATTTCTGAATATGACGGAGATACGTTTAGCGGAACTATGCAAATAGGCTCTTCTAGACCTGTTTACGGCTCTACATATGATAGCCCAATCTATAATTACAATGATAGACAAGTTGCTTTTACCTATAAAGAATTTGAGCCTCTCAATTTTAATTTAAATGTTTTTGAATCGAACCTTGTTTCAATTCTCTCCTATCATATCTTTACTATTATTGGCCTGGATGCAGCTAGTTTTGAGCCCAACGGAGGTGACTATTACTTTGGTATTGCCAAGCAAATAGTGAGTACAGCGGCATCTAGTAACTTTTCTGGTTGGAAATCCACAGACGGTACACAGTCCCGCTATCAATACAATAATGCACTTCTTTCGAACGTGTATCAAGAATTCCATACTGTTATGTATGATTATCATCGATTAGGTTTGGATATTATGCATGACGATCAAAAAGATGCTAAAAATGCCATTATAGATGCAGTTAAGACTTTGAAAGGGATTAACGACCGAAGGCCAAATTCTTACCTATTAAGAACTTTTTTCGATGCTAAGGAAGGTGAGATTCAATCGATCTTTAGTGGAGGACCAAGAGTGGATATAGCCGAATTGGTTGAAAACCTTAATCGAATGGCACCGACGAAACGAAGCACTTGGGGAGAAATTAAGTTGTAAACTTAGCAACTTCCTTTTGCAGGTGTAACGAAACTCCTTTACATTGGAGGAACACTTTTAATTTCTATTTGTGATTACAACCCTTGCCATAAAAAATTATGCGCTTATTGAAGATATCCGTGTGGATCTTTATGAAGGTCTAACCATTATTACTGGTGAAACAGGCGCGGGAAAATCTATATTGTTAGGTGCACTTTCATTGTTATTAGGTAAGAGAGCTGAATTGAGAAGTGTTAAGGATACTGCCAAAAAATGTGTGATTGAAGGAGAGTTTTCAATTGATGACTACAAACTCCAAGAAGTGTTTAAGAAGAATGATCTTGATTATGATTCTCATACTATCATTCGAAGAGAAATATTACCTGGCGGAAAATCTAGAGCATTTGTAAATGATACACCCGTATCTTTGGTGCAACTTCAAGCTTTAGGACTGTACCTTGTAGATGTTCATAGTCAACAAGAGACTTTGTCTTTAACTTCAGAAAGTTTTCAAATGGAAGTAATAGATGCTCTTGCTGGTAATGCTGCCATTTTAGAAGCGTATGGAAAGCGATTGGAAGTTTTTGAAAATATTTCTGAAACAATTACAGGTTTAAATGAGCGTAGAGAAAACGCCTCTAAGGAATTGGATTACAATACCTTTCTTTATAAAGAGTTGGAAGAAGCGAGTTTAAAAGGTTTGGATCAGGATCGTTTGGAAGAAGCTTTTGAAACTTTAAACAATTCTGAAGTCATTCAGGAATCACTTGCGAAGATAATTCAACTGTTTTCTGAGGAACAAATAGGAGCGTTAGAAACAACAAAGGAAGCCAGGATTGTTTTGGGGAAACTCAAAGGTTTCACCGGTGCTTACGAATCACTTTGGAATCGCTTAAATAGTGTTGTTATTGAGTTAGAGGATATCGTGGAAGAAGTAGAAGGTTTGATATCTTCGATTGAGGCAGATCCAAAGAGGTTGTTTGAAATAAACGAAAGACTCCAGATTTTATATAGGTTACAACAAAAGCATACTGTCTCATCCGTTGAAGAATTATTGGAGATACAAGAAAATCTAGCTGCGAAGATTAATTCCACTGTAAGTCTAGATGATCGAATTGTTGCGCTGGAACGCGAACAATTGAAGGAGCGGGAATCTACCTTGATATTAGCCAAGGAACTTCATGGGAATAGAATGAAAACTATTCCGAAGCTAAAAGAAGCATTAGAGGCATATTTGGGAGACCTTGGGCTGCCAAACGCACAGTTTCAGTTTGATTTGATTGCTTCAGAAGTTTTTAGGAAAAATGGAATAGATACGTTGCAGTTGTTGTTTACAGCAAATAAGGGATTGGCTTTTGGGCCTCTTAAGAAAATTGCTTCTGGGGGTGAAATGAGCAGAATCATGTTGGCAGTAAAAGCAGTATTAGCACAATATAAGAAACTGCCTACAATCATATTTGATGAAATAGATACAGGCGTTTCTGGGGAGATCGCAAATAAAATGGCACATATTATGGGTATGATGAGTCAAAAGATGCAACTGCTTAGTATAACTCATCTTCCACAGATTGCGGCTAAGGGTGAACATCATATAAAAGTCTATAAGGAAGATGTAAAAGAGGTCACACAAACCCGACTTAAGAATCTAAGTGAAAACGAGCGCGTTGTCGAAATTGCACAGATGATAGGTGGTAATAATGTAACAGATGCGGCCATTGCAAATGCGAAAGAATTATTGAATTAAAATGTATCTTTGTCTTAGTTAACCTGACGTTAACGGCTAGATTCAGGTATTAAAATGAAAAGTGTAGAGTTTCGACTCGAAAAATAACAATAAAACTAATTAAAGAAAAGTATGTCGTATAACTTATTAAAAGGAAAAAGAGGTATTATTTTTGGAGCCTTAGATTCCAATTCCATAGCTTGGAAAACTGCTGAGCGTGTTCATGAAGAGGGAGGTGCTTTCGTTCTAACAAACGCTCCTATTGCTATGCGAATGGGGCAAATAAAAGAACTCGCAGAACAAACAAGCTCTCAAATAATTCCCGCAGATGCGACTAGTCTAGAAGATCTTGAAAACCTCGTAGACAAGGCAACTGAAATTTTAGGAGGGAAATTGGATTTTGTACTCCATTCCATAGGAATGTCTGTAAATGTTAGAAAAGGAAAACATTATACTGATCAGAATTACGACTGGACACATAAAGGCTGGGATGTTTCGGCTGTTTCTTTTCATAAAACAATGCAAACCTTATATAAGAAGGATGCAATGAATGAATGGGGTAGTATTGTGGCACTTACCTATATGGCAGCCCAGCGGGTATTTCCAGACTATAATGATATGGCAGACAATAAAGCCTATTTGGAGTCTATTGCACGAAGTTTTGGGTATTTCTTCGGAAAGGATAAAAAGGTAAGGGTAAACACAATTTCTCAATCTCCGACTCCTACAACAGCTGGTCAAGGTGTAAAAGGTTTTGATGGATTTATAAGTTACGCAGATAAAATGTCTCCTTTGGGTAATGCAACTGCTATAGATTGTGCAAATTATACGGTTGCCATGTTTAGCGATTTAACTAAAAGGGTGACACTTCAAAACCTGTATAATGATGGAGGTTTTTCGAATATGGGAGTAAGTAATGAGGTAATAGAAAATTTTACAGAAAAATAACATAACCCTAGTAAACAATGTTCTTAACGACCGTTTCAATACAAATTGAAACGGTCGTTTTTATTATAAAACCATCTAATACCCTAATTATTAACCGATAAATGAAGTAGGTCATCGAAAAAATGGTTCAGCTTCTTTTTTTAAGTTACTAATAACTATTCTAATAATATCGTATTATGAAAAAAATACACTATTAATTCTACTCTTTGTTGGGGCTATAAGTTTTGGTCAGAGCAAAGTGTCTACGATGGGCGATAATAATCCTATCTACAAAGAAGCACAACAGTCTGATGTCATTCAGAAGAATGTTGTTATAAATTAACAGGGAGTTCAAGATTCGTCAATTCCATTTGTGAATGCTGTTGAGAGAGGTATATCCCCGCATAAGAATTCACAAAATTTGAATATTCAACCGCTCAATCAGGCTAGTAGCTTAGGAGAGTGAAATGTTAATTTTTATACTCCAAATAAGAATTCACAGGATCTAAGTATTCAGCCGCTTAATCAGGCGAACAGTTTGGGAGAACGAAATGCTCAGTTTGTTAAAGACAAGGCGATTTCTCAACCTCGTCCTCTTGTGTCGACAGGGGATCAAGCTGTAAAATCTACTGGAATTGATTTCCCCTTATATGTAACGCCTAAAAAGATGGCTAAACAGGAAATAAATAAAGTGGCTGCTTTGCCTTTCGAAACTGAACGAGAGGTAATGGCAAATAATATTGCTAAAACAAGTCAGCCAGAATATATAATGAAGTCTTCATCATATGATGGTGTTAAACCCCCGTTAGCGGATATTATTCCAACAGCAGGAGCAACCGAAACTTTCACGCCTAATGTTGGGAGATAACTTTTTCGACCCAGGAGGTCCAGGAGGAAGTAGTACAGGAGGAACACCTGGTAACTATCCAAGTTGTGCATGTACTACACTAACTACCCTAGCAGGAATTACTGAAATTCCCTTCAATGATTTTAGTGTATTTGCGACTTTTGATTGGCTTAGAATTTATGATAGTGCTGACACGGCTGGTGCTGTATTATACGATAACAGTACAGGTGATGCTAATGAAGGAGATATTACATTGGCCGATATGATCGCGTCAAACGGTCCTGCTACTTTTGTTGGAGCTAGTGGTGATATGACATTTGAGTTTTTTGCAACGGGTGTTGTAGATTACGGAGGATGGGATTCAACAATCACTGTTGCCAGTGGCGGTGGCGCTGCTTGTAACCAGGATAATCCTAGTAATGCTTTTGAAAATGCATTTACAACATCAACCAATCAAGCCCAAATAATGGAGACTGATATTACGGTTGATGCAGATACTGATTTCAATTTAGAAACGATCACGGTTAATTTAATGGTTAATCCAGGAGAGACTATTGCCTCTGCTGATATTACGTTATACAATGATGATGCAGGTCTTCCAGACCCAGCTTCAATTGTGGATGCGCAAGTGGCAGTAGTGCCGTCTTCACAATCTATAATTGGAACTGTTTTTGCACTTGATGTTATTGAGACAATTTTCGATATTACTCCAACAATGTTGGCAGGTCAAGCTGGTGTTTCAACCCAGTATTAGACAAGTTTATATGTAACAACTTCTGCGGCCGGTAATGCTTTTATAGAAAGTACAACAGCAACTATTGTTGGTTCAGACCACGCTTTTTCTTCAGATGCAGGTGCAACTCGGGGAATTAACGCAGGTTGGGATACCGTTTATGACTTTGCAAGTGAGTGCACTGCAATAGGCGGCGGTGGTGGAATGGCTTGTGAGCAAGAAAACCTTTCTAATGCTTTTGAAGATGCGTTTACAACATCTACCAATCAAGCCCAAATAATGGGAACAGATATCACGGTGGATGCCGATGTAGACTTTAGCTTAGAAACTCTTACTGTTAACCTAATGGTTAACCCCAGGGAGACTATTGCGAGTGTAGATATCAACTACTATGATGATGTTGGTGGATTACCAAGAGCATTGGTAGGAAGTCAAGCTGGTGTTGTTCCAACTGCTTAAGCTGTGATTGGAAATAACTTCGGGTTTGATGTTAGTTCGATAGAACTAGATGCTACTGCAGTAGTTGTATCGCCAGCAGGCTTTATTCTGTAACCTTCTATACAGCTCCAAATGAGACTGCAGTAGAGACAGATCTTGTTTTGGTAAATTGGTTCGAGAATCAATGTGTTCCAGGAGCAACTGCAACGATACCAACTATTGGTGGTCAAGCATATTACGTATATGTTGTGAATCACGGTGGAGTTACAGATATTATGATTGATGGTACTAACTTAGGTGCAGCAGATAATACAATCGGAGGATTTAGTTATTATCCAAACCCAAGTACAAGTATTGTTAATTTGACATCTGTAGAGGTTATCGAAACAGTAGCGATTTACAATATGTTAGGTCAGAAAATAATTGATCAAGACATTGATACTACGACTTCTGAAGTTAATGTATCTCAACTAGCAACTAGAACTTACTTAATGAAAGTTTCTGTTAATGGTCAAGTAGATACTTACAGAATTCTTAAAGTAATAAGAATACGATAGTTAGTATATATTTAAAAACTAAAGCCGCTCCAACTGTAATTGGAGCGGCTTTTTTAATAAGCCCTATCGATTTAATGGATTAATATATATTAGGTTAGGATTACTAAAAAATTGTTGATAAAAGCTTTGCGATGGATATATTTATTAATACTTTTAAGGCCTATTAACTAAAATTTCAATCATGAAAAAAATTACATTATTGACCTTACTCTTAGTCTGTGCCATTAGTTTTGGTCAGAGTAGGGTTTCAACATTGGGAGAAAACAGTCCAGTTTTCCAAAAAACCAATGTGAATCAACAAGTAAATGAGATTTCGCCAGATCAAATGGTAAACTCTTTTGGGGAAAGCAATCCGGTGTATTATGCACCAAAAACGAATGTACAGTCTCAAGAAACTATTTCGCCAGATCAAATGGTAAATTCTTTTGGGGAAAGTAATCCGGTGTATTATGCACCAAAAACGAATGTACAGTCTCAAGAAACTATTTCGCCAGATCAAATGGTGAACTCTTTTGGAGCAAACAATCCAGTTTTTGTGCAGAAAGTACAAGCACCAAGGCTTGTAAATTCTACAAGCACTAATAATTTCTTAACTGGAGTTTCAACTTATGCAGATTATACAAGTAATAAGTCAAATTCACCTGTTAATGCAAATACTAGAACGACAGTTGTTAGTGGTGCTGTTAATATGGCAATTACAACTTATACAGATCTTGCAACTTTCCAAGGTGATGCAGGAACTTTGGTTTCTGAAGATTTCACTGGAGGTGGAAGTGGTGGAGGTGTTGCCGATTGTGGTCTTACTATTAGCAGTGCTGGAGATGGTTGTTTCCCTGCTGGTGAACTAGTAGATGGTTTTAACATAACGGCTTCAAATGGATCTAATACGGTTTTATTAGATAATGGATTTCTTCCTGGGCAAACAGTTGATTTGGTAGGTGCAATTACATTTGCTGAATTTGCAACAATAGGTTTTACTGGAGATCCAGTATTCGAAGTTGGAATGGTTATATATAATAATACTGATGTTGATACTGATTTCCGTGTTTTTGATACCGGTGGAGTACTTCTTGATTCATACATTTTAAATAATACTATTGGTACAGAGAATTTCTTCGGAATTATCTCTACAGATGCAATTGGTAGTATTGAACTTGCTGGTTTGAATGATAGTGGTGAACTTTTTGGAACATTCTCATTTACTGCCCCAGGTGGAGGTGGAGGTGGAGGTGCCGCTTGTAGCGAAGCCAATGCTAACAATGCTTTTGAGAACGGATTTACCTACACAGCAGGAAGTCCATTTACTGTAGCGAATGATGTTACTGTAAATGCAGATGAAGATTTTGAGTTACAACAAATTACTTATGAGAGTTTCCACGTAGTAGGAGAGACTATTGCGAGTGTAGATATCAATTACTATGATGATGCTGGTGGATTACCAGGTGCATTGATAGGAAGTGAAGCAGGAGTTGTACCAACATCACAAGCAGTGGTTGGAAGTAACTTTGGTTTTGATGTAAGTTCAATTGTATTAGACGTAGCACCGGTAATGTTCACAGGACAGGCTGGCGTAGCTACCACATATTGGATTGAGTTTATCGGTACGTCAAGTGCAGGTGGAGCTTTATTCTGGAATGTTTCTTCAGCAGGCGCCAATGGAAATGCAACAGCACAATCTAATGCAGGTGTGTTTGCAATTCCAGATCCATTAGTAGACGGAGTTTACTCTTGGGATGGAGACTGTACACCAATTGGTGGTGGTGGTGGTGGACCTTGTAGCGAAGCCAATGCTAACAATGCTTTTGAGAACGGATTTACCTACACAGCAGGAAGTCCATTTACTGTAGCG
>CAJXZB010000026.1 GCA_913063405.1 uncultured Ulvibacter sp.
AATTACAAAACTATTAATGAACTTGAATTAGAAATCAATAACCAAAAACTAGCAGCATGATCTTAACCTAGTGTCCACTTTTTTGTTGCATATCCAGTATTAGCAGCGCTCGAGATGCAGGTTTTTATATCGGAAAGAACTATCGAGAAACAAACTAAAAATAAAATTCCTTTTGAGATGCGGGTTGGAATTCATACAGGCCCCGTTGTAGCAGGAGTCGTTGGAGTAAGGGAGTTTCATGTACGATATTTGGGGAGATACCGTGAATACAACAGCTCGAATGGGAAGCAGCGGTGAAATTGGAAAAGTCAATATTTCTGAACATACCTATAAACTTATTAAGAATAATCCTGAATTTAGTTTCAACTCTAGAGGAAAAATTGAGGCAAAAGGCAAAGGAGCAATTGCCATGTATTTCGTAACTTCGGTTTAAGCTAATTGCACTAAATGACAAACCTCATTGTTAAAAAAGATTCTAGAGTTGACCCTAAGTTTCAGACTTACCCGAAACAGGTTCGACGTAAATTAGAACATTTACGAGATTTAATATTTGAGGTTGCACAAGCAGATGATACTATTAAAGAAATTGAAGAAACCCTAAAATGGGGAGAACCGAGCTATCTGGTGAAAAATGGAAGTACCCTGCGAATAGACTGGAAAATCAAATCCCCAAACCAATATGCCATGTATTTTAAATGTACGAGTAAATTGGTTCCTACTTTTAGAGAGGTCTATGATGATACATTCCAATATGAGAAGAATCGGGCCATTCTGTTCGATTTAAATGATAAAGTCCCTAAAAAAGAATTAAAGGCATGTATTGGAGCGGCTTTAAGATATCATACAGTTAAAAAAATGTCTAAATTAGGATTGTAAACGAATTCAAAAGAGTAAATCAATTTAAAAAATGTTTAAGAAATTAAAATATGCATATTAAAAAAACATATACCACCTTTCAAATGGCGATGTGGACTCGCTTCGAGACACTTCTATTTTTTATAATTATTGTTCTATGGGTAGCCACATATTATTTTTTCAACCTATCCTGGTTAAAAATTCCATGGACGCCATTGGCTTTAATTGGTACAGCTGTGGCCTTTGTTATTGGTTTTCAGAATAACGCCGCCTATGGTCGCATATGGGAAGCAAGGAAAATCTGGGGAGGCATTGTAAACACCTCCAGAACCTTTGGTGTATTTGTTCAAGATATGGTCAATAACCAATATGCAGAAATACCAATGAAGGATGAAGAACTTCAAAAAGAAATAAAAGTGCTCACTTATCGACATATCGCCTGGATGGTAGCCTTGCGTCACGCAATGCGCGCTCCTAAAACTTGGGAAACAACTTCAAATCATAAAACCAATAAGGAATGGGGCTTTCGACCACCCGAGCAAGATTCTAACTTAGAAGAAGATATAAAAGCGTATATTTCTGAAAGTGATTTTGCATACACAATGGACAAAAGCAACAAGCAGACCGCCTTGCTATATTTACAATCACATCACCTAAAGCAATTAAAGGAAAAAGGGGTTATTTGGGAATTTAGTTTTTTAGAATTGGAAGGTGTCGTTGAAGAACTTTTTACATTGCAAGGTAAAAGTGAAAGAATTAAGAACTTTCCATACCCTAGACAGTTCGCTACGCTAAATCACTTTTTTATGTGGATTTTTGTTTTGCTGCTACCCCTTGCCCTCGTTCCACAATTCGCAGAAATCGGAACTGAAATAATAAATAAAGAACCAATAATAGGAAAATTATTTGTTTGGTTTTGCATACCGTTCTATGTCATAGTAGCCTGGGTTTTTCATACTATGGAAAGAATAGGAAGAACTGGTGAGAATCCTTTTGAAGGCACTGCTAATGATGTTCCAATTTCCACCATTGCAAGAGGAATTGAAATTGACCTTAGGCAAAATTTAGGAGAGGCAAAAGAAGATATTCCTGAACAATTTCCTGTCAAACACAATACGCAGTTCTAAAAAATAAATAAGTACCTTCATAAAAAAAGAACAATGCTTGGTTTAAAATTGGCAACGGATCCACGTTGGGTAAATATTGTAGAATCGAACATTGAAGAGATATTGACAGACCACGCTTGGTGTGAGCAAAAAGCAGCCACCAACGCAATTACTATTATCACACTAAATTCTGAACATACAGATCTTGTAACCGACTTGCTAAAATTGGCCCAGGAAGAACTAGAGCATTTCGAAATGGTTCATGAAATTATAAAAAAACGCGGCTATAAGTTGGGCAGAGAACGGAAAGACCACTATGTTAATCAGTTATTTCAGTTTACTAGAAACGGTGGAAATAGAAAACAGGCAATGGTCGATAGACTACTATTCTCGGCAATGATTGAAGCACGCAGTTGTGAACGTTTTAAATTGCTTTCTGAAAGAATCAGTGACCCCGAATTATCTAAATTCTATAAAGAACTTATGATTAGCGAAGCGGGGCATTATACTACTTTTTTAGGCTTCGCCCGAAAGTATGGAGAAGGTTTTGATGTAGAGAAACGCTGGAAAGAACTAATAGAGTTTGAAGGCGAAATCATTAAAAGTTACGGGAAATCCGAAACTATTCACGGCTAATACTAATTGAAAAAACAATATCACATATTGAACGGTGATTCGTTACGGGAACAGTTCCCAAAAAGCATTCAAGGTAAGATCATTGTTGCGCGAGAATGCATGGTAGATGGAGATGTAACGGGAAGTTCATTAAATGAAGTATTCGAAACCCGTGCTCAATTTATGGCCAGTAACTATTACGGATGTACCATTCAAGAATATCACGATAAAGCAATTATAGAGTTCGAGAAAATACTTCAAATTGAAGCCGGTTCTGACATCAATTTGTGGTTCGAAGACGATTTATTCTGCCAAGTAAATTTTTGGTTTGTTCTTCATCTTTTAATTGAGTCGAACAAAGCAAATTCACTTTTTCTAATAAGGCCTTTATCTCATAGCCCATATAGTTTTGGAGATTTGCAAGTAAAACGGCTTTTTGATAACATCCAAAATAGTAACATTGAATAATAGTTAGAAGATGAAGAATATTTTAAAAGCACTACTAATAATTGTGTTCTTACTTAATAACCACATTGGCCACGCTCAATCTGCAGTCAAAGATAATTTACTTACACTGGATCGAATCTATTCTGGGGAATTTGGACAGCAATATGAACGTGATATTCAATGGATCGAAAATGGTGAGGCATATGTCACCATTGAAAAATCTGTCGTACTGGAAGATGCTGACGAACTTGTCCGTTACAATAGCGCTACACAAGAAAAAACTATTTTCGTTGATTCTGAAAGCCTTCAAGCAAACAACAAATCAATAGCCATAAAGAGTTTTTTTTTCTCTCTCCAGACGGTTCAAAAGTTCTAATTTTCACTAACTCCAGTCGAGTTTGGAGAACAAATACGAAAGGCGATTATTGGGTTTATGACTTAGACACTAAAACCTTGAAACAGTTGGGAGCAACCTTAGATAGCTCATCACTAATGTTTGCTAAATTCTCTTCAGATAACAGCTTTGTTTCATATGTGTACAAATTCAACCTTTACAAGGAAAACTTTCTAACAAATGAGGTTACCCAATTAACTTTCGATGGAACCACAGACATCATCAATGGAACTTTTGATTGGGTCTATGAAGAGGAATTTGGTGCCAGAGATGGATTTAGAATAAGTCCGGCAGACACCTATATTGCATTTTGGCAATTGGATGCAACCACTACTGGCACTTTTTATATGATTAATACTACGGATTCAATTTATTCCAGACCAATACCTTTACAATACCCTAAGGTTGGACAAGAGCCGTCTGCAACAAAAATTGGTCTCATTGATCTAAGGACGAAGCAAACTATATGGATTCCTCTCCAAGTAATAGTACGCAACGCTACTTATACAGTACCGATTTAAAAGGAAAGGGCAAAGCCAAAAAAGTTACGCCAACAATTTTTAGTGGTGTAAACAATTATAATATCTCCCCTAATGGACTCTACGCCGTGCATACCCATGAAAGTTCAAAAGCGGTTAGGACAGTTGGGTTGGTTAGCTTACCAGATCATTCAACACTGAAGACTTTTGTAGATAACAAATCCTATTCAGTAAAATTAAAAGAATTGGCACTACCAGATATTCTTTTTACCAAGATCACCACGGAGGAAGGAATAGAAATAGATGCAAGAATGATTTTACCAATTGGTTTCGACGAAACAAAAAAATATCCTGTTATATTTCACGTGTATGGCGAACCTTGGGGGCAGGTTGCAACAGATACCCAGATAGGCTTATGGAATAGTATGATGGCGCAAAAAGGCTATGTTATTATAGACATGGATAATAGAGGTACTCCCTGCCTTAAGGGCAGTGCTTGGCGTAAAAGCATCTATAGGAAGATTGGCTTGATCAACACTCGTGATCAAGCTCTCGCTGCCAAAGAATTATTGAAGTTGGACTATCTAGATACCGATCGTACTTCCGTATGGGGTTGGAGTGGTGGTGGCTCAATGACACTCAATCTTATGTTTCAATTTCCTGAAATTTATGGAACAGGAATTTCAGTCGCTGCTGTGTCCAATCAATTACTTTATGATAATGTGTATCAAGGACGATATATGGGACTTCCGAAGGAGAACGAAGAGGATTTCATAAACGGATCCCCTGTAGCATATGCTAAAAATTTAAAGGGAAGTTTATTGATTATCCATGGTACTGCTGATGATAATGTGCATTACCAAAACATGGAGGTTTTGATTAATGAATTGATAAAAGAAAACAAAGAATTTCAAATGATGTCATATCCAAATAGGTCACATGGGATTTATGAAGGGGAAAACACCTATATACGTTGACAACTAAGTACATTTTGAAAAATGTTCCAACAAATAAAAATTAGGCGCATGATAAAACTATTTTTTTAATTGTTAGTGTATCAAATAAAAACTTACTAGGTTTGTAGTTCAATAAAACAAAAAATGGCTTTTATACAATTACATCATCATCATTTTCATATTTGCTCTCAGGCGAACAGGAAATGATTTATGTAGTTTAAAAATATTTCAAAACCCGTCTGAGTAAATCAGACGGGTTTTTTGTTTTAAGGCTTCAAGGTTTACTCAGATTAAAATAAGTAAAATGAGTAAACTAAAAATTGCAGTCCAGAAAAGTGGACGTCTTCACGAAGATTCTTTAAAGCTTCTTAAAGATTGCGGCATCGCAATTGAAAATGGCGAGGATAAACTAAAAGTAAGTCCTTCTAATTTCCCATTGGAAATTCTTTATTTAAGAAATTCCGATATCCCACAATATCTTGAAGACGGTGTGGTAGATATCGCTATCATTGGAGAAAACTTGCTAGTCGAAAAACAAAAGCAAGTAGAAATAGTTGAAAAATTGGGATTTTCGAAGTGTAAAGTATCCCTAGCGGTACCAAAGGAAATAGAAAACAACTCGCTCAATTATTTTCAGGGAAAGAAAATTGCAACCTCCTACCCCAATACCCTTAACACATTTCTCATTGAAAATAATATTTCTGCAGAAATCCACACGATCTCGGGTTCGGTAGAAATCGCTCCTAATATTGGCTTAGCAGATGGTATATGTGATATTGTAAGCTCGGGAAGTACTTTATTCAAAAATGGCCTTCGCGAAACTCAAGTTTTACTGAAGTCTGAAGCCGTCTTGGCAAAGTCAGTACAATTAGAAGTCAAAAAACAACGAGTCCTTGAGAAGCTTTTATTTAGAATGAGAGCGGTACTTAGAGCAAAAAATACCAAGTATGTTTTAATGAATGTTCCAGATGCAAAGATTGATGAAGTCAGCGCCATCCTACCAGTTTTAAAAAGCCCAACGATCCTTCCATTAGCCAAAAAAGGTTGGAGTTCTCTTCACAGCGTGATTGATGAAGATGAATTCTGGAATGTTATTGACGCATTAAAATTGGCTGGTGCCGAAGGTATTTTAATTGTCCCAATTGATAAAATGGTATTGTAATGAACATATATAAAAACCCTGTAGCAAATACTTGGAAAACCATCATGGAGCGGCCTTTATTTGAAAAAGAAGAACTCAATATGCTGGTTCGTTTTATTCTTTCAGATGTGAAGAAAAACCAGGACAAAGCACTTTTTAAGTATACCGAAAAATTTGATAGTGTCAAACTAGATACTTTGGAGGTCTCTTCTTTGGATATTAAGACAGTAACGAGTTCAGTTTCCGAAGCATTGAAAGGAGCCATCGAAGTTGCATATAGAAACATTTCAATATTTCACGCCTCGCAAAATACCACAAAACAAATCGTTGAAACGACAAAAGGTGTTTGTTGTTGGAGAAAATCTGTAGGTATTGAGAAAGTAGGGCTCTATATCCCAGGAGGCTCCGCACCGTTGTTCTCGAGTATTCTAATGCTTGGTATTCCTGCGAAACTAGCTGGATGTCGGGAAGTAATATTATGTACGCCGCCAGATAAAAATGGGGCAATAAATCCAGCAATCTTATATACCGCAAAACTTGTTGGTATCGATAAGATATATAAGATTGGTGGCGCTCAGGCTATCGCCGCTATGGCATATGGTACAGAAACGATTCCACAAGTTTATAAAATCTTCGGGCCAGGAAATCAATTTGTAACTAAGGCAAAGGAGTTGATTCAACAAGATGGTGTGGCAATTGATATGCCAGCTGGACCAAGTGAACTCTTGGTTATTGCAGATAAATCTGCAAATCCTGCATTTGTGGCCTCAGATTTATTATCGCAAGCCGAACACGGGCCCGATAGTCAGGTTATAATTCTTTCTGATAGCGAATCAATTATTGAACAATCACTTTTAGAGTTAGAGAAACAATTAAAAAAGTTGCCTAGAAAGGAAATTGCGGCTAAAGCATTGGAGAATAGTAAGGCGGTTCTTCTGAAAAGCCTGAATCAATGCATAGATTTTAGCAACGCTTATGCACCTGAGCATTTAATAATTGCTTCGGAAGAGGCACCCAAGTATAGCGACCGAATAATAAATGCCGGTTCTGTTTTCCTGGGGAACTATAGTTGTGAAAGCGCCGGTGATTATGCCAGCGGCACCAATCATACACTACCCACCAATACCCATGCTAAGAGTTATAGCGGTGTTTCCTTAGAGAGTTTTCAGAAGAAGATAACCTTTCAAAAGTTGAGCCCAGAAGGCTTAAAGAACATTGGGCCAGCAATAGAGTTAATGGCAGAAGCAGAAGGTTTAGCTGCTCACAAAAATGCAGTATCAATCCGACTAAAAGCAATGACTAATGTTTAAGGCAAGAAACTTAATTAGAGAGAATATCGCATCCCTACTGCCTTATTCCAGTGCTAGGGATGAGTTTAGTGGTATTGATGGAATCTTCCTAGACGCTAATGAAAATCCATTTGGGGAATGGAATCGTTATCCAGATCCTCATCAAAAAGAATTGAAGAAAAAACTATCCCAACTTAAAACGATTACATCGAAAAAGATCTTTATTGGAAACGGAAGTGATGAAATTATTGACTTGGCTCTTCGTATTTTTTGCAATCCGAATCAAGACAAGGCACTTACCTTCTCACCTACTTATGGGATGTATGATGTTTCGGCAGCAATAAATTCTGTGAAATTAATTAAGGCTCCCTTGACATCAAACTTTCAAATAGATTTAAACCTATTTGAAGAGCGTCTAAAGGATGATGAACTCAAACTCATATTCATCTGTTCACCCAACAACCCTACGGGAAATAACATTGATATAACGGTTATTGAAAAAATTCTAACCAAGTTCAAGGGTATTGTCATTATCGATGAAGCATATATAGATTTTAGCGATGCCCCCTCTTGGTTAAGTGTGTTGAATCAATTCCCAAATTTAGTCGTGAGTCAAACATTTAGCAAAGCCTGGGGTCTAGCCGCTGCGAGAGTTGGTGTTTGTTATGCTTCGGAAGAAATCATTGAGATATTCAACAGAGTGAAGCCTCCGTACAACGTTAGCAGCCTAAACCAGAAAGCAGCCATCAATGCTTTGGAAAACTATGAAATCTTTCAGAAGAATATTCAAATCATAAAAGAGGAAAGAGAAAAACTGAAGATTGAACTAATAAAGATTGATTTTGTGCTGAAGACTTATCCTTCCGAAGCCAATTTCCTATTAATAAAAGTTACCAATGCAAATCAAGTTTATAATCAACTAGTTAACCAGAGAATAATTACCAGAAATAGAGCAACCATTGTAACGAATTGCCTTCGCATTTCCATTGGGAGTCCCTCTGAAAATATACAACTACTACAAGCATTAAAAAAAATCGAAATATGAAGAAAGTACTTTTTATAGATAGAGATGGGACTCTAGTTATAGAGCCTCCTGTGGACTACCAGTTAGATAGTCTAGAGAAGCTGGAGTTTTTTCCAGAGGTTTTTCAATGGCTATCGAAAATAGCGCTCGAGTTAGATTATGAACTTATTATGGTGACCAATCAAGACGGTTTAGGTACGGTATTCTTTCCTGAAGAAACCTTTTGGCCAGTTCAAAACAAGATTATTCAAGCATTTAAAAATGAAGGAGTCTTGTTTTCGGAAATATTAATCGACAAGAGTTTCCCAGAAGACAATGCACCTACGAGAAAACCTAGAACTGGATTACTTCAAAAATACATTTACGGTGACTATGATTTGGCAAGCTCATACGTAATTGGGGACCGTTTAACTGATGTTGAATTGGCAAAAAATCTAAAATCCAAAGCAATCTTCATTGGAATGGAAAAACAAGATGGGGCTGTGTTGTCTACCATGAATTGGTCAGAGATCTATTACTATCTAAAGAGTAAACCAAGAACCGCAGCGATACATAGAATAACCAAAGAAACCAATATTCAAATTGAACTCAACTTAGACGGCTCAGGTCAAAGCTATATTAATACTGGTATTGGTTTCTTTGATCATATGCTAGATCAAATTTCGAAGCACGGAAATTTAGACCTTAATGTACAGGTTCAGGGAGATTTAGAAATTGATGAACATCACACAATTGAAGACGTTGCCTTGAGTCTAGGAGAGGCATTTATAAATGCATTAGCGTCGAAAAAAAGTATTGAGCGCTATGGTTTTCTATTACCAATGGACGAATGTTTGGCTCAAGTCGCGATTGACTTTGGAGGAAGACCTTGGTTGGTTTGGGATGCCGAGTTTAGTCGAAAAATGATAGGTGAAATGCCAACTGAAATGTTTATGCACTTCTTTAAGTCTTTTAGCGATACTGCTAAATGTAATTTAAATATCAAAGCAGAAGGAGACAACGAGCATCACAAGATTGAATCTATTTTCAAGGCGTTTGCAAAAGCACTCAAAATGGCGGTTTCTAGAACAGAGAACTATTCAATACCAAGTACAAAAGGCACGCTATGATTGCAATTATCAAATACAACGCAGGAAATATCCATTCGGTGCAAAATGCATTAGATCGACTGGAATATAAAAGTGTCATCACGGATGATCCCGTGACCATTCTTAGTGCAGAGAAGGTAATATTTCCCGGTGTAGGCGAGGCAAGCTCGGCTATGAAATACCTCATCGAAAAAGAGTTAGACAAAACAATCCTATCAATTACGAAACCAATATTGGGAATTTGTTTAGGGTTACAGCTTATGTGTGAGTCTTCGGAAGAAGGAAACACCAAATGTCTCGGGATTTTTGATGCTCAAGTCAAGAAGTTCCCTAATACTAAAATTGTCCCCCATATGGGTTGGAATAGTTTTTCTGAAATCAATGGAGTTTTATTCAGAAATATAAATGTTAATGATGACGTATACTTTGTACATAGCTACTTTGCTGAAACCTGCAGGTTTACAACGGCAATCTGCAATTACATTCAACCTTTTAGCAGTGCGATACAGCGAGATAATTTTTATGCCACCCAGTTTCATCCTGAGAAATCGGCTGACGTTGGAGAGCAAATACTTAAAAACTTTTTAGAATTATGAGGATCATACCTGCCATAGATATTATTGACGGTAAATGTGTTAGACTCTCCAAAGGAGATTATAGCACAAAAAAAATCTATAACGAAAACCCGTTGGAAGTTGCTAAAGAATTCGAGGCTAACGGAATTCAGTTTTTGCATCTGGTAGATCTGGATGGAGCCAAATCGAAACACATTGTAAACCATAAGGTATTAGAGAAAATTGCGGCCAGAACCAATCTAAAAATTGATTTTGGAGGTGGCTTGAAGTCGGATGAAGACTTAAGGATTGCATTCGAATCTGGTGCAAATCAGATTACAGGGGGTAGTATTGCTGCCAATAATCCAACCTTATTTTTAAGTTGGTTGGACCGTTTCGGAAGTAAAAAAATAATCCTTGGCGCCGACTGCCACAATCGAAAAATTGCAATAAATGGTTGGTTGGAGAATTCAGAAATTGATGTTATCGACTTTATTCAAGACTATAAAATTAAAGGAATTGAACAAGCCATTTGCACAGATATCTCAAAGGACGGAATGTTGCAAGGTGCTTCAGAAGAGCTATATAAAGAGATTCTTCTCAAAACGAAGATCGACTTAATTGCAAGCGGAGGGGTTTCTTCAATAAATGATCTAGAAAAATTGAAACGTATTGGTTGTGTAGGTGTGATTATAGGCAAAGCCATTTATGAAGGAAATATTATCCTAAAAGAGCTTCAGAAACTATGCTAAAAAAACGAATCATACCCTGTTTAGATATCAAAGATGGGCGTACCGTGAAAGGAATAAACTTTAAAGGAATACGCGATGCTGGTGATCCAATCCAATTGGCAAAGAAGTACGTGGTTCAAGGAGCCGATGAATTGGTTTTCTTAGATATAACTGCGACTGTTGAAAAGCGGGTGACCCTAGTGGAACTCGTAAAAGAAATCTCTCAACAAATAAACATCCCATTTACAGTTGGTGGTGGCATAAACTCCATAAAGGATGTCGCAATACTTATAGAGTCTGGCGCAGACAAAGTGAGTATTAACTCTTCGGCTGTTAAGAACCCAACACTAATTACTGAAATAGCGAAGGAATTTGGAAGTCAATGCGTGGTTGTTGCAATTGACACAAAATTCGTGAATAACGAATGGAACGTTTTTGTGCATGGAGGAAGGATTCCAACTCAATTGAAAACTATTGATTGGGCGAAAGAGGTTGAACGATTGGGTGGAGGAGAAATACTCCTCACTTCTATGAATAATGACGGAACCAAAGCTGGTTTTGCTATTGATATTACAAAAGCAGTAAGTACGACTGTGAATATTCCGGTTATTGCCTCTGGTGGCGCTGGAACCAAGTTACATTTCAAAGAAGTATTTCAAGAAACAAGAGCAACTGGAGGTTTGGCTGCAAGCATATTTCATTATGGAGAAATAGCCATTCCAACACTTAAAACCTATTTAAAAAACAAAAACGTAGCCGTTAGGTTATCTTAAAATAAAAGTATGAAGATTGATTTTAAAAAAGGAAACGGATTAATTCCAGTGATCGTTCAGAACAATTTAACATTGCAAGTATTGATGTTGGGTTATATGAATAAGGCTGCCTACAATCAAACGGTAACCGAAAGAAAAGTGACTTTCTTTTCCCGAAGCAAAAATAGGATATGGACAAAGGGTGAAGTTTCCGGTAACTTTTTGATGGTACAAGACATTAAAATAGATTGTGACAGTGATACGTTGCTTATCAAGGTTGCTCCAAATGGTCCAACTTGCCATACAGGCGCAACTTCCTGTTTCAAGGATGAAACAGCAACGGGTTTTATTTATCAATTGGAACAAACAATCAATGATCGAATAGATTCTAATGATGCGCAATCTTATACCTATTCGTTATTTCGAAAAGGGATAAACAAGATTGCACAAAAAGTAGGTGAAGAAGCCGTTGAACTTGTGATTGAAGCTAAGGACAACGATGAGGGTTTATTCAAAAACGAAGCTGCAGATTTACTATATCATTTTTTAATTCTTTTAAAAGCAAAAAGTCTGAAAATGGAAGACATTGAAGAAACCCTTAAGGAAAGAAACAATAGAAACTAAAATTTGAAAAACCGTTTTAGAGCCGTACTTATATAGTTGTTAAAGACTTCCTAAAAGACTCTTTCGCTAAAGTCATATTTTTACCTTTATGCTTTAACAAAAGCAACAAACCCATGTCTCTTAAAAAGTCACTTTTTTCTAGTATTCTTTTATTTTTATCGGTTGTTTCATTTTCTCAAGATCTCACTTTCGAGGAATACAACCCGAAATCCACACTAGTTGTACCAGGAAAGATTATTAAACAGGCTAAGTTTCCTTTTATCGACGTACATGGACATCAATACCGAATGTCCAGTCAGGATCTTTCACCCGTAGTTGCGGCTATGGATACTTTGAATATGGGAATAATGGTAAATTTAAGTGGTCGTTCCGGTAAGGACCTTAAGAAATCGGTTCAAAATATAAAAGACAATTACCCCAATCGTTTCGTGGTCTTCGCAAATGTTGATTTTGATGGTGTTGGTAAAAAAGGTTGGATTGAAAAGACAGTAGCACAACTTAGGGAGGATATTGGCAATGGCGCCAAAGGATTAAAAGTTTATAAAAGCCTAGGCCTTCGGAATAAGGATACAGATGGTAATAGGATTGCGGTTGATGACCCACGCCTAGAGCCTATTTGGGCATTATGTGGCGATTTAAATGTCCCTGTACTCATTCACACTGCAGATCCAAAACCGTTCTGGGATACGTTTGATAGGGATAATGAGCGCTGGTTGGAGCTAAAGACCAAACCTCGACGAAAACGAGAAGCAAATGATCCTGCGCCATGGGAACAGCTTATCGTTGAACAGCATAATATGTTCAAAAAGCATCCAAATACATGCTTTATAAATGCACATATGGGCTGGTTTGCCAACGATCTAGGAAGGCTTGGTAAGCTGCTTGATGAAATGCCTAATATGCATGTTGGTATTGGTGCAATTATTGCTGAATTAGGAAGGCAACCTAGGCAGGCAAAAGCTTTCTTTATAAAATATCAGGATCGTGTTCTCTTCGGAAAAGATAGTTGGAAACCAGAAGAATTTCCTACTTATTTCAGAGTTTTAGAGTCCAACGATGAATACTTCCCTTATCACAAAAAGTATCATGCTTTCTGGGCCATGTACGGGCTGGATTTGCCCGATAATGTTCTTAAAAAAGTCTACTATAAAAATGCCCTGCGTATTGTTCCAGGTTTGGATAAAACTTTATTTCCTGAATAGTTTAAATTTGCACTTTTAAGATGAATTCCAATTAATGTACAGACTCTTTAAACTCCTCAAAATGATAATAGGCATCATAGCTTCTCTTATTGGAATGATAATTCTCATAGGGGCTATATTTATGTATACATCACCGGAATTTGGAACAAAATCAAAGGGAGAACGTCTTGAACGAATAAAGACTTCAGAAAACTATGTTAACGGAAAGTTTAAAAACCGTACTGAAACGGATGTCTCTGGAAAGATGGAATGGGGAAGAACATTCAGAGAATATTTAACCACAGGAGACAAGGCGCCAGATTGGTCCATTCCAGTGAATAAAATTACTCCTGAAGCTATTGAAAAAACTGAAGATTCAATTACCAAAATTACGTGGTTCGGACATTCAGCTATATTCCTGGAACTCGACGGAAAAAAGATTTTTATCGACCCCATGTTGGGTCAAGTACCAGCACCCCACCATTTATTAGGAAGCAGTCGTTTTAATGATACACTTCCTCTAGCCATTGAAAACATACCATATTTAGATGCAGTCATTATTTCGCACGATCATTACGATCATTTGGATTATGGCTCCATTTTAAAACTGAAAGACAAAGTAGCGCTCTTTTATGTTCCACTTGGTATAGCAGCGCATCTTGAGTCCTGGGGTATTGCACCAGAAAAAATATCTGAACTGGATTGGTGGGAATCTACTTCTATCGATGGAATTGAATTAACCGCTGCCCCCGCACGACACTTTTCTGGAAGAGGTATACGCGACCGCTTTAAAACCCAGTGGAGTTCTTGGATTATTAAAGGGAAAACCAACAACATCTATTTTAGCGGAGATTCGGGTTACGACGAGCACTTTAAAGAGATTGGAGATAAGTTTGGTCCTTTTGATATTGCTATAATGGAATGTGGGCAGTATGATGAGCAATGGCCTTTAATACATATGATGCCAGAAGAAACGGTAAAAGCTACTATAGATGTGCAGGGGAAATTATTGTTGCCCATACATTGGGGATCTTTCAAATTAAGCCTGCATAGTTGGACAGATCCGGCAGAAAGAGTCTCCAAAGCGGCTTCAGAAAAGAATGTCAGCCTTACAACACCAATTGTTGGAGAAACTATCATCATTGGAAAAGAAGCTCCTAACAAAGATTGGTGGCGAAGCCCTGCTTCCAAAGGAAAAAGCTAACTTTACATTTTATATCATAAATGAAGGCAGCAACAGTTTCAGAAATAAAAAAAGAGCTTAAACTTCGGTCTACGGAAGAGCTGCTAGAACTTTGTCTACGACTTTCCCGATTTAAAAAGGAAAATAAAGAACTCCTTACCTATTTGTTATTCGAATCTGAAGATGAAGAAGCGTTCATTAGAGGAATTAAAAAGGATATGGAGGTTCAATTTGAAGAAATAAATATAAACTCTTATTTCTATATAAAAAAAAGTGTTCGTAAGATCTTACGAGAAATAAAGAAATACATTCGGTATTCCCAGAACAAAGAAACTGAGGTAGAATTATTGCTTCATTTTTGCACTACGCTTAATGAATTCAGCCCCTCCATTGAGAGAAACGTCACCTTAACTAATTTGTATAATCGGCAATTAGATTTTATCGAAAAAAAGGTGACAGCATTGCACGAAGATTTGCAGTATGATTATAAAATAGAATTAAGTGAATTACAACTTTAAAGATATTAACCATGAAGCATCTTAGTATTGGAACCAGGACAACTTCAATTTTCCTGATTTTAGGCTTATTAATATTTGTATCCTCCTTCGGGTCATATAATAATGATGACGTAAGATTAAATGTAGAATCGAACCATTCAACGATTCAGTTTTATGTTCCAATTTCCAATGGCATTACCCGGATAAGCGGAAAGTTTACAGATTATACGATGGACATAGCCTATGATTCTATCAACTTCGCTAATTCCAAGATTTCGGTTATAATTAATTCTGAAAGCATCAATACAGGTATTGCCGGACGTGATGAGCATCTTAGTACAGCAGATTTCTTTGATACCGAAAAATTCCCGGAAATAACTTTTGTTAGTGAACCCATTTCAGCCAACCCCAGTGGTAACTTCACTTTGGTTGGAAATTTCACCATGCACGGAATATCAAAGAGAATAGAAATGCCACTTACAATAACAGGTAAAGAAGGCAAGTACACTGTTGGTTTTTCTTCCAGATTATCCATTGATAGAACAGAATATGGCGTTGGAAGCGATTTCAAACATTCTTCGATGGATAATTTTATAGGTAATATGGTAGCTATTGAAATCGATTTTTGGACCAAAAAATGGAAAGAACCTAAAAAAGACTAACCGCATGTTATAAGCATTATATATGATAACTATTTACCACAATCCACGCTGTAGTAAATCACGCGAATGTAACATTTTCCTGGGAGCATCGGGGAAAGATATTGAAGTGATCAACTATATGGAAATCCCATTTACAATTGAAAAACTTACCGACGTAATTGAATTATTGGGAATCAAACCAATTGAATTGGTTAGAACCAATGAAGCAATTTGGAAGGACAAATTTAAGGGGCGAAAAATGCAAGATGCGACCATTATAAAAGCAATGGTTGAGCATCCTAAACTTATACAAAGACCTATTGTTGTTAATGGGAACAAAGCTGTTATTGCTAGACCTTTAACCTTGCTCGATTCTATTATCTAACATCCTATTTTAACACAATTTTAGCAAACCACCCTTAAACCTTGGGTTATTTTGGTAGTCAAATCATCTAAAACAAGAATGAGATTACCTCTAACCCTCCTGCTCCTTATCGTTTCTAGTTCAATGTTCGCACAACGGTCTCCAAGAGAGGACGTTTTTATTTCTGGGAAAATTACAGAGGAAGGTAGTAATGTTCCATTAGAATATGCAACCGTTTCCTTTATTGATCGCTCCAAAAAAGTTATTACTGGAGGCATTACAGATGAAAAAGGAAATTATAGAATTAAAGCACCTGTAGGTATTTATACGGTGCGGTTCGAGTATATCTCTTATAAAACAAAGACACTTGCCAATCAGAAGTTATTTAAAAACGAACAATTAACGACCATCTCATTAGCAATTGATAGCGAGAGTCTGAACGAGGTGGTGATACGATCAGAAACCACCGAAGTTCAAATACGACTAGATAAAAAAATCTATAACATTGGAAAAGACCTAACAACAGGTGGTGCTACCGTAAGTGATGCTCTTAATAATGTTCCTTCAGTAACTGTAGATGTTGAAGGAACTATAAGCTTGCGAGGAAATGAGAATGTGAGGATCCTTATCAATGGGAAGCCATCGGCCATGGCGGGATTTGGGTCTACAGATGCACTACGGCAACTTCCCGCAGATGCCATTGATCGAGTTGAAGTAATTACATCTCCCTCTGCACGATATGATACGGAAGGAACAGCAGGTATTTTGAATATTATTCTTCGGAAGGAAAAAACGCTGGGATTGAACGGATCTTTTACAGCTAGTTATGGGGTTCCCTTGAGCAGTAGCCTCTCCACTAACATCAACTTAAGAACTAATAAATTCAATATTTTTAATACTTCAGGGGTTCGATATAATAGCGGACCTGGAAATGCTAGATTCGAAAACCGATATCGGTCTGAAGACGTCGTAAACCCATTGTTAATTGAAAAACGAATCTATGATCGTCTTCGAAAAGGTTTCAATACCAATCTTGGAGTTGAATATTTTATAACTGAAAAATCTTCGGTTACAGCAACAGGCTTTTTGCGCATAGGAGATAATAAAACGATAACTACAAATAAAACTAACGAATTTGATGTTTTGGATGATTTAGCTGTAACCCGGGTTAGAACCGAAACCGAAGATGATACAAGTTACCAGCTATCTTTAAATTACATAAATAACCTCAATGATAATGGTCATAAACTCACAGCTGATTTTCAATATGAAAATAGTGCAGAAGTTGAGGACGCACTTATTGGAGAAGTTACGGTGTTTCCTGCTAATGAACCCCTATCTTCTGAAACAGTAGTAAACGATGAAGAGGAAGAAGAATACTTGGCTCAAGTAGATTATGTCTTACCTATAGGCGAAAATGGGCAATTTGAAGCCGGCTACAGAGGAAACTTTGAAGAAACCATTACAGATTATACACTAAAAGAAGAAGTGGGTACTACAGGAGTTTTCGAGTTGAACGAAAACCTCTCTAACATTTTTACCTATAATGAGAATGTAAATTCTCTCTACACACAGTATGGTAATAAGTTCGGAGCATTTTCATTTTTGCTGGGTCACGTATGGAGAACACAGGGCTAAAAGGAGCCGTAACCACAGATAATACAACTGTGAATGAAAATCCAGATGTAAATTTAAACTTCGACAAGAATTATACTGGCCTCTTCCCTACCGTGAATTTAACGTATGAGTTGGCTGAAAATGAAAATATCACCTTGGGGTACAATAAAAAATCAATCGACCACGGCATTGGTTTATCAACCCATTTCCATCTAGATCCAGTGAAGCGAATATCTTTCAAGGGAATCCAGATTTAGACCCAGCCTATGCTAGCGCCTTTGACCTTGGTTATTTAAAGCGATGGGGACGAAAAGTTACATTGACTACTTCGGTGTATTATCAATATGAGACAGATGCTTTTGCCCGTATTCAGGAGAATACTGGAGCGGTAACACAAAACGGTGTGCCAATCATACGTACTATTCCCATTAATTTATCCACCAACCAACGTTATGGCTTTGAGGCCGGTTTGTTATACAATCGAAACAAATGGTTACGTCTAAATGGCAGTTTTAATTTCTTCAGATTTGTTACTGAAGGATTCTTCAATGAGGTTGATTATGGCACAGAAGATACTAGTTGGTTTGCTAGAGGAAGTGTTAAGGTTACACTGCCCTGGAAGATTGAATGGCAGACCAATGGAATGTACCGTGGGCCAAGAAACAACTCTCAAACAACCAGTGAAGGGATTTTTATCTTAAACCTAGCTTTCAGTAAGGACATAATTAATGACAATGCTACAATTAGTGATGCCTTGGATAGTCGTAAACGAAAATCTTTTACAGAAACTCCTACGTTTACAAGCAGAGTGAGTTTCAATGGAGGGAGCGACAATTCAATTTATCGTTCACGTATCGCTTTAATGAAAATAAAAAACGAGAAAGAGGTCAACGAGAAGGAGGAGATGACGGAGGTTTCGAAGGATAGGTAATTCGAATATATTAGGCATAAAAAAAGGAATCCGCTAAATGTGGATTCCTTTTTTATTTTATACGGTAAACCTGTTACGGTTTTCTTTCAACTTTAATTCCTTCACGTTTCATTTTCCAGTTTTCAAGCAATTGGCCACCAATCCAGTAAGGGATAATCGATATCAAAAATATCATCAACCAAAAACCGATCGTTAAGATGGTTAAAAATGCCAAAAAGCCTAAATACTGATCAAAATCGAACATAATAAACGTGTTTTTAATGATGGTTCAAAGATAGTGGGATTTTTTGAGAAAAAGCAACAATTGTTTTCAAAAAACTGGAGTGAAATAAACAATTAACAGAGTTGAACAACTTTACCTAATTAACTACCTTTGCGATGTTTCAGAATAAACAACTTAAGCGATGGAATACAGAATAGAGAAAGATACTATGGGTGAGGTGAAAGTCCCAGCCGATAAGCTTTGGGGAGCACAAACAGAACGCTCTCGAAACAACTTTAAAATAGGAAGTCCTGGCTCTATGCCAATAGAAGTTATCTACGGTTTTGCCTATTTGAAAAAAGCAGCGGCTTATTCTAATTGTGAATTGGGAGTACTTTCAGAAGAAAAAAGAGATCTTATCGCGAATGTCTGTGATGAAATTTTGGATGGTAGGCACGATGATCAATTTCCTTTGGTAATTTGGCAAACTGGAAGTGGTACTCAAAGTAATATGAATGTAAACGAGGTTATTGCCAACCGTGCGCATCAGTTAGTGGGAAAAAAAATTGGTGAGGGAGAAAAGCCCCTACTGCCCAATGATGATGTGAATAAGTCACAATCTTCAAACGACACCTTTCCAACGGGTATGCACATTGCCGCTTATAAGAAATTAGTCGAAGTTACTATTCCCGGAGTGCAGCAGTTACAAAGAACTCTTGACGCCAAGGCAAAAGAATTTTCTAATGTTGTAAAAATTGGACGTACTCATCTCATGGATGCCACTCCCCTGACCCTAGGGCAGGAATTTAGTGGATATGCATCTCAATTAGAACATGGCCTTAAAGCCTTAGACAATACGCTATCACATCTATCTCAATTGGCTCTAGGAGGAACGGCCGTTGGAACAGGTATTAATACTCCAAATGGATACGCGGTCAATGTTGCTTCCCATATAGCAAAATTCACAGAACTTCCCTTCATAACGGCTCGTAATAAATTTGAAGCACTTGCAGCTCATGACGCAATAGTGGAATCTCATGGAGCTCTGAAGCAATTGGCAGTTTCGTTGAACAAAATAGCCAATGATATAAGAATGCTCGCAAGCGGTCCTCGAAGTGGAATTGGTGAAATCACTATTCCTGCTAATGAACCCGGATCTTCTATAATGCCGGGGAAAGTAAATCCAACACAGTGTGAGGCTCTAACCATGGTCTGTGCTCAAGTAATCGGGAATGATATGGCGATTTCTGTTGGTGGAATGCAAGGTCATTACGAATTAAATGTCTTTAAACCCGTTATGGCGACTAACTTTTTAGATTCTGCTCAGTTATTAGGTGATGCTAGTGTATCATTTGATTTACACTGTGCAACAGGAATTGAGCCAAATCTTGAAGTAATAAAAAAGCAGCTGAATAATTCTTTAATGTTGGTAACGGCCTTAAATCCAAAAATTGGTTATTACAAAGCGGCTGAAATTGCCAATACAGCTCATAAAAATGGTACTACACTTAAGGAAGAAGCCATCAATTTAGGATATCTTACCAAAGAAGAGTTTGACGAATGGGTGAAACCTGAGAATATGGTTGGGTAAAAGAGGAGTAAAAATTAGGCTTTAAGTAACAAGCTCAAAAAAACAATCCTACAAAAATACATTTTTTATGCATTTCATCGATTAAACACATAAATATTAGCTGAAAGGTCATTTTTTAGTATATTAGACTACCCGAAATATTAAAACCTACCTAAATGAGATCACACATACTACCTCGCAATTTGTGTTTTTTAATTGCTTTTCTCCTTGGCCTAGGCGTTAGCCTTTCAGCTATAAAGTCTCTTGAGGCGTCGACTAAAACATCTGATAATAAGAAAGTTAGCAGCATATTGATGGATAGCTACTACTTTAATAGTCCTCTTTTAAGCCAAAAGGTAAAAACATCGAAAGCAACGGTAATTAATATGGATTTAGCTCAAGTTTCTAATTCTACTAAAAAAGGCCAAATACATCAAATTGAGGAAATTTCCTATTTAAATGATGAGGGTTTGACTGTAGGAAGCGCTGTGAATCTTAAAGAGATGGAATCTAGCTTGGCCCAGGGTCAAGCTAGATTCAAACAAGGGATGTTTTATGGCTTTGCTTTGATGGTTGTTATACTTAATCTTGTTTGCTTCTTACTCTTTGAAGAAAAAATATTTCTTTTTTACTCTTTGGCCTTAACTTTTGTTATTACTTCTTTTATGCACAGTGATGGAGTTTTTCAGCTAATAGCTATAGGCGTTGTTCAAAATACAGAAGCTATGCAATCTACTTTGTTGTTTATTGCAACTGGATTTAGTGTTCTCTTCGTATCCAAATACTTAATTCTTGGTGAGTTCTATCCAAAATTGAAATATGGAGCCGCTGTGCTTCTTACTATATCTTTTATGGCGGTTTTCACAAGTTGGGTAGCAGAAACAGAATTATTTACTGGAATTGCGAATACTATTTCACTTGCGTTAACAACTGTGTATTTTACGGCAGGAATATTGCTGTTCAGCAAAAAAAACTACGCTAAATTCTATGTGATAGCCTGTAGCATTCCATTGTTATTTGCGTTGGACTTCTTTGTATTTAAAAAATTAGGAGTTGATTTTCTTTTTACGGAGAGCTTTCATTTAAAGGCGGCCGCAGTTGTAGAAATGTTAATTATTACTTACGCCATTGTGTATAGAATGAGAGCTATTAAGGAAGAGCATGTTCTAAGGCAAACAGAGATGCGAATTTTCTTGAAGCGTCAAGAAATAATGAACAGAACAAATACTGAAAAACTTATGCAGGACATGTATTTAGAAAATCTAATCATGCAGTATGACTTAGATGGTTTCGAAATTAAGCTCCTACAATACATTTCAGAAGGAAAAGACAATACTAAAATTGCCCGTAAATTAAAGACTACAGAACTGGAGATAGAAACCTTTACTAAAGAATTGTATAACAAGCTTGATATAGGAGAACAAATTCAGGAAGACTACCGCATGGTAGAGCATCAACCAGACTACATATATAACTAGTCTCGCTAAAGAACAATATTAAACGATTTATTTTTGTCCCCAATTTCCAACTAAAATGGCGAAATGGATACCTCTTAAAAAGGATATCCATTTTTTTTTGCCGCTTTAACTAAATAATAATATCAAGTAAAATTGAATTTATTCATATAAACAGTATTTTTGAATCTAATCTCATTGATCTTCAAAAAAAGAATATGATTAAACGAAGAAGTTTTTTATCCCTTTTAGGTAAAGGAGCTGCCGGAACCATTTTACTACCTTCCCTCTATATTGGCTGTAGAAATAGAGTCTCTGAACTAACCACTGTAGCTTCAGATAGAATGAACCAGTTGAAATCAATTGTATTAAAAGGGATGAAACCTATTTCTTCCGATAACGTAGAGTTGGCCGAAGGTTTGTCCTATAAAACACTTGTGAAATGGATGGATCCCATTAGCGATGCTGATACTTTCGGATTTAATAATGACTTCACTTGCTTTATTCCTCTTTCCGACAATGGTGATGATGGGCTTTTATGGGTGAACCACGAAGCCACAAACCCAATTTTCGTGTCGAAATACAAACGAGGAGATGATCGCACAATAGAACAAGTGCAAAAGGAGATGTATTCGGTTGGGGGAAGTATTATTAGAGTGAAAAAAGTCGATGATAATTGGCAAATTATACACAACGATCCATATAACAGACGTATTACCGCCCAAACCGAACTCGCAATCAATTGGGATACACCAATTATGGGCAAAACAACCATCATTGGCACACATAGCAATTGCTCTGGGGGAATAACTCCTTGGGGTACAATTTTAACCTGCGAGGAGAACTATCAAGATTACTACGGTGAAACTGTTTATGACCAAAATAACAATGCAATACACCAAAGAAGTTATGCAGCATGGGAAGATTTTTACAACTACCCCGCTGAGCACTATGGATGGGTGGTAGAAATTGATCCTCTTACTGGAAAGGGAATGAAACATATTGCTCTTGGTCGCTTCTGTCACGAATGTTGCACTTTAGTGGAACTTGAAGACAAAAGAGTTGTCGCCTATTCTGGTGATGATGCTAATGATGAATTTATTTATAAATTTATCTCTTCAAAACCTGGATCATTAAAGGAAGGAACTTTATACGTAGCAGACACGGTAAACGGAAAGTGGATATCGTTAGATTACGAAAAACAGCCAGCACTTCAAGAAAAATTTAAAAACCAAACTGAAGTTCTTATTAGAGCTCGAGAAGCGGCTAGATTGGTTGGAGCATCCCCACAAGATCGTCCAGAGGATATTGAGATAGACCCAATTACAGGCCATGTAGTAATTGCTTTGACAAATAATAAACCGAAAAATCAGTATCACGGTACCATCCTAAAATTAATCGAAACAGATAATCAATATGATTCCCTCTCTTTTACTACAGAAGCATTGGCTACCGGAGGCAAAGAAAGCGGGTTTAGCTGTCCAGACAACCTCGTTTTTGACCTTGCAGGAAACTTATGGTTCACATCGGATATAAGTGGTGGTAGTATGAATAATCCTAAGGTAACTGAATATCTTGAATTCAAGAACAACGGTCTATTTGTAGTGCTTCGCCATGGAGAAGAAGCAGGGAAAGTTATCCAAATTGCGAGTGCGCCTATGGACGCTGAGTTTACAGGGCCTTGGTTTTCTCCAGATTATAAAACGCTCTTTTTAAGCGTTCAACATCCTGGTGGCAACAGCTCATCATTAAACCAATTGACTAGCACCTGGCCTCACGATGAAGACGGACTTCCCAAACCATCTGTTATAACAATCGAAGGAGATTTATTAGAAAAGCTTAATTTTCTTGATAAGTTTCAATAGCTATTTAGCTACATAGTATTTCTTGTATCTGAAATAAGATACCAAACTAAGAATTACAGAAAACAAAACAATATACCAAACAAAGGTTGGTGTTACTGGAGCATCTCCGCTTGCATAAGAATGTAACCCACTTAGATAGAAGTTCACTCCAAAATAGGTCATCATAATAGAAGCATAGGCAAATATCGCTAGTACATTAAATAACCACTTTCCTCTTAGCCCAGGAACTAATCGCGCATGAATTACAAAGGCATAGATCATAATGCTAATCAGTGCCCAAGTTTCCTTAGGGTCCCATCCCCAATAACGTCCCCAGCTCTCATTTGCCCATTGTCCTCCTAAAAAGTTCCCAATGGTAAGCATTACAAGACCAACAGTTAAGGCCATTTCGGTAATTATGGTAAGCTCTTTAATATTTACCTCCATTTTCTTAAAATTGCCCGTGGTTGTAAAAATCATCAATAACAATGAAGTAGCGCCAAGGATCATCCCCAAAGTGAAGGGACCATAACTTGCTACAATTACAGCTACATGAATCATTAACCAATAACTATCTAATACCGGTTGTAAATTGGCAATCGCAGGATCTAACCAGTTCTCATGCGCCACCCATAGAATAATGGCCGCAACAAACGCCGTTGAGGCAATGGTGAGATCACTTTTTCTTCCAAAGGCAAGTCCAAAAAATACAGTTGCCCAACCCACATAAATTACCGATTCATAAGCATCACTCCAAGGTGCATGTTCGCTAATATACCATCGTCCAATAAGCCCAAGTGTCATTGCTATAAAAAAGGCCCAAATAACGTACTTACAAAGCTTTACAAGTACATTCACTACTTTTCCTTCTTTGAAAATCTGAAAAATGATAAATACGAACATCAAGAAGCCGAACATCGCGAAGTACTTGTACAAGCGATTGAAAATATCGACTTTATTATATAGTATTTCGGCTTTTATTTTTCCTTCGGAAGGCATTACTTCCGCTCCGTATTTCTTCTGAAATTTGGTCAGTCCTGTGAGAATCTCTTCTGCTTCCGAATAATCTCCAGTGCTTCTAGCCTCACGTAAAACCTGAAAATATGCTGGTAAAATGGTTCGTGTTATTACCGAATCTACCCCGGTAAACTTAGCTTCTTGCAATTCTGGATACGAAATCCACTTATTACCTTCATTATTGGGAAGTGGAAATATTTTCAGAATTCCCCCACTCAATGCCTGATTCAGAAGGTAATAATTTTCATGTGCCTTGATAAAATCCTTCTCAAACTGATTAGGATTCGCCTTATTCGTTGCGGCCTCCAAATAAGGCTCTAGTTTGTAATTTCCCTTTTCATCAAACAAATCCAATAAAGCAATTTGTTTCGCCTTTTCTGGAACTCCTGCAACATCTCGTATACTATCATTTCCTCTCTTTAAGGCAATAAGTGGTACCTGAGACCAATACCTAGGGAACTCAACCATGGACAGGAACACTTGATTAGCATCTAGCTCGCCATATTTGTTCTTTCTGCTCACCTTACGTAGCAACTCGCTAGCAAACGTATTGATAGGCTTCATACGTCCGTTATCCTGAATAACCAGCTCTGCAAATTTTGCGGCATGCTCCTTGGACACAGCGTTCGCAACAAGTATAGAATCGATTTCTGTTTTATTATTTTCTGAATGGTCGTGATCCCCTGTTTTTTGAGAAAAACCAGCAAACGAAAGCAATAGCACTAACATCGTAAGCCCTTGTTTTTTCTTCTTTTTGATTTTATTCAGCATTTTTTCCAACTGCCCAAAACGAGAACCTTTGTCAAACAGAATAGCCATAAGTCCAAGGTACAAAAGAAAATAACCTATGTAGGTAATCCAAGTTCCCCAGAAATCGTGATTTACTGAGAGAATAGTCCCTTTCTCGTCAGGGTCAAAGCCAGATTGAAAGAAGCGGTAACCATCTTTATCTAAAACGTTGTTCATAAAGATCTCTTCATCTTTGAGGCCTTCAATTGGATCATTAACGGTAACCTTACTTTTAAACGCTGAATACCCTTTTTCTGTTCCAGGATATTTATCGGCTATAAAGTCGTTTAATGTAATGCTAAATGGTAAATCGTATTCTTCGGAGCCATAACCAAGATACACTTTTAATCCTCCAATTTCCACTTCTTTAGGGTTTGGGAAGGTTCCCTTCCCTCCTAGCAATTCTACCTGTTTAGTTTCTCCCTTGGTACTAACGGTAACGATAAGACCGTCCTGATTCGATTTTTCGGACTTCTCGGCTTTTATCAAACCAAAAGATCCCTTTGTTATTGGTTCTGGAATTACAAAGGACATCCCTGCCATCTGATACAGAGAACGCAGCATCAAAGGCTGCACACTATCTTTAATAATAGTTCCGCGCTTTTGATCGGCCATTCTCATATACTTTCCCTCAAAAGGAGACGTAATAGAATAACTTCCATCCTCAGCGTAGTCTATATTTATTGCTCCTGGAGTGGGCTTATTAACAGCAAACAGAATGTTGTGAATGTTCGCAACCTCTCCTAGTTTCATCCAATGGTCGTGGCGACTGCCATCACCAGCTTCTACAATTTTTAAGTATTCTTCTCCCTCTTCGGAAGGTGTTAATCCTTCTTTCGCTCCTTTAATAAAATTCTTGTATGAAATCGTTACCGATTCCCTGTTATAGTCCGTTGTTATTGAGAAATCATTATTCAATCGCTCGGAAAGCACAAGCTTTTTCTTAGGAACAATACGACGTTGTGCAACACCATCTAGCATATAATCACCATCTATAAAAGTGGTTAGAAAAACATCCTGTGAAAGAATTGAATTTTCTGTTGCTCCTTCTCTAATATGCATTACCCCTTCATAACCAATATAGCGTGTTACCCCTGCTCCAACAATAATGAGAATAAAAGAAGCGTGCAAAAGTAAGGTGGTCCATTTATCCCTTTTATACAATCTGAACCTAAAAACATTCCCAACAAAATTGATCACAAACAACAACATGATTGCTTCAAACCACCACGCATTATAGATCAATTCTCGAGTATAGTTAGAAGGAGCATTCTCATAACCGCTGTCAAGGAATGTACCAGCTGCCATAGCAGCTGCAAATGCTAAAAACAAAGTGGCGGTTAGACGAGTGGAAAAAAGGATAGACGTAATTTTCTTTTGCATTATGTCGAATTTTGGATGCAAATTTAGGCAATTACTACCATTTTAACTACTGAATTTTGTTAAGGAGATGAAGCTTTATTTCGATCGATTCCTCCGAGCTTCAAAAATATTTATATGGATATAGGTTCCCATATTTCTTGCTCTATTCTTAGCGATCTCAGCAACTTCACCTTTAAACAACTCGTCAATCGTCTGAAACCATAGATTTAGCCACACTCCAAAATGCATTTCATTGATGGTTCCATCAATCTTTTCGTCCACTTCAATATGTTTCTGTAAAGGATTTCCGCTATATTTTTTCTCAAAAAACAAATTGGATTGCCAGAAATCGGTTAAATGTTCAAAATGACGTTCCCAATCCTCAATCACTAAATTAAATACTGGTCCAAGAAGCTGATCCATTCTAACTTTCGCATAGAACGTACTAACTAATAACAAAATATCTTCTCGGCTTTTAATATCCTTTTTCATGCTAACATTAGATCAAATTGATAACCACAAGCATCGAGTTTACTACCAAACTTACAACTAATAACCAAAATGTTAGTTTGGATTTTAATTGTGCTAAAAGCGCTGCGTTATAAAACATGCAAGTTAGCACACATAACGCTAATTCTAACCCACTTCCAAGGGTAGTACCCTGTGCCAGAATTAGCATGGCCGCAATAGAACCTAAACAACTTTGTAAAATGATGGTTAATGGAATATACATAAACCTATTATGGTTAAATTCCTCAATTAACGTATTAATTGATATAGTTCTCATCGTTTTATTTATTTAAGTTTACACAAAGAAATAATTATAAACCGCTCTATTTTATGAGGCAAATCATAAACCAATGATTTCAGAAAACTTGTTATTGGACTACGGTGCAACACTGCTTGACTTATCAGAAAATGAACTCGTATTTACTGAGGGCAAAAAGGCCAATTTCTTTTTTCAATTGAAAACCGGCGCTATTAAAATGTATAATCTAAATGAGCAAGGCAAAGAGTTTGTTCAAGGCATGTTTGGTGATGGTGAAAGTTTTGGTGAGCCTCCTATGTTCGGGGGTTTTGAATACCCCGCTTCGGCAATTACAATTCGAAAGTCCATACTATATAAAGTTCCAAAGGACAGTTTTTTTAGTCTGCTAAAGGACAATTTCGATTTTCATCTCAAACTTAGCGCAGCGCTATCCAAAAGGTTGGCGTATAAGTCTATGATTCTGAAAGAAATATCTGGGCATCCACCAGAGCATAGAATTCTAACACTGGTCGATTTTTTAAAGGAAAAAGATGGAACAAGTTCTAAATATCAGGTTGATTTGACACGGCAACAAATTGCAGATTTAACAGGGCTTAGGGTAGAAACTGTGATAAGAGGGTTTAAGCAATTGGAGGTTGAGGGAGAAATTGAAATCATCAATCGAAAAGTCTATCGTTAACCCCATTAAAAAAGTTTTTACCTTCGCTATATGACGAATATCGTGATTTTAGGGTTTGGGAACGTTGGATTTCATTTATGTAAAACTTTAGATAAATATAATCAATTTTCTGTTATTCAAATATATAACAGAAATAAGATATCAATTTATTCTGAATTAAAACATATTCCTTCTACAACTAAACTTGCTGAAATAAAAGAGGCTGACATGTATATTTTAGCAATCCCAGATGATGCAATTGCATCTTTTTCTGAAGCACTTCCCTTAAAAAATAAACTGGTAGTTCACACTTCTGGAGGTGCGGCAATGGAAGCACTTTCTGAAGCAAACAGAAAAGGAGTTTTTTATCCATTGCAAAGTTTTTCGAAAAAGCGAGATCCTGATTTTAATGAGATTCCTATTTGCATTGAGGCGGAAAGAAAATCGGATTTAACACTTCTGAAAAAACTAGGCGAAGCCATTTCAGAAAAGGTAGTTGAGGTCAATTCTGAAGAACGTGCGAAACTGCATTTAGCTGCGGTTTTTGTAAACAACTTCGTGAACTATATGTACGACATAAGTAGTGATATCTTAAGCAAGAGTAAACTCCCCTTCGAGCTGCTTAGACCTCTGATTGCAGAAACAGCAAATAAGATTGAAACTTTGTCGCCTAAAGAAGCACAAACTGGTCCGGCCAAACGCAGCGATAAAAAAACAATAGAAAAACACTTACATTTGTTGGAGAACGGACCTCATAAAGAGCTATACCAACAACTAACAGAAGCCATTCTTACTTCCTATGGAAAAAAGCTATAAAGAATACCTTACCCATATCACCACCTTTGTTTTTGACGTGGATGGAGTGTTAACTGACGGAACAATAACCGTTACCACAGATGGTGAGATGCTGCGCACC
The DNA here is from genome assembly GCA_913063405.1 of uncultured Ulvibacter sp. GTDB lineage: Bacteria > Bacteroidota > Bacteroidia > Flavobacteriales > Flavobacteriaceae > Ulvibacter. The sequence continues at coordinate 29,051 of CAJXZB010000026.1, forward strand.
ATGAATATAAAAGACGGCTATGCTCTTAAAACAGCAGTGGACAGAGGTTATAATGTTTGTATAATTTCTGGCGGAAGCAATGAAGGTGTTCGATTAAGATTCCACGGATTGGGTATTAAGAATATCTACTTAGGCGCACATCACAAAACGGAGACCTTGAATAATTATCTCGAAACGAAAGCCTTGAAACGAGAAAACATACTCTTTATGGGTGATGACATTCCCGATCTTGCTGTTATGCAGGAAATTGGTTTGCCTTGTTGCCCGCAGGATGCTGTTCCCGAAATCAAAGAAGTCGCAAAGTACGTTTCTCATAAAAAAGGTGGCAAAGGTGCTGTACGAGATGTTATCGAGCAGGTTTTAAAAGTACAAGGGAAGTGGATAAGTAATGGAGATACAAGTGCAAAGTATGATTAATTGGAAGTGACCTTCTGCCAACCTTAAACTAGCTACAAATTGTCTTTCCTAAACCTCATCCGTTATCAAAACCTCATCATCATTGCGGCAATGCAGGTATTTGTGAAGTATGGTCTTTTTGAAGCTCTGGAAGTGCAACTTGCACTTAATAATTTTCAGTTTTCTTTGTTGGTAATTGCGACAGTCTGTATTGCTGCTGCAGGAAATGTGATTAACGATATTTATGATGTCGAAATCGACCAAGTTAACAAGCCAAGTAAAGTTATTATTGGCAAAAGGATTTCAGAAAAAAGCAGCAACTACATCTTTATTGTTCTAAATGTTGTTGGTGTTGGAGCCGGGTTTTATCTTTCGAATACTATTAACAAACCCGCATTCGCCACCCTGTTTATATTAATCTCTGCATCACTATATCTTTACGCATCCTACTTGAAAGGAATACTGTTAATTGGCAACCTCTTAATCTCAATGCTAGTTGCGGCAAGTATTCTAATTGTTGGTTTTTTTGATATTCTTCCTGCGATTAACACTGATGAAATGGACCTGCAGGTGATCGTACTAAAAGTCCTTCTACATTATAGCTTATTTGCGTTTCTAATTAACTTTATACGCGAATTAGTAAAGGATTTACAGGATATCAACGGAGATAAAAATGGAGGAATGAATACCCTACCAATCGCCATTGGCAGAAAACGAGCAACTTATTTCGTTTTTATTCTAGGTGTATTAATGGTCATATCCATTGTAATCTACATGTATGCATATTTGTATCACCATCAGGCCATGGTACTATACTTTCTATTTCTTATAGTAGCCCCTCTACTCTATTTTTGCATTAAAACTTGGGATGCGGCAACCAAAAACGATTATGCCTTTTTATCTTTACTTCTGAAAATCTGTATGCTTCTAGGAATGTCTTCGATTCTTTTATATAAGTTTGTTGTTGTTTAAAATAAATACGGATCTCATTTCGAATCATGCTAAGAGAAAAATTAAAAAATCATACAGTGATTTTGGCTTCGGGCTCCCCTAGAAGGCAAGATTTTTTCAAGAAATTGGATATGAATTTTGTAATAGATGTTCGTGAAATTGAAGAGGTTTATCCTAATCATTTGCTGGGTGCAGAGATAACAGATTATCTGGCTCAACTTAAGGCTTCTGCCTTTCAAGATCTTACCGAAAAGGACATTCTAGTTACAAGCGATACCATTGTATGGAAAGACAACCAGGCTATTGGGAAACCAAAAAATGAAGAAGATGCCAAAAAGATGCTTCGGAATTTAAGTGGTGTTATGCACGAGGTATTCACTTCAGTTTGTTTTACGGGTAAAAACTTTCAAGAAACCGTAAACGATACTACTAAAGTATGGTTTAAGGAGTTGACAGATAGTGAAATTGATTATTATATAGCCAATTATAAACCGTTCGATAAGGCGGGTAGTTATGGAATCCAAGACTGGCTTGGTTATATTGCAATTGACAGATTAGAAGGTTCATTTTTTAACGTGATGGGGCTTCCAACTAGGCTTGTTTATAAAACGTTAATGAAGCTTGCCTCTCGCTGATTTTAACTTAATTTTACTTTAAAATCTGTACGTATGAAACTGCTTTCAGTCATACTGGGTATCGTTATACTGTCTTCCAGCTTATTTGTGAGCTGCAACCAGCCTAAAAAAGATTCATTAGCGCTTCACACTACAATTGAACACATTGAACAAGCTTCTGTCGATAACCGAGCTTACCAAGGAGTTTAAAGACTATGGTACGCAGGAAATGCGGAAATCACTTCTTATAAGTTAGAACAGGCACGCTACGGAGAACTACACCAAGGTACAGCAGTTACTATCTTCGTAACAGAAGACTTCTCCCCAACAAACAGATAAAAAGCGGATAATTTTTCAGAAAAAACATTCCGATATTAAAGTTGAATGCGACAAAGAAGTTTCTAACTGGCGTCTACCCTTATTCAATAATGACGAGTACCTTTAATCCCATTTCATCAAAAGGGCATGCGGTCAAATTGATAAGTTCGACTCAAGAATGGTGTGGACAAGTATTTGCGCAACTCAACAATAAAAAGAAGTTTGAAATAGACTCCTATTCGTATTTTGAAAGCGAAGGCGACAAATCTATCTCTCTAGAAAAACTGGCTGGAAAATGAACTTTGGAATATCATGCGTATTAATCCGGAGGAGTTACCAACAGGAACCTTGGAACTAATTCCTTCCTTCGAATTTTTAAGGCTTCGACATAAGGAAATGAAGGCTTACCAGGCTTTTCTAAGGCTAAAACAAGGAGATGCACTAAGTATTTATACAATTGAGTATCTCGACTTATCCAGAAGTCTAACCATTTATTTTAGCAGCACCTTTCCTTATGAGATAGAAAAATGGGAAGAAACCTCTTTAAGTGGTTTTGGAACAGACTCCAAAGCGCTTACTACGACGGCAACAAAAATTAAGCGCATTAAAACACCATATTGGTCGCAAAACGGTATCAAGGATTTAATAATGAGAGATTCTTTGGGCCTAAAATAATCACCTATGTTTTTTGAAAATTATTCAACAGAATTACTACAATCGGCTATTCATATACCTTTGTTCATTCTTCTGCGGTGGATAACTATTCTAGTAGTAAAAAAATATTCTAAAAAATATGATCGGGCAAAACATCGCACTAGACGTTTAATAAGATATGTCAATTTTACAAGCATTTCTATTGCCTTGATTGGACTTGTTCTCATTTGGAGCGGTCAATTTAAAGATTTAGGCCTTATGTTATCATCTGTATTTGCGGTAATAGGCATTGGCTTTTTTGCACAATGGTCGATTCTAAGCAATATCACAAGCGGAATTATTATGTTCTTTACGTTCCCTTATAAGCTTGGAGATTATATAAAGATTCAGGACAAGGACTTTCCTTGTGAAGGCATTATAGATGAAATCAAGCTCTTTCACACCATTATCAAAAGTGGAGAAAATGAGATCATCACCTATCCCAATAGTATGATGCTTCAAAAAGGGGTAACCATTGTTAAATCAAGAACGCCATAACGCCTAACGAACATCCCTCTAAATGCTTGTTAGGCAAATAGTTGAAATGTTGTCGATTTTTCCTTAGCTTTAAGAAAAAGAAAAAAGATGAAAAAAATACTACCCTGCGCACTCGCGCTTGTTTTTTCGTTGCAAATTTCTGCGCAAGAATTACTTGGAGAATGAACCCTACACTATATGGTTATAGACAACGTAATGATTGACGTTCCGCAACCCGGACCACCTAATATTTTTTATCACCCGAAAATTGAGTTCTATGAATCGTCTGAAGGATATGAGGCAACTGCTTCTATTAGCATTGATAATAACACCTTTTTCGAATCAGAGCCGCCAATGGTTATAGGAACCGATACCTTTACTTTTCAATTTGGTAGCGTCACCCTTGGAGATTGCATTATTTATTGCGATCTAGAATCTAATTATTTTGGCACCATTTTAGGCGGTGCTAATCGAACTTTCGATTATGAAATAACTACAGCTGGTAATGGGGATAAAACTCTTGTTATAGTATCTCCAGAAGGGGATATAGCTGTACACGGAGATTTTATTCTTGCTAATTCAGATTTCGAGCAATCTCGTATTTCAATATTTCCAAATCCTGTAGAAAATGAGTTGCAACTAGTATTTCAAGGGTTCACTGTTTCGGATGTGAAAATCATTTCAATAAAAGGAAAGCGGATTTCAGGAGTTCAATTCTCAGAAAATAACACAATAGATGTATCTTATTTTGGCTTCTGGGTTATATTTCTTGGAATTGAAGGATCTAGAAGGCAAAAGTCATATTCAAAAATTCTTAAAGCGATAGATTTTGGCAAGCGGTTGCTGAAGAAATGTTAAAGAACAGCCAATAGATTATTCTTATTTTCGATTTTGGGTATATTTGATTCTTACTGAATAACCTATCAAATATCCATGCGAAAACTCTATTCTGCAATTCTTTTTATTGCCTTCGGAACAACATTTCTATTTGCACAACAACCACAGAAACCCACCTCTTCTGAAATTTATCAAAAATTAGAAAAACTTAACTTTCTAGGATCTGCTCTTTATATCGCGGCGCATCCAGATGATGAAAACACCAGGCTAATCTCCTATTTGGCAAATGATGTAAAAGCAAATACGGCCTATTTGTCACTTACTAGAGGCGACGGAGGCCAGAATCTAGTAGGCCCAGAAATAAGAGAGCTACTTGGAGTCATCCGCACACAAGAACTGCTGGCGGCAAGACGAACAGATGGAGGAAATCAGTTATTTACGAGAGCAAATGACTTTGGATATTCAAAACATCCAGATGAGACTCTAGCGATTTGGAATGAGAAAGAAGTGCTAAGTGATGTTGTTCGCGCCATTCGAAAGTTTAAACCCGATGTTGTAATTAACCGATTCAATCATCGAAATCCAGGTTCTACACACGGGCACCACACCTCCTCGGCCATGCTAAGTTTTGAAGCTTTTGATTTAGTTGGCGATAAAACCAAATATGAAGAAACTGTCGCAACTTTTGGCATTTGGCAGCCCAAGAGGTTATTGTTTAATACCTCCTGGTGGTTTTATGGAAGTAGAGAAAAATTTGAAAAAGCGGACAAGTCAAAACTATTGGAAGTTGAAACTGGAAATTATTATCCTTCTTTGGGTCTTTCTAATGGTGAGATTGCTTCCTTAAGCCGAAGTATGCATAAGTCCCAGGGATTTGGTAGTACAGGTACTAGAGGTAGTCAAACAGAGTATTTAGAGTTTTTAAAGGGTGATTTTCCTTCAGATAAAAGCAATCTTTTCGATGGGATAGACACGAGTTGGTCTCGTGTGGAAGGTGGCGCGCCAATTGGAATTCTTTTATCTAAAGTAACTAAAGCCTTTAATTTTACAGATCCTTCGGCAAGTGTCCCACAATTAATAGAAGCATACAAGATGATTAATCAGTTACCTGACGGTCATTGGAAACGCATAAAACTTTCAAAAATAAAACAACTCATAACAGACTGCTCTGGTTTGTTTTTAGAGGCTATTGCGAGCGTTCAACGTGTTTCCCCAAAAGGAGAAATGAAAGTAGCTATAGAAGCAATTAACAGGTCCAACGCATCGATTAAATTAAATTCGGTTACCTCACCAATTATTTCGTTTCCAACCACACTAATTGCTACGCCATTGCTCCCTAACAAAAAAGAAGTGTTAGAGAGTGTTGAAGGCACGTTTTCTGGCACGACATATACAGCACCTTATTGGCTAAACGAAAAAGGAAGTTTAGGAATGTATAAGGTGAGCGATCCTTCTCTGATAGGGCTTCCAGAAACAACCAATCAGTTTCCAGTTGAATTTAATATGACCATTGAGGGAGTTCAAATAAAAATGGTAAGAAACATTGTTTACAAGTTTAATGATCCAGTTAAAGGAGAAATGTATAGACCATTTCAAGTATTGCCTGAAGTGACTTCAAGCATTTCTGAAAAAGTGCTGATTTTTGCTACTTCCGAAGCACAGGAAATTCCAGTAAAAGTAAGTGCTGGACGAGATGGGATTTCGGGAATGGTTAGCTTACAACATCCAAAAGGTTGGGTGGTTACGCCATCGCAACAGACCTTTAATTTAGCAAGAACTGGTGAGGAGCAAACGTTATTGTTTAATGTACAACCTCCAGCAAACCAAAGTGAAGGACTTATAAAACCACTAGTACAAATTGGGGACAGTTTCTACAACGAAGAATTAGTGACATTGGATTACGACCACATTCCTTATCAAAGTGTATTGTTGCCTTCGGAAGCAAAGGTTGTTCGCATCAACATTCAGAAAAAAGGACAGAAAATAGGTTATATCGAGGGAGCTGGTGATGCAGTTCCTGAAAGTTTAAAACAAATTGGATATTCAGTAACTACGATAGCTCCTAAAGAAATTACCAAAGAAAATTTAGCGCCATTCGATGCAATAGTGGTTGGCATCCGGGCTTATAATACTGTTCCTGAATTAGAATTTTCACAGACTGTTTTGAATAATTATGTGAATCAAGGAGGAAATCTCATCATTCAATACAATACAAATCACCGTATGGTAACAAAGGATATTGCCCCATATGAGATAAAGCTTTCCAGAGATCGTGTTACCGATGAGCATTCGGAAGTAGAAATTCTTGCACCGAACCATGCTGTATTAAATAGTCCTAATAAAATTATACCGTCAGATTTCGATGGTTGGGTACAAGAACGAGGTTTGTATTTTCCAAATGAATGGGATGATGCCTACACGCCTATTTTGGGGATGCATGATAAGGGTTCTAAACAAACCAAAGGATCCTTATTAGTTGCCAAGCACGGAGAAGGACACTATATTTATACAGGATTAAGCTTCTTTAGAGAATTACCCGCAGGAGTTCCGGGAGCGTATCGCTTATTTGCTAATTTATTATCAATAGGAAACTAATTTAATGGAGACAACCGAACATAATTTTACTTGGAAATTGAAGTACACTTTGGTGCTACTGTTTAATGCGATCTATATCGTCTTATTTTATTTTTTAATGCAAAGCTACACTTAATATGCAGCAGATTGATTGGATCATCCTTATTGGCACACTTCTTTTTATCGTTTTATACGGAACCTATAAATCCCGCGGCAGCAAAAATGTAACCGATTATCTAAAAGGCGGAAATGATTCCCGGTGGTGGACCATTGGACTAAGCGTTATGGCTACGCAGGCGAGTGCCATTACCTTTCTTTCTACTCCAGGTCAGGCTTTTCACGACGGAATGGGCTTTGTACAGTTCTACTTTGGACTTCCAATTGCAATGGTGGTGATTTGTATGGTCTTTATTCCAATCTATCACCGACTGAACGTTTTTACCGCTTACGAATATTTGGAAACGCGTTTTGATTTAAAAACTAGGACCCTTACTGCCATTCTATTTTTAATACAGCGAGGGCTAGCTGCAGGGATCACGATTTTTGCACCCTCCATTATCTTATCGGCAGTATTGGGGTGGAACCTTATCCATCTTAATATTATTATTGGAGTATTAGTTATAATCTATACGGTAAGTGGTGGTACCAAGGCGGTAAGTGTAACACAAAAACAGCAAATGGTAGTGATATTTGCAGGAATGTTTTTGGCGTTCTTAATGATCGTAAATTATCTTCCTTTGGATATCACGTTCACCAAAGCACTGGAGATTGCCGGTGCCAGCGGAAAAATGGAAATATTGGACTTCTCGTTTAATTTAGAGAATCGCTACACGTTTTGGAGTGGGATTATTGGTGGTACTTTCTTGGCCCTCTCCTACTTTGGGACAGATCAAAGCCAGGTGCAGCGTTATTTATCTGGTAAGTCTGTGCGTGAGAGCCAAATGGGATTGATATTTAATGGGATACTAAAGGTGCCGATGCAGTTCTTTATTTTGTTGATAGGTGTAATGGTGTTCGTTTTTTATCAGTTTAACAGTTCGCCCCTACATTTTAATCCATCGGCGGTAAAAGATGTGATGGCTTCGGAATATGCTTCGGAGTACCAGGCACTTCAGGCAAAGAAACTAACGCTAGAAACGCAGCTTAAAACCAAGCAAATAACCTACGCTCGCGCTGAAGCCTCTTCAGAAAAAGAAGCCTTACTGCAAGAAATTGTGGCCTTAAACACTTCCGAAGAAAATCTTAGAGAGCAATCTAAAGCGGTTATCAAGAAAGCCAACCCAGATGCCGAAACCAACGACAAGGATTACGTCTTTATTCATTTTATATTGAACAACCTCCCTCGCGGACTTATAGGCCTGCTGCTCGCTGTGATTTTAAGTGCGGCAATGTCATCCACTGCTTCAGAATTAAACGCTTTAGGTTCCACGACTGCCATTGATTTGTACAGACGTAATGCCGCGGGAAGAAATGAACGGCATTATATACGTATGTCCAAATGGTTTACGCTGCTATGGGGTGTTATTGCTATAGGAGTTGCCTGTGTTGCTAATTTGTTTGATAATTTGATACAGTTGGTAAATATTATCGGATCTATTTTCTACGGAAATGTATTGGGTATCTTCTTACTTGCATTCTTTGTAAAGTTTGTTTCGAGCCGCTCTGTTTTTATTTCAGCTATAATTACTCAGGTCATTATTATTTTCTTCTGGTGGATTGATTTGATGCCTTACTTATGGCTCAATTTGGTGGGCTGTGCAATTGTTATGGGGATTGCAATGTTATTGGAAGGAATTGCACCTAAGAAAGAATGACACCTGAAATGAATATATTTATAAAAATATGAGTAACTCCATAACGCTAAAACAACGCATATCATTCTAAATTGGCAGGATAAACGCACTAAAGGTACTCATATAAACAAGTTGGGCTTAATTTAAACCATGAAGTATCTTTGTCTAGTATTAGGCATATAAAGCGTTGTTTTAAAATGTTTTACGTCGATAACGAAAATATCTACAACCCTTTTTATATCTTTAAAAAAAAGTTTAAATCACTTCATTATAAATTATGCTCCGTAGTAAAATTTCTCCTTAATTATCTTCCCGTCTTTCCAATCTTGAACAGCAACTTGAGTGTAATTTCTTATTCCCCAATCTTTATGAGTATAATCAAAATGCCTTTCTACCATTGTTGTATTCTCTCCAATTGTTACTTTTAGAGGTTTAGCACCTCTGAATTCTGTTATAGCTCCGAAGAAATCTTCTTCACGTTTTCTATTGGCTGTCTTTCCTTCAGTAATAGGATTGTCATTTTCTTGCATAACTACATCGTCATGATAGAATTGGTCAAAAGCTTCCAAAGCTTTTCCTTGAAGGACCATGTCATTAATTGTGCTGATTTTTTCTAAAAGTGTATTCATTTTTATTGTTTTAATCATTACAATACAAATGTCTAACACAATAAACCCTTAGAAAATGAAGTAGATTATTAAATGATATTAAACTAGATTAACATCTATTGGTTTTGAATGAGTTGACCTTTAATTTTACTTAAAAACTCTTTGGTAATACCTAGATAGGAAGCTATCATATATTGTGGGACACGCTGTTCAATTTTTGGATATGCCTCTTTGAAAATTAGATAGCGTTCTTTTGCTGTTAGACTAAAATTTCTAATAATCCTTTTTTGTGAAGCTACAAAGGCACGTTCTATAATCTTTCTAAAAAAGCGTTCTAGTTTAGGAATCTCTGCATATAACTCCTTAAGATTATTGTAGGTAAATTGAATAAGTTCAGTATTCTCTAAGCATTGAAGGTTGAAATCGGCAGGAGTTTGAGTTATAAAACTTCCCAAATCGGATGACCACCAATCTTCAATAGAGAACATCACGATATGTTCTTGACCTTCTCCATCCATATAAAATGTTTTAGTGCATCCCGAAATAATAAAATTAGCACTTTTGCATATATCGCCTTGTTGTACTATGTATTGGTCTTTGAGATAGTTTCTATGAACTATTTTAGAAAGTAAAATAATTTCTTCTTCAATAGTTAAGTTGATATATTTATTTATATAATCTAATAAAGGTAAATGATTCATTTATGTTTTTAGCTTATGCTTAATTTATTCCATCGTGTTTGTATAAGATTAGCTGCATGTTTTAAGTACTATCTTCCGTTAAGCAATATTCTAATCTTAGAGGAATTTCACAAAAGGAGGTTATTTTTTTTGCTTGTTTATGCTCTTCTTCTTTTACACCTATTTTCCAATAAGAACTAGTGTAAAGAAAAGCATTTTTAAAGCTATTCTCATTTGTTAGATGTCTTTTAATTTCCCTAATTGTACTCAATTCACCAGCGACAAAAATATTTGGGACTCCTTCTAAGTTCTTAATTCTTTTTATTGCATCTAACTGCTGCTTGCTTTTGATTTCCGGATTAGGATGAATCAACTATTGAACTTCAAAATTTTTAGGTATGGATGGTTATGATTTTTATAATTGATATTCATGTTTCTTTGAAGGACTATGCCATTGACTTTGAAAATAACATTTTATTGTTTAATAAGATTATGACACCCCGCTTAATAAGCCCTTCTTTAAATTTACAAGCTCTTTTCCAAAGCCATTATTTTGTAATATTTCAATAGCTAATTTGCTTCGTACTCCTGATTTACAAAACACTAAAAGGCTTTTGTCTTTCGGGATTTCATGATGCCTTTGGGACAATTCATCTAATGGAATATGAATACTCGCAATATGGGATTCATTTCGCTCAATGTATGTTCTTACATCAAGTACGTTGAAGTTTGAAGATTGTTCCTTGTATTCCTGAAAGCTAATTTCTTTAGTGGCCTTTGGAATTCCGCAAAGTACGAGATAATCATCATCCAACGATTTTATAGAAATTGAAGTATTCTTCTCAAAAGAGAATGTCAACTGTTTCATAGAAAGCGCATTAAATGTTAATAATTTACCTGATAATATGCTTCCTAAGCCTAATATGATTTTTAAGACTTCATTGGCCTGTATGCTTCCAATAATACCAGCTAAGACACCAAGTACACCTATTTCTGAGCAATTAGCTACTTCATTTGGTCTTGGTGCTGTTGGATATAAGCATCTGTAGGTGGTGCCGTTTTTATAATTAAATACAGATACTTGCCCTTCGAACTTAAAAATAGACCCGAAAACAACAGGTTTATTAGTTATTACTGCAGCATCATTAATTAAATATCTGGTTGGAAAATTATCTGTTCCGTCTACAATAATATCATATTTTTTAAATAAATCAAGAACATTCTCTTTGGTAAGTCTTGTTTTATAAACATCAAACTTGATGAATGGGTTTAATAATTGTAATCGTTTTGCAGCAGATTTAGCCTTGTTTTCCTTAATATCTTTGTAGGTATATAGTATTTGGCGTTGAAGATTTGATTGTTCTACATCATCATCATCAGCAATACCAATTGTACCAATACCTGCAGCAGTTAGGTATTGTAATATTGGGCAGCCTAAACCTCCTGCACCAACAACTAACACTTTGGCTTGCTTTAATTTTAGTTGACCTTCTAAACCAATCTCATTAAGTAATAAGTGTCTGCGGTATTGCTCTTCTTCTTCTACAGATAAATTCATAGTTACATTAATTCAGAGTAATTTTTATCCCAATCTTTCCAGACGACTTCATAACCCTGCGATTTAATCATTCGTTTTATGTCTTCGGTATTTCTTTCGTCCGAGATTTCGAACTGCTCTAAAGATTGTGGGGCAACTGCATAACCACCAGGGTTTGTTTTAGACTCTGCACTAATGGACGTAATTCCAAGATTAATAATATTGTTTCTAAAGTTTTCACTTTCTCTAGTAGACATAGATAATTCTACATCCTCATCCAATAATCGGTATGCACAAATCAACTGTACTAAATCGGCATCTGTCATTTCAACTTTTGGCTGAACTTTTCCTTGGTGTGGGCGAAGCCTAGGAAAAGAAATCGAGTATTTTGTTTTCCAATAGTTCCTTTGTAAATGCTTTAAATGAAGGGCTGTATAAAAACTATCTACTCTCCAATCTTCTAAACCAAATAAAGCACCAATTCCAATTTTATGAATTCCAGCCTTACCTAATCGATCTGGAGTGTCTAAACGGTAGTCAAAATTTGATTTTTTACCTTTTGGGTGATGTATTTTGTAGGTCGCTTTATGATAGGTTTCTTGATACACCAATACCGCATATAGTCCTTCTTCAATTAAGGTTTCATATTCTTCCTGATTTAGCGGTTGTACTTCAATACTAATATTAGAGAAGTGTTCGCGAATTAAATGAATAGCGCCTTTTAAATAAGAGACACCTACAGTTCTATTTGCCTCACCAGTAACTAAAAGAATATGGTCATATCCAAGGTCTTTAATATGTGCCACTTCCTGAAGAATCTCTTTGTCTGAAAGTGTTTTTCTTTTGATTTTGTTGGTCATACTAAATCCGCAATACGTACAAATATTCTGGCATTCGTTTGACAAATACATAGGAATGTACATTTGAATTGTATTACCAAAACGCTTTTTTGTAACGGAATTGCTACGTTGCGCCATTTGCTCAATAAAAGGTTTTGCGGCTGGCGAAATCAATACTTTGAAATCTTCTAAAGTGATTTTGTCTTTAGACAATACGGTTTGAACATCTTGAGAAGAGAAGTTATAAATTTCTTTTTCTAATGAATCCCAATCGTATAAATCAAAAGTGTCTTTAAAATTACTCATTTAAAAAAGAGGTTAAAGGACTACTTGCTTCTGCATGTTGTTTTACGGGAGCTAATTTTGCATTATATGCCATTCTACCAGCCACTACAGCCATTTTAAATGCAACACCCATTTCTATTGGATTCTGTGAAACAGCTATTGCTGTATTTACCAATACAGCATCTGCACCCAGTTCCATTGCAAATGCAGCATGAGATGGAGTACCAATTCCGGCATCAACAATAACAGGAACGTTACTTTGCTCAATAATAATTTCTAGAAAATCCTTAGTCATAATCCCTTTATTACTTCCTATAGGAGCGCCAAGAGGCATGACACATTGTACACCAACTTCTTCTAACCTTTTACATAAAACAGGGTCTGCATGAATATATGGCATTACCACAAAACCTTGTTTTACTAATGCCTCCGCAGCCTCTAGTGTTTCAATAGGGTCTGGCAATAAAAATTTAGGGTCTGGATGTATTTCTAATTTTATCCAATTTGTTTTTAGAGCTTCTCTAGCTAATTCTGCAGCAAACACTGCTTCTTTAGCAGTTCTTACGCCTGAAGTGTTGGGGAGTAAGTTAATGTGATTCTCTTTAAGGTGAATTAATATATCATCAGACTCGTTGTTTATTTCTACTCTTTTTAGAGCAACAGTAACTAGTTCACTTTCAGAAGCAATAATGGCTTCACGCATTTTTTGTGAACTATTAAACTTTCCTGTTCCAGTAAATAGCCTAGAGCTAAAAGTTTTGTCTGCTATTTTAAGTGCATCTGTCATTTTATTTTTTTTGATTTGGTTTCCAAACTTGTTCTTGCGAAGAAGACGTTTGTAATAGTTTGTTAAATAGACTAATTTTATTAAAGTCTTTTGTGATTTCACTTGAGGCAGCAATACCATAAATGCCAGTTTCCAAAATTTCGGGAATATCATTTAAAGTAATTCCACCAATGGCAGTAATTGGTGTGTCTGTTTTTAATGCTTCAAGAATGCTTAAGTAACCACTACACCCAATCATAGGACTCAAATTGTCTTTAGTATTGGTAAAACTGTACGGGCCTAAGCCAATATAGTCTACTTTTTTATTGATTAGATTTTGGCAATCTTGAATTGTATTTGCTGTCCCTCCAATAAAATAAAATTTGCCTAAATATTTTCTTGCTATCATTGGACAGGTGTCACTTTTTCCTAAATGAACTCCGTCTGCTTTAACGGCAGCCGCAATTTTGTAATAATCATTGATGATTAATCGTGTTTGAAAGTGAGTAGTTATTTCTCTAGCTTGTTTTGCTATTTTCAGAAGGGTCACTTCATCTATATTTTTTAAACGTAACTGTACCAATTCAACACCAGCAGTACACGCACTTTGAATATTATTTAAATGGGCTTCAGGAGTTTTTCCTTGTGATATGTAATGTAGTCTTGGTAATTGCATTAGCTTACTGTTATATGATTTCCTAAAAGGGTTTTGTTTGAACTTAAAAATTGTTCAGCATATCTTTTTCCTAATACTACTGCTTCTTTTATAGGATAGCCTAATAGTAAGTTACTTGCAATTGCCGACGATAGCACACATCCACTACCGTGTTTTGGGAAAACTGTCACCTCGATAGGTTCAATATTTAATTGAATGATGTTATTATAATACAATTGGTCCAAGCCAATTGTATCCGTTCGGTGTCCTCCTTTTAGATACAAATTCGTTTTACTACTGATATGTGCTATAGTATCTTCAATTGATTTTTCAGGATATAAGTTTTGAATTTCTTCATAGTTTGGTGTGATTAGGTAGACTTTATCTAAAAGTGAATTTAAGATGCTTATATCATCTTTAATATGAAAGTCATAACCAGCACTTGCTTTTAAAATAGGGTCCAAAATGATTTTTATGTTAAGATTCAATTGATGTAGTTTCTCTAATATTACAGACAAGGTCTGCCAATTTTGAACGATACCAATTTTAACGACTTCAATTTTGAAACGTTCAAATAGCGTTTCAATTTGTTTAACTATGATTTCGGTATCAATCCAATGAGAAGTTTTAAAATCGATATCATTTTGAACAGTTACTGTTGTACATACTGATAAACCATATAAACCATGGGCTTGAAAGGTCTTCATATCAGAAGTTAAGCCTGCTCCACTTGAGGGATCTAAACCTGCTATAGTAAGTATGTATTGATGTGTGTTCAATTAGTTATAGTTTTTTGTCTTAGTGAAATAGTACCTCATTGTTTTAAAATCTGTAATAGGAGTGTGACTGTTCCAAATTCCCCCCAAAACACCAACACCCTTAAATCCTAATTTTGTAAATTCTGCTAGATTAGCCCTTGTAACTCCGCCCATACCAATGATTAGTTTATCTATATGATTCACATCAAAACCTCTTCCTTTATATCCTTTTTTAGATATTGAAGAGAAAACAGGACTTAATAAATGATAATCGAATTCAAATTCACAATTGGCTAACTCTTCGGGTTCATGAAAAGAACTACTTATAGTTTTACCAAACATATTTAAATCTTTAAAGTAACGTCCTGGGTTATTTATATTTTCTCTTCTTTTTTGTTCTTGAAAATGTATTCCCTTTAAATTATATTGATTAATCAGTTTATGAAAATAATGTACAATAACCCTATTATGATATTTTGAATCAATCTGATTTAAATAATAGCAGTGTTCTTTATAATCTTTAGTAGGTTTTCGGAAATGATAGTATTCTAAACCAGCCTTAAAAAGCTGATTTAGAATTGTTATTTCATCTTTGACATCCTTTTCAGGAGCTATAAGTACAATCATGTTTTATAGATACACTTCAGAGCCTTTTTCTTTAAATTCTTTCGATTTTTCTTCCATTCCCTTTTGTATGACTTCATTGTCTACTATGTCGTTTGCAGCAGCAAAGTCACGCACTTCTTGAGAAATTTTCATGGAACAGAATTTTGGTCCACACATAGAACAGAAATGCGCAATTTTTGCACCATCCGCAGGTAATGTTTCATCGTGATATTCTAAAGCACGTTCTGGGTCTAAGCCTAAATTAAACTGGTCTTCCCAACGGAATTCAAAACGAGCCATACTTAGGGCATTATCTCTGTGTTGAGAACCAGGGTGCCCTTTTGCCAGGTCGGCAGCATGCGCAGCCAATTTATAGGTA
The DNA here is from genome assembly GCA_913063405.1 of uncultured Ulvibacter sp. Lineage (GTDB taxonomy): Bacteria > Bacteroidota > Bacteroidia > Flavobacteriales > Flavobacteriaceae > Ulvibacter. The sequence goes on from CAJXZB010000026.1 coordinate 44,817, forward strand.
ACTACGCCTACGCGAACATCTTCTTTGTTTGGTAAGCCTAAATGCTCTTTTGGCGTAACATAGCATAGCATTGCACACCCATACCAACCAATCATTGCAGCTCCTATACCAGAGGTAATATGGTCGTAACCTGGTGCGATATCAGTTGTTAAGGGACCTAATGTGTAAAAAGGAGCTTCATCACAAACTTCAATTTGTTTCTCCATATTTTCCTTTATCATGTGCATTGGTACGTGACCTGGTCCTTCGATGAAACATTGTACCTCGTGTTTACGAGCAATTTGCGTTAATTCTCCTAACGTTTCTAGTTCAGCAAACTGAGCCTCATCATTGGCATCAGCAACAGAACCTGGACGTAACCCATCTCCTAAAGAGAAAGCAACATCGTATTTTTTTAAAATTTCACAGATATCTTCGAAGTGTGTGTATAAGAAACTTTCTTTATGATGTGCCAAACACCATTTTGCCATAATAGAGCCTCCACGAGAAACAATACCTGTTACTCGCTTAGCTGTCATTGGTACATAGCGTAATAATACGCCTGCATGAATTGTAAAGTAGTCTACTCCTTGTTCTGCTTGCTCAATTAACGTATCTCGGAAAATTTCCCATGTTAAGTCTTCTGCGACACCATTTACCTTTTCTAAAGCTTGGTAAATTGGCACTGTACCAACTGGTACTGGTGAATTACGAATAATCCACTCACGCGTTTCGTGAATGTTTTGCCCTGTAGATAAATCCATAATATTATCTGCTCCCCAACGGCATGCCCATACGGCTTTTTCTACTTCTTCTTCAATAGAAGATGTAGTAGCAGAGTTTCCGATATTTGCATTAATCTTCACTAAGAAGTTTCTGCCTAAAATCATAGGTTCAGCTTCTGGATGGTTAATGTTAGATGGTATTACAGCACGACCTCTGGCAACTTCTTCACGAACGAATTCCGGTGTTATTTTAGCAGGAATAGAAGCACCAAAATGTTCGCCTTTATGTTGCTTTCTAATTTCGGTCATCTCATCTATTCGTTGATTTTCACGAATAGCGATATATTCCATTTCGGGCGTAATGATTCCTTTTTTAGCGTAATGTAATTGTGTTACATTTTGCCCTTCTTTAGCCCGTAATGGCTTTTTTAACAATGAAAAACGCATATGGTCTAAACTCTTGTCGTTTAAACGTTCGTTGCAATATTCTGAAGAAAAAGAATCTAATTGTTCAACATCGTTTCTATCTAAAGCCCATTGTTCACGAATTCTTTCGATGCCTTTATGCACATTGATTTCTTTATTTGGGTCGGTATACGGCCCTGACGTATCGTAAACAGTAACTGGCTCGTTAGGAGTCAATTTTCCTGTCATTGAGTCTTTCGTGGCGCTCAAAGAAATTTCACGCATCGCCACGTTGATTTGCGGATGAATTTTTCCTGCAACATAGATTTTCTTTGAATTAGGAAATGGCTGTCTTGTAATTCCGTTTTGCTTTGGTGCTGTGTCTTTGCTTTTCATGTTTTGAGGATAAAAAATGTTTACTATTTTATTCAGAAAAGAAGTTTAACCTCCTTGTGTGGCTTTAATAATTAAGATATTATCGTTTTGGTTAAATTGTTGTGATTCCCATGAGTTTTTAGAAACAATTTTATTATTGATTGCTATTGCAATGCCATCAATGGTAGTATTCATTTTTTGAAGTAATTGATGAATGTTTGCACTTTCTTCAATTTCAATTTGAGTTTCATTTACTAGAATAGTAATCATATACATAATAGTATTAATGTTTAACTACGAAACCAAAAGGGAAAGGGAATTGTTCTTTGAAATGTATGATTCTTAACAACCACATCATGAAAAGGAAGGAACTTCTATAGGAGCTCTTTAACTTTTTCCTTCGTCGGTACTAACCGTATCAGGTTCAAAGGGTATTTCTCAGTTCTGGTATTAGAACACCCCTAAAGTTTACAATGTAAAAGTATTAAAAAACTGGCTTTGAGGCTATTTTAATTACACTTTTTATCTACAATACAATTTAGAATGAAAATAGTGGACTTGCAACAAAAAAGTGGACATTTAGTTAAGAGTCATGCTGCTACTTTTTGATTAAACATTTCGGTTTCAA
>CAJXZB010000027.1 GCA_913063405.1 uncultured Ulvibacter sp.
TGAATGAATATTGTTACAGGTTCAATCGTAGTTTTATGAAAGAAGGAATCTTTGAAAACTTAATGATCAGAATGATTCAGGCAGAACCTTGTTTAATAAAAAACATTAATAGCTAAGTGCCTAAATCGGTAAATTCTTTAACGGTTGCATCATGAGATCCGAACTTTCTTGTTGGTTCGAAGGCCTCTTGCGTCTTAACTTTTTCAGACCTATCGGCAATCATCTTTAAGATCTGTTCGTCACTCATTTTAACCTCGGCGCGTCTTGAAGGATCGGCAGGAGTTTTAAGTGTTCCTTGAAGCATTCCAAAAAAACTATTCTCTGAAATGGTAATATGCTCAGTACATTCGGCAATTGACCAGACCTCTGGAGTACTTTTATAGTTGAGTTGCGCCTCACTCAAACCATCAAGAGTTTTTAGTAAGCGATCGTGAGTAGTAGTCATTTATGTCATAGCGACAAGTCGCTCGGGATCGGTTAGTTTCGTGTCGGATACCGTAAAACTGACTAGCAGTAACAGTGCGAAAGGAAGCATAAATGTTTTCATAATGTGCGGACTTTTAATATGTGTGTTTATATTCTAATACTATAACGTCTCAAGAGGCAAAAATTGGCCCCTTTTTCATAAAAAGATTCAATGTTTAGTTTTAACTATTAAAATTAAGCTTTCAAATTAGAACTAACTGTAGGATTATTCCGGAGAAAATTAATCAAGTAAGGTCTAGTTTAAATGGATAAACTCGAGGCGAGTCTGGCTTTTCGTATCTCTATTTTTTTCAGCATCCAATCGGGATAATGAGAATCGTCTTCAGCATCAAAAATTTGAACATTTTGTAAAGGATCTCCCTGGATAAGCTCGTCTTGCCTCATTCCAAGAATCTCTCCAGCCGTCTGAACTCCTGAGTAGCTCGCGCCAGCGATGCCATGTGCCGCAATACTTGCTCCGCATAGATATAAGTTTTCTATCTCACTTTTGGCTTTAAAAGAAAAAGGACCAATATGTTTTATACTTTTCTCTGTACCATAAACACTGCCATCGGTAGTATTTACATAGTGTTGATTGGTGATAGGAGTTCCTAATTCATGATGCACAATATGATTTCTAATTTCTGGAATAACCTTTTCAAGCGTGTTTAACATTTTAGTAGTTAAAATACTCTTGAATTTTAAATAGTCCTCAGATCGCTGACTCTCTTCATTTTCATACTGCCTGAAAGCTTCATAGCTTATATAGGTAATTGCCTCTATGGTATGATGTTTCCCATCAAAACTAACGGGATCTTTCAAAGTTGTGCAACTCACAAACATACCTTTAAATACTTCTCCTTTTGTAATATCTGTTTGGAGCATTGTCTCATATACATCGTCCATATCTCCATCTGCCATAAGCCATACATTTCCAGAATCAATTCCCGCGTTTCGAATATCCATATCAACGGTTAGAAATAACATGAGTGAAGTACAAGAGTATTTCGTTTTGACCAATTTTTTAATGAGTTTACGGCTAAGGTTTTCACGTCCAATTAACTTCTGGTATGTGATTCCGGGATCTGCATTGGATATAATACGATCTGCAAATAGTTGTTCTCCATTTTCTAATAATACCCCAATAGCACGCTTCTTTTTGTCTTTGCTAAGTAGAATTTTATCTACAGCAGTGCTAGTTCTTACTTTGCTCCCTTGGCGTTTAAGCTCATTGGTCATTGCCTTTATAATAGCTCCTCCTCCTCCCATTGGATAAAACCCGCCATTAAAATAATGGTCCATTACAGCAGAATGCAATGGAAAACTAGCTTTTGCTGGAGCAAGTCCATGATCTCCAAATTGAATGTTTAATATATTTTTTAGCAACGGATCTTTAAGATGCCAATCGATCACTCTTTTTAAACTGAATAAACCATACTTTCCCATATCTTTAGTGCGAAAGGGGATAGTAATTTGTTCCCAGAAGGTCTTAATTTTAGGGATAAGTTGTATTTGTCTACTTACCTCTCTTACTAGGGTAAGATATTTAAGAATGCCTTTTTTTTCGTTTGGAAATTTTTCAGAAAGATTATTGACCAAATCATCGAAATTTGCTGGGTAGTCGAAACGTTCATTACCAATCCAACAATGCTCATATGCTTTTGGATTCATTCTAAAAAAAACCAAATCATTTGCAATCCCTAGACCTTCATATAATTGACTGGTAGATTGCCCCTTATCTAGTAATCCTACATAATGAACACCTGGTGTAAACCTATGTCCATTAAGGTAAAAACTATGACACCAGCCACCTGGAACATCGTGTTGTTCTAGGACCAAAACTTTTTGACCTTCCTTTGCTAGGCAAAGAGCTGCGCTAAGCCCGCCAGCACCCGAACCTATAATAATAGTGTCAAATTGAGTTTTTTTCATTTGGTTTTTTGAGAATAGCTAAGGTATGATTTTAGCACTGGGTTGTCTATAATTTTGATAAAAAATAGTAAACATTTGAGCATTAGGTAAAAAAAAACCGTTTGCCAAAGGCAAACGGTTTTCGTAAAGTTTATGACGACAATTACTGTCCTCCGCCTTGTGTTTCCAGGTCTTTCATCTCGCTTTCAATCATATCATAAAACTGATCGATTTTTGGTAGAACATATATTTTTGTTCTCCTGTTTGTAGAACGATTCTCGGCTGTTGTATTGTCAACCAAAGGAACAAACTCACTACGTCCAGCAGCAATAAGTTGCGCTGGATTGGCTCCTAAACTTACCAATTCGCGTACAATGGCAGTAGCACGTTTAGCACTTAAATCCCAGTTATCGACTAGCACGCCACTTGAATAGGGAACATTGTCCGTATGGCCTTCAACTAAAGCTTCAAAATCTGGTTTGCTATTAATCACGATAGCAACCTTTCCTAAAATTTCCCTGGCTCTAGTTGTAATTTTATAACTTCCGCTTTTAAAAAGTACTTTGTCGCTCAAGGATATAAATACTACTCCTTTTTCTACATTAATCTCGATATCTTCATCATCCAGTCCTACTTCTTTCTTAAGGCTAGTAACCAATGCCAGGGTTACACTATCTTTCTTGGTTAAGGCATCCTGTAAACGAGAAATTTTAAGATCTTTTTCCTTTAAGCTTTCCAAGGATTTTTCAAGATTTGTAGCTCCTTTCGAAGTCAACATAGTTAGCTCTTTTGAACTCTGAATAAGATCTTGATTTGTTTTTTTCATATCTTTAAGACGCTCTTTTAATGACTGTTCTCTTGCTTCAGCAGCAGCTTTATCTGCCAAACAGCTATTAAGTTTTACGGTCGCTGTGTTCAACAAATCCTTTGTGCTTTTGTACTGTGATTCTAGGTCCGTATATTTCTTTTTCGAAATACATGAACTTAGCAAAATACTAGAGGAGATTGCAAGTATCAATAGTTTTTTCATAATTATAGTTAAGTTTAGAGTTGATCAAAATTATTAAAAGGCATGTGAGTCCTATATACGATTAACATTACTTTAAGTAAAAAGTTCTCAAAGCTCATTAAAAGTACGGTTTTTATTTATAAAGTAGTGCCATACCACAGATTTCGTGCAGAAATATTTTAACCTGGTGGCCTGCTCTCGCCGCTTTTCAAGGAATTTTGGGAGTAAAGCATAGAAACTAAGATGTGCTCTTAAGATTGCAAAGGTATGTGCGATTTTTCCGTGAAGCAAAAACTGAAGCCCTGCAATTCCATCCAAAATTAGTCTTATAAAGATGGTCCACCATACGTTCGAGCCTTTAACATTTTTCAACAATACTAACAGGCTATTTCTGAAATTATAAAAAGTTTTTTTAGGATTTTCTGAAGTAAGGGTAGCACCTCCTAAATGATAAATTGAAGAAGAGCCTACATATTTTACAATTCCTCTATTTGCTTGCAAGCGCCAACAAAGGTCGATTTCTTCTTGATGTGCAAAAAAGTCTTCGTCGAATCCACCCACATTCCAAAAGGCATCTTTTCGAACAAAAAGACAAGCACCAGTCGCCCAAAATATATTTTTGATATCGTTGTATTGCCCAAGGTCTTCTTCTATGGTATTGAAGATGCGTCCTCGGCAATAGGGATAGCCATACTTATCTATAAATCCGCCAGCAGCACCGGCAAATTCAAAATAGGCTTTGTTCTTATAGTCAAGAATCTTGGGTTGTGCTGCTACAAGGGAGTTATCTTTCTTAAATTCAGAAAGGATAGGAGAGAGCCAGTTCTGGGTAACTTCCACATCACTGTTTAGGAGTACCAGAATATCTTCGGATAGATTGGAAAGCCCATCATTATAGCCTTTTGCATATCCCCCATTTGTTTTATTCTGAATAATATTTACTGTAGGAAAGTTTTCAGAAAGAAAGGCAACAGAATCATCGGTAGAAGCATTATCAACAACATAAATAGTAGATTCTGGCGAAAATCGGACTACTGAAGGTAAAAATTGCTCAAGCAGTTTTCTTCCATTCCAATTAAGTATAACAACGCCTACATCCATTGGATACAAAGTAAGTGTTTTTTTAGGGAAGAATGATCCTAGTAATAGAGACTTGAATTGTTTTTTTCTTCAATCATTGCTTTAGCCGTCTGCATCGATATTCTTGTTTTTTTCTGAAGTTCACTTTTTACATACCAACCAAAAAGAAGAAGTATAAGTCCATTTTTGAATACTAAGGTATTTCCCTGAGACCATTGGGTTGCATTTTCATTTGAGCTATAATTTCAAGAACCCCCTCCGCCTTGTATCAGGAAGGATTTAGTATCGGTCATTTTTAAACTTGTTTTAAACGGCTTTCTGTATAGCTTATAACTGAGTTTGGTGACAATTCCACCAACCGTTTTTAATTTGACTAACTTATTTGGTTTTTTCCGAAGAAAATCCAATTCAGTTATTGAATGGACCCAAACCTTCCTTAGTGCAAAATCTTGCGTAAAATTCCAGACGTCTGTTTGATTTGCCTCAACACGAATGACTTCCTTAATGGTTATAGATTTATTCAATTATTAACTTAGATTTCTTTATTTAACATCTCTGTTGTAAAACCATTGTTGAACTTAACATTCTTGGTTAGTTGCTCTACTAGAGGTACCATTCCTTTTCCATCTGGAGAAGGGGCAGACATCATTCTTCTAGTAATCACCTGTATTCCGTCAATTTCAGTATAGGTAAGCTTTGCATGTAATGCTGGTAGTTCAACGTCGAAAGCGGGTAAAGAAAAATAGAAGCTATCTATCATTCGAGTTTCTGGATTTATGTGCAAAATGTAAATGTCGTTTACTTCTTTACCCGTAACAGTAGGATCGTAGGTTGCAATTACTTTGTCGTATGTAGTGCCATCAATTTCTTGTTGTCCTTCATAAGTATAAAGAATACCAGGGCCTGAAAGCTTGAACATCATGGTAAACCACATATAATTGGCCTGTACCCAGTTGAGTTAGATCATCTAGCGGCTTTGTATTGTTATAAACACTTGTATTCTTACCATTATAAAATTGAACAATAGTACCTTCTAATTCTGGAGATGCATTTATTTCGTGTACATCGTATTTAGCCCATGATGCCTCATTATCAATGATATATCGTTCTTTCGAAATATCCTTTTTACCATCTGGGCTTAGATAGTGATAATCAAATTCTACATCATTTAATGGTTTTAGTTTGTCCATTCCACCATTTGCTTCAGCCACCGCAAGTAACATGCCTTTTGGGTCACTAGTCTTGTAGGGTAGTTTTTCTTTTGTTATAACCTCAACTTCAGAACCAATGCTTTCTGTTTTTTCGACTGTTTGTTTACAACTGGATAGGGATAAGACAGCAAATAGTACCACCACGAGTAAATGAAGGTGTGTTCTTAGATGTTTCATATTTTTATATATAAACAAGAAAGATACTACTTGCTTTCAATATTCTTGTGAATGTTAACATGGGATTATGATATGAAAGAGGAAATATGCTAGCCAGTTTTAGTGATCACTTGCTTTTCTTTTTCAATTCCTCTTTCTCTGGGAGATCCTCTAGAAAGAGGTATTTCTCTGCGTTAAAATCCATCTGACAATAATAATGCTCTAAGCCATTGGTTACCATTAAGTAGCTTGCGTTTAGTACAAAGTTGTAGCGTGCGATTTGATCAAAAACCTTTTGATCAATCCCAATCTTTGGAGCTTTGCACTCAACGATAAGGTGGATGCTTCCGTCGCTATTGTATACTACAATATCGTAGCGTTTAATCGTGCTGTGCAGTTTAATCTGTTTTTCGACGTTAATGTGAGAGGCGGGATATTTTTTTTCAGTAAGTAGGAAATGTAATGTATGCTGACGTACCCATTCTTCAGGAGTGAGTACCACGAATTTTTTTCGAATTTCATCAAAAATCAATGGTTTGTTTTCGTTACTTTTGAAACGAAATGTATAGTCAGGGAAGTTTAGCGACTGCATCTAGCAAAGAAACAGCTTCCTACCGAATATTCATAACAAATTCAAGAATCACAATTCGCATCTGGAGTAAAAAATGCCGTTAGAAAAAGCCAAACAGATTGTTACCAATATTAAACAGGGAGAAGTCGCAGCCGTTTATTTCTTGATGGGTGAGGAGGCCTACTATATAGATGCTATTTCAAGTTTTATTGAAGCTTCGGTGCTTTCCGAAGAAGAAAAAGGCTTTAATCAAATGGTGTTGTATGGACGTGACGTTTCTATAGATGATGTAGTAAGTCATGCAAAACGCTATCCAATGATGGCAGAGAGACAGGTGATTATTGTGAAGGAGGCCCAGGACTTATCGCGTACTATTGAAAATTTGGTTGGCTATGTTGAGAATCCACAGCCTACCACGGTATTAGTATTCTGCTACAAGTACAAAACGCTTGATAAGCGCAAAAAGCTCTCGAAAAGTATTGCCAAGAATGGCGTGCTGTTTGAAAGCAAGAAATTATATGAGAATCAGGTACCGGATTGGATACGTCGTGTACTTGCAGGCCGGGGCTATACTATAACACCGAAGGCCGCTCAAATGTTGGTCGAATTTCTAGGAAATGATCTGGGTAAGGTAAACAATGAGCTAGAGAAACTGCAGCTCATCACAAAACCTGGAGCACAATTCACACCTCAATTAATAGAAGAGAATATTGGGATTAGTAAGGACTTTAACAATTTTGAACTTCAAAACGCCATAGGGGAGAAAAATATTAAAAAAGCCTTTGCCATTGTACAATACTTTGCTCAAAACCCAAAGAATCACCCTTTGGTAATGACAGTAGCTCTACTCTATAGCTTCTTTTCAAAACTATTGAAATACCATGCGTTAACCAATAAGGGGGACGCGCCAAGAGCTTTGGGGGTGAGTCCGTATTTTATTAAAGACTATCAGTTGGCTGCCCGTAATTATCCAATGAAGAAAGTGAGTGCCGTAATTTCTACAATTCGAGAAGTGGATATGAAAAGTAAAGGGGTAGGAGCGGCAAATCTTCCACAGGGAGATTTGCTAAAAGAACTATTGGTTACCATTTTTAATTAGACTACCCGTTGCAGCTGTTATTTTCTATCTACAGAGAACTTACCAGCTCCCGTTAATGCAATTACTATAAAACCTATAAGATACAGTAAAGCTTTTTCTTTAGTTGCAATTGGGTCGGCTGCGTGAACAACAAAAGCTGCAACTACCATTGTAATAATAGTAGGAATAGCCGCTAGACGCGTTTTAAATCCAATAATGATTAACAAGGGACAAATCGCTTCACCAATTACTGTGAGAATTAATGATAAAGTGGATCCTATACCAATTGGATCGCCAAAATCCATATTGCCTTGAACTAGATTCATAAATTTTGGAAGCCCATGGGTGAGCATAAGTCCACTCATTCCCAATCGTAATACTAATAATCCTGCGTGATAGGTTGATGTCATATTTTTCTTAGTTGTTTGTTCGATGTATAAAAGTATAAAATAATATTTAACCGTATTTTTGCTATTCAAACAATCTTGAATGACAAAAGTAAAAGCCTGGATTTCTGCGGCTCGTCTAAGAACCCTACCATTATCGGTTTCTGGAATTATTATAGGAGCTTCGGCAGGAAATGAGTTGCGAATTGTAAACTTTGCAGCTGAATTGGATGAAAAATATGGCAGACTTGTGTGTCTTGGATATCCAAGTATTCTTGAAACCCCTTTGTTTTGGCTCGCAATTTTTACAACGGTTGGTTTTCAGGTGCTTTCAAATTTTGCCAACGACTATGGAGATGGTGTTAAGGGTACTGACAATAAAGATAGGGTAGGGCCGGCTAGGGCCTTGCAAAGTGGTTGGCTTACGGCTAAAGAACTAAAACGAGGAATGATCGTTACTGCAGTAATTACTTTGCTATTAGCGAGCATGCTTATTTTTACTGCCTTTGGAAATGACAACTTTATCCTTTCATTTATATTTTTTAATTTGGGTATTGCTGCGGTCATTGCTGCAGTGAAATACACAGTAGGAAAATCGGCTTACGGTTATAGAGCTATGGGCGACGTTTTTGTTTTTGTTTTTTTTGGACTTGTAGGTGTAATGGGCTGCTATTTTCTTTTTACTCAAAACTTGGGAGGTTATATAGTCTTTCCCGCTATTACTATTGGCCTGATGAGTACAGCGGTGTTAAATCTAAATAATATGAGAGATCGTATTGAAGACGCAAAGGTGAATAAGAATACGTTGGCAGTGGTCTTAGGTAAGACGAAAGTAAAACACTATCATGCCAGTCTTATTTTTGGAGCTTTTATCTCAGCCCTTATTTACTTTTTATTGCAAGAAGGACATTGGTCCGGGTTTATTCCATTGGTGGCATTTATACTTCTTTTTTTAAATGTTCTCAAGGTTTATAAAAATGAAGAACCTAAGAATTTAGATCCTGAATTAAAAAAAGTGGCACTTAGCACCTTTCTCTTTGCATTATTGTTTTTAGCAGCACCTTTTTTCATTTAACTTTATATATCGAAAATATAGCAATATGAAGATTACATTTTACGGTCAGAACAGCCTTTCAATTGAAGTTGCAGGAAAACATATTATTGTGGATCCTTTTATCTCTGGTAATCCATTGTCGAAGGACAAGGTTAATATAGGGACAAGGTTAATATTATGAGTTTAAAAGCTGATTATATCTTAGTTACACATGCGCATCAGGATCATATTCTGGATGTGGAAGCAATCGCCATGAACACAGGAGCGATTATTGTGAGCAATTATGAGATTGCCATTTATTATCAAGCAAGGGGTCTTAAGGCACATCCTATGAATCATGGGGGAAACTGGACCTTTGATTTTGGGAATTTGAAATACGTAAATGCAATTCATACAAGTTCTTTTCCAGATGGAAGCAATGGAGGTCAACCTGGCGGGTTTGTTATTGAAGGGGAGCATAAGAATATTTATATAGTTGGAGATACCGCCCTTACTATGGATATGAAACTTATTCCATTGCAGACCAAACTGGATCTTGCCATTCTGCCAATTGGTGATAATTTTACAATGGGAGTTGACGATGCTATTATCGCTAGTGATTTTATAGAATGCGACAAGGTACTTGGAATGCATTATGATACTTTTGGGCCTATAGAGATTGATAGTGAAGCGGCTAAGAAAAAATTCTTTGATGCTGAAAAAGATTTGATGCTCTTGGAAATTGGAGGGGCTATCGAATTATAACCTATGTTAAAAGCTACCTACCATAAACACATCTTAAATTTCAAAACTCCCAGCGGGACTTCTCGTGGTATTCTAAAAACAAAGGAAACTTGGTTTCTTGTATTAAAAGATGGGGATAATTGGGGTATTGGAGAATGTGGTGTTTTACGTGGACTAAGCGTTGATGATCGACCAAATTATGAAGCGAAACTACAATGGGTGTGTGAGAATATATCTTTAGAGAATCAACAATTATACGCTGCTCTAACCAAATTTCCTTCCATTCAGTTTGGAATAGAAACTGCTTTTATGTCTTTGATATCTGAAGATCCTTTTCAACTTTTTTCTTCAGAATTTTCTCTTGGTGAAAAAGGTATTCCCATTAATGGTTTGGTGTGGATGGGAGATAAGACCTATATGAAAAAGCAGATTGCCAAAAAACTACAACAAGGATTCAGTTGTATTAAAATGAAAATAGGTGCTATTGATTTTTCTTCTGAAATTGACTTACTTAAATCCATTCGGCGTGAGTTCGCTCCTTCAGAAATAGAATTAAGAGTAGATGCAAATGGTGCATTTGCTCCTTCCGAAGCACTGGAAAAACTAAAAATACTTTCAGAATTAGAGCTTCATTCCATTGAGCAGCCCATAAAACAAGGGCAATGGCTAGAGATGGCAAGACTTTGCGAAATGACTCCCCTACCAATTGCCTTGGACGAAGAGTTGATTGGTGTATTTTCTTCCGAAGAAAAAAAGGAACTGTTAAAATCGATCAAGCCAGAATATATTATCCTAAAACCTAGCCTCATTGGAGGTTGTATAGGGAGTGACTCTTGGATAGATCTAGCTAATAAGATGGACATAAAATGGTGGGTGACATCTGCTCTGGAAAGTAATGTAGGATTAAATGCTATTTCTCAATATACCTTCACAAAAAATAGTAAATTGCCACAAGGTTTGGGGACTGGGAGTTTGTTTAGTAATAATATCTCTTCTCCGCTAGAAATAGTAAAAGGATCAATAATTTATAGTCAAAATAGGAATTGGGATTTAAGCATATTAACGCTCTAAATAGCCCATTAACTCAAAGATATATGTTTATAGCGCAGGCATTTAAGTACAAACATGAATGGTGGTATTACCTTATTGGGGTTGTAATTATTTTTGCCGCTTCTCAAATTGGATCTATTCCACTTATTGGAGCCGTCGCTTTTAAAATTATAGCAGAAGGAGGAAATATATCAGATTTAGAAGACCCTAATACACTAATGACGATTTTGGATTCAAATCTGACTTTGTTTTTAATGTTATTAGGCTTTGCGGTAGGTCTATGGGCTGTCTATCTGGTGGTGAAATATTTTCATAAACAACCTTTTTTAAAGGTTACTACCTCTAGAAAAAAAATGGATTGGGGGCGATTTTTCTTTGGCTTCGGACTTATAGCAACCACCACCCTGGTCTTTACCGGTATTGATTATTATAGTAATCCAGAGGATTATGAGTTGCAGTTTCAAATGGTTCCTTTTCTAATTTTACTTGTCATTGCGGTAATTATGGTGCCACTGCAGACAAGCTTTGAAGAGTATTTGTTTAGAGGGTATTTAATGCAAGGATTGGGGGTTATGGCGAAGAATAGATGGTTACCACTGCTGGTGACTTCTTTTATATTTGGTGGGCTCCATTTCTTTAATCCAGAGGTAGAAAAGTTGGGCAATATAGTGATGATCTATTATATAGGAACAGGTTTGTTTCTGGGTGTTATTACTTTAATGGATGAGGGATTGGAGCTCGCTCTAGGCTTTCATGCGGGTAATAATCTAATTGCAGCATTGTTAGTTACTGCAGACTGGACTGTGTTTCAGACGAACTCTGTTTTAAAGGATATTTCTGAACCTTCGGCCGGAATAGATGTGCTAGGACCAGTGCTCATATTATACCCTATTTTTATAGCTATTATGGCCTTTAGGTATAAATGGTTTGGATGGGCAGATAAACTATCCGGAAAAGTACAAGCTCCTGTTGTTTCGGAGATTAATAGTATAGTAGAAAACGCTTAAAATTTGGAAATAATCTCACAAACACTTCATCCTAAATTTACGCTTAACGGTTTGCATTATGAATCCGTTGAAGAGCTTATTGCCATGGCCAATGAGCTTACTTTAGAGGGGGATGATTTTGAGGTTAGTATTGGGAAGTTTATCAAAAAATGGTTGAATTCAAAGAACGCTATTAAGGTTAAAACTTCTGGTTCTACTGGAAAGCCAAAAAAGATCGAACTTACCAAAGAGCATATGATAAATAGTGCTAAAGCGACGAGTAGGTATTTTAATCTTACTGAAGGTACTTCGGCTTTGTTGTGTTTGTCTGCAAAGTATATTGGGGGAAAAATGATGCTCGTAAGAGCCATGGTCTTAGGTTGGGATTTGCATATTGTTTCACCAGAGAAGGATGCACTAACGCAGTACGATAACGATTATGATTTTGTGGCAATGGTACCTTATCAGTTATACCATTCCATTCCAGGACTTAAGAAAGTGAAAATATTGATTGTTGGCGGTGGTTCGGTATCAAAGAAGTTGGAAGAACAACTCGATGGTGTTCCTACCAAAATACATGCGACGTACGGCATGACCGAGACTATTAGCCATATTGCAGTTAGAAGGCTTAATGGCGAGGGTAAGTCTGATGTATATAAAGCCCTGCCAAATGTTCAATTCACTATAGATGGTCGTGAGTGTTTGGTTATACATGCACCATATATCGATGATGACGTGATTATCACAAATGATTTGGTAGAGTTTATTTCTCCAACAGAGTTTCGATGGTTAGGGCGCTATGATAATGTAATAAATAGTGGAGGGTATAAAATACACCCAGAACGTATAGAGAGAAAGTTAGCTGAGTTTATCGAGCTTCCGTTTATAATTGCTTCGGAAGAAGATGAACAACTTGGAGAGCGAGTCATTATTATTTTTGAAAATGATGAGAGGAATATGTTACCAAATTATACATATGCTTTCTCGACTTTAGAGAGCCACGAGCGTCCAAAAAGAATATACACTATCTCTAAATTTCCATTTACTGAAACCGAAAAAATTAAACGGATGGATGTACTACAAGTGCTGCGTGGTTACAAGTAAAGGTTTGGAGACGTGGTTAAAACCAATAACTGAAAACCAAGTGCTATGAAAAGCTCATCCTTTTACTATTATTAGTATCCTTTGCTACTAATGCTCAAATCCTATCGGAACGAGACCGCGCCACTTTAAAAGATCAGATATTGGCAGATCGATTTGACAATTTACTACCAAGGTTAATGGATCGAGCGGAAATCGACCTGTGGCTAGTGATTTCTAGAGAATATAATGAAGACCCAGTGATGCGAACAATGCTTCCAGCAACTTAGCTTAATGCTAGGAGAAGAACTATTTTGGTTTTCTATCGAAACAAACAACAAAATACTATTGAGAAACTCGCGGTAGCACGTTATGATGTTGGCGAGAATATTACTTCTGCTTGGGATAAAGAAAAACAGCCAAATCAATGGGGCCGTTTGGTAGAAATCATCAATGAACATAATCCGAAGAAAATAGGAATCAATATGTCACAGTACTTTGGAATTGCAGATGGGTTGGTGCAAACGGATTATCAAGAGTTGAAAGAAACGCTTCCTCAAAACTTAGAGGACAAATTGGTTTCGGCTGAGAAATTGGCAATAGGTTGGATTGAAACCCGCACCCAAATGGAGATGGAATTATATAATACGCTGGTTGAAATCACGCACGATATTATAGACGAAGCGTTTTCAGAAAAAGTAATTACTCCAGGAGAAACTACAACAGAAGATGTAGTTTGGTGGATGCGACAAAAAGTAACGGAGTTCGGTTTGGAAACTTGGTTTCACCCAACAATTGACGTACAGCGTGATAATGAGGCTCTAAAAAGTCATATAGCATCCTTTAGCAAGGCTAAGAAGAAAATATTATTATTCCAGGAGATTTGCTGCATTGTGACTTCGGAATCACCTACATCGGTTTACATACAGATTGCCAACAACGTGCCTACGTTTTAAAGGAAGAAGAAGCAAAAGTGCCTGAATTCCTTTCCGAAGCATTTAAAAAAGGAAATCGAGTACAGGATATCTTCACGGCAAATTTTGAAGAAGGAAAAACAGGGAACCAAATACTGCTCAAGTCTTTAGTGGAAGGAAAGTCAGAAGGGTTACGTCTGTCAATTTATGCGCACCCCTTAGGCGTTTACGGACACAGTTCTGGGCCTACTATTGGAATGTGGGACTCTCAAGGAGGTGTTCAGGGAACTGGTGATTATCCCTTATATCGAAATACGGTGTACGCGATCGAGTTGAATACAACTGTAACCATTTCCGAATAGGATAAAGACATTCGAATTATGCTGGAAGAAGCAGGGTTTTACGGAGATGATGGTTTTCGATACGTTAATAGCCGTCAAGAAGTAATAAAAGCAACCCAGTCAAAGTAAAACTCTCTATTTCTCCATTTTTAAGTATTTATCTACAGAGTGTTTTCCAGAGCCATAGAACATAAAGAAAATGCAAAGTAGCAATACTCCAATAGACATCAGTAGGTTGATCGTATTCATTTCTCCAAGAAAATTAATCAATACTGCTCCTATTAAGATTGGTAGTTGGGCAATCACTGCCCATCGTGTTAATAACCCGAAGACAATTAGAATTCCACCAATAAAATGGGCAGGTATTACGTAATGTACAGCTAACATTCCTCCTGCCAAATTCTGAATGGGTTTAAAAAGTTCCATAAGCATCTCGGCATTGGACATAAAGTCAATACCCTTTATAAAAAGAAAAACCCCAAGACCAATTCTTAAAAGGTCCAAAGGGTAATAAGTATGAGCATTCGCCCATTTGTTTAAAGACTTTATAGTTACCATAACTTAAAATTTTTAGTTATACAGCTATAAGATACTAAATTTTAGTAAAATAATTATACCCTAATGTTGTTTTCTACTTAGTTTGAAGAATATTATAGAGGCTATTACCCCTACCATTGAAAAGCTGGTGAGCATCCAAAAAACATTTCGGTGACCTACAATTCCTGGAGAAGTATCTAACAAATATCCTATTGCAGGACCTGCAAATATATCTGGAGTGTATCCAATAATTGAAATTAATCCGACGGCTGTTCCCGTTAATACTAGAGGAATGTTACCTTCCTTCATAGTTGCAAAATATAGGGAACGGGCCGCATACACTCCCGTTGCGGTAATTAAAACTGAAACAAAAAATAAGAGTGTAGTATTTTGTGAAATGACCCCAGTAGCAAATAGAACCGCACCAAGAATACTCAATGCGAAGCCTATAACTAGCCAAAGAGTTACACGACTCTTATCTGCCAGAAATCCAATAATAATTCCTACTACTGGACGAATAAATAAAAGAAAGGTACCGACTTTAGCCGAATCTACTTCATTATAGTCCATTACTTCTTTTGCGTATAACGAAAAAACGTCTGTTATTTTATAACCTACATAAGCACAAAGAATAATGACCATTAATAACCAAACTGCAGGAATTCTCAGTACCTGTCTAATCTGGGTTGTTGTGATTTTCTGAAGAGTGATGTTTCTAGATTCTATTTCAGATTTTAAGAAAAACCAAACGAGTATACCAATAACTGATACAATTCCTGATGATACCCAGATTACATATTGAAATGCTTCTTTTCTTTCAAGAAATTGTATTTCAGTTAATTCTCCAGCGACGAATAAAGAAAATATGAGGATCCCTAATAAACCGAAGAGCGCTCCTACCAGGCCTCGACCTCCATCAAGGAACCCGAAAGCTTTCCCTTGTGATGTATCTCCTCCCCATACTCGGGTGGCTTTAATCATAGCTGCCCAAAACAAGAAAATTGTGGTGAAACCCCAGTAACCATATAATATTTTCAAAACAAAGTAGGAGGGATAAGATGCATAAACTATACCCCCTAGGGCTGTCATCCATAAAGCAACCGCGATTAACTTTCGTGGCGGGAATTTATCGGCCAATGGACCACCCAATAAGTAGGAGAATAAGGCTATAATCCCATAGACAGAATAACATGCGCCAAGTTCGACATTAGTTAAATTAAAGGCTTCCAAAACTGTAGGACGAAAAACGCGTGTTAATACAAATGGCAAGATAAAAACAGCTTCGCCAGCTAGAATAAGCAGCAGAAGATAGGTGTAGTTTTTTGTTTTAGCGTTTTCGATATTATATGTTATTTGTGTTTCTCTTGATAAATAATAATTTGCAAACTATCAGGATCTTTTAAATAAAGATAATGTGAGCCCTAAGGGCGAAGAATTGGATCTCTTATTTCCCATTTCTCTTTTAAAATTTTGGACCAATGAAACACATCATTGGTTTTTATTTGAATTCTTGCTTTGTTGTTCTTGAAACCTTCATTGAATGATTCTTGAAAATAGTCGTGATGGTTTTTAATTTCTGAAATTTCTATGAGTGCATTACTTTCTTCTCCTCCAATTCGAACGATTATACCTCTAGAACCGTTACCGTCATCGTACTCTTCAACCACAGATAAATTGAGTAATTCAGTGTATTTTTTTTTGAAGCCAAATAATCCTTCGTTCGAATAACTGTTTTACAACTAAGTAAAGCAGTTTTTCTGAATAATGATTTTCGTCTTCCATAATTTACGTTCCTATACTTGTATTACTCCTAAGTTAAATGGTTTTTCAATAGGAGCGTGGTTGGCGGCTTCTATTCCCATAGAAATCCAAGTGCGCGTATCCAGAGGATTGATTACACCATCGGTCCAAATCCTAGAAGCGGCGTAATAAGGAGAAATTTGATTATCATAGCGCGCTTTAATACGGTCATATAATTCCTTTTCAACTTCTGGAGTGATAGTTTTTCCTTTTTTCTTGAGAGATGCAGTCTCAATTTGTAACAATACTTTGGCGGCACTATTACCGCTCATTACTGCAAGCTCTGCACTTGGCCAAGCAGCGATCAGCCTAGGGTCATAGGCTTTACCACACATGGCATAATTTCCAGCTCCGTAGGAGTTTCCTATTACGATTGTGAACTTTGGGACAACGCTATTGCTAACGGCATTTACCATTTTGGCACCGTCTTTAATAATTCCGCCGTGTTCGCTCTTGCTACCTACCATAAAGCCGGTTACATCTTGTAAAAAAACCAATGGAATTTTTTTCTGATTGCAATTGGCAATAAACCGAGTCGCTTTATCAGCACTGTCGCTATAAATAACACCGCCAAATTGCATTTCCCCTTTCTTGGTCTTCACCAATTTTCGTTGATTCGCAACAATTCCTACTGCCCACCCATCTATGCGCGCATATCCTGTAAGAATTGTTTGTCCATAACCTTCTTTATACTCATCAAATTCACTGCCGTCAACGATGCGTTCAATGATTTCACGCATATCATATTGTTCAGCTCTTGATTTTGGTAACAACCCAAAAATTTCATTAGGATCGAGCTTAGGCTTTACCGTTTTTTCTCTATTGTATCCAGCCTTATCATAACCTCCGATTTTTGACACTATTTTTTTAATAGTGTCTAAGGCGTCCTTATCATCTTTCGATTTATAGTCGGTTACGCCGCTAATCTCACAATGAGTTGATGCACCTCCCAAGGTTTCGTTATCAATACTTTCCCCTATTGCGGCTTTCACTAAATAACTTCCCGCCAAAAAAATACTTCCAGTTTTATCCACTATTAAGGCCTCGTCACTCATAATTGGCAGATAAGCACCACCAGCAACGCAGCTACCCATCACCGCTGAGATCTGTGTAATTCCCATACTACTCATCACAGCATTGTTTCTAAAAATTCTTCCGAAGTGTTCCTTATCTGGAAAAATCTCATCCTGCATTGGAAGGTAAACACCAGCACTATCCACTAAATAAATAATAGGAAGCCTGTTTTCAATGGAAATCTCTTGTGCTCTTAAGTTCTTTTTTCCCGTGATTGGAAACCAAGCTCCTGCCTTAACTGTTGCATCATTGGCAACAACGATACATTGTTTTCCTTTTATATATCCAATTTTTACGACAACCCCGCCACTAGGGCAACCCCCATGTTCTTCATACATACCTTCTCCGGCAAAGGCACCAATTTCAATGCTAGATTTCTTATCATCCAAAAGGTAATCGATACGTTCACGTGCCGTCATTTTGCCTTTAGCATGATGCTTGGCAATACGCTTTTCTCCACCACCTAGTTTTACTTTGGCGAGTTTCTGTCGTAATGTTGAAACTAATAGTTTATTATGATCTTCGTTTTTGTTGAAGTTGATATCCACCTAATTCTATGATTTACCGCTAAAATACAAAATCTCGAATTATATAAAGTCTACGAAGTGTCAAATTATATTTATTTTCCAGGGGTTTATATTCCTAGGAATATAAATATATTTATGCTATCTTTGCTAAAATATTTAACGTTTAGAAATGAAAAAATTAATAGCATTTGCTGGAAGTAACAGCAAAAATTCAATAAACAAACAATTAGCTGTATATACGGCGTCACAAGTTAAAGATGCAAAGATGACAGTTTTAGATCTAAATGATTTTGAATTGCCGCTTTACGGAATTGATTATGAAAAAGAACATGGTATTCCTGTAAATGCGCAACGGTTTTTGGATTTGATCAAATCCGCAGACGGAATTGTGCTTTCTTTGGCAGAGCATAACGGGGCATATGCAACAGTCTTTAAGAATATTTTTGACTGGATGTCTCGTATAGATGGTAAACTTTGGAGTGATGTTCCTATGTTGTTAATGGCAACCTCACCTGGTGCTAGAGGTGGAGCAACGGCTCTAGAAATTGCCAAAGGAAAGTTTCCTTATATGGGTGGTAATATTGTCGCGGATTTCTCATTACCGAGTTTTGGACAAAATTTCTCGAATGAAGGTATTGTAGATGTCGCCTTAAGAAAAACTTTTGAATCTGCTGTAAAGGCATTTGAGAGTTCCATTACTAATTAAAATTAATACCATGGGAGACATTTCGAAAGATATAAGTACGACTTTTCCGAATACCAAGGTAAAGGCATTGTTGAATATTATTTATACTTCAAATTGGATAAATAGTAAGCAAAACGATTTTTTTAAGCCCTTCGGAATTTCACCCCAACAGTATAATATTCTAAGAATATTGAGAGGTGCGGGTGAAGCAATTTCTGTTCAGACTATTAAGGATCGAATGCTAGAAAGAGCTCCCAATGTTACCCGACTTATGGATAAGTTGTGTGCAAAAAAAATGATTGATAGAGTTTCGTGTGTCGCCGATAGAAGAGTCGTGCATATTGAAATCACAAAAGATGGACTGCAGCTGCTAAAACAGATTGACGCAGATTTTAAAGATGATGTTTTAAAAAATCTAACGCTTAAGGAAGCATCCGTTCTAAGTGATTTGTTAGATAAAATTAGATAATAAAAGTAAAAAGTTTCTACAGAAACTAGAAAGGAAATACAATGAAGTTAAATAGTATAAAACAAATAAGTAGAAGTGATTTTGTTAATATGGGACCAATAAAGTTAAGGCAACCTATACCAACACAGGAGATCGATTTAATAGACCCATTTGTGCTGCTGCACCATTACGGGCCATATCCTATAAATGAGTTAAACAATCCATTTGATTTGGGTCCGCATCCACATCGGGGGTTTGAACCTATTACTTTCTTAATTCAAGGAGAGCAATTACATCGTGACTCTTTAGGGAATGAAAGTATTGTGAAATCTGGTGATGTACAATGGACGACGGCTGGGCGTGGAATTATTCACTCAGAAGGACCCACCAAGGATTTTGTAAAAAGAGGAGGAACTTTAGAAGGAATTCAATTATGGTTGAACCTTCCAGCCGAAAAGAAAATGATTCCTGCCGATTATCAACATGTAAAAAATGAAGATTTTCTAGCTGTTACTTCTGAAGATAACAAGATCAAGGTTCAAATAATCGCTGGAGAATTACAAGGAACCAACGGTAGAATTGGAACTCAGACTTTTGTAAATGCATATATGATTGATGTTGAAGATCAAGGGCGTTTTGATTTAAACGTACCTAATAGTCATCAATCGCTGGTATATTTACTGAATGGTAATGTAACTATAAATGATTCGGTTACATTAGAAACGAATGAAAACCAAATGATCTGGTTCGAACAAGACGGTGATGGTTTTTCAATTAAAGGAAATGCAAAGAGCAAGTTATTGTTCTTATCTGGAGAACCTATTAACGAAAAAATCACGAGCTGGGGGCCTTATGTTATGAATAGTCAGACTGAAATTATGGAAGCGCTTCGAGATTACCAAAATGGTAAAATGGGCTTTCTTCCTGCCTAATAAATAAGCATCCTTGGGGGTGCTTATTTTATATAAAAATCCGATATTTGTCTCCTTGCACTGCGCCTATTATTATACAGTGTTAATCTATCTGCGTTAAGGATAGAGGTAACATCTTCTTTATTACATTAATAAAAGAGTTATAAAGAGATGCAGCCGATAACCTGATTCTCTAAAAATCCGCTCGAGTGGGGAGAAGAGAAAACGCCAAATTATATATAGTATGGAAATGAATAAAAATACAGTTTTGGCCTGGGCCACATTTATTATGATCCTTGTAGGGATTGGATTAATAGCGCTTGGAGCGTTTAAATATGATGACGTTGCTGGATGGGGATTTGCCTCAGTAGGAATCGGTTTTCTAGCCAATGCTTGGGTGTTTAATGCCCTAAAAGGAAGGGTTTAATAATTAACTAATCTATAACTTGTAAAAATGAGTGACGACAAGAAAGTAATCTTCTCCATGTCCGGTTTAACCAAAACGTTTCAAAACGCACAAACGCCGGTCCTCAAAAACATATATCTAAGCTTCTTCTATGGTGCTAAAATTGGGATTTTAGGACTTAATGGAAGTGGTAAATCTACTTTGCTTAAAATTATCGCTGGAGTTGAAAAAAATTACCAAGGCGATGTCGTTTTTGCTCCAGGATATTCGGTTGGTTATTTGGAACAGGAACCACAATTGGATGATGATAAGACGGTAATGGAAATCGTAAAGGAAGGAGTGGCTGAAACTGTTGCTGTTCTTGATGAATACAACAAGATCAACGATATGTTTGGTCTGGAAGAAGTCTATAGCGATGCTGATAAAATGGACAAGCTTATGGCGCGTCAAGCTGTTTTACAAGATCAGATTGATGCTTCCAATGCATGGGAGCTTGACACCAAGTTGGAAATTGCTATGGATGCTTTGCGCACCCCAGATGGTGATAAGAAAATTGGGGTACTTTCTGGTGGAGAACGCCGTCGTGTGGCTTTATGTCGTTTATTGCTGCAAGAACCGGATGTTTTGTTATTAGATGAGCCTACCAACCACTTGGATGCAGAGAGTGTTCATTGGTTAGAACATCACTTAGCACAATACAAAGGAACCGTAATTGCGGTTACTCACGATAGATACTTTTTGGACAATGTCGCTGGTTGGATTTTAGAACTGGATCGAGGTGAAGGAATACCTTGGAAAGGAAATTATTCTTCTTGGTTAGATCAGAAATCAACGAGAATGGCTCAGGAGAGCAAAACTGCTTCCAAACGTCAAAAAACCTTAGAGCGTGAGTTAGAATGGGTACGTCAGGGAGCGAAAGGACGTCAAACAAAACAGAAGGCGCGTTTGAAGAACTACGATAAGTTAATGAGTCAGGATCAAAAACAACTTGATGAGAAATTAGAAATTTATATCCCTAACGGACCACGCCTAGGTACAAATGTAATAGAGGCTATTGGTGTAAGTAAAGGCTATGAAGATAAGCTGTTATACGAAGATTTAAATTTCAATCTTCCGCAGGCTGGAATTGTTGGGATTATTGGGCCCAATGGAGCTGGGAAAACTACAATCTTCCGAATGATAATGGGCGAGGAAAATGCGGATAAAGGTGAATTTAAAATAGGAGAGACTGCTAAGGTTTCTTATGTGGATCAAGCACATTCAAATATTGACCCTGAAAAGTCTATATGGCAAAATTTTAGTGACGGACAAGAACTCGTTTTGATGGGTGGAAAGGAAGTTAATTCTAGGGCATATCTAAGTCGATTCAATTTTAGCGGAAGCGAGCAAAACAAGAAAGTATCATTACTTTCTGGTGGAGAGCGCAATCGTTTACATTTGGCAATGACCCTTAAAGAAGAAGGAAATGTATTACTGCTTGATGAACCTACAAATGACTTAGATGTAAATACACTTAGAGCTTTGGAAGAGGGCCTTGAGAACTTTGCTGGTTGTGCTGTTGTTATTAGTCACGATAGATGGTTTTTGGATAGAGTATGTACGCACATTCTTGCTTTTGAAGGTGATAGCCGCGTCTATTTCTTTGAAGGTGGTTTTAGTGATTATGAAGAAAATAAAAAGAAACGCTTGGGTGGAGATTTAATTCCGAAACGTATTAAATACAAGAAACTAATTCGATAGTAGAATTTGAAATAAAAAAAACCTCAAGCTATGCTTGAGGTTTTTTTTATGACTTTACTTTTTACTTTTTTATAAGTATCTGCTTGCTAAAGGATTTAGAACCACTCACCAATTTTATCACATAGTGACCATCTGCCAGCCCTTCTGTTGGAATAGTAATCTTTTCTGAGACATCGAAGCTTCCTTCAAAAAGAGTTCTAATCTCTTTTCCTGAAATATCATACAATTTGACCATTCCTTCTGAAGTAAGGTTGTGATCAATTGTAAATTGAGTTCTAGCCGGTATAGGGTAAATTTTAATTACTTCGGAATTGAAATCATTTTCATTTGTACCCAGTACTATGTTTCCAATATCATACTTATGCATGGATCTTCCAAAGCAACCAGCATAAAGGGTGTTTGTTGGAGTGTGAACCTTTAAGTCTCGAATAATGGTAAGGGGTAAATTATTTCCAACGATATCCCAATTGGTACCATCATCATCCGAATACCATACGTTGAGGTCTGTTGCCACAAAAAGTAAATTAGCCGCTGGATAGGTAACAATATCATTCACAGGAATTCCAGGAAGATTCCCAGAAATATCGGTCCAAGTTGCACCGCCATCTATTGTTTTAAATACATGGGCCGCATAATCCAGTTCAGTAAAACCTGAAAACGTTACATAAGCCGTACTATCATCACTAGGGACAGTGGCAATAGATGTAACATATCGATCTGGTAGTCCAGCACTAATATTCGTCCAAGTTGTTCCACCATCAGGGGTAACTTGAACATTTCCATCGTCACTCCCAGTGTATATAACATCAAGATTGTTGTAAGACGCCGCTATAGCAGTTAAAGTTCCGTAGGAAAGTGAACCACTTGGATGCTGACCATCGGTTAAATCTAGGCTAATAGCAGTCCAGAACACAGCTTTATCTGAACTATAAAGTTTATTTGACCCATAATACACAACTTCAGAGTCAAATGGAGACAGAATTACAGGGGTATTCCAATTGTTCCTATCACTACCGTCTATTCCATCGGTTGCATTTGTAAAGTTGTTACCACCATCAGTCGATCGTCTTAAATTTCCGAATTGAGATTCTGCATAAACGAAATTATTGTTATTAGGGTCTACGTTTACATGAAATCCGTCTCCTCCTACGATAGAACTCCAATCATTTGTTCCTTCGGTTAAGGTACGGATCGTATTATTATCTTGAGTCCCTCCATAGAGTCTTGTGGGATCTGAATTATCTACTTCAATATTATAGAATTGAGTGATTGGCAGGTTAGTGAATTTTTGCCAGTTTGCCCCTCCATCCATTGAGGTATAGGCTCCGCCATCATTACCAGCGAGTATCAAGCCCGATCCGCTTCTAGAATACTCTAAGGCATGGTGATCTACATGCATTCCCGAAATTGGTTGCCAATTGGCACCACTATCTGAAGTTTTATAAATACTTTGTCCTAGAACAAAAACCTCTTCTGGATTGGTAGGATTAACACGAACATTTCCGAAGTACCAACCAAAGAAGGAGTCAACACCATCCAGATCGGTTAACGTAACTAAGGTCCAATTATCACCATTATCGGTAGATTTATATAGGCCGTTAAAGACGTTGGTGATTTCATTGGTTGTGAATCGAGCATAGATTGTTGCTGGATCCGATTCTGAAATTGCCAAACCAATACGCCCCGTTTGAGAGTCTGGGGCTGGAAGTCCATTTGCAGCTCCTAGTTCGGTCCAAGTATCACCACCATCTATAGAGCGGTGAATGGCAGATGTCAGCCCAGCATACGACCGTTGCCAAGGTTCTCTTGTACGCTCCCACATAGCTGCATAAAGGATGTCTGGGTTTGCAGAGTTCATTACTACATCTATAGCAGCTGTTTCATTACTCACAAAAAGTACTTGCTCCCAAGTCGCTCCACCATCTGAAGTTCTGTAAATACCACGCTCATTATTAGTACCATATAGTATTCCTGTTGCTGCTGCGAATACTTTGTCTGGATCTGAAGGATCAACAATAATTCGTCCAATATGATTACTTTCAGGTAAGCCGGCATTGGTCCAAGTATCACCTCCGTCATCACTACGGTATATTCCGTCCCCAAAAAAGGCTCCAGAGGTAGCACTTCCATTGGCTTCACCGGTTCCTACATAGATTCGTTGAGCATTGGAAGGGGCAATTGCGATATTTCCAATAGAGGGTTGTCCAATGTCATCAAAGATTGGGGTCCAGTTAAGACCACGATCCAACGATCTAAAAACTCCACCAACAGCTGTTGAAACATATAAATGATCGTCGTTAACTGGAGAGATAGCAACATCTGTAATACGCCCACCAGTATTCAAAGGTCCTATTAGGGTCCAGTCTGAACCGGATTGGGAATCTCTATTGCCTAAGATAGTTTTTGAAGTTTCAACTGCCGTATGAATTGCACTTCTGTTTATGTAGTTATCAGGGTACGCTCTTTGGTTATACATATATTCGTTCGGGTACTCTTCTAAGAGTGAACTTTCATGTTGAGTTGTGTGATACGCTTTATCTTCAGAAATATAAAAGATACCAACTGTAAGGACTAGTAAAATGAGGATGAGATACTTAAAATTAGATTTTTTCATGACATAGCTTTTACTCAAAGATACTACATCAAATTTGAATTTGAAAAGCCTTTCAAAAAAAGTACCTTTAGCTTTCTAAAATTTTGACAATGCAAGTAACTTTCCGCCTTACTATAATTATCTTTTTCCTTTTCAATATTCAACTTAACGCTCAGGCCAAGAAGAATTTTGAGCCCTTAGATGTGTTTCAATTAGAGTATACAGGCGATCCGCAAATTTCACCTGATGGCAACTGGATTGTGTATCGTAGAACCGGTTTCGATATAATGAAGGATGCTTCTACCGGAAGTCTATGGCTTTTGAGCAGTGACGGTAGCGTGCATCGAAAGCTCACATCTAGTCAAGGCGGTGAACGTCAAGGACGTTGGTCCCCTTCTGGTGATAGAATTGCTTTTGTAAGTGGAAGTGAACACGGAAGTGAAGTTTACGTGTATTGGGTGGCCTCAGGGACCCTTGCTAAATTAACCCAGTTAGAGAATGGTCCGTCATCGGTTCACTGGTCTCCAGATGGAAAATCCATCGCTTTTACAATGAAGGTAAACGCTAAAGCACCTGTAATTACGAAGATGCCGAAAAAGCCGAAAGATGCAAAATGGGCAAAACCAGCAAGAATAACTGACCGTTTAAAACACGAGGCGGATGGAGCTGGATATATAAAACCTGGCTTCACGCATATTTTTACAATTCCTTCAGAAGGAGGTACGCCACGACAATTAACCAGTGGAAATTTTAATCACCGCGGAAGCATTTCTTGGGCACCTGATGGGAATACGATTTATTTTTCTGCAAATAGAGATGAAAACTGGGAGTATGAATTCAGAAACTCGGAAGTTTATTCAGTAAATGTAAAAAGTAGAGCAATATCAATGCTAACAAATCGAACAGGGCCAGATTTTGCACCCATGATTTCCCCAGATGGGAAGCATATAGCCTATAGAGGTTATGAAGATAAGGTTCAAACGTATCAGGTAAGAACATTGATGATGATGGATTTGGATGGAGAAAATAAGAGATCGGTTTCAGAAAAGTTAGATAGAGATGTTGATAATGCCATATGGGCGAGTGATAGCAAGGGATTGTATTTTATGTATAACGACTTAGGGCTAACTAAAATTGGATATATAAACCTTAACGGAAAGGTCACAGATATTGTGGATAATGTTGGAGGAACAACCTTGGGAAGACCCTATGCAAGTGGAAGTTTTAGTATTTCGATCAATGGAAAGATAGCATATACTGTATCTAGATCAGACCGTCCGGCTGATGTTGCTATTGTTGAAAAAGGTAGGAAAGAAACCATCCTAACTTATGTAAACCAAGATTTGATCGATTATCGAAATATGGGAATGGTCGAAGAGATTTGGTATAAGTCGTCTATAGATAAAAGAGATATTCAAGGATGGGTAGTGTATCCTCCTAATTACCAAAAGGGAACGAAAGTTCAGCTCTTAGTTGAAAATCACGGAGGACCAATTTTAAACTACGGAGATCATTTTTCAGCAGAAATCCAATTATATGCCTCTGCAGGTTATGCAGTTTTTTATCCGAACCCAAGAGGGAGTACTAGCTATGGTGAGGAATTTGGAAATTTATTATTCAACAATTACCCAGGAGAAGACTATAACGACGTGATGGATGGTGTTGATGAGTTAATTAAACGGGGTATTGCAGATGCGTCTAAATTATATGTCACAGGGGGAAGTGCTGGCGGGATTATGACAGCATGGATTATTGGGAAAAATAATCGGTTTAAGGCTGCTGTGGTTGCGAAACCAGTTATGAATTGGATAAGTAAAACTTTAACTGCAGACAATTACTATGGGTATGCAAACTCGCGTTATCCAGGACAGCCCTGGGAGAACTTTCAAAATTACTGGAAATTTTCGCCTATCTCATTGGTTGGAAATGTAGAAACCCCAACAATGGTGATGGTTGGTCTCAATGACTTAAGAACACCACCTAGTGAGGCAAAACAGTTATATCATGCGCTAAAACTTCGAAAGATTGAAACGGTTTTGGTAGAGATTCCGGATGCTTCCCACGGGATTGCAGCGCGACCTAGCAACCTAATCACGAAGGTAGCTCATACCATAGCTTGGTTTGAAAAATATAAATAGATTTATTTTAAAATCGTTTTTGTTTTTTTAGAATAAAGGATAGTACATTTTAATATTACTACGTTCGTAAGGGCTGTCTGGCTCAACTGGAATTTCAATAAAACCAAATTTACGATAGATATAAATAGCATTTTCTAAAATAGTATTCGAGTATAGGAATAGATTCGTGAATTTGTTTTCCTTAGCAAAATCAATACAATACTGCATTAGTTTCTGACCAATTTTTTTACCACGTTGATCAGGTCGCACCGCCATTTTAGTAAGCTCAAAGGCTCCGTCTTCTGCTGTCATTAACGCTACAGTACCCAAAACAATATCGTCTTCAATAGCAAAGAAAATATG
Source organism: uncultured Ulvibacter sp. (assembly GCA_913063405.1). GTDB lineage: Bacteria > Bacteroidota > Bacteroidia > Flavobacteriales > Flavobacteriaceae > Ulvibacter. The sequence goes on from CAJXZB010000027.1 coordinate 27,217, forward strand.
TCCACCTGGATTAATAATGTACTTGTCTGGATTACTCAATACCTCTTTGTCAAAATCTTCTACATAAAAGAATGTTTCCAGCCATTCTATATTAAGGTTGTAAAATTCTTCGGCATACCTTTCTTGAAAAGGTGAAATATAGATAGTTTTTTGGTTTTCGAGTTTATTTTTTACACTGTTCATAAAACTTCCAGAGTTTAAATGTTGTTCAAAATGACCAATATGCTCTAGCATAGAGTTGGCAGGGAATGAAGTATGTTCTTTGACTGTTTCATCTAGCACCTGCCATAAGGGTTTTATTTTGGCTAAAAGGGCATTTCCTTTCTCTGAAAGCATTATCTGTTTTTTTCTTTTATCGTCTAGATCCTTGTTTAATAAAACAAGTCCTTTTTGGACTAATTTATTAATAGTTTGGGTTACAGCCGGTTGAGAAGTTAGCAGCGATTCCCTAAGCGTTGTATTTGTAATACCATCCTGTGACGCGATCTTATAAAAGGCTGGGAACAGATAAGGATCAAAATCAATTTGTTGATCGTCATAGATCTGCTGAACTTCCTTCATTAAACGGTCACTTAATCGTTTAAGTCGCGATCCTAGACCAATTTCTCCAAGTGCTTCTAATGTATCCATATAAGTAGTTATATAAGTGCTTATGCAAAATTAATTAAATTATGGAATACAGCGATCCTATTTTTGAAAATTTTAAGATTTTTTGTTGAAGGATTTCAGAGGCAACTACATTTTGGAGTCAATATAAGCGATAGTTTCCTCTTCAATCATAAGAGTGTTCTTGTATATTTCCAAAGCATTAGCGAGAATATCTTCGGAAAAAGCCCTATCTTTTATGTCCTTTGCATTGATCCGTACGTTAAAATAGGCACCAATAACAGCTGCTCTCGCACAAAGTATTCCAACTCCAGCATCCGAAAGTGAGCTTTGCAAGCCATCCTTTAACATAACTCTTGCAACTTCCATCGAATTGTAAGCTGTTTCCATCACTTGAAATGGAATCTCTGTTGCGTATTTAGTTGCTGTCTCAATTGCCTCTTTACGGGCCGCAATTTCTTTTTCGGAACCTTTCGGCATTCTAAATCCATCAATGATTTTATTAAACGCATTAGTGTCTTCATCTACCAAAAAGAGCAATCTCTCTTTATAGGCTTGACCTTTTTCTGCCCACTCAGAAAAAAACTCCCATTTTTCATCCCAACCAGCTTTATGACCAGAAAGATTGGCGACCATAGTGCCAAGAGCAACACCCAAAGTACCTACATAAGCCGCAATTGAACCACCTCCTGGAGCCATAGATTCTCCCGCCGTTTCATCTGCAAAATCATCCAGTTTATAGTCGATTAATTTTTTAGTGCCGTCGTCCAATAGATATTCTATAATTCGCTCTTTTGGATTAAACGGCTTCAGATCGTCGAGACCAAGTGACTTTATCGCGATTTTTATTTTTTCACTTTCTGAAACGCCTAAAGATCGTTCCTGTTTGATTAAGAAATAGTTTGCGGCGTCTAACATTGCCTGCAGCGGAACCAAACCAACCAATTCGGACCCAGTTACTCTTAGTCCTCGAGCAATAGCTGCTTTGCAACTTTCATCGAAAGCCTCGTGCATAGAAGTGATTGTAATGTTGGTAAGGTTGTAAGAAATTTGAGCAATCCCATATTCTTCAATATACCATCCAATTCCTTTTACAGCCTTAAGCTTTCCAGGAATACGAATGGGCTCTCCATGTTTGTCAAGTATTTGTTTTCCAGTTATAGGGTTTCCTTCTCTCTTAATCCGTCCTGCTTCACGAATATCAAAGGCAATGGCATTGGCTCTACGGGTAGAAGTCGTATTTAGATTTACATTGTATGCAATTAGAAAGTCACGGGCCGAAATAGCGGTAGCTCCAGTTTTAGTAACACTCAAATTGAAATTCGCTGGACCGAAATCTGGCTTCCATTTTGGATCTGAAAGTTTTTTGGCCAAACCTTCATATTCTCCTTGTCTACAATTGGCAAGGTTCTTTCGTTTTTCTTCCTTAGCAGCGTTTTCATAAAAATAGCCAGGTATTCCAAGCTCTTTCCCAACACGTTCCCCAAGTTTATGAGCATATCCAGCAGTTTCTTCTAGGCTAATATTCGAGATGGGCACTAAGGGGCAAACATCTGTAGCACCAAAACGAGGATGTGCACCACTGTGGGTACTCATGTCGATAAGTTCGGAAGCTTTTTTAATCAGAAGAAAAGCTGCTTCAATAACGGGTTCAGGCTCACCAACAAACGTAATCACCGTTCTATTGGTTGCTTTTCCAGGATCTATATCTAGAAGTTTTACGCCCGTAACGGTTTCGACTACACGAGCAATGGCTTCAATTTTAGTTGTATCTCTACCTTCGCTGATATTTGGTACACATTCTATTAATTGTTGTTGCATGATTTTATTTTTTTAATAATTTTAAGCAATTACATCCGAAATTAAAAATGAAATGGTTTTACCTACTTGGGCTGGAAAACTTCCCAAGCCGGGTGCTCCTTCACATATATGAAGATATTTACACTGGCTTTTTTTAGAAAAATGACTTATAAACTTTCTTCCATCGTGAATGGAAAAACCTCCAGGTGTCATCGCACTACTTCCCATATCTTCAATGGCATCCAAGTCTAATTCTAAACCAAAGATATCACCTCCTAAGAAGTCATCGGCCTCTGCCATTGCTTCCGAGAAAGTAAGTTTTTCGTTGATTTCTATATCTTCAAAAAGACTGAATTTTATTCTGTCTGGATATTGTTGAAGTCGATCAAATACAGCTTGAGAAGTATAGTTTCTGTGCAATCCAAAGGTAAAATATCGATTCAAATACCCTTCTTTAAATGCATATGAGAAACCATTTCCACTATGACGATGCTCTAAAGCTCTAAAATCTGTGTGCGCATCAAAATTTAAACAGCTAATTGCTTTGCCTAATGCGTTATGAGCACCTTTTAAGTTTCCATAACTATTGTTGTGTCCTCCACCAATTATAATTGGAAACTTTCCTGTTTCTATTATCTTCTGAATTGTCTCTGTTACTTTTTCATCGATCAGACTTACAATTTCACCCAGCTTTTCGTAATAGTCTTCTTCTTTTGGAGAAAGTCTTGAGGCAGAGTGCATTTCGGTATCACAATTTATCTCACCTAGAGCCATAACTTTTTTCACATTGGTAAGGTAATTGTCTTGAATATTACATAAAACTCCAAGAGCAGTTTCCCAGGCCAGTGAAGTTCCAGGGGTTCCATAATTTGCACGTACTCCAATGTCTTCAGGAATCCCCACCAAAACATATTTTGCCTTACATTCTTTTAACTGTTCCCAATTTGAAATGGTCGTAAGTGTCTCTCCAAATTTCTTTTCTCCTTTTCGCTTATTGATTAATTTTTTTATGTCCTCTTCAGAATAAAAAGTAACTAGACTCATATTTTTTGACCGTTTAGAATGACCTGATCGATTAAGTTACTGCCAAAGGCATAAGGCAAATAACTGTAAGATGGAATCTTTTTTGTTATAACTAGATTGGCTTTTTTTTCCTTGGTAATAGTGCCATGAGAGTCGCTTAGTCCCATCGCATAAGCGGCATTTATAGTTGCTGCGTTTATAGCCTCTTCGGGAGTAAGTTTCATTTTTATACAGGCAGTTGCAACCACGAAATTCATATTTCCACTTGGTGTGGAGCCAGGGTTATAATCGGTCGCCAAAGCCAAAGGCAACCCTGCATCGATTAGCGCTCTTCCAGGAGTATAAGGGATGCTTAAAAAATAGGAGCAGGAGGGAAGTGCAACTGGCATTGTTTCCGACCCTTTCAATGCTTCAATATCGTCATTGGTAAGAACTTCTAAATGATCTACGCTCAAAGCCTTATGTTTCACTCCAACGGCAATACCACCAAGAGCAGTAAATTGATTTACATGAATTTTCGGTTCAAGATTGTATTTTTTTGCTTCGGAAAGAAGGCGATCTGTATCTGCCACAGAAAAATATCCTTCTTCACAGAATATATCCACATATTCGGCGAGTTCTTCTGAAGCTATCTTCGGAAGCATTTCAGAACAGATTAAATCCAAATAGCCTTCTTTGTTTCCTTTATATTCTGAAGGAATCGCATGTGCTCCTAAAAAAGTAGTTTTTACGGTGATTGGATAGTTCTCTCCCAACCTCTTTGCAACGCGAAGCATTTTTATTTCTGCTTCCGTTGTGAGACCGTATCCACTCTTAATTTCAATGGCTCCAGTTCCCAGCTGCATCACCTCTTCCAATCGAGCAGCAGATTGTTTGTATAAGTCTACTTCGGATGTTTCCTGAAGTTTCTTAGCACTATTCAAAATTCCACCTCCCTTTTCGGCGATCTCCTGATAGGCTAGTCCGTTGATTCTATCTACAAATTCCTGTTCCCTGTTTCCTGCATAGACCAAATGCGTATGCGAATCGCACCAAGATGGAAGGACTATTTTTCCAGAGCAGTCGATAGTTTCGTCAACGGCAAGAGGTTTCAAATCTTCCATTTTTCCGAAGTTGCTGATCTTATCATCCTCAAGTAGTATCCAGGCATTCTTTAACGTGGGAAGAATATTCATTTCGATTCCGCTTACCATTTTTGGTGCAGCGTCTCGAACTTGTAGTAATTCTTTAATGTTCGTTAACAATAATTTCATTGGCTAAAGATAGCAAACCTTAAAAGGAATTTATAAATTAGAGCATCGAAAAATTGATAAAATTATGAAGGCAAAAAAAATTGGTGTAAACACTATTTGCACACATGTAGGTGAGGTAGAGGACACTCAGTTTAAAGGCGCTATTTCGCCACTTTTTATGGCGAGTTCTTATGCTTATGAGGATGTTGATATGAAACGTTATCCACGTTATTTCAATACACCAAATCAAGAGGCTCTGTGTAAGAAGGTGGCAATGCTAGAGCATAGCCAGGCTGGATTGATCTTTGGTAGTGGGATGGCAGCTGTGAGTACCGTTTTGTTAGCTTTTTTAAAAAAGGGAGACCATGTTGTCGTTCAGAAGACAATCTACGGAGGTGCTTATAATTTTATGGTAGAAGAATTTCCGAAATACGGAATAGAGTTTTCATTTACCGAAGGTTTTTCCGAAGCGGACTTTATTTCAAAAATAAAAGAGAATACCAAAGTTGTTTATGTGGAAACACCTTCAAATCCTTTGATGCTAATTACGGATCTTGAAATGATTTCACGAATAGCAAAGCCTAGAGGTATTATAACTATGATAGACAATACATTTGCTTCGCCGATAAATCAGACACCTGCCGATTTTGGTATTGATATAATGTTGCATAGCGCGACTAAATATATGAGTGGACATAGTGATATTTGTGCTGGCGCAGTAGCGGGTTCCGAAGAACATATTGAACGAATTTGGAACGTTGCTAAAAACCTAGGTGGAAGCTTAAGTGATTATACGGTCTGGCTTCTGGAACGCAGCATGAAGACGATGGTTTTGAGAGTTAAAGCTCACAATAAGAATGCAAAGAAAATGGCTAAATGGCTTAATAAACATCCAATGGTGGCCGACGTTTTTTATCCTGGACTTAAATCTCACCCAAGTTATGAGTTAGCAAAAAAACAGATGAAGGGATATACTGGGATGTTATCGTTTGAATTGCTTCCTGATATAGATGCTAATTCTTTTATGAAATCTCTAAAGCTAATTAAACAATCAATGAGTTTGGCAGGGGTGGAGTCTACAATATTGTCACCGGCAAGAACATCACATGTACTTTTAAGCACAAAGGAAAGAGCGCACCAAGGAATAACAGATGGATTACTGCGATTTTCAGTAGGAATTGAGGAAACAAGTGATTTAATAGCAGATATGGAACAGGCCTTTGAAACGGTGCTTAAAAAACAACTAGTATAGTATGAAATTAGATATTTTGGCAATTGGCGCGCATCCTGATGATGTAGAACTGGGCTGTGGTGCTACCATTGCAAAAGAAATTAGCACTGGAAAGAAGGTAGGTATATTGGATTTAACTCGAGGTGAGTTAGGGACAAGAGGGACCGCCGAAATACGAGATTTGGAAGCTGTAAATGCGGCTAAAATTCTTGGTGTTACCATGCGACACAATTTGGAATTTGCGGATGGTTTTTTTGTGAATAACACGGTTTCTCAATTGGAGATAATCAAAATTATTAGAAAATACCAACCAGAAATTGTCTTGTGTAATGCTGTTGATGATCGCCATATTGATCATGGAAAAGGAAGTAGACTTGCAAGTGATGCTTGTTTTTTAAGTGGTCTTTTGAAAATTGAAACTATTCATGAAGGGAATCACCAAAGAGCATGGCGACCGAAACATGTATACCACTATATTCAATGGAAAAATTTGGAACCAGATTTCGTGGTTGATGTATCGGGTTATTTAGATAAAAAACGAGAGGCTGTTTTTGCGTATGAGAGTCAGTTTCATAAAAAAGAGGCTAACGAGCCTGAGACTCCAATAACTTCAACTAATTTTCGAGATAGTATTACATATCGTGCCCAGGATTTGGGAAGGCTCATTGGTGTTGAACACGCCGAAGGATTTAATGTGGAACGTTATGTAGGGGTCGCATCTTTATCGGATTTGATTTAGGCAATTCGGTTTTAAAAAATCTTCTAGAATTGTATTGCGCAACCGTTAGATTTGAATTATATTTGCAGCCTCCTATGCAAACAACGTGTTTGTTTGCTAGAGTTTCGACTCTTTTTGGGGAAATGGTGGTTGTAGCTCAGTTGGTTAGAGCATCGGTTTGTGGTACCGAGGGTCGCCGGTTCGAATCCGGTCTTCCACCCAAAAGGCAAAAGCCTCTCAGAAATGAGAGGCTTTTTTTGTGTTTTAGTTTTATCTTATTACAATTTATCTGCAATAATTCTTCTTTCTCGATTAGCGATTTCCCAAGCGGTTTGAAAAATAAGCTGTGCTCTTTTGGCCATAAGCTCGTATTCGATCTTATCTGGAGTATCGGTACTTTTATGATAATCTTCATGTACTCCGTTAAAATAAAAAATAACTGGAATGTTATTTTTTGCAAAGTTATAATGATCACTTCGGTAGTAAAAACGATTTGGATCGTTTTCGTCATTGAAGGTATAATCTAGTTCCAAATTAACGTATGTTTTATTTACCTCTTCTGAAACGTCGTGCAACTCTTGACTTAGCTTGTCACTACCAATTAAGTATATATAGTTTGGATTGTCAGCTTTTTCTGGGGCAATTCTACCAATCATATCCGTATTTAAATTACAAATTGTATTCTCCAATGGGAAGATTGGGTTTTCTGTATAATATCTAGAACCATATAATCCGATTTCTTCCCCAGTAACATGCAAAAAAAGAATTGATCGCTTAGGACCATTACCATTTTTCACTGCTTTTTGAAAAGCTTCTGCTATTTCTAACATCGCTACAGTACCACTTCCGTCATCATCTGCCCCATTAAATATATTTCCATCCTTGTCTGTTCCCACATGGTCTAGGTGGGCAGAAAGAACGATAATTTCCTCCGGTTTTTCAGAACCTTTAATAAAGGCTACAACATTTTCAGAGTTCTTAGGGTCGCTTGAACGACTAAAATAACTTGCTGGTACATTTTGATAGTAGTTGTTTTTCTCAATAGGGGAATCTATTCCTTGATCTTGATAAAAGTTTCGAAGATATTCTGCCGCCAACTTTTGTCCTTTGGTTCCTGTCATTCTACCTTCCATAGCGTCACCCGCATAAATGTACAAATGAGTTTTAAGATCCTCGGCAGAAATAGTATTGGCGTAATCAACGCGCGTCATTTCTGTTGAAATTGTATTTGAGGTAGTCGAATTTTGCGCTGAATTACAAGAAACCGTGAGAACAGCAATAGCAACAATCAATAATTTTTTCATAATGTTAATCAAATTATATAAGTTCATAATCTTCTGGAGATAGTCCGTCACCTCCTATTTTAGCATATTCCAGGATATGCTCTTTTACTTGTTCATGATCGTGCGAATCCTGAGAAAGAATACGGATTTTTACTATAAGTGGTGCCAATCCCTTCAATTTCAGAAACCTTCTCGGCAATATCAATAGTTTCTTCATTGAATTTGGTTCCTTCAGGAAGTTGTAATAGATTAGTAATATCTACCAATGCCATACTTTTTATGGCTTCAAGCCGTTTTTCTTCAGAAGCACAAGAAATTATAAAAATGCACGCAATGACAAGGAAAAGGTTCTTCATTTTTTAGTTTGATAGAAAGTGTTAAAGATACTAGAAGTTATGAGGCTTAATGTGAAAATTATGTGAAAATAATCTAGAAATGGACTCCTTGGATAGCCTCAAACTCTAACAATTGTTATCTTTGCAAAAATTATATTCTCATGAAGATTGAACAAATTTATACAGGATGCTTATCACAAGGTGCTTACTATATTGAAAGTAACGGAGAGGTGGCGATTATTGATCCTTTAAGAGAAGTTTCGCCTTATATAGAGCGCGCTGAAAGGGATAATGCCTCCATCAAGTATGTTTTTGAAACACATTTTCATGCAGATTTTGTAAGTGGTCATTTAACATTATCTAAGAGAACGGGAGCTCCAATTGTTTACGGTCCTAATGCAAATCCATCGTTTACGGCGATTATAGCTGAGGATAATCAAGAGTTTAAAGTTGGGAATTTAACTATTATTGTTTTACACACACCGGGTCATACCATGGAGAGTACGACCTATCTTTTGAAAGATGAAACAGGAAAAGACCACGCCATATTTACTGGTGACACATTATTTTTAGGGGATGTTGGAAGACCGGATTTGGCTCAAAAAGGAAATGAAGTTACGCAGGAAGATCTTGCCGGTATTTTGTATGATAGCCTGCGAAACAAAATTATGATTTTACCCGATGATGTAATTGTATATCCAGCCCATGGAGCCGGTTCTGCTTGTGGAAAGCACATGATGAAGGAAACAGTTGATACATTGGGAAACCAAAAAGGTATGAATTATGCACTACGGGCTAATATGACTAAGTCTGAGTTTATAACTGAAGTTACTGATGGCCTTTTGCCCCCCCCCTCGTATTTTCCTCTTAATGTCCAAATGAATAAAGAGGGATACGATCATATTGAAGATATAATTGCCCGAGGCAGTAAAAAATTAAATCCTGAAGCTTTTGAACAGCTCGCAAACGAAACGGGGGCTGTGATTCTAGATGTTAGAAATCAGGTAGAATTTATGGTAGGCCATGTCCCTAATTCTATTTTCATTGGTATTGATGGGGGATTTGCTCCTTGGGTTGGTGCATTAATTGCAGATGTTGAGCAACCTATATTGTTAGTCGTTCCTGAAGGGAGAGAGGAAGAAACAATAACACGATTGTCGCGTGTTGGTTTTGACAATACATTAGGATATTTAGATGGAGGTATTAAAACTTGGCAGGCTTCAGAAAGAGAAACAGCTTCTATAAAATTTATCTCTGCTGAAACTTTAAAGAATTTGATGGAATCTTCCGAAGTTCCAATTTTTGATGTTCGTAAAGGTGGGGAGTTTGCAGGAGCGCATATTCCAAAAGCGAAGCACACTTCTTTAGAAATAATAAATCAACATTTAAATGAATTCCCAACAGGTGTGCCTTTTTATGTGCATTGTGCTGGAGGATATCGCTCTGTTATTGCCGCATCTATTTTAAAGAATCGTGGGATTCACAATGCGATTGATGTCGTGGGTGGATTTGAAGCAATTGAGGAAGCTGGAATAGAAGTAATTTAATTGGAACTCTTACTTTTTAAGGAGTTTGAGTGTTTCTTTTTCATTGTCATTTGTGATTAGAGTGGCGAAATAGAGTCCTTTTAAAATTGATGAAAGATCGATTTCCCTAATAGGATTGTTGTGTGTTTTTAATTCCAAAATATTTCTACCTTTTATATCTAGAAGATTAAATTGGACTACGAATTTGTTAGATTCAATATAGAGTTTATCAACAACCGGATTAGGATACAGCTTATTTTTAAATGGCGTATTATTTGAGACATCTAAAATTCCAATATTAAAATCGTGCGAAACTGTTTGCCCTAAATAATTGGAGCCGACACCATTGTATTAACCTAAAACGCCTCACACCATGGAAAACTACGTTTTCCGAATTAGGAGAGAATGGGGTATGCTACCCAGGCTTTTGGTTTTACCAATGGAGTTGGAATTCACGCGGTGGATTTTAATAGCAATCTTTATCCGGATTTATACTTTAGTAATTATCAAGAAGCCGATGACCAGCTTTTCTTTTCTGAAGATGCTCTAGCAGCCATAGAATTTGGGTTGAAGAGTCAATTTCGAACGTACCCAAATCTAGTAGTGGATGCCTTCACAATTGAGGCGGATCTTTTATCATCGTATTCAAGCCTTAACATACGACTATGTGATGTTTCGGGTAAAGTAGTAAATGAACTATTTGGAATTGAATCAAGTAATAATCATTTGTATGTGGAACTGAATATTTCCAGTTTGAATTCAGGCACGTATTTCTACACGGTATTTAATGAAATTACGAAACTATTTAATAACAAGTTAATCAAGTTATATCATTTATCCATGGCATTTTAGTAGCTTTATAAATAAGCAACTAATCATTTATATTAATAGTCATTATGGAAACTTACCTTAGGGATACTAGTCAGAAGCTTGTAAAAATTCAAATCCAGGCAGGAGTTGTTGGGATTGCTGAAACAAGGGTTTTTTTGCGATATCCAGGAAAAAATTTCAAGCGAATTCTAAAATCTGAATCTTTTTCTGGCGGGAATATTCCTTTATCTAAGGTGGATGTCAACAATAACCTTTTGAACGCAACTTTGCGAATCAATACATCCATTAGTCTTGAGAACATACCGAATGAACACCGAAAGGCAGCGGTTAAAACTATATTGATGATTGATACACTCGTAGGTGGTCCTGAGGGATCAAAATCATTTATGAGTAAGGAGTCTGAAATATTGGTAGATAATCCGACAGATCCCCTTCATGTAGAAATAACAAAGAGAATACGATTGATATGAAAAAAAAAGAAATATCATTATTGCTGTTACTTCTGGCCTATTCGATGTTTGGCCAAGATAAAGAAACGGCTTCTTTCATAGGATTTTCTATGACGGACCTAGAGATCCCTAATAGCGCGGCTTTTGTGCTTTTGGATGCGGCTCCAGAGACCATACAAAGACCTAATTCAACTAAGGCATTTGGTTTAAGTTTACTACAAGATATTGCCACAGATGGAATTTTAAAAAATATCGCGATTGAGGCTACACCGTTTTGGCTCACTCAGAATAGAAACAGATCTGCCTTAAAGTATTATGGAGTGGATAAATCTGGGGTACAGAATCCATTTTCTAAATTAAAGTTGGCTTCATTTTCTGCTGCTTACGTAAAAGATACTGATTCTATAGTAAATGTTGCTATTGGAGGAAGAGTTACACTCTTTGAGTTAAAACGGAAAACTATAGTTCTTGAATATTTGAGTACTTATAAGGAAATTGAAAATTTGATTTCGCATGTTTCAGATGTAGTGGAAGAAGAGTACGATGCAAAAAACCCGGAACCAGATTGCTTCGGAGAACCTAATTGCGATAAGATATTGGATGAATGGGATCAAAAGCGTAATGAATACAAAAAGATGATTCGAAATAGAATCACATTAGATGGGGGCCAATCGCTAATGGATGAGGTAGATGATTCGAAAGGTTATTCAGAAAAAATGGAAGAGATTGTACAAACCAAACCTTGGTTGGCAGTGGATTTGGCTGCAGCATATAACCATCGCATAATGAATAACGAATTCAATAATAATAAATTTGGACGAATAGGAATGTGGGGTACAGTTGCCTTAAACACGAAATGGGAATCTGATAATTATATTAATTTTTATGGCTTTGTTCGTTACTTAATGGAAAGTGAGAATGAGGCTCTAAATAATGTTGCTCCCGATGATCGTTTTAATGCTTTTGATATTGGGGTTAAAGGTGAGTTCGAATTAGCAAAATTGACCGTTGGATACGAATATATAAGTAGGTCAGGAGATTTAGAGGGATATCGCTCCGCTGGAACTATAAAGTATCAACTTCTTGAAAATATATTTCTAACAGGTTCCTTCGGAAATAATTTTGAAAAAAAAGACGATCTTATTTCCTTATTTGGAATACAATGGGGCGTGAATAACTCGAATCAGAAACTCGGTGTTACAAATAATTTTTAAGACTAGTTCTTTTTAAAGGCTTAATACTGTTCTTCCGAACGCTCAAAATGCAAGGTAAATTTTTCTTTCCTACCTGATTTAGAATAATCACTGAAGTGAACATTTACAAGTTTCAGAACACCACGATTTCCATTGGTATGCTTTGAAACAAGAAAAGCCGAAGAAAATGACTTTTTACTATTAGAGGCATCGGCAATATTTTGAGAATTGCTGCCAATTTTTCTTTCAATTGAATAAACTCCAGACTGTCCAAGTACCATATCCGCTTTCTTAAGCGTAAGACTCGAAGTTAGCTCGGAAGCGTTCAAATTAGAAATATCTAATCTAATTTCTTGAGCAAATGCCGCTATTCCAATAAAAAGAAAGGCAATTAAAAGTAGATTTTTTTTCATGTCAATGATTTAAGGGGGTACTATTTCGAACCAAATATACTTTTTTATTGGTAAAATCCGATTTTAATGTAATCAAAATTGGAAGATTCGAAAATAAAACCGTTAGAAGTATACGATTTATAAGGAGATAGAAACTCTAGCTGTCAATTTCGTTTAAAAGAGCCACGGCCTTAGACAGTGGCCCTTTTTTTGTACACTAAAGTGATTTTTATCATGTTTTTTATTTGAAAGGAATATTGATTCTGGCAATTAATTATGAAATATATAAGTATGACTATTTTAATTCAATATGTGAAAATGCCAGACAGTGAAACCTTTACTTAGGTATTATCCAAATCACCCGAAAAGTGAGTTAGGGGCTATAAGATAAAGTTTTACTATTCAGCCGATTCTAATGGAGTAAAGAAAAAGAAATCATTAACGGAAATAATTATGCAGGCACTGCGTAAGAAAAAATAGTATTCTCTTTATAAAGGCATTAAAAAAAAAAGCCCTCTGGAACGAGGGCTTTTTAAGTCTTGAAGAAAAACTTCCCAGTTAATCTATCACTGAATAATAATTCAAAGCTAGGCTACCAAGGTGTCATTTACAACAGGAAAAACCCTGTTTTTGATATGGACTAAAACCTAGATTAGCCTAAGTGATTAAAAATCAATATGTTAAAATAGATTAAAAAAAAGACCAACAATTCTCAATTTATTTAAGGATAAACAATTAGTTTTGGACTCCTCCCTAGTTAATTATTTCGAAGTTAGCCTTCGTTGATGTGAAAACTTGTTTCGTATTGACGTAATTAATTTGTATTTAATTTTTAATGATAACACAAAATCTATGAGACACCTAGTATTGATCTTTTTTTTTATCTTACCTTTCTCGTCTTTTGGACAGGCAATAGAATTGCCCAAAATTCTGCCACCTTCACCAAATGCGGCATCGTTAGGAGACTATGGGCAAGTTCCCGTTGGTCTGTTTACAGGAACCCCACAAGTTAATATTCCTCTTTATGAGCTAAATGAAGGGAGGCTGAAAGTTCCTATTGGATTACACTATAGTTCCAATGGAATAAGAGTTGATGAAATTGCTTCAAATGTGGGGCTAGGATGGAGCCTAAATGCAGGAGGAATAATCACTAGAGTAATTAGGGACGATGCGGATGAATCATACACCCTTCCTCTTCCAAGTAATTTTCCAGATGGTTTTACCCAAGAAATACTTACCTATCTAGAAAACGCTACCGATCCAGAAAGTGGATATGATACATTTTCCGATTTATATTCTTTTAATTTTAACGGATATTCAGGGAAATTTTATTTAAGCGAAAGTAGACAGCCAATATTAATTAGCCCTTCTCCTTTAAAAATAGAAAAGACACCTAACTCCTATTTTGCTTTCAAGGTTACAGATCCAAGTGGAATAGTTTATTGGTTTGGCAATCAGAACGCTACAGAAACATCAATGTATCAACATATTGGTACTGGTCAACACGGTTGGAGTTTAGAGAGTCCTACTAGCTGGTATTTAAGCAAAATTGAGAGTCCGTTTGGAGAGCAGTTAGATTTCACCTACAATAATTTTAATAAAATATATTTCACCTCCTTATCACAAAGTGTAGTGAGGCAAGCAGATGGACAACATTCTGGAGTTGCAGAAAATTTAATTCAAACAAGATCTAACACAGCTTTTGCTCAGTTGAGTTCTATTGTAAGTAGTAACGGACAAATTGATTTTTCATACGCACCCAATACTAGTGGATTTGACCAACTAGATAGTATTGAGATAAAAAAGAGTGATGGTTCATTAGTAAAGAAGTTTAATTTAGATTATCAAATTGTAAGTTCTTCATTGGTTAACCTAAAAAATTTACACATTCCTTATTTGGATGCGTATGAAAAGAGACTGTTTTTAAGTAGTGTTATTGAAGAAGGAACCGACGGCTTAACAGAAAACCCATATTTATTATCTTATTACAATCCAGATGAACTTCCTCCAAGGTTTTCTTATGCTCAAGATTATTGGGGGTACTTTAATGGAGTGACAACCAATGAGTATCTGGTAAGTGAAGATGATTATTTTTTTGAAGAGAACTCTAATACCTTGCTTTTACATTCTATTTTTAGTGATCTCAATGGAGATAAAAAACCTAATGGTAGTTTTGGAGTTAATGGTCTTTTGAAAAAAATCATCTATCCTACCAAAGGATACAATGAGCTATTTTACGAACCCCATTCTTATTATGGAACCCAATTGATTCCGCCACCTTCCACAAGTGTAGGGTTACACCCCAATGGACACTTAGAGAGTTGTGATGACGACTGGCCAGTAAATGAAATGACTAAGTCGATAACGATTGGCCCTATACCTTTTACACATTCTAGTGTGGAGTACCCTGAATTGTTCAATGAAGTAAAAGTCCCTATATATATATCAGCTGGAACTACTCCTTGTTGGGAATGTGATGGTTCCGACTGGCCCAATCAATGGATTAGAGGCTCTTTAGCAGTTGTAAATGCTAATACTGGTGGATATGAGAAACTATACCATAAGATTTCTGCTGATGTGTTTATTGAAGTTTCGCAACCCTATGTTTTTTTAGAAAGCGGTAATCAATCACAACTATATGCGGATTTAGAAGAAGGAAAAACATATACTTTTATTGCTAAAGTATTTAGAGAGTGCGTCCGAGCTGATATAAGTTTTTCATATTATGATGAATTGCCTCAAGAAGTAGATACAAATATTGAAGTTGGAGGTTTAAGATTACAAAAGGTGATTACATCAGAAGATAATAATATTGAACAAGTGAAAAATTATCATTATGGCGATTTTTCTTGTCTTGATTGTTCGAGCGGAATTACCGATTCTCCAAGACCCGCTATAACTTATACAAAAGAAACGACTGATACTTGGGGTAATATTTGGCATGAAGTGGATATATTGACATTGTCATCTTCAACTCTCTATGATCTTTATAGTAAGCAAGGTCATCAGATTGGATATCCTTCTGTAATTGAAGAGATTGGAAATGATTTTAGTGGGGGAGGTATCTTTCATGAGTTTATGATCTCTCCAAATATCTTACCAACATCCATTTTTGGACTTAATGTACCGGGAACTCCTTTTACAACAAGCTTTGGGACGGGAGAAGAACTGCAAACACAATCATTTAAGAAAAGTAACGGAGAGTATATTACCCTAAAGAAAACTCTTAATAGCTACTACAATAACCCTATTCTAAATCAAGAACAATCTCTTTATGGTATACGTTTACGTGATGTATTCACTCATCTAAATTCCCAGAGTTTGACAGAAAAAATTCAAAGTTTTGATATTATGGAGTATTTAAATCGTTCTCAATGGCATTATTTGTCATCTTCAATAACTAAACAATACGATCAAAATGGAGAAAACCCTATTGAAACAACCACAAGTTATGTCTATGACAATCCAGATCATTTACAACCTACGAAAGTAATTACTACAACTAGCGATAATAAAACAATCGTTACTACAACAGACTATCCACATGATGCAGAAGTTTCTGGTGACCCCTATATGTCTAACCTTAGAAATGCCAACCGCATTGCTGAACCTATCCAGGTTAAGCAATACCGAGGTGATGGAACAGGAGGAAATTTATCGCTGCTAAACACTCAAAAAACGGAATACAATGATTTTAGTGGATTAATTCTACCTAAGACTGTTAAAGTGGCTAAAGGAGATGTGACAACAAGTAACCCCTTAGAAGATCGTTTAATTTATCATAGTTATGATGGGAAAGGTAATATAAGAGAAGTCTCAAAGGCTGATGGAACAAGAATTGTCTATGTTATGGGATATGATTTTACTTTGCCCGTTGCCAAATTAGAGAACACTACTGTTAGTGTTCTCAATCAAACTCTTTTGGATGCAATTTACGTAGCATCGGGTACTGGAGGAACAGAGAATGATTTACTTCTGGCTTTAGCAGATCTAAGAAGTACTCTGCCTAACGCTCAGGTAACTACCTATACATACAAACCATTGATAGGAGCTAGTACAGTCACCGATCCAGGAGGCTATATAATGACCTATCATTATGATCAGTTTAATCGTCTTGAGTATGTTAAAGATCAACAAGGAAATGTGTTGAGTGAAACCGAGTATAATTTTAAAAATTAATAAAGGCAACCGCAATGAAAAAACTACTTACATTCATATTCGTATTGTTGCCTTTATTAATAATAGGCCAGACCGATCCTACAGCTACTGAGAATTATATTCTTCAAAAAGTTTATCAAGTTCCTGTAGCTGAAGCCCTTCCAAATACACCTGCAAATAATGATAAGAAAATTGAGTCCATTACTTATTTTGATGGCCTTGGGCGCCCTAAGCAATCTGTTGCTATTAGAGCAGGTGGAAATAGAGAAGATTTAATTACTCCTGTTTATTATGATGATTTAGGCAGGCAACCTAAAAACTATTTACCCTATCCTGAGCTGAATAATGTTGGGGCCTATTCTGAAAATATACTGACTCCTCTTTTGGCTTATTATTATAATGGCTTCCCAGATGCTAGACATCCATATGATATCAATCCTTATTCTGAAAATCGTTTTGAAGCCTCTCCCTTAAATAGAGTAATGGAAACTGGGGCACCTGGGAAGGATTGGGAAATAGACCCCAACGCAGATACAGATCACACAATAAAATTTGAATATCAGGCAAATACAAACAATGAAGTTCGTGATTTTTCTGTTTCATTTTCAGGGGGAGATACCGAAAACCCAGACATCGTTTACAATGATTATTTTGCACCCAATCAAATTTATAAAACGGTAACCAAAGATGAAAATTGGACTAGTGGAGATAATCACACCACCCAAGAGTTTAAAAATAAGTTAGGTAAAGTAATTCTTAAAAGAACCTTTAACGCAG
>CAJXZB010000028.1 GCA_913063405.1 uncultured Ulvibacter sp.
AGACTTACAGGATTACTTGAATGAATATTGTTACAGGTTCAATCGCAGTTTTATGAAAGAAGGAATCTTTGAAAACTTAATGATCAGAATGATTAAGGCAGAACCTTGTTTAATAAAAAACATTAATGGCTAAGTGCCTAAATCGGTTCCTTTTATTAGTTCATCTTAGCCATGAGAAATCCTCAAAGTCTTGATTCCTATGGGTTTAATGGACTATTAGAAATAAAAAAGAGTTGCTGAATTCCAATTTATTTTTTATATTTATATTCTAATCAAAGCCAATCAATCATGTATAAAAAATTACTTTTATTAACTGCTCTATGTTGTATTTCCACAACATTTTTTGCACAGACCATTGTTAGCACCACTCCAGAAAACAAAAAAGTTGTTCTTGAGGAATTCACTGGCATCCATTGTAGTGCGTGTCCTAGTGGACACGTAGTTGCCGACGCAATTCAAAGTGCTAATCCTGATGATTTTTTCATTATAAACGTTCACCAAGGTCCTTTTGCAATAGCGACAGGTTCAGAACCCAATTTTATTACTCCTTGGGCGGATGCAATTGCTAATCAAACCGGATTGCTGGGATACCCAGCCGGTACTATTAACCGCACGAATTTTCCTGGTCTAGAAATGGGCGACCCTGGCACAACCGCAATGGGCAGAGGGCAATGGGCAGCGGCAACAGATTTAGTGTTGGCGGAAAGCTCTTATGTTAATCTAGCTGTCGAAGCAACAATAGATATCCCAACAAACTTAATGACTATTCATCTAGAAGCTTATTATACTGCTGATAGCCCTGAATCTAGTAATATGTTGAATGTTGCTATTCTTCAGAATAATACATTAGGCCCACAATCTGGCGGAGGTCAAGGGAATAATTATAATCACCAGCACAGACTTATTGATTTAGCTACTGGTCAATGGGGTGAGGAAATAACCAACACAACTATGGGATCTTTTATTGATAGAACGTACAACTATACGTTCCCTCCAAGTATAAATGGAGTATATATAGATCATAATGAAATTGAATTGGTGGTATTTATGGCTGAAAACAATCAAACAGTAGTTAGTGGAAATAAGGGTATTCCTGATGTGAATCCACTTACTTCAACAAACGATGCTTCATTGCTTGGAATTAATGAACTTGTGAGTGCCTGTGGTGTGACTAGCGTAGTACCTGAAGTAACGATATTAAATTCTGGTACAGATCCTATTACTTCCTTGAACTTTACCTACTCTACAAATGGAGGGGCAACAGAAAGCTATCCCTGGTCTGGTAATTTAGAGTCTTTGGAAACAGTGGTTGTAGAACTTCCAACAATTGACTATACTGCGCAAGCAATAAATACGGTGGATGTAAGTATTGATAACGACGATTTCAATGACAATAATACAACAAGTACATCTTTTGATGACATTATTGAGGCTGGCACCACTATAGATTTAACCATTATCACCGATCAATATGCGCAAGAAATCTCTTGGGAACTAGTAGCATCGGATGGTACAGTTTTAGAATCTGCCCAACTTACCACGGGTGATAACAATCAGACTTTGGAATATAATTTTACTTTCTCCGAGGATTGCATAACATTTAATATTAATGACTCTTATGGCGATGGTATTATTAATGGGGGTGCTTCTCTAATCGACACCAACGGTATAGAAATATATCCGTTTTTCGGAAACTACGGAAGTGGTGATACAAAACCATATTATTCTAAAGAAGTTCTGGGCACAGATGACTTAGATCTCTCTAAGGTTTCAATTTATCCAAATCCTGCAGCCAACATACTCAATATTGAAAATGCAGAAAATTCGAATATTGAAGTTTATGACTTGTTAGGTAAACTTCTTATTTCCAAAAGTAGTATTGATACACTAGAACAATTAAATGTCTCTAACCTTATCAACGGCGCTTATTTTATAAGAATTTATAATGGTTTGCAATTAACCACAGAAAAAATTATTATTTCTAGATAACTATTATAAATAGTGTGTTATTAAAAACTCCAGAAAGTAATTCTGGAGTTTTTTTTGCAAATAAAATTCAAGTTGTCTCAAGACAAAAACGAACAAGATCAAGAAAATGCCAAAC
Organism: uncultured Ulvibacter sp.; assembly: GCA_913063405.1. GTDB lineage: Bacteria > Bacteroidota > Bacteroidia > Flavobacteriales > Flavobacteriaceae > Ulvibacter. The sequence goes on from CAJXZB010000028.1 coordinate 2,105, forward strand.
AACATCCGATAAAAATTCCTGTGAAGATATCATCGAATTTATAGATATGATGTATAATAATTCTTAGTTGACCGTGTAGGAGACTAAGTGTTTCTCACCAGAAGACAGTGGGCTTGATATTGTAGAATATGTCTCTTTTAATTGCCCAGTCTCTTCTGCATAATACTTGTTGCTTCTTCCAGGGAAATTTGATCCATCTTCATGTTTAGCAAATATTTCATTGTTTAATGCCGTAAAAACTCCCGCCTCTACTTCTACATTCTCAGTACCATTCAATAATTGTCCAAAAAGATTAAAACTGGGTTGTTTGATGATAAAGTATTCCTCATCGTGATTTGTATTTGAAAAAACTTAATGCTTGCCTCGTTTATTAAATATCCTAAAGAATCTCTATAATGTAAAACTGCAACTCCATTTTCTGGAACATATCTCGGAGATCCATTGTTGCCAATAGTGGTCGTTTGAAAGACAAAATACTCTTCTCCGTTTATTTCAGTCGTTTCTGTGATTTCAACTTCATCGAACACATCGAAGCTTTCAAATTCATCTGTTAAACCGATACGCCCGAAATATTCATAAGTCCAAGTATTCCCTACACTCAGCGCATAAAAATTTGTTTCAGCTTCTGGAGTTGAACATTCCTCATCTCCCTTACAAGAGAAGAGGAGTAGAAAAGACAGGGTAAAAAGAAAAACATCTTGTACATAATAACAATGGTTTTGGTTAATAAAGTACAGTTCTTCTATAGGTGGTAGATTGTTATATGAACTTAACCTATTACACCATAAAGTATTACTCAATTAATTCTTTTACCTCATCAAAATCCAAACCGCCATAATTCCCGCTACTCATTAAAAGCAAAGAGGCATTATTAAAGTTTTGAGAGAAAAGATACTCTTTGAAATCGGTTGGATTGGTATACACTATTAAATCCTCACGTTGGAACGCATCCGTAATTTGTGATAATGAAATTTCCTCCAGTTTTTTAATTTTCACCGCATGAGGGGAATAAAACACTACTGCCGTATCCGCAGCGTCCAAGGCGCCTTTATATTCTTGTAAAAACTCGGGGTTTAAACTACTATAAGTGTGCAGTTCTAAACAAGCAATAAGCCTTTTTTTTGGGTACTGATCTTTCACCGCTTGTGTGGTTGCCTCTACCTTACTTGGGGAATGAGCAAAATCCTTGTACGCAACTGTTGCATCATTTTCAGCAATTTTTTCAAGGCGCTTGCTCGCTCCTTTAAAAGTAGCGATCGCTTCGTAAAAACCATCGGCATCAACACCCATTAATTGACAAATCCATCGCGCTCCTTCTAGGTTATTTAAATTGTGTTTTCCAAAGACTTCTATTGGCATAGCGCCTTCTGGAGTATCCAGCAAGGTTTCGCCGTACTCAACTTCATATAAAGGGGTTCGATATGGATATTTCTTTATTAGGCTTGTAGAGGCTTCCACTACCCTTTTTACCTCCAGATCTTCCTCATTATAAATAATTGCCCCTCCATTAGTTATTTGATTCAGAAATATATCAAACTGCTCAATATAATTATCATAAGTCGGAAACACATTGATATGATCCCAGGCAATTCCACTTAACAATGCAATATTGGGCTTGTACAGATGAAATTTTGGGCGACGATCTATTGGTGAAGAAAGGTATTCATCCCCTTCTAAAACGATAAAATCGTTCTCATTTGTCAATTTCACCATCACGTCAAAGCCCTCTAATTGAGCGCCTACCATATAATCTACTTCCTTATTGTGATAATGCATTACATGCAGAATCATAGAAGTAATAGTTGTCTTTCCGTGTGACCCTCCAATGACCACTCTTGTTTTATTTTTGGACTGTTCATATAAAAACTCCGGATAGGAATAGATGGTTATTCCAAGCTCCTTTGCCTTTAGTAGTTCCGGATTATCTTCTTTTGCATGCATTCCCAAAATAACTGCCTCAACATTTGAGGTTATTTTTTTCGGAAACCAACCAAACTCATTCGGGAGTAAATCTCTACTCGCCAGCCTTCCTTTTGAAGGTTCAAAAATCTCATCATCACTTCCAGTTACAAGGTCGCCTTTAAGATGCAGTGCTATAGCCAAGTTATGCATAGCACTTCCTCCAATTGCAATAAAATGTACGCGCATTCAAATCAAAATTTAATTGGGTGTAAAGATATTATTTTAAATCTCAATAGGCTTGTTCGTTCTTTGTAATAAGGTAAAGAAAGGACTGTCTAAAAACTAAAGCTTTAGAATAAGTTCTTTCTCTTTTATGGCTTCTTTGAAGTTGGAGCGACTTATCAATGCCTTATTAATCCATAACAACGCCGATTCCTTTTGAGATTGATTCTTATAAATTTGAGCCAACCTATAATATGCCCAATCCTTAGGAACACCATCTTTTACTGAATGGTTCTCTATGTATTTCTGAAGGCAAAGAATTCCTATCTCAGCCTTTACATTGTACTGTGCAGCGATTTTTCCTATCTGATAATTCAATTGATTTCGTTCATGAATCTTTAACGATTCTACCGAAGTCTCAATCGCTTTTTTAGGTTGACGACTATTCTCGTACAAACTAGAAAGTTTTTCATAGGTGTGAGGCGATCCACCAACTTCAATAGCTTTTTTATAGAAAGTTTCAGCGTCCTTTGGCCGCTCGCTGTATTCTGCGATATAGCCGTTAGCTAGATGACCATCAACTTCAGAAATATATCCCAGTTCTTTAGCATATGCAATCGCCTTTCGCTCACTACCCCCTATAATTCTGGGTAATTGAATATAAAACTCTACCAACGCCCATCTAACTTCGATATGATTTGGATCCAATTTAGCAGCCTTTTCAAAAGATTTCTTGATATCAGTAACGTAGGTTAAGGCTCTCAATCGATTGACCGATAATGCTTTCATTCCTAATGCCCCGCCATATTTAAAATTAAAATTGGCACTGGTCTTATGCTCTTCTAGTAAGCCCTCGAAGTAGTTTATCGCAGCATCCCAATCTTCTGTATAGCCAGCAATATCTCCTAGATACTCACGTGTTTTTTCATGATTTGGATGGGTTTTCAAATATTTTTGAAAAAGAGGCTTCGCCTTACTGAAGTCTTCTTTCTCAAAATAACTTTTAGCCCGCTCAAAATCACTCTGAGCGAGACTCAATAGTGGAATCATAATAAGAATATAAATCAAATTCTTCATAGGGCTTTCGTAGGCTCAAAGATACAACAGCTTATTAATACTTACCCAAACCTCAGAAATCATTATTTTTAAATTCATTATCTTTCAGTCTTACTCACATTTAAAACTAATCGTATGAATGCAAAAGTATTTTTGGCATTGAGGATTCTACTAGGCCTCTTTGTTATCGTATTTGGACTTAATAAGTTCTTAAATTTTATCCCAATGGAAGCACCCACTGGAGACGCAGGAGCGTATTTTGGGGCACTTATGTCCTCTAAAACATTAATGTTGGTTGCAATTGTAGAAATTGTAGCAGGTCTTGCGCTAATCTTTAATAAATATGGCGCTTTACTAGCCTTAATTCTTATGAGTGTTTCCGTAAACGCATTTCTGTTCCATGCGGTATTAGATCCTGCTGGAATTGGTGGAGCAGTAGTCTTGTTACTATTAAATATCGCCGTCTTATTTGGATATAAAGATCATTATAAAGACTTACTAAACTGATTAAAAAGGTCGCCCGAAAAGGCGGCCTTTTACTTTTTCTTTGGTGGAAACTTATGAAGCGCGCGATCAACTTCTTTTATATAATAAGCCTCTTTTTGAGCAGGAGTAACCTTTTCTTTTAACTCACCATCTATTTGCACCTGCCATACTAGTTTTTGATTTACAGAGGCATCAGTTATTTCTATGGTCAAAAGCTGATTAATTACACGCCCCCAAATTGGAATTCCACCACTAACTCCTACCTCCACATTACCACCACCAACACCTATTCCCAAGGTGTTTCGTGAACTCGAAATGCTTTCCGTAGCAAAAAAATCAATGTAAAACATGCAGTCATCAGTTCGTTTATAACCTCGTCGATTAAGTGAACTATCAATAGCCTTCATAATTCGCCTAGTATCAAGCTCGTTTAAACCCGAATCTATATCTGAATAAAACTGATAAGTAGTAAAATTTATGAAATCGGTTTCCGTATCATAATCCATGGTCATGACCGCACCGCAGGAGGTGAAGAAAATTGTAATGAACAATACAGGTAGGTATCTCATAGCTTAATCTCATCATTTATTTGAACCTCAATAGGAAATTCAGCTAAAATTAAACAAAAAGCAGACCCAACTCTACCCTTTTATTATTCTTTAACAATCTTCTTGGAAATGCTCCCTTGATTTGTAACTACTTCAATAAAATAGATTCCATTAGAAAAGCTTGAGAAATTAATGTTCTTTTCTGAAAAAACTTGCAGTCGTTCTCCTAAAACAGAATATACTATTGCCTTTTCAAAGACAATGCTTTTGGATACATTTAGGTACAGTACTTCGGAAACTGGATTAGGGTAGACATTAATTGCGCTATTAAGGTCAACTTCAGAAACAACAAGCAAACACGCTACTTGAACTTCCGAAATTGAGCTACACCCTGTTGCATTACCATCTATAGTTTTAGGAATATTGACATCGTCGATAATGGTGCAAATAAAGTCGATATCACAAACCGCTAGACTCGTATTATTTGTTATTTCGACCTCATTGATAAGTGTTGGTGACAAATCATTAAGCGCTTGAATAGAGTTCAAAGCGACATTGTTATTCATTGTTAATTTCCCATTGATTCCAAGTAAGTTCTCAAAACCTGTCAAGTTTGGTAAAGAAGAGCATCCAAAAATCGTCAAATAATCTAAGGTAGAAATACCATTCAAGGCAGTTATGTCTAGCAAACTACCTATATTAGAAATTTGAAGACCTCCTTCAATTAGCGCCAAATTTTCTAAACCTGTTAAATCTGATAAGGGAGTATCGTGAATTACAACATTTCCAACTGTACCGTTTACCTGCGTCAAATTTTCCAACCCATTCAATGATTGCAAACTTGTGTTTGAGTATATATCCAAATCACCTACTGAGGCAATATTACTCAAAACAGTAATATCCGTAAGATTTGGATTATCTCCTATTCTCAATCTCCCGCCGACCGTCTCCATAGCTGCAAAACCATTTAAGGTCAGCACATTATCGCATTGAATAACTTCAAGGTCACCTCCAAGGCTGGTAAGGCTATTTAAGGCAGACATATCGTCTAGGCTATCATTGTTCCATATATACGGAGCCACCTATACTTTGCAAGTTACTAAGAGCCGCCAAATCAACCATGGCTTCTTCTGCAATAAAAAGGTCGTCTGCAATAGTAAGCACGTTCTCTAATCCCGATAAATCTGTAATACCATTTCTAGTAAGACTTAAATAGGTTAATGAATTAAGCACACTCAATTCTGTAAGATCTCGGAGATTTTCATTTCCAAGGAACGCCAAGCCACCAAGACTAACCAAACCATCCAATCCCGTTAAGTCTGGTAATGCATTATTGAAAAAAAATTATTGAGCCTACCGTTTGTAGTCCTCCCAAACCATTTAAGGTTGTCATATCGGGATTAGAGCCAATAGCTAGATGAACTGCGCTCTCAAGATTCTCTAAGCCAGCTAAGTCTACAATCTGCGTTCTTTGAATATAAAGAACCTCTGCATGAGTAATATCCGACAAGCCATTCAAGTTAGTAATTTCAGTAAAGCCACCATCAATAATGACTTGCTCGGTGAGCATGGTGCAATTAGGGTAGTTGATAACAAAGTTATCAACTACCGCCTGGGTATTCAAAATAAGAGAGTCTGTTGGACATTGTCCAAAACTCATAATCGAAAAGGTTAGGAAAACTCCTAAAAGTAGTATTCTTTTCATATCTTTTTTATGTAAAATACGGAATATTCGATTCGAGTCAAACGATTTTCTCTCCTGATTTATAAAAAACCAGATAGTTTTACTAAAAACATGTTACCCCTAAGGTATAAGAATTTAAACAGCCAAATAATAGCAGACCAAGTAGTAAATTTTTTTCATAAGTAAGTAATCATTGGGCTATTAAAAAACAATTATGGGGAGGTAAGTAATATTAAAAAAATAATTGCTCTAAACTGCACTAAGACACCGTCTCTTCATTTAACATTTCCCAAAGCTTATCCTTGAGTTCCATTAACCCTTGTTGGGCAACAGATGAGAAAAACAAGTAAGGAATACCTTCAAACTCTTGGTCAAGCAACTCCTTCATTTCTACTTTTAGTTCATCATCAAGCAAATCACTTTTAGATATTGCGACCAATCGTTCCTTGTCCAACAGTTCTGGATTGTATCGTTTCAATTCGTTCAGCAATATTTCATACTGTTCCTTAATATCATCCACATCTGCAGGAACTAAAAATAGAAGCGTAGAATTTCTTTCTATATGACGCAGAAAACGGTGACCAATTCCCTTTCCTTCAGCAGCTCCTTCAATAATTCCAGGAATGTCTGCCATCACAAAGGTTTGGTGATTTCGATACTCAACAATTCCTAAGTTTGGCTTAAGGGTAGTAAACTCATAATCGGCTATCTTAGGTTTCGCCGAGGTAATTACAGAAAGTAAAGTAGACTTACCCGCGTTTGGAAAACCAACCAACCCAACGTCTGCCAATAATTTTAATTCAAGGGTAAAATCCAGTTCTTCTCCCTCAAGACCAGGTTGCGCATAACGTGGTGTTTGATTGGTAGAAGATTTAAAATGTGCATTTCCACGACCTCCCTTACCTCCTGCTGCAAGGATTCGTTCTTCTCCATCTTCAGTAAGTTCGAATAAAATTTCTTGAGTTTCGGTATCACGCACCACGGTCCCTATAGGAACCTCAACATATACATCTGCCCCATCGGCACCGGTACTTGTCTGCTTGCTCCCGTGTGTTCCGTGTTCTGCCTTATAGTGACGTTTAAACTTTAAGTGAAACAAGGTCCATAAATTTTTATGAGCTTGAATAATGACATGACCTCCACGACCACCATCTCCCCCATCAGGACCTCCCTTAGGGATGTATTTCTCTCTGCGCAAATGTGCGCTTCCTTGTCCTCCTTTTCCGGATGTGACGTGAATTTTTACGTAATCAACAAAATTGCCTTCAGTCATGCTTGTGCTTCTCACGAAAGTGAGAATTTCTTTTAATTTATCTAAAGCGTATCTATCACACCTCTCAAACGTACTGTGATTTCTTCAACACTTCCTACTCCATCAACACCGTAATATTTATCTTGAGCCTGGTAAAACTCTTTTAAGATATCAGTTTTACGATAGTATTCGGCAATCCGCTCTCTAATAACACCTTCGTTTGCGTCATCTGGTCTTCCGCTAGATTTACCGCGATCCAAAAGACGTCCTACCAATATCTCATCGTCTACCTCCAAAGCAACCATTGCATTAATTTGAGCGTTTTTTTCAGTCATTAAATTTGCTAATGCCTTAGCCTGAGCAGCAGTTCTTGGAAATCCATCAAAAATGAAACCATTGGCATCCACATTCTTCTCTACCTCAGCATTAAGTATATTGATTGTTACTTCGTCCGGCACCAAATGCCCTTTATCCATGTAGGACTTTGCAAGCGTTCCTAGCGCTGTAGCGTTCTTAATATTATAACGAAACACGTCTCCGGTTGAGATATGTACAAGTTGGTATTTTTGTTTTAAGACTTCAGCTTGAGTTCCTTTTCCGGCTCCGGGAGGGCCAAATAACACGATATTTTTCATTGCTTTTAAGGCGCTTTCGGCGCTTCTATTTTTTGTTTTTTTATAATTTATTCCGAAGAATTTTTTAATCGATTCCCACATCTCAAATAGTCTTCTAATAAATAATAAAAATATTAATATTCAATAAGTCTGCAAAGATAACAATTGAAAAGAAGATTGTACCTTTGTATGATGGCTAATTATTTTTCTTCCAACTTCACTCTCGGAATTCTTGGCGGTGGTCAATTAGGAAAAATGTTACTCTACGAAACTCGTAAGTTTGACATTAGAACAAAAGTGCTTGATCCTAGCAACGAAGCGCCTTGTCGAATTGCTTGTGATGAGTTCCAACAAGGTGACTTAATGGATTTTGAAACAGTTTATAGCTTTGGAAAAAATGTTGATGTACTTACATTTGAAATTGAGAATGTAAATGTCGATGCACTAGAAAAACTAGAAAAAGAAGGTAAAACAGTATATCCATCTGCGAAAACACTTCGGAATATAAACGATAAAGGTATTCAGAAGCAATTCTACAATGATCATGATATTCCAACAGCACCATTTAGATATTATGAGACCAAGGCCGATTTAAACGCGGCCATTCACCGAAATAAAATAGCATTCCCTTTTGTGTGGAAAAGCTGTACGGGTGGATATGACGGGAAAGGTGTTCAAGTGGTTCACGCCTGGCAAGAGGAACTTGGCCTACCAGATATTCCTTGCATTATTGAAGAGATGATTCCGTTTAAAAACGAATTGGCGGTTATTGTAGCGCGGAACGCGAAAGGGGAAGTAGCAACCTACCCCGTTGTGGAAATGGAATTTCATCCAGAGGCTAACCAAGTTGAATATGTTATTTGTCCAGCAAGAATTGATAATATGGTTGCCAGAAAAGCACGCGAAGTGGCGACAAAGGTTTCAGAGGCATTTGAACATGTTGGTTTGTTGGCGGTGGAATTATTTCAAACAGAGGATGATGAAATACTGGTAAATGAAGTTGCCCCTAGACCACATAACAGTGGCCATCACACTATTGAATCTTCATACACCAACCAATTCGAACAACACCTAAGGGCGATATTAAATTTGCCTTTAGGGAAAACCGAAAGTAAAGTTGGTGGAATAATGGTAAACCTTGTTGGAGCAGAAAATGAAACGGGATCTGTTGTATATGAAAACATTGAAACAATCATGGCAATGGATGGTGTGACGCCACATATTTATGGTAAAAAGGAAACGCATCCATTCAGGAAAATGGGACATGTTACTATAGTTAATGAAAATATTTCCGAGGCAAGAAAAATTGCAGAAGATGTTAAGAAAAGTATCAAGGTAATAAGTAAAAAATAAATTACGAATTGAATCTTTATTAATTTGTGATTTGAAATTTTCAATTTTATGAGCAAAGTAGGAGTCATTATGGGAAGCACAAGCGATCTGCTGGTGATGCAGGACGCAATAGAAATTCTAAAAGGTTTTGATTTAGAAGTCGAAATTGATATTGTTTCGGCACATCGAACCCCAGATAAACTTTTTGATTATGGTAGGAACGCCCACACAAGAGGTCTTTCTGTTATTATTGCTGGAGCCGGTGGAGCTGCTCACCTTCCTGGGATGATAGCATCGCTTTCACCCTTACCCGTAATTGGCGTACCAGTTAAATCAAGTAATTCTATTGATGGCTGGGATTCTGTATTATCTATTTTACAAATGCCGGGCGGAGTACCTGTAGCCACTGTAGCATTAAATGGAGCTAAGAATGCTGGAATTCTTGCTGCTCAAATTATAGGGTCTAGCGATAAATGTGTATTGGACAAAATCCTGGCCTATAAGGAAGGTTTGAAAATGAAGGTCGAAGAAGGCGCTAAAAATATAAATAAATAAAATCAGCTCATCTAAAATGAATAACCCCTTATTACAAACTTTCGACGCGACTCCTTTTTCACAACTGAAAAACGAACACTACCTACCTGGCATATCAGAATTAATAAAAACTACTAAGGATGAGATTATTTCTATCACATCAAACACAGCCCCCCCCTCCTTCGAAAACACAGTAGAGGCATTAGAAAATACGGGGTTGCAATTGGATCGTGCAACTAGTATTTTTTTTAATTTGAACAGTGCCGAAACGAACGATGAAATTCAAAAAATAGCGCAACAATTATCTCCGATATTATCCGACTTCAAAAATGATTTACTTCTGAATGAAGAGCTTTTCCGAAGAGTTAAAAAGGTTTACGACTCTAGAAATCAACTTACACTTAACCAGGAGCAACAAATGCTTCTTGAAAAACAGTACAAAGGTTTTTCAAGAAATGGCGCCAATCTTTCTGAAGCAGACAAAGCAGCACTGCGAAAAATTGATTCCGAATTGTCAAAGCTAAAACTCACTTTTGGAGAAAATGTGCTATCCGAAACTAATAAGTTTGAAATGCTCATCACAGAAGAAACTGAACTTTCTGGTCTTCCAGATAGCGCAATTGAAGCAGCATTACAAACTGCTGAGGAAAAAGAAAAAGAAGGCTGGGTTTTTACCCTGGATTACCCTAGTTACCTCCCTTTTATGCGATATGCAGACAACAGAGACCTTCGAAAAAAAATGTCGTTTGCATTTGGTGCAAAAGCTTTTCAAAATAACGGGAACGACAACCAAAAGAATGTTCTAAGTATTGCTCAACTTAGACACCAGCGTGCTAAATTACTTGGATATCTATCGCACGCTCATTTCATTTTGGAGGAACGCATGGCAGAAACACCGCAAAAGGTTGAATCATTTTTGAAGGAATTACTTGAAAAAGCCAAACCTGCTGCACAAAAAGAGTTCGATGAGCTTGAAACTTTTGCCAAAGAATTAGATAATATTGAACAACTTCAAAAATGGGATGGCGCTTACTATGCGGAAAAATTAAAGAAAAAGCGATTCAATCTAGACGAAGAAAAATTGAAACCATTTTTCAAGCTGGAAAAAGTTATCGACGGCGTATTTACTGTTGCAAAAAGATTATTTGGCCTTAACTTCGATGAAGTCACCGATATAGATAAATATCACAAGGATGTAAAAACCTATCGAGTTACAGACAATGATGGTGTTTTTGTATCTCTTTTTTATGCAGACTTCCATCCGCGCTCTGGTAAAAGAGGTGGTGCCTGGATGACTTCCTACAAACCTCAACAAATCAAGAACGGGCTCAATGATCGTCCGCATGTATCCATTGTCTGCAATTTCACCAAACCAACTGCTAGCAAACCTTCTTTACTTTCATTTAATGAGGTTACAACACTCTTTCATGAATTTGGCCATGCACTTCACGGCATGCTTGCTAACACCACTTATAAAGGCCTTTCTGGGACCAATGTATATTGGGACTTTGTAGAACTTCCAAGTCAGGTGCTAGAGAATTGGTGTTATGAAAAAGAAACATTAGAATTATTTGCCACACATTATGAAACCGGCCAATTGATTCCAATGGAACTTGTAAAAAAGATAAAAGATTCAGCAACCTTCCACGAAGGTATGCAGACCTTGCGCCAATTAAGTTTTGGGATGCTTGATATGGCTTGGCACGGAAGTGACCCTTCAGAAATTAAGAATGTAAAGACTTTTGAAAAAGATGCTTTTTCAAGTACAAGTTTATATCCCGATGTTAATGAAAACTGCATGAGTACTTCTTTTTCACATATATTTCAAGGCGGTTACTCGGCAGGATATTACAGCTACAAATGGGCCGAAGTACTAGACGCAGATGCCTTCGAATATTTTAAACAAGAAGGAATTTTCAATAAAAATATTGCTGATAAATTTAAAGATTTCGTGCTTTCACAAGGTGGAACTCAAGACCCAATGGAACTATATGTTAAGTTTAGAGGTAAAAAGCCAGATCCAGATGCATTACTCAAGCGAGCTGGCCTATTAAATTGAACTGATTATCCTCCTTTATCTATTACAAATAAAAAAGACGCTCCTTGTTCTAAGGAGCGTCTTTTTTATTCGTGTTTTTAATTAATTATTTGACAACTATTTTTTTCGAAACAGAGGTTTTTTGGTCTATCCTAAAATTGACCACATAAATTCCAGCATTGAATGATTCAATAGAAACAGTTCCTTTATTCGATGTAATTTGAGTCTCATAAACCTTTCTACCCTGCATATCAAAAAACGCAACTGATTTAAAGTTTTTGTTAGCACCTTCCAAATTATAAACCAACTGATCATTATATATCGTAACCAATACTGAATCCACTAATGATTCATCTATAGACAGAACACCACTTTTAGCCGTCTCTATTAAGTATTCTGCACATAACTTTGCAAATTTCGCAGCGTGATCTGCCGTTCCAGAAATACTAAAAGTATCATTGGCTGTATGTATGTTACCATTGTGCTGTCCAAAATTTGCCTCAAATGGAAAAGCTGCCATATATCCTTCATTTGTCCAGCTGGCATGATCGGAACAACCATAATTACAAAGTGATGTTCCATAAGTAATTTCATGTGTTCCTGTTGTATTATAATGATCCGCTAATTGCATTAAAAAAGAATTAAGAGATCCATCTGTATAATCCGTAATAAAAGACACATCATTTGCCGAACCATTATAATTTGTCATATCAAATTGAACAGCAGATATCACGTTTACATTATTATTAGAATACTGTGAAGCAATCTCCGCAGAACCCACAAGTCCAATTTCCTCAGCAGCATATGCCATCACTTCAATAGTCCTGTTTGGAACGAAACCAACCTCAAACAAAGCTCTAGCCGCTTCCGTAATAGTCGCTATTCCAGACGCATCATCATCTGCTCCAGGTGCATCATTATTTCCCTGACTTGATGTTGAATCCAAATGCCCTCCAACCACAACAAATTCGTCTGGAGTTTGGACTCCTTCAATAGTCATAATCACCGATGGCATTCCCGTATTCACATGATTAAATAGTCGTACGCTTACATCAGTTCTTCCATAAGTAGTGGCCATTGCCTCCCATTTTACTTTTAAATCATTCGCTGCTTGCGTAGCAGCCGCTCTATTATGATATCGAGTCCCATAATTTTCCAATTCCAAAATTTGATTCTCAATATTCTGCGTATTGATCAAATCAAGTGTTTGATTCACAATTGCATCCTCAGTAATTGTAAATGCCATTCTCGTATGAGGAGATTCTTTAGAATCTTTATATAAGGCGGCGATTGCATCCTCTTCAGATTTTTTAAAGATATATCCTGGCCCATGTACTAAAACTCTATCATGCAAGACATGTCCAGCATTAGGGGTTAAATAAACGGCAGCTTCATTTCTTCTTTCATCAAGAATTTGAATTTCGTTAGGTAAATCCTTTTTTAGCTCCTTTGCGTCTGAAAGCGCCATTGTAGCATAAAAATTTGTAGAATCCTGAGCATAACTGCTCAAAGAAAGCAGCACTAAGGCTATGATAATTAAGTTTAGTTTTTTCATAGTTTTTCTTTAAAAGTACGACATCATCACTAATAATTGACAGAAAATCATGATTTTTAACTTTTCATTAGATAATTAGGACCTCGAATTATCAAAGGATTCTAAAAAACTTTACTATTTTTGAATTCTATGCTAAAAGAACATAAAATTAATCCAACTGCCTGGGTAGACAAATATTCCGACTACCTTTACAATTATACGATCGTTCGTGTGAATGATCATGAAGTGACGCAGGATTTAATTTCTGAAACTTTTTTGGCTGGATTAAAATCCAAAGACAACTTTAAAGGTAAGGCAAGTGAACGTACTTGGCTCATTTCAATTTTGAAACGAAAAATTATCGATCATTATCGAAAAATAAATTCTCGAAAAGGAAAAGCAGAAGTTCGCATGTCCTATTCTCACGAAGATTCGGACGGTGATTGGCTCGAAGAGCGCGTAAGTGATCCATTTGACAAAACGGCAGAAGACACTATGGAGAATGAAGAGTTAGGGCTTGCTATAATGAACTGTTTGGATGGATTAAATGAAAAACAAGCAACTATTTTCAAAATGAAAACAATAGACGATTTCGATACAGAAGCAATCTGTAATGAATTCGAAATAACACCGTCTAACCTTTGGGTAATCATCCATCGAGCTAGAAAATCAATGGCAGATTGTCTAGAAGAAAATTGGTTTTAAATTAGTTATGAGTATAAAATTAGAATGTCACGAAGCAAATCACTTCTGCGATAAGAATCAGTATAGGGAAGCCTCCATATGGGAAAAAATAAGGCTGAATATACATCTTATCTATTGCCGTGCTTGTCGTAAATATACGGCCCGAAACATAAAGTTAAGCAAGGTGGTAAAAGACCCAAAGGTTAAGACCATGCCTCGAGATGACAAGCGAGTTCTCAAAGAACAACTTCAAAGAGAGTTATCAAAATAGTTGAGACACTAAGAGTAGCAACACGACCCAAAACACGGGAACACTTTCCACCCAGAATGCTGCAAAATATTTAGATTGTTCTTTTTCCGAAGCCATTAGTAACACTGCTATTAAAGAACACAGAAGTATTAGGCTGGCAAAATGATTATGGGCAAAATCATCTTTAAACCCTTCAAGTATTATTGCCATTAAAAGTAGAATTATCCCAAGGAATTTTGTTTTTTTCAAGCCTAGCAGCTGAGGTAGCGTCTGTAAAGATGAACTATCATAGGTAAGATCCCTTATCTCAAAGGGAAGAGTGAGTACCACTACTATTAAAAAACGTTGAATAAAAGTTAACCAGCAAGCCAAATTTAGCGATAGCTTAGAAGCTATCGCTGGAACAATTACGGTTACTCCTGCCCAGACTAAAGCAACAATAAAAATCTTCAATCCCCCAAGAGTCCTAAGACTTCTACGCTTCAAAAGTGGAACGGCATATAAAACAGTGAATATTGCAAAAACACCTATTGTCACCAAAGTTTCAATAGACAATTGAACTCCGAAGAAGATCATTCCACACAAAGCGAGAAAAGAAAACAACTGAATGGATTTCAACGAGTCCCTAAGTGTTTTATGCCTCGCTCCTGCTATCTCCGAATACTTCACAAAATTATAGCCAGTAACTGTCCCAAAAAACAAAAAACAAAAAAGTGAAACTGGAAACTCTAGATGAAATTCGAGTATTGTTACACTTACCAATGAACAAACCGCTATCGCCACATGAATACTGCCATTGAGATAGAAACGAAAGGCGCTGAAAATGATCTTCATGGAGTAAAAATAGCCAAAGTGTTTATAATCTTAGTTTTTAGTTGAAAAATTGTCCGCTACGACTCCTTAAAAACGAACATTTTTATTGTTTTATATTGTAATTTTGCAAGCTAAATTAAATAGCAAATTAATGAATACAGATTCTTTTGCCCTACGACACATTGGTCCTCGAAGAAGTGACCTTCCTGAAATGCTTAAAGCAGTTGGTGTTGACTCAATGGAACAGTTGATTTTTGAAACGGTTCCAGATGATATCCGATTAAGAAAACAACTGCAACTAGCCCCAGCATTAAGTGAGAATGAATATCTCGAGCATATCACTGAACTCGCTACAAAAAACAGGCTGTTTAAAACGTATATTGGATTGGGTTATAACCAATCTATCACTCCTCCAGTTATTCAACGTAATATCTTGGAAAATCCAGGATGGTATACCGCTTATACACCGTACCAAGCTGAAATTGCCCAAGGAAGATTGGAAGCATTGTTAAACTTCCAAACCATGATTGTCGATCTAACTGGAATGGAATTAGCAAACGCATCGCTATTGGATGAGGCTACAGCAGCGGCTGAAGCAATGGCACTATTGTTGGCTGTAAGAGAAAGAGCACAAAAGAAAAGTAATCTTGTGAAATTTTTCGTTTCTGAAGAGATTTTACCACAAACACTTTCTTTATTAGAAACAAGATCCAAACCATTAGGCATTGAACTAGTGGTTGGAAATCATGAGACCTTTAATTTCTCTACGGATTTCTTTGGGGTACTATTGCAATATCCTGGAAAAACGGGAAGAGTCTATAATTACAAAACGTTTATTACCGAAGCGAATTCTGCTGGAATAAAAGTAGCTGTAGCCGCGGATATTTTGAGTTTGGTAAAGCTTGAATCTCCCGGAAACTTTGGAGCGGACGTCGTGGTTGGAACTACACAACGTTTTGGAATACCTCTAGGCTATGGTGGACCTCATGCGGGTTACTTTGCTACTAAGGAAGAATACAAACGCAGCATACCAGGGCGAATTATTGGAGTAACCAAAGATACGGATGGAAACCGGGCTTTGCGTATGGCACTGCAAACACGCGAGCAGCATATTAAACGCGACAAGGCCACCTCAAACATTTGTACTGCTCAAGTTTTATTAGCAGTAATGGCAGGAATGTATGCTGTTTATCATGGACCAAGAGGATTGGAGTATATTGCCACAAAGGTCCACAATAGTACAGCGACTTTGGCAGGTAGCCTTGAGGAATTAGGTTACTTTCAGGCCAATGAGACATATTTTGATACAATCGCAATTAAAACCGATGCTTCAAAAATTAAGAAATTAGCTGAAACTAAAGAGGTAAACTTCTATTATCCTGATGAAGAAACAGTCTCTATTTCTTTAAACGAAACAACAACCTTAAAAGACCTAAATAGAATTGTTTCCATATTTGGAGAGGCAGTTCAAAAGGAAACTTCAGAGATTACGCAATTGCTTACGGGAAATAAAATTCCGAAGGAGGTAAATAGAAAAACTAAATTCTTAACCAATGAGGTTTTCAATACCTACCATAGTGAAACAGAATTAATGCGCTATGTAAAAAAATTAGAACGCAAGGATCTTTCACTTAACCATTCTATGATTTCATTAGGTAGTTGCACAATGAAGCTAAATGCAGCAGCTGAGATGCTTCCATTAAGCGACCCACAATGGGGAAACATGCACCCGTTCGTACCTTTGGAACAGGCAGGTGGTTACCAATTAATGCTAAAGAAACTGGAAGACCAATTAACGGAAATTACTGGCTTTGCCGGCACTTCTTTGCAACCTAATTCTGGTGCTCAAGGAGAATATGCAGGATTAATGGTAATTCGAGCATATCACGAATCAAACGGTGATGGTCATAGAAATATATGTTTAATCCCTTCATCCGCACACGGAACCAATCCAGCAAGCGCTGTAATGGCAGGGATGAAGGTAGTAGTTACAAAAGCAACTGCCGAAGGAAATATTGACGTAGATGATCTTCGCGAAAAAGCTAGGGAACATAAAGATAATCTTGCGGCACTGATGGTCACTTACCCTTCTACACATGGTGTTTACGAATCGGCTATCAGAGAAATTACAAGTCTTATACATGAAAATGGAGGACAAGTGTATATGGATGGTGCAAATATGAATGCACAGGTCGCGCTTACTAATCCAGGAGCAATTGGCGCAGATGTATGCCATTTAAATCTTCATAAGACCTTTGCGATTCCTCATGGTGGTGGTGGACCAGGGGTAGGACCTATATGCGTGGCTAAGCAGCTTGTTCCGTTTTTACCAACAAACCCTATTATTCCTACTGGAGGTGCAAAAGCGATAACAGCAATTTCTGCTGCTCCTTGGGGAAGTTCATTGGCTTGTTTAATTTCTTACGCTTATATAAGTATGTTGGGTGTTGATGGCCTGAAGAAATCAACGGAATACGCCATTCTAAATGCTAATTACATTAAAGAACGCTTAAATGGTCATTATGAGGTATTGTATACCGGTGAGCGAGGTCGCGCGGCACATGAGATGATTGTTGATTGTCGTCCATTTAAGGAAAATGGAATTGAAGTTACGGATATAGCAAAACGTTTAATGGATTATGGTTTCCATGCACCTACGGTTTCATTTCCCGTCGCTGGAACAATTATGATTGAACCTACTGAAAGCGAAAGCAAAGAAGAACTAGACCGCTTTTGTGACGCAATGATTTCAATTAGAAAAGAGATAAACGCATTAAGTAAAGATGAGGTAAATAATATTCTCAAAAATTCTCCCCATACCTTGACTATGGTAACAAGCGATACATGGGAATTTCCTTACAGTAGACAAGAGGCAGCTTTCCCTCTTTCGTATATCACCGAAAATAAGTTTTGGCCATCCGTTCGACGAGTAGATGACGCGTTTGGAGACCGTAATCTTATTTGTAGTTGCGAACCCATCGAGGCGTATATGGAAGCCTAAAGGACATAGATGAAATATAAAATGACCTTTCTTGGGAAAGGTCATTGCATTTTCACAAATTTCCTCTAGAAAACAAATTATCAAATTACTGACATTTATCCTTATAATTGTCGATTCATTAATAATATCTCGTATTTTTACGAATCCGTAAAATTGTATTTATTTAGGCTTTTCTGCGATTGCTGGGTAAGACGTTTTACGTACTTTTAAAAAAAAAAAAAATGGGCGTTACCATAACAGGCATAGGCAGCTATATTCCCAGAGGAATCGCCAAAAACGAACAGTTTAAAAAAAACGATTTTTACACAGAAGATGGTTCTCGGTTCGGTCATGAAAATGATATTATCATTAAAAAATTTGAAGCCATCACCGGTATTGCAGAAAGACGCTATATCGATGATGACCTAACCACTTCCGACATCGCTTCTCTGGCTGCCCAAAAAGCGATTGATAATTCAGGTATTAATCCTGAAGAATTAGATTATCTCATTGTTGCACATAACTATGGAGACGTAAAGAATAATACAGCTCAGAGCGACACAGTTCCAAGTATTGCTTCTAGAGTCAAGCACAATCTAAAAATAAAAAAACCCTCCTGCGTGGGTTATGACGTGCTGTTTGGATGCCCCGGATGGATTGAAGGTGTCATTCAAGCAAACGCCTTTATCGCCTCTGGAATTGCAAAAAAATGTTTGGTTATTGGAGCTGAAACTTTATCCAGAGTTGTAGATCAACACGATCGAGACTCTATGATTTATAGTGATGGAGCTGGAGCAGTTGTATTGGAGAATGTAAAAGAAGACAGTGGTATTTTATCACACTGTAGTGCTACTCACACCTATAATGAGGCACACTTTATATATTTTGGTAAATCGAACAATCAGGAACTTAAGGATGCTCGCATGTACATTAAAATGTACGGGCGAAAAATTTATGAGTTTGCCCTGATTCATGTGCCAGATGCAATGAAAACCTGCCTTGAAGATAGTAAAATTGACATTCGTCAATTAAAGAAGATCTTTATCCACCAAGCAAACGAAAAAATGGACGAAGCCATCATAAAACGTTTTTACGGCCTGTATGATATGGTTCCTCCTGCAGATGTTATGCCAATGACAATTGACAAATTAGGTAATTCAAGCGTGGCCACTGTTCCAACACTTTTCGACCTTGTTCTAAATAATAAGCTGGAAGGGCATCAAGTCTCTAAGGGCGATATTGTAATGTTTGCAAGTGTAGGCGCTGGGATGAATATTAATGCAATTGTTTACAGAGTCTAGGGATGTACGAAAGGCAATTTCCGAAAAAAAGATACCAACATACTTTACGTTTCTTGGAAGAAGTTACTACCAAAAATGAGAATATTTTAGATTTGGGCGTTTCTAATCCGTTTTCAGAATTAATGATACGCCAAGGTTTTAAGGTGACAAACACTACTGGTGAAGATCTTGATTTGGACACTTCTGCCGTTCAAACCGATGCTTATGATATGGTAAGTGCCTTTGAAATATTCGAGCATTTTGTTTCACCTTTTAACGTATTGAAAGATATAAGAGCTAAAAAATTAGTAACATCAATACCTCTGAAGCTCTGGTTTTCTAACGCCTACAGAAGCAAAACGGATATGTGGGACCGTCATTATCATGAATTTGAAGATTGGCAGTTTGATTGGTTGCTAGAAAAGGCAGGCTGGAAGGTTATTAAAAGAGAAAAAATTACCAATCCAGTGAGGAAAATTGGAATCCGGCCTTTATTAAGAATGTTTACACCTCGTTATTATTTGGTATACGCTGAAAGAATTTAATGAATATCTACATTGTCATACCCGCACATAATGAAGAAGCATATATATCAAAAACGCTTCAATCATTAGCAGAACAAACGCTGCTTCCAAAAAAAATTATGGTCGTTAATGATAATTCATCGGACAATACCCAAAATGTTGTCGATAGCTTTTCTAAAAAATATAATTTTATACAATCCGTTTTCATCACTTCGGAAGACAAACACGTCCCCGGAAGTAAGGTGATCAATGCCTTTACTAAGGGTCTGGAAAGATTAGATGACAATTACGACATACTATGTAAATTCGATGCGGATCTCCTCTTTCCGAAGGAGTATCTAGAATTCATTGCTTCTACATTCAATTTAAACCCCAAATGTGGAATAGCAGGCGGGTTTTGTTATATTGAAAACAATGGCAAATGGGTTCTGGAAAACCTAACCAGTAAAGATCATATTCGAGGTGCCTTGAAAGCCTATCGCAAGGATTGTTTTGATCAAATAAATGGCCTAAAAAACACCATGGGCTGGGACACTATTGACGAATTATTAGCCCAATATCATGGTTGGAAAATTAAAACAGAGGCCTCCTTGCATGTGAAACACTTGAAGCCCACTGGAGCTTCTTATACTAGGGAGTCAAAATATAAACAAGGTGAAGCCTTTTATAAAATGCGGTATGGCTTTCTATTAACTGAAATCGCTTCCGTTAAACTCGCCTTGAAAAAAAATAGCTTCCGTTTTTATTTGGACTGTATTCAGGGATTCAAGAAAGCTCGAAAAAATAAGATTCCCTATGCTGTTTCAGAAGAAGAAGGGAAGTTTATTAGAAATCTCCGCTGGAAAAATATTAAAAGTAAACTCTTTTAAAGGCTTGAATATTTTCAGAAAACAGTCGGCTAATTTTGCTATTTTAGCAGGAGCAACACATCTATGAAATACCTTAAAGATATCGGCTCTTATTTTTTAATGCTCAAAAGAGTGTTCAGTAGTTTTACAAAAAGCGCTGTGTTAAAGAAATTAATTTTTAAAGAAATCGACGACCTTATCATTGGTTCCATGCCGATTGTTGCCTTTATTTCTTTCTTTGTCGGCGGTGTAATTGCCATACAAACGGCGTTAAACATTGACAACCCTTTGATTCCTGAATATTTGGTAGGTTTTGCAACTAGACAGTCCATTATTCTAGAATTTGCTCCTACTTTCATTTCTATCATTATGGCAGGAAAAGTTGGTTCTTTTATTACCTCAAGTATTGGTTCTATGCGAGTAACGGAACAAATAGACGC
Source organism: uncultured Ulvibacter sp. (assembly GCA_913063405.1). GTDB lineage: Bacteria > Bacteroidota > Bacteroidia > Flavobacteriales > Flavobacteriaceae > Ulvibacter. The sequence goes on from CAJXZB010000028.1 coordinate 23,126, forward strand.
GTTAGAAGTTATGGGGATTAACTCACTTAATTATCTTGTATTTCCAAAAATCGTGGCGCTTCTACTCTACCCATTTGTAATCGCCGTGGCTATGTTCTTAGGTATTCTTGGAGGGTGGGTCGCTGGAGTTTATGGTGGATTTAGTACTTCAGCTGCCTTTATACAAGGGTTGCAAGAAGATTTTATACCGTTTCATATCATTTATGCATTTATAAAAACATTTGTCTTTGCGTTTATTTTGGCTACGGTTCCCTCCTGGCAAGGGTATTTTATGAAAGGCGGCGCCTTGGAAGTTGGTAAGGCAAGTACTACTTCTTTTGTCTGGACCAGTGTTCTTATCATATTGGCAAATTATATTGTAACACAACTCCTATTAAGCTAATGATCAAAGTTGACAACATACGGAAGCGATTTGGAGAAGAAGAGATCTTAAAAGGAATCACCACTACTTTTGACAAGGGAAAGACCAACCTTATTATTGGCCAGAGTGGTAGCGGAAAAACAGTTTTACTGAAATGCCTAATAGGCCTATTTCAACCCGAAGAAGGTCTTATTTATTTTGAAGACAAAATCCTTCAGGAGATGAACGAAGAAGAACACCGCGTACTTAGAGAGGATCTCGGCATGCTATTTCAAGGAGGAGCATTATTTGATTCAATGACCATTGAAGAAAATGTCATGTTTCCACTTCGCATGTTCACTACACAGAAAAAAAGCGAAATGCTCGAACGGGTAAATGAAGTACTCAAGAGAGTGAACCTTGAAAACGTAAATAAAAAATATCCTGCCGAAATTTCTGGAGGTATGCAAAAAAGGGTCTCAATTGCTAGGGCAATTGTGAATAACCCAAAGTATCTTTTTTGCGATGAACCCAATTCCGGTTTAGACCCAAAAACTGCTATTGTAATTGATAATTTAATTCAGGAGATCACACATGAGTATAACATTACGACCATTGTTGTAACACATGATATGAACTCGGTAATGGAGATTGGTGAAAAGATTGTCTTTCTAAAAAATGGAACGTTGGTTTGGCAAGGCACCAATGAAGAAATTTTTAAAACCGACAATGAGGATGTTACGAGCTTTGTTTATTCTTCAGATTTGTTCAAAAAAATACGAGATATTCAGATTAAAGAACAATAATAGTCCCCGAATCTTTTAGAAATCGCATTATTTACCTTACCTTTAAGGTCAAAAACTAAAATTATGAAAAACAACTTACTCTTAGGCTTTGCACTCCTGTGTGGAGCATCACTTTTAGCTCAAGTGAGTTTCACAAATGAAAGTCATAAGCTTGGAAGTTATCCCGATTACTCTAGTGTTGCAACCGATATGAACGGTGATTATCTTGATGATTACGTTCGTGTTTCGGACAATGGAATTGGGATCGATTATCAAAAAACAGACGGAACATTCAACTCTGTTTGGATAGCCAAGTCAATTGTTAATGTGCCCGATTGGAGTATTGCCGTTGGTGATCTTGACAAAAATGGATACAATGATATTCTTTTAGGAAATGGGCAACGAGTGTCATACTTAATGGCCAATTCTGACGGTACGGATTACGATCTTATCGATTTTCCAGAATATATCTTTTCTCAACGATCAACGATGGCGGATATTGATAATGATGGAGATTTAGATGCCTTTGTATGTCACGATGTGGATTTAAGTCATCCATACCGAAACGATGGAGATGGAAATATGACGCTAGATCAAACTTTAATTGAAACCATTGATGCTCCGGGCAATTATGCAGCTATATGGGTTGACTATGACAACGATGGTGACCAAGACATGTACCTTACTAAATGTAGAGGTGGAGCATCTCCAGGAGACCCTGACAGAGACAATGCGATGTACACAAATGACGGCACTGGTGTGTTTACTGAGAATGCCTTGGATATAGGAATGCGTGATAATGCTCAGTCCTGGTCTACAGTGTTTGAAGATTTTGACAATGATGGAGACTACGATGCTTTTATTGTAAATCACGATTTTCAAAACAGGTTTATGCTTAATGATGGAACTGGTGTGTTTACAGACATTATTGCTACTACTGGAATTGACCCCGATGACCTAGGTGCTTGGGAGAATCAGTCTGGAGATTTTAACAACGATGGTTTTGTAGATATTTTCTCTGAAATGTCGAGTGAATTGTATCTAAACAATGGAGATCTAACTTTTACTGGATATAACCTCTCTTTTGACGAAGGTGCCATTGGGGACTTCAATAATGACGGCTTCCTTGATGTTGTAAATGCCGGAAACCTTTATACAAATGATGGAAACTTAAATAATTGGGTGAAATTTGCTCTAGAAGGAGTTCAAAGCAATCTTAACGGAATTGGAGCGCGAATTGAACTTAAAGGAGATTGGGGGTCACAAATTCGTGAAGTACGCTCTGGACAAGGGTTTAGTCATATGACTTCATTAATTGCTCATTTTGGAATTGGATTGAGTACCACTATTGATCAGGTAGTTGTTACCTGGCCTTCTGGAATCGTGGACACTATTGACAATCCAGATATGAACATGCAACACGTTATTGTTGAAGGTGGTAGTCTTGGACTTTCCGAAGAGCAAATTGAAGGACTTAGTATATATCCTAATCCAACTGTAGATAAAATCAATTTTTCTTTAACAGGGCTTGAAAACACTTCTGCCCGTATTATTGACGTTAACGGAAAAGTAGTTTTAAACACCGTAATTTCTGAAGAAAATAGTATTGATGTTGCTTCACTAAATAGTGGTATCTACTTTGTACAAATGGAAATTGAAAAGAAATCTGTGAATTATCAATTCTTAAAAAAATAAGAAATTTTTCACTTTTAAAAAACGGCATCCACTTAAGTGGATGCCGTTTTTTATTTAACAATAAGCGTGTCTTTCTTTAATCTAATTTTAAGCCAATTATAGAGCTTGTCTCTATCTTTCTCTTTAACCGTATTGTTTATGAAATCATTCCAGGTGACCGTGAATACATCTAACGTATCCATAGTCTCAAAGTTAGAAACAAATGTATTAGCATAGCTTAAAGTTCTTATGTTTTCATAATTAACTTTAGCCTCATCGCAAATTGCCTCAAACGGAATTAAGCCCTTTTCCAACCTACTCAATCTAGTTACCTTTGCTTCCAAATAATTTATCTTCTGGTTTTTAGTCAAGAGATCCAGTGAATCTCTAGATCGTAACTCTTCCATGTAACGTACTTCATCTTGAAAACTATCGTCATTCACACTTTGATTTAATAGAAGCTTCGTATCCTTCAATGGACTATATGCTAAAAGTCGGTTCCTTAAAACATTCATGGTCGCTTCCGGAATTTGATCCGAGCCAAAAGAAGTCAATTCAATTGTGGAAATTTCATTTTCATTAAAGCGGTAGGTGGCATATTTCTTCATATAAGAAGCATTTGGTAGTGCTTCCAATTCATTATCGATAAACAACTTTGCACTATTATTAAAAGTACTTTCTCGAAGTACCGTGACAAATGTAAAACTTGCAGGAACCATTACCAAAATTGCTAAAAACGAGGCAATTCTCGCAACATTCTTGCGCTTCTTAGAATTCACATATCGCATCATAGGAAAACGCAGTACCTTCAATACAATGAAAGTAGCTAGTGCAATAAAAATTGTATTAATTATAAAAAGGTACATCGCTCCAGCAGCAAAGTTCAATCCTCTAGAGTTATCTGTCAATGCTTCGGCCAAACCATAACCAACTGTGCACAATGGCGGCATCAAGGCAGTAGCAATTGCAACACCAAAGATCACACTGGCAATTGTCCCTTTTTTAGTTCGAGCAATTATTAATGCAAGTCCTCCAAAAAATGCAATCAATACATCGCGGATATCAGGTTTTGTTCTTGCCAATAATTCTGAAGATTCCTCGCGTAGGGGAAACAAATAGAAAAAAAGAAAGGCCGTAATAACACTCAATAATATCATCACGCCAAAATTTATAAGAGATTTTCGCAGTGTATCAATATCATTTATTGCAATGGAAAGTCCAATTCCTAAAATAGGACCCATCAGTGGTGAAATTAACATCGCACCAATTACAACAGCAGTAGAATTTGCATTTAAACCAACGGATGCCACAAAAATGGAACAAATAAGAATCCAGGCAGTGGCTCCTTTCAAAGGAATATCACCTTTGATCGCTTCCATCGTAGCCTCTCTATCTGTATCCGCTCTGAAGTCGAGCAGTTCGACAAAAAACTTCTTCAGGCTCGCAAACAGACCCAATGCATCTTTCTTAAGTGCCTCTTTATTCTGGTCGTTAATCTGATCGCTATTATCCGTATCATTTGTCATAACTCTCTATGTATAATTTTTTCCAAATTTGTTAGACACCTCTCCTAGCAAATTTTTAATTTCTTGTTCTTTTTTCTTCGGAAAGAGGAGCAATACATTTTCAGTGTCTACAACAATATAATCATCAATACCATCAATAACAACAAGCTTCTCCGAAGCCGTATAAATCATGTTGTTATTAGCATCTCTCAAATGAGTTACAGCTCGGACCTCAGCGTTCTCAACTTCATCTTTTGGCAACTTATCATGCAAAGCCCCCCAAGTCCCTAAATCGTTCCAATCGAAACTCGCCTTCTTCACAAAAACATTGGTTGCCTTTTCTAAAATTCCATAGTCAATTGAAATATTCTCGGCATTCCCATATTCATTGTCTATAAATTTTTTCTCTTTCGAAGTATTATAAACCTCATTTCCATTCGAAAACAACTGTGACATTATTGGTAAATAGTTATCAAAAGAACTTGTAATACTCTTTACACTCCATATAAATATCCCAGCATTCCAAACAAAGTTTCCATCAGCCAAGAACTCCTTAGCGGTTTCATAATCTGGCTTCTCTCGAAACTGTTTCACCTTTTTAATATCCCTAAGATCATTCTTATCGCTTTCGATATAACCAAATCCGGTATTGGGAAAGGTTGGTTTAACTCCTAATGTAACAAGCATATCCCCCTCCTTAGCTATATCAAAGCATTGTCTTACATCATTTGCAAAAGCAGTTTCATCTTCAATCCAATGGTCACTTGGTGCTACTAACATTAAGGCATTTGGATTGCGTTTTTTTATTTTTAATGCAGCTACCAGAATACAAGGTGCTGTATTACGCATCGCGGGTTCAAGAATTATTTGGTCTGAAGTAATTTCTGGAAGTTGTTGTAATGATAAATCCAAATAGCGATCGTTGGTTAGAATAAAAATATTTTCAGAAGGAATCATTGTATTCAATCTAGAAAAAGTCTTTTGTAGCAACGTTTGCCCCGTTCCCAGCATGTCATGAAACTGTTTCGGAAAGGCAGCTCTGCTAACTGGCCAAAATCTGGAACCGATTCCCCCTGCCATAATAACTGCGTAATAATCTTTGCTCATTGTTCTATTTTAAAAATTCCACCTCGGCATTTGGATTAAAAAGATATACTCGTCCTGTCGCCAATTCCAAACATTCATATCGTTTTACGCGCTGTTTTCCTCTTTCGAAAATCTTTCCATTATACAAACGAAATCGTCCACCCAAGGGTATTTCAAATATATAGTTTTTATCGTTTGGAGGATCATATTCTTTTAATGCCAAGGCCAATCTAGTGTCCGAGTCACTCGTAGCCTTTGGGTTCTTAAAATGCATGGCTAGCAATGGTAACAACTGACTAGGAAATACCTCAGGACGAATAAACGGAAGCATTAACACTTGAAAGGTCTGTTTCCATTCCAAGCCGTGGGGTTTAATTATTCTTCCATATTTCTGAAAGGCAGTTAAATGTGCAATCTCGTGAATTAAGGTAATAAAAAAGCGAAACTTATTTAAACTAGCGTTTACAGTTATTTGATGCCCTCCATTATTCATTCTTCGATAATCACCATGTCTTGTTACACGCTCATTGACAACCTTTAGATGAATGTTATTAGCTCGAATGAGTTCAAACGTTGGAACGACAGCAGCCTCTGGAATATATTTTTCAAGTACCTCCGTCATATTTATTTAAGGAGTTGAATTTGAAACCTGGATTATTTTTCCATTAAATAGTTTCTGTCCAGTTAGAGAAAAGTTCATAATGTAAGCCGCCATTTCTTTTGCTGTCAAAGGAGCCTTATAACCCGGAAAAGCTTCTTCCAACATTTCCGTTTGAACAGCTCCAAGCGCTAGGGCATTATAAGATGGACCGGTTTCCTTATACTCTTCGGCAAGCAACTCGGTAAGGATTAAAACCGCTCCTTTACTACTACTATATGCACTTAAACTTGGAAACTTCACACTACCTTGTACTCCACCCATACTGCTAACCGTAACAACATGGCCACTTTTATCCATAAATGGGGCAACGGCTTGAATAATTGCCGCAACGCCAAAAACATTCACTTCATAAACCTTTTTAAAGTCTTCTATATTTATTTCTGAAAATGGCTCGTTCACCAATAATCCTGAGTTATTGATTAAGATATCAACTTGTTGCCAATCATCTTTTATATATTCTGAAACTCTTTGAATATCTGAAGTCTTAGTAATATCGAAGGAAAATGCATTACAATTTTTAAGATTCAAGCCTATAACAGGGGCAGCATTTCTGGAAAGCGCTAGTACCTGATGCCCGGCATCAGCAAATAGCTTCACCAATTCAAAACCAATACCTCGGCTCGTTCCCGTAATAATAACATTTTTCATACTTTAAATATACACAAATCCCGCTATTTTCAGATGGACTGAAACTAGCGGGATTTTATTTACTATTATACAATTAGCACTATGCGAACATAGTCACTGGATTCTCTATATACTGTCGTAACGTTTGTAAGAACTTAGCTCCTGTTGCTCCATCTACTGTACGATGATCACAGGCCAAAGTTACAGTCATAGTATTTCCAATCGTAATTGCGCCATTCTTAACAACTGGCTTTTCAATGATTGCTCCCACGGATAAAATCGCCGAGCTAGGTGCATTAATAATCGATGTGAATTCTTTAATACCAAACATTCCAAGATTTGAAACCGTAAACGTACTGCCCTCCATTTCTTGGGGTGTAATTTTTTTAGTTCTTGCCTTTCCAGCCAGATCCCTAACATTAGCTCCTATTTGAGAAAATGTCATCTGATCTGCAAACTTTAATACAGGAACCAAAAGTCCTTCATCTACAGCAACTGCAACACCAATATGAATATGTTTTGCAATACGGGTAACATCTCCCGTCCATTGACTATTCACTTGAGGGTGTTTACGCAAAGCCATAGCACAGGCTTTTACAATCATGTCGTTAAAAGAGATTTTAACATCTGGCGCACTATTAATCGCTACACGTGCAGCAATTGCATGATCCATATCCAACTCAACTGTTAGATAGTAATGGGGAGCACTAAATTTAGATTCTCCAAGACGTTTCGCAATGGTTTTACGCATTTGCGAGTTCTTTATTTCTTCAAAACTTTCAGTTCCAACTGGTGTGTAAAGGGCAACTGCCCCTCCAGATCCTGGTTGATAGTTTTCTATATCGCTTTTTACAATACGCCCATTTTCACCACTTCCATGAACCTGATTTAGGTTGATTCCTTTTTCTTCAGCCATCTTCTTCGCTAGAGGAGATACAAAAATGCGTCCACCATCACTTGAAGTAACCGCTTTAGATATATTTTCTTTTGGAGCGACTTTCGTTTTGATCGGAGTACTTTTAATTTCAACAGATTTTTCTTCTTTCTTTACTTCGGAAGAAGCTGCATTTGCGTTTGTATAGTTTTCAATAACACCAGAAATATCAGTCCCTTTGGGACCAATAATCGCAAGCACTGAATCTACCAAAGCGGACTCACCCTCTTTGATTCCAATTTGCAACAGCCTTCCGTTATAGAAAGATTCAAACTCCATTGTAGCTTTATCAGTTTCAATCTCTGCTAGAATATCGCCTTCACCCACAACATCTCCTTCTTTTTTCAACCAAGTTGCAACGGTACCTTCGGTCATCGTATCACTAAGACGGGGCATCGTTATTACCTCTACTCCTTCAGGAAGGGCAGCTATCCCAGTATTTTTAGTAATCGGGGAATTTTTCGTTTCTGTAGCTGGCGTTGTTGTTTTCTCTTCCGAAGTACTTTTACTTCCATTAATTAGATCAGAGATATCCTCTCCCTTTTCTCCAATAATTGCCAATAAAACATCTACTGGTACTGTATCTCCTTCTTGTACACCTATATGAAGTAGAGTTCCCTCATGAAAAGATTCGAACTCCATAGTAGCCTTGTCTGTTTCTATTTCGGCAAGAATATCCCCTTCACTGATCGCATCACCAACCTTCTTAAGCCAGGTGGCAACAGTTCCTTCTTCCATTGTATCGCTCAATCGCGGCATGTTAATCACTTCTGCCATATCACTTATAGTTTATGAGGTAAAAAAGGATAATCTTCTTGGTCATATACCACGTCGTACATAACATTTTTATCAGGATAAGGAGAGTCCTCTGCAAATTTTTCACATTCACTCACCAAATCTTTAACCTGTTTATCTACTATCTTAATCTCCGCTTCGGTTGCCCATTTATTTTTATATATCTCATTTAAAACATATAATATTGGGTCTTCTTCCTGCTTCTTAGCCACTTCCTCTTTGGTACGGTAATGCTGAGCATCACTCATAGAGTGACCTCTATAGCGGTAGGTTCTCAATTCTAAAAAAGTTGGCCCATCGCCTCGACGTGCTCGAGCAATTGCTTCATCCATTTCTTTTGCAACGGATTCGGGCTTCATTGCGTCCACTGCCTTACAAGGCATTTCATAACCAAGACCCAGCTTATATATATCTGTGTGATTCGCTGTTCGCTCAACTGAGGTTCCCATCGCATATCCATTATTTTCTACACAAAACACCACTGGAAGCTTCCAAAGCATCGCTAAATTAAAGGTTTCATGTAGTGATCCTTGGCGAGCCGCACCATCACCAAAGAACGTAAGTGTTACGGCATCGCTGCCATTATATTTATCACCAAAAGCTAGCCCAGCTCCTAATGGTATTTGTCCACCAACAATTCCATGGCCACCATAAAAACGATGTTCCTTTGAAAAGATATGCATCGAGCCTCCTAAACCCTGTGAAGTCCCAGTAGCTTTACCGTATAATTCAGCCATTACGCGTCTAGGATCAACACCCATTCCAATGGGCTGTACGTGGTTTCGGTAGGCAGTAATCATTTTATCTTTGGTAAGATCCATTGCATGTAAAGATCCAGCAAGTACCGCTTCTTGACCATTATATAAGTGCAAAAAACCTCTAACCTTTTGATTGATATATACTTGAGCGAGTTTATCTTCAAACTTTCTCCAGAAGAGCATATTCTCGTACCAATCTAAGTATGTTTTTTTTGTAATTTTCTTCATGTATCAATTGTAATAGTTTCCGTAGTGGTAACTCATTGCACGAATAACAAAAATAGCATATTAAATAGGACTACGAAACACGTAGGGCTTAAAAAACACGAAATCGTTAGAGATAGGAACTATCGAAGATAAGTGGTAATAAACCTTTAACAGAACTGGCTTTCACCACTTTTCCTCGTTCCCCCATAAAATAGATGGCCATGGGCGTTTTTTGGACTACCTCATATTCTGCCAAGGATTGTCTACAAGCACCACAAGGGGGTATTGGCGTCAACACATTATGTTTTAAAGACCTAGCGGTTATAGCAAGTGTAGTAATGGTTGCACCTGGATACATTGCTCCTGCATGAAAAACAGCAACGCGCTCCGCACAAAGCCCAGATGGAAAGGCGGCATTTTCTTGATTGTTTCCTAAAACTATAGCTCCAGAATCTAATCTCAGTGCCGCACCAACCTTAAAATGCGAATAAGGCGCATAAGCATTTTCACGTGCTTCATGCGCCTTATTCATAAGTTCTTGAATATCAATTGGAAGTTCCGAAAGTGAATCGAAAACTTCTAAATGCGTTTCAATTTTTAATTTTTTCAAATCTCTAGTATTCGTCGTACTCGTCTCCAAAGTTAAAGGTCAATCCAAAGCGAAGACTTCCTTCTAGTGGACTCTGCACTTTTGAAGTTGAGAATAAGTATGATACATCAAAATTAATTGTAGTATATCTAAAACCGGCGCCTAAAGAAAGAAACTTTCTTGAACCGGCCTGCTCTGACTCGTTAAAATAACCCAATCTGAACGCAAAAGCATCTTGATACCAATACTCTGCACCTGCCTGCCAAATAAATTCTTTTATTTCACCACCAAAACCATCTGGGTGATCTCCAAAAGAAGAGAACATTCCGCTAAAAAAGCTTTCTTTATAATAATCATCATTTCTATCTATTACTAAATCTCCATTTGAATCTGTAGGAGTTGGTACAAGTAATTTTTGAACTTGAAGTGAAACACCAACTTTATTGTACTCGTCTAATATAAAATCAAACCCTCCACCTAAAGCTAAATTGGTAGGCAAGCTACTTTCTGTACCACCGTCATTGTACTTTAGTTTCGGGCCAATATTCGAAATATTAAAACCTAATCTCCATCGTCCATCAAAATCGCTATAGGCTATCTCTTCACTTTGGTAATAACCTGCTACATCCACTGCAAATGAACTAGCAGCTTTACCATCCTCGAAGTTTAAAGCTCCAAGTTTTAAATCGGAATTAATGAATCGTCCAGCGATACCCATTGAAAAGCGATCGCTTAATCTTAGCGAATAAGAAACATCAACGAGTAATTCATTTGGTTTTACTTCTATTCCAGGATCATCAGCAAACTCTCTTAATTCAATACTACCGGCACTAAAATAGCGTAAACTAGCACCTACAGCACTACGTTCATTTAGTCTATTATAGTAGGTTAAATTACCCAAGAAAATATCATTTACGAGTTTACTTAAATAAGGAGTATATGTAACCCCAAACCCTTGTTTTTTAAGTGAAAATGCATATTTAGCAGGATTCCACTGTTGCGAAAATACGTCGGCGGACGTAACCACTCCAATATCCCCTAAACCAGCCGATCTAGCATCACCTGCAATTAACATAAAGGGTACCGCTGTTGTAATAACAGTTCCTTGAAGATTTCCTCCTGGTGGATCTTGTGCATGTGCTTTAAAAGTTATAAGGGCTATTATTATTGGAATAAAAACTTTCTTCATGAGGTTCAAATTTTGGACAAATATAATTTTAATTTTTAAAGGATAACAAGTTTTTCAAACTTTTCAACACGTTTATTGGTTAACGGAGATTTAACCGTAATCTTATACACGTAGACACCTTTACCTATTCTATCCCCAAAATCGTCGAGACCATCCCAAGTTATTTTTCTAAAAAGATTAATTCCTTCCGTAGGATAAGTTCCACCAATGGTCTTCACAACTTTACCTGTAACTGTAAAGATTTGCACCTGTACGTCTAGAAAACCTTCATTCTCTCTATTGTGACTGAACCAAAATTCGGTATAATTAACAAAAGGGTTGGGGTAATTCAAAACTCGGGTTATCTCAAGAGCATCTCCACCGGCAACGACAAACTGAATATCTTTTGTTGATGAGTTATTATATACATCCCACGCCTTCAAAGTAATTGTATGCAAACCATCCTCCAAATCCCTCAATTTATAATTTAAGGTTCCTTTTGTAAAATCATCCACATCGGCTTGATAATATTCATTTACCACAAAGGGATTTGATTCGTCTCCATCTAAAATAGCAATCATGTCATGTCCTATTCCGCTTGCAGTATTCATTCCATTAGCATCTTCTAATTTCGCAATCAAAATAGGCGAATCATTGGTAATACCTCCAGAGGCAAAACTCTCATCATTCATAAACAAAGTAATGCTTGGCCCTATATTATCGGCAGGTGCATTTTCGTTAAGTCCTCCAACTAATATATCCAAATTGACTCCCGTTTGATCCTCAAGCACTCCATTTCTTTGAGAATAGAAACTAATACGACCCGTATCAACGGGTATTTGCGTATCTCTTGGCATCACAAACTCAAAATCAAAAGTCCCCCCTGTAACACTTGCCTTTCCATTAAAAAGCCCCTCCCCTAAGGTTATAAAATCAAGAATGAAATTATTAGCGCCTCCATCATTGGCCAAGGTTTGTCGTTCTATATATTTATCGAATACTTTTGCTTCCAAAACACCATTATAGTTTGTTAAAAGTGCTCCTGTTTCATCTACAACCTCTCCTCCAATACGAACCTTACTAAGCGCTTTTAATGTATCTACAGATTGAGAAATAGGCACACCATTCAAGCTTGTCAAACGGATTTCTTTTTTAGGAAATGCTAATGGCATTCCTGGATCCCCAATAAAGAAAACGACACGCCTTTCGTCTGTATTTATTTGGCTTTTAGCAATTCGGAGTGATTCTGCTGGTGTATTAGGACTGTTTGTACCAAATCCAAAAAGCTCTGAGGCCAAAAACTCATTGAAGTCAAGTCCGGTTCCAACAGTAATGGATCGCGTTGTTGTAAGTAATGAAATTGCCCCACCTTCTTTATTCCAAAATGTAAGCTCTCCTGCGGTAATTCGTAAAGGGTTATCAAATTTGCTTAATTCACAGGTTACGGTGACAAGAAGAGGGTATCTATTTTTATTTTTTAGACCTTTAGCAATTTCCTTACTATATATGAACTCACTGGCTAATCCATCCTCACCTCCATGACCGAAATAATTAATAATTAAGGCACCTAGCTCTATATTATTCTTAATCGCCTCGTTAACCTCAGGATATCTATTTCCTCCAGCAGACGTCTCCTGCTGAAAGGCATCGCTGTGTATTTTTTTTACATTAACGAAAGGCTTTTCCGCAGAAATCTCATCTCCTAAAATATCCAAATTTATTTCCAAAGTTTGGTCGTTTTCATCAACATCATCAGAAATAAGAACAAAGTTGTTACGCCAATTACCAAAAGATGCTTTCGATGAATAATCGATTATCTTATTCACCATGGCATTGGCAAGTCCAACTTCATCTGCCAGAATCCTTCCAACCGCCAGGTCCATTCTATCACCATTTAACATTGTCCCCTCATTAAATTGAGGGTCAGCATCCATCATTGTGAAGAAATCATCAGACATGTAAGAAAAATGAGTGCTATTACTAAACAAAGTATGGAAAGTCGGGACTATATTATTATTTCCCTGAAGGCGACTCTTATAATCTACAGAAGTATCTCCAAAGAGGCAGAGGTACTGAATGCGTTGACTCTCGGAAGAAGCATTCTCATAAATGTAACGCACAAAATTTCTAATGGCACTAATATCTTGTTTCCCAGAACTAAACTCCTCGTAGATTTTATCAGTGGTAACCACTTTTACATTCAAACCTGTTACATTCTTATGATGATTTGCCAAACGAAGAGCTGGTTGAATTAAAAAAGGCGCCGTTACTATTAGGTAATCCACATCCTTAAAGTTTCCAGATTCATCGTTAAAAACAGTCCCTTTCAAGTTCTGATTTGGAATTTGGGATTGCGCAATCTCTAACGGTGCAAAATAGTCATTTGGATTGATAGCTACATATTTTCTAATTTCCCCCATCGCAGCCTTGAAGCTAAAAACATTGGAGTTTCCTTCATTTTGCTTGGCTGAAATGATTCCAGTATTCGTGACATCCCATACTTGGCTGAATTGAGAAGCGTTGGTAATTTGATACTCTCCTGTGCCTGATAATGTAGCCGTATCGTTATACTTAAAAGGTAACTGACCTTCAACACCAACCAATTGGCGAAGTGCCTCTATCCCAATATAGTCTAGATATCCAACACTTGAAGGATTACCCCCATTATTATACATTAAATCCACAACAACATTGCTCCCAGATGCAGGAACATCTTCTCTATAGTCTCTTGTCCTCAATACTGATGACCCAGTTAAAGGGTTAAAAATCAAAGGATCGACACTCGCTCCGTTAATAGAAATTGCCATAGAAGTAGAGCTCTCAGATGAAGCTGCAGCCTTTACTACCACATGCATTGGATCCCCATTTGTTATCAAATTTGGAAAGTCAAATTCAAAACTTTGTTCGCTTTCAATATCAAATCTATTTCCAAACCATCGTCTACCAACAATCCCTGGGCTAAAGTCATCTTCTTCTTGGAATTGATAATCATGAAATTGAGTAATGGGAATTCCCGCGTCTGTTGGCTCTGCCATTGGCTGCACTCTAATTCCTGGCTCACCGTCCGCTGTAACATAATAATATGCCTCATCACTATATGGGTTGAGGTTGGTATCATTCAGTTTCCCTGAAGAGCTATCTCTAAAAACATCTTCTGTGTCATCATATCCTTTTACACCTATTCCATAAAACAATATCGCATCTCCACCATCAAAAGCCCCATCTTCCTCTCCTAGCACTTGAATTGCATTTTGAGGTAAGTCAAACTGTGTATTTAAGCTGTTTCTAAAAGGTAAAGGTTTTCCACCGTGCCCATAAACTTTAAGGTTTCTTGGGTTGATTCCATCGGTATTCATTCCCAAATCATTCAAAAAATCTCTGTCAATTCTGTAAACTCCAGTTTTATCAATTTTAAACTTATACCAAGAACCAGTCGCTAAAACCGAATTTGTAATTGTTCTTCGAGTTTGACTGGAAGAAAAATTTGTCTTCCTATAATTTATCGAAAACGAAATTATCTTTTTTAATGACCCGTTGATTTTTACTATAGGGGAAATTTGGAATTGTGTAAACAGAACGTCTCTGGCCTTTAAATTCTGAATTGAATATTCTGGAGCATCTGGAACTAAACTCTTGTTTACTCTATTTAGCTCTTCGGCAGTTAACGTTCCATACCGAAGGTTAGCAACCTTAAGAGACTTAGTATCAACAAAACTATCATCTTTCCATTGTTCACTGTAAACCAACGCACGCTCGGTAACCTGAAGCCTCAATGATGCTTCCGCCCTCTTCTTTAAAGAAGAATCCGTCTTTTTAACTCCTGAGGTCCCCGTTTTTACAGCACCTTTTGACCAATCAATGGTAATGTTTCTGGTCTGTGCCTTAATCACAAAAGACATTAACAGTAAAGTTAAAAAAAGTATGTTTTTTTTCATCAGTATCAATAACGCTTCAAATATACACTTAGTATTATTTTATTCTCAAAGTTTAATTTTATAATATTTTCAAATAATAATATCAAAAGTAATACGTTTGCAATTGAGTTAGTGGGAAAAATACCGTAAACCTGACAAAGCATTAATATTAAAATATTATTGCAATTTTATCGTTAATTACTATATTGCGAACCCAATTCGTCATAATCTAAACTATGAACTTAAAAAAAACCTTAGTACTACGGCTATGCATGGTGCTAGCTGCAACTCTATTTTTAGGAAGTTGTAACAAATCGAGAGACTATAAAGATAGCTCAAGAGCCACTGGATGGAAGATGAACGCTAAAGAAGGCGGATTTCAATACAATCCAAAGGCGAAAGAACAAGAAACTGGTCCTGGTTTAGTCTTTATTGAAGGAGGAACCTTTACAATGGGTAGAGTTCAGGATGATCCAATGCACGATTGGAATAACACCCCAAATCAACAACACGTTCAATCTTTTTATATGGATGAAACGGAAGTAACCAATCTTATGTATCTAGAATATCTAGACTGGTTAAAGAACGTTTTCCCTCCATCTGAAGAGAATTATAAAAGAATCTATAAAGGTGCGCTTCTTGATACTTTGGTATGGCGAAATCGCTTAGGGTACAATGAGGTTATGACCAATAACTATCTACGTCACCCGGCATATGCAGACTATCCTGTAGTAGGGGTTAGTTGGATTCAAGCTGTTGAATTCAGTAACTGGAGAACAGATCGTGTAAACGAGCACATTCTAGAAAGAGAAGGAGTTACTACACGTAACGCTCGCTATGAGGTTGAAGCAGGAGAAACTTTCAATACAGAAACGTACTTAAATGCTCCAACACAGACATATGGAGGAAATGACTCAATAACAAGAGGTGGTAGATATTCACAAGGTATTGCAAAGAAAAGTAAAGATAGTACAGGATTATATATCCAAAGACAAGATGGCTTATTACTTCCTGGTTATAGACTACCAACCGAAGCCGAGTGGGAATATGCCGCTTTAGGATTGGTTGGATTACGTAGCTACAATGTATACAGAGGTAGGAAGAAATACCCTTGGGATGGTCAATATACGCGTTCTGGAAAGAGAAGAAGTCGTGGAGATCAATTAGCAAACTTTAAGCAAGGTGATGGAGATTATGGAGGTATCGCAGGATGGAGTGATGATGGTGCGGATATTACAGCTCAAGTTAAATCATACGAACCAAATGATCATGGATTGTACGATATGGCGGGTAATGTTGCCGAATGGGTAGCAGATGTTTATCGTCCTATAGTGGATGATGAGTTTAATGACTTTAACTACTTTCGTGGTAACGTTTATAGCAAAAACCATATTGATAAAGACGGTAAAGTTAAAATTATCACTGCTGATTCAATTGTTTATGATACGTTAAGTAACGGAAGAATTGTGGCAAGAAACCTCCCTGGTGAAATCTTGCAGGTCCCAGTTGACGAAAATGAAACATACCTAAGAACTCAGTTCTCGGATAGTGATAATAGGGACTACAGAGATGGTGATAAACGTTCTACACGTTACTATCAATCCTTTGGAGAAGACGAAGAGGAAATAGATGAATCTAAAAGAATGTACAATTCTCCAAAACATAGTGTTTCTGCAGATAGCACAGGTGGATTAGATCGTCAATTCGATAAGACTTCAAATAGAACTTCATTAATTGACAACGAAGTTCGTGTTTATAAAGGAGGTTCTTGGAGAGATCGTGACTACTGGTTGGATCCAGCACAGAGACGTTATTTCCCAGAAGATATGGCCACAGATTATATTGGCTTTAGATGCGCAATGTCACGTGTAGGGTCTAAAACTCAAAAAGGAAAACGTCCAAGAAATTAAATTGTATTTATTAAGTATAAAAAACCCTCTTTCACGAATGTGCTAGAGGGTTTTTAGTATATTTATTTTTATGAAGATTGAAGTTCTACACCAACATTTTTTAGAAAGTACTGGTATTTGTACAGACACTAGAAACATAACCTCGGGATGCCTTTTTTTTGCACTAACAGGAGAAAATTTTAATGGCAATAAGTTCGCACAGGAAGCTTTAGATAATGGAGCTCGTAAAGTAATAATCGATCAGATAAATTATCATAAAAATACAAGTGAGACAATATTGTGTTCTAGTAGTTTGAGAATGCTTCAGAGACTAGCTACTTATCATAGAAAGCACTTAGGAGTCCCAGTTATAGCGCTAACTGGCAGCAATGGCAAAACGACCACTAAAGAACTCATAAATGTAGTTCTAAAACAAAAATTCAACACCACAGCAACCAAAGGAAATCTAAACAACCACATAGGCGTTCCGCTTACTCTGCTCTCAATGAATGAAAAAACAGAGGTAGGTATCGTTGAAATGGGGGCCAACCATCCTAAGGAAATAGAAGGACTATGTGAAATTGCACTTCCTGACTATGGTTATATTACTAATTTTGGAAAAGCGCATCTTGAAGGTTTTGGAAGTGTTGAAGGGGTTGTAAGAGCAAAAACAGAACTTTACAGATATTTATATGCTCACAACAAAATAGTTTTTGTTAACGGAAATGACGCTTTGCAAAATTTACACACCAAGGACTTAGTTAAAGTGACTTTTGGGAATGATCAACGAGATTGCTATATTCAGCTTAAAGATGCTACAAATACTTTAAAGATTAATTTCGAGGGGCTAGCTATTCAGAGTAACTTAATCGGACTCTATAACTTTCATAATATTGCAGCTGCTATTGCAATTGGAAATTATTTCAAAGTTTCTTCTGAAAAAATTAAAGAAGCTATTGAAGCATATGTTCCTGCCAATAATCGTTCACAACTCGTTGAAAAAGCTAGAAACAGAATCATCCTTGATGCATATAATGCAAACCCTACTAGTATGATAGCGGCCCTCGAAAACTTCGCCCAAGCTGAAGGCAACAACAAAATTCTCTTCCTAGGCGACATGTTCGAATTAGGAACTGAAGCCGAAATTGAACATCAAAATATTGTTGATTTTTTGGAACAAAACCAGATAGGACAAACTTATTTAATTGGAAACAATTTCTACAAGACCGTTAGTTCAGATGCCAATATCGTGAAGTTCAACACGTTCGAAGAATTAAAAGAAGTCATCGAAAGCGATCCGCCAAAAGACAGCTATTTACTGATTAAAGCTTCTCGAGGTATGGCACTTGAACGTATTTTGGATTTGATTTAGAAGTGAGGCATTACTGAATCGAAAAGAGCTTAAAACTAAAAATCCACATCTTTCGATGTGGATTTTTTTGTGGGCGCAGAGGGATTCGAACCCCCGACCCTTAGGTGTAAACCAATCGATAACTGATTTTATCTTATTGACACACTATTGGTTACAATCAATAAATTTAAATTACGTAAACTTATCGTAAAATAACACAGTAAATTACAGTTAGCAAAACACCTATTAATGCGCCCCAACCAATTCCCTTCCAGAAGTTACCGCCTTTGGATTTGATCTGCGCTTTATGGTTTTCTTCCTTGAGTTCCATTTTTTCATTTATAAATCGAAGTTCGTTGTCCTTTTCATTATTTAGCGATTTAAGTGCTGGAACGATCTCATCACGATACACATCGTTTTCCTGCCTCTGAAGGTCTATCTGTTTAAACAAACTATCAACTAATACAGTTTGTTCATTAAAAATTGTCTTGTATCCGGCACCCTCCTTGAGTTGATTACCAATTGCTATGGTGGCTTTCTTATCTAGGGTCGTTTGACTCTGAATAGTATCGATGGACACTATCTGTGGTTCTGCGGGCGTTGCGAATAAAAGAAGTATCGCGCACACGCAAAAGGTTTTCTTTACGTTTAAGATTTACATATAAATTAATGGGCTCTATGTTGTTTGTAGTGGGTAGTAGAATTAGTTTTTATGATAATGGTTGGCTTAACTCAAAATATGAATAAGA